>NZ_SPKO01000009.1:0-292832 GCF_023127795.1 Pseudomonas sp. W2Jun17 | reverse complement strand
GTTACCGCAGGAATGGATATGTACTCGGTCTGATCCAACATCCTGGTCGGCTCTTAGGCCGCCATCGGGGGCAAGCCCCCTCCCACATTTGGATCTTGGCGTGTCAGGTAGATATGCGCCAGCTATCCGACCGTCACGGGAGCCAGCTCCCTCGGCCCCATCAAAAAGGTTTCAAATCCCCCTCAGGGCACTGGCGTCAGATCAATACGATACGGCTCGAAAATCTTCAGCATCTGCCCATTGTCCCGCAAGCCCTTGAGCAATGCGGAAAACGCCTCTGCCGTGATCGGTGCCTTGGGCCGCAGCAACGCGTAATGGTGATACACCTGGTCAATGCGCTCGGACACCAGAAATTGCCCGGCCATGTCCACATTGCGCACCAGAAAATCACTCAGATACGAACGCGTCACCAAGGCAATATCGGCACGCCCACGCGCGACCATCAACAGGTTGCTGTCATGGGAATAAGTCAAGGTGGCGTTGAAGTGCTGGGCCATGTTCCTGGGATCGGGGTTGAAACCCGCAAAGGCATAGTGATAGCCGCTGAAGACTGCCAGGCGCTTGCCGGCAAGGTCGGCAAAATAGCTTTCGTCGCGACCTGGCTGACGTTGGGCGACGAAGATTTCTGCGTCTTCCAGGCCCATGTCGACGCTGGTATGGGCAATATCCCGCCAGCCCCAGGACGGATTCTCGAAAATCGCCATGTCGACCCGGCCTTGCTCGAAATCGCGGAAACGCCGGGGAATAGATGTGGGTACCAAGACAAACTGGTAGTCGGTTTGCGCAGCGTTCAGGGCCTCGATCAATTGCGGCAGCAAACCGGTATCGGCACCTTGTTCAGGACGTACGGTGTAAGGCGGAAAGTGCGCCGCGCCGATCCTCACCAATTGCGCAGCGCCCGCCTGCGTCCACGCGGCGCTGCCCAGTGCCCATAATGCAAGTCCTGCAGCCAGCCGCCATGGCGAAAACATCGAGGCACACACCGTTGAATATTCTGATGGCGCTAAGCTAGGCGTTTTTATCGGGGGAGACAACGTTCGCCCTCAAATTAATAACGTGCACCTCAATCCGCCTTTAACACCATCAGCAGAGCCTCTTCGGCCAATTCTTCAAGGGTCAGGCTGCCCTGGGTACGGAACCAGGTAGTGGTCCAGGACAACGCGCCCGTCAGGAAGCGCCGAGTAATAAACACGTCACCGCGGATATACCCGGCGGTCTTGGCCTCACCCAATACCTGCAACCAGATATCTTCATAAACGTCGCGCAAGGCCAGCACCTGGGCCTGGCCCTCGGCCGACAGCGAACGCCATTCGTAGACCAGCACCGCCATGGCCTCGCCGCTGCCGCCCATGATCGACTGCAACTCGCAGCGAATCAGCGCCAGCACACGCTCGCGCACAGTGCTCGCCTCTTCCAGCGCGGCGCGCATCATTGCGGTGTTGTAGTGGATGGTTTCTTCCATCACCGCCCGCAGAATCTCGTCCTTGCTCTTGAAATGATGAAAGATGCTGCCCGACTGTATGCCCACGGCGCTGGCAAGGTCACGCACGGTAGTGCGCTCAAAACCCTTGTTGCGAAACAGGTGAGCCGCGGTTTGCAGCAATTTGCCCCGGGCGCTCTCGGGGTCGGTCAATCGGCCACCGGCGACCATGGCGCGCATCACCCCCAGGGCTTTGTGCTCATCCATGCTGCTCTCCTTCACTTGTGCTGACATCTTGGGCGGCAATTTAGGCCGTGGCCGCCACCCAAGCAAGCGCTTGGGTAAAACTTGTGCGCACAGTTTACAAAACAAGCGCTTGCTTGGTAGTCTCGACGCCAGCCCCTGGAGGAAGGATTTCTCATGAGCAAAACGGTTCGTATCGGCTGCGCCAGCGCCTTCTGGGGTGACACCTGCACGGCGGCCGCTCAATTGGTGCAAGGCGGCGCCCTGGATTACCTGGTGTTCGACTACCTGGCGGAAGTCACCATGTCGATTCTCGCCGGAGCACGCATGAAAGACCCCAAGGCCGGTTACGCCACGGACTTTGTCGAGGTCCTCACGCCCTTGCTGGCGGATCTCCAACGCCAGGGCATCCGCGTGATCAGCAATGCCGGCGGCATCAACCCCCAGGCCTGCGCCGCCGCCCTGCAAGCGGCCTGCGACCAGGCCGGCATTGCGCTGAAAATCGCGGTGCTGCTCGGCGATGACCTGCACCCCCAACTCAAACACCTGCCCAACGTCACCGACATGTTCAATGGCGCCCCGCTGCCACCTTTGTGCGTGTCCGCCAATGCCTACCTCGGCGCGCCGGGGATTGCCCAGGCCCTGGGGCTTGGCGCCGATATCGTCATCACCGGCCGAGTGGTCGACAGCGCGGTGGTCAGCGCGGCCTTGGTGCACGAGTTCAACTGGTCATGGCAAAACTACGATCATCTGGCCCAGGCCGCCCTGGCCGGGCATATCATCGAATGCGGTGCCCAGTGCACCGGCGGCAATTTCACCGATTGGCGCGACGTACCGGACTACGAGCACATCGGCTTCCCCATCGTCGAAGTCAGCGCCGACGGCCAGTTCACCGTCAACAAAGTCGAAGGCAGCGGCGGCCTGATCAGTGAACTCAGCGTGGCCGAACAGCTGCTGTATGAAATCGCTGATCCGCGCGCCTATCTGCTGCCGGATGTGATCTGCGATTTCAGCCAGGTCAAGTTGCAGCAGCAAGGCAAGCATTCAGTGCGCGTGCACGGCGCCAAGGGGCTGCCACCCACCGATCAGTACAAGGTCAGCGCCACCTATCCTGATGGTTTCCGCTGTACCGCCAGTTGCCTGCTTGCCGGGATCGACGCGGTGGCCAAGGCCGAGCGGGTCAGCCAGGCGATCATCAACAAGACCGAGCAACTGTTCAGCCAACGCGGTTGGGCGCCCTACACCGACGTGAACATTGAGCTGCTGGGCAGCGAAGCCACCTACGGCGCCCATGCCCGGCGTGAGGATTGCCGCGAAGTGGTGATGAAACTGGCCGTGAGGCACCCGAGCAAACAGGCCCTGGTGCTGTTCGCCCGCGAGATCGCGCAAGCGGCCACCGGCATGGCGCCGGGGCTCACCGGCATCGTCGGCGGGCGGCCTACGGTCTACCCGTTGATTCGGCTGTTTTCGTTTCTGATCGACAAGGCGGCCTGTGCACTGAGCATCGATTATCAAGGCCAACGCCATGCCGTCGAACTGCCCGCCGCGCTCTCCCTACGCACGCCCGCTGCCCCCATCGAACCGCCCAAACCCCAAGGCCGCGCCGACGCCAGCGTGCCCCTGGTGAAACTCGCCGTGGCGCGCTCCGGTGACAAGGGCAACCACAGCAATATCGGCGTGATCGCCCGCCACCCCGACTACCTGCCATGGATCGCCGAAACGCTGACCCGGGAGGTGATCGTCGACTGGATGAGCCACGTGCTCGACCCCCTTCACGGCCGCGTCGAGCGCTGGTATCTACCCGGCAGCCACAGCCTGAATTTCCTGCTGGAAAATGCCCTGGGCGGCGGTGGTATCGCCAGCCTGCGCATCGACCCGCAAGGCAAAGCCTTTGCCCAGCAACTGCTGGAAATCCCCATCGCCGTGCCGCAACACATTGCCGACCAACTCACCTAAAGGACCGTCGCCGTGGCCTTCGACTCGATCTTCAAAGCCGACCTGTTCCAGGGGCAAACCGTGATTGTCACCGGAGGCGGCAGTGGCATTGGCCGCTGCACCGCCCATGAGCTGGCGGCCTTGGGCGCTCGCGTGATCCTGGTGGGTCGCAAGCCGGAAAAACTGCAGAAGGTCGCAGCGGAAATTGTCGAAGATGGCGGCGTCGCCCATTGGCATGTCTGTGATATTCGTGATGAAGAGGCGGTGAAGGCGCTGGTCACGCAGATTCTGCACGACCATGGACCCATCCATGGCCTGGTCAATAACGCCGGCGGCCAATACCCCTCGCCCCTGGCCGCCATCAACCAAAAGGGCTTTGAAACCGTACTGCGCACCAACCTGGTGGGTGGTTTCCTGGTGGCGCGGGAAGTGTTCAACCAGTCGATGAGCAAGCACGGTGGATCAATCGTCAACATGCTCGCCGACATGTGGGGCGGTATGCCCGGCATGGGCCATTCCGGCGCAGCGCGCGCGGGCATGGATAATTTCACCAAGACCGCCGCGTTTGAATGGGGCTATGCCGGGGTGCGCGTCAACGCCGTGGCGCCCGGCTGGATTGCCTCCAGCGGCATGGACACCTATGAAGGCGCGTTCAAGGCCGTGATCCCCACCTTGCGCGAGCATGTGCCGCTCAAACGCATCGGCACCGAGTCGGAAGTCAGCGCGGCCATCGTTTTTCTACTCAGCCCGGCCGCGGCCTTTGTCAGCGGCAGCACGCTGCGCATCGACGGTGCCGCCAGCCTGGGCAGTCGGGCATGGCCGCTGCACAAGGCGCAGGCGCCGAGCCAACCCTTCAATGGGTTCCACCGGGCCTATCTGCCGGATGTGCTCAAGACGGAGCAATAACGCGATGCCGACGATTGAAACCCTGGTCGATCCCCACAGCCCACAGTTCACGCAGAATCGCGCCGCCATGCTGGCCGCCATTGCCCAGTTGCATCAACTGGAACACAACCTGCTGGCCAAGGCTGAGGAGGCCAGGCCCAAGTTCGACAAGCGCGGCCAATTGCTGCCCCGCGAGCGCCTCAACCTGCTGCTCGACCCGGGCGCGCCGTTTCTGGAACTGGCCAGCCTGGCCGGCTACAAACTCCACGACGACAAGGACGGCAGCGCCGCCGGTGGCGGGCTGATCGCCGGCATCGGCTATGTCAGCGGCGTGCGTATGTTGGTGGTGGCCAACAACAGCGCGATCAAGGGCGGCACCATTTCCCCCTCGGGCCTGAAGAAATCCCTGCGCCTGCAACAGATCGCCATGGAGAACAAACTGCCGGTGGTGACCCTCGCCGAAAGCGGCGGCGCCAACCTCAATTATGCCGCCGATATTTTCGTCGAAGGCGCGCGCAGCTTTGCCAACCAGGCGCGCATGTCGGCGATGGGCCTGCCGCAGATCACCGTGGTGCATGGCTCGGCCACGGCAGGCGGTGCCTATCAGCCGGGCTTGTCGGATTACGTGGTGGTGGTGCGCGGCAAGGCCAAGCTGTTCCTTGCCGGGCCACCACTGCTCAAGGCCGCCACCGGCGAAGTCGCCAGCGACGAAGATTTGGGCGGTGCGCAGATGCACGCGCAAACCGCCGGCACCGCTGAATACCTGGCGGAAAATGATGCCGATGGCGTGCGTATCGTGCGAGAAATTGTCGGCCTGCTGCCGTGGAATGACCGGCAGCCGCCAGCGGTAAAAAACACCTATGCCGAGCCGCTGTACCCCATCGACGAGTTACTGGGGCTGATCCCCGATGATCCGAAAAAGCCCTACGACGTGCGCGAAATCCTCGCGCGCCTGGCCGACGCCTCTCATTTCCTGGAGTTCAAAAGCGAGTTCGACGCCCATACCGTCTGCGGCCATCTGCATATCCAGGGCCGCGCCGTTGGTGTGATCGGCAACAACGGCCCTATCACGCCGAAAGGCGCGAGCAAGGCCGCGCAGTTTATCCAGCTGTGTGATCAGAGCCGTACGCCGCTGCTGTTCCTGCACAACACCACCGGCTTCATGGTTGGCACCGAGTCCGAACAGCAAGGGGTGATCAAGCACGGTGCAAAGATGATTCAGGCGGTGGCCAACGCCCGCGTGCCCAAGCTCACGGTGGTGGTCGGTGGCTCCTACGGTGCCGGTAACTATGCGATGTGCGGGCGCGGCCTTGACCCCCGCTTTATATTCGCCTGGCCCAACAGCCGCACAGCGGTCATGGGCGGCGCGCAAGCCGGCAAGGTGCTGCGCATCGTCACCGAGGCCAAGCAGTTGAAGGACGGCCTGGTGCCCGACCCAAAGGTGCTGGACATGCTCGAACAGGTCACCGCGCAGAAGCTCGACAGCCAGTCCACGGCGCTCTACGGCAGCGCCAATCTGTGGGATGACGGGTTGATCGATCCACGGGATACCCGCACCTTGCTTGGGTTCCTGCTGGATATCTGCCATGAGGCTGAACTAAGGCAACTGCAACCGAACAGCTTTGGTGTGGCGCGATTCTAATCAGGAGAACAATAAAAATGATCTTCACCCAGGAACACCAGGAACTGCGCCGCACCGTGCGCGCCTTCGTCGACCGCGAGATCAACCCCCATGTCGACGAGTGGGAAAAAGCCGGGCGCTTTCCCATCCATGAGATCTTCCGCAAGGCCGGCGACCTGGGTCTGCTGGGCATTTCCAAGCCGCAGCAGTTCGGCGGCATGGGCCTGGACTACAGCTACTCCATCGTCGCCGCCGAAGCGTTCGGCAGCATCCGCTGTGGCGGCATCCCCATGTCCATCGGCGTGCAGACCGACATGTGCACCCCGGCCCTGGCCCGCTTCGGCTCCGATGAATTGCGCGAGGAGTTCCTGCGCCCGGCCATCAGCGGTGAACAGGTCGGCTGCATCGGCGTGTCGGAAACCGGCGCCGGCTCCGACGTGGCCGGGCTCAAGACCCATGCGCGTAAAGACGGCGACGACTATGTGATCAACGGCAGCAAGATGTGGATCACCAACTCGCCCAGCGCCGACTTTATCTGCCTGCTCGCCAACACCTCCGATGACAAGCCGCATATCAACAAGTCGCTGATCATGGTGCCGATGAACACCCCGGGCATCAGCGTCAGCCCGCCCCTGGAAAAGCTCGGCATGCACAGCTCCGAAACCGCGCAGGTGTTCTTCGACGGCGTGCGTGTGCCGCAGCGCAACCGCATCGGCCATGAAGGAGCAGGCTTCATGATGCAGATGCTGCAGTTCCAGGAAGAACGCCTGTTTGGCGCGGCCAATATGATCAAGGGCCTGGAGTACTGCATCGACAGCACCATCGAATACTGCAAAGAGCGCCAGACCTTCGGCAAGGCGCTGATCGACAACCAGGTAATCCACTTCCGCCTGGCCGAACTGGCCACCGAAATCGAGTGTCTGCGTGCGTTGGTCTACCAGGCTACCGAGCAGTACATCAAGGGCCAGGACGTGACTCGCCTGGCGTCCATGGCCAAGCTCAAGGCCGGACGCCTGGGCCGTGAGGTCAGCGACAGTTGCCTGCAATATTGGGGCGGCATGGGCTTCATGTGGGACAACCCGGTGGCCCGCGCCTACCGCGACGTGCGCCTGGTATCGATTGGCGGCGGTGCCGACGAAATCATGCTGGGCATCATCTGCAAACTGATGGGCACCCTGCCCGGTAAAAAGCCATGAGTACCCTGCTGCTGGAAGCCCATAACGGCGTGCTGCATATCACCCTCAACCGGCCCGAATGCCGCAATGCAATGAGCCTGGCCATGGTCAAGGAACTGCGTGCAGTACTGGCGCAATTGGACAGACAGGTACGCGCCGTGGTGATCAGCGGTGCGGGGGGGCATTTCTGCGCGGGGGCCGATGTGAAGGACCTGGTCGGCGCGGGGGATCAGTTACACGCGTTGAACCGCGCGTTTGGCACCTTGCTGCAAGAGGTGCAAGCGCTGCCGCAGGTGGTAATCGTAGTGCTGCAGGGCGCGGTGCTGGGCGGTGGGTTTGGGTTGGCCTGTGTGAGCGATATTGCGATCGCCGAACACAAGGCGCAGTTCGGCTTGCCGGAGACCACCCTGGGGTTGTTGCCGGCGCAGATAGCGCCGTTTGTGGTCAAGCGCATCGGCTTGACCCAGGCACGGCGGCTGGCGCTGACGGCGGCGCGGTTTGATGGGGTCGAGGCTGGCCGTTTGGGCGTGGTGCATTTTGTCGAGCACGATGCCCAGGCACTGGCGCAGCGGCTGGATGAAGTGTTGGGGCAGGTATTGCAGTGCGCGCCGGGGGCCAATGCGCGAACCAAATCCCTGTTGCTGGCAAGCGTGGATGAGCCGCTTGATGCTGTACTGGACCGCGGGGCGCAGTGGTTTGCCGAGGCGGTGAGAGGCGAGGAAGGGATTGAGGGGACGCAGGCGTTTGTGCAGAAGCGAAAGCCGGGTTGGTCTCGATGACGCCATCGCAGGCAAGCCAGCTCCCACAGGGGAACACATTTCAAATGTGGGAGCTGGCCTGCGAAGAGGCCCCAACACACGCCACATCCAGTAAGGGATAACCCAATGCCCGCCTTCACCAAAATCCTGATCGCCAACCGCGGCGAAATCGCCTGTCGTATCCAGCGCACTGCCCAAGCCCTGGGCTACCGCACCGTGGCCGTGTACAGCGACGCCGACGCCCATGCCCTGCACGTGCAGATGGCCGACGAAGCCGTGAATATCGGCCAGGCTTCCGTACAACAGTCATACCTGAACATCGCCGCCATCCTCGACGCCGCCCGACGCACCGGCGCCGACGCCATCCACCCCGGCTACGGCTTCCTTTCGGAAAACCCCGACTTCGCCCGCGCCTGTCAGAACGCCCATATCGTTTTCATCGGCCCCAGCAGCGAAGCCATCGAGCTGATGGGCAGCAAGCGCCTGTCGAAGATCGCCATGCTCGACGCCGGTGTGCCCTGTATCGCCGGTTACCAAGGCAGCGCCCAGGACGACGCCACGCTGCAACAGGAAGCCGAGCGCATCGGCTTCCCGCTGATGATCAAGGCCAGCGCCGGTGGCGGCGGGCGTGGCATGCGCCTGGTACACCAACCTGAACAGCTGCTGGAGCAACTGCGCACTGCGCGCTCCGAGGCAATGAACGCTTTTGGCAGCGACGAACTGATTCTTGAGCAGGCCCTGATCGACCCGCGCCACGTTGAGGTGCAAGTGTTCGGCGACCGCCATGGCAACCTGATCTACCTGGGCGAGCGCGACTGCTCGATCCAGCGCCGCCATCAGAAAGTCATCGAAGAAGCGCCCTGCCCCGTGATGACGCCCGAACTGCGCCAGGCCATGGGCGACGCGGCGCTCAAGGCCGGGCGGGCGGTGAGCTACGTCGGCGCCGGTACCGTGGAGTTTCTGCTCGATCGCAATGGTCGGTTTTATTTCCTGGAAATGAACACGCGCCTGCAAGTCGAACACCCGGTGACCGAGCTGATCACCGGCCTCGATCTGGTGGCCTGGCAACTGCACATCGCCGCCGGCCAGCCTCTGCCGCTGGCACAAGCCGATGTGGTGCTGAGCGGCCACGCCATGGAAGTACGCCTGTACGCCGAAGACCCGGCCCAGGGCTTCCTGCCGCAAACCGGTGAGGTGCTGCGCTGGGAGCCTGCCGCCTGCGTGCGCATCGACCATGGCCTACGCGAAGGCGAAACCATCAGCCCGTTCTACGACCCGATGCTGGGCAAGATCATCGCCCACGGCGCCACTCGCGAAGAAGCTCGCCGAAAGTTGCTGCGGGCAGTGGAAGACAACGTGCTACTGGGTGTCACCACCAATCAGCGGTTTTTGGTTGATTTGCTCAAGCAGCCGGATTTTATCGCCGGCGAGTTCAGCACCGCCTTTATCGCCGAACGCTTCGGCCAGCTACTGCCCCAAGCGCCATCGACTGAACAGCTCAGCCTGGCCGCAGCGCTGTTTTACCGGCACAGCGCCGACCAGCATCCCCAAGGCCTGGCGGGATGGCGCAACACCGCCAATGTGCCGTGCACCTACCGCCTGGAGGTCAATGGCCAAACCCACACCGTGAGTGCCGACGACCTGCAACTCACCATCGACGGTCGCTGGGCCACCTGGGTGCTCAACGGCATCCGGCGGCGTACCGCCTACTACATCGACGATACCCAACTGTGGCTGCCCGGCGTGAAGGTGACCAACCGCACCCAGCAGGTCGCCAGCCGCCAGGTGGATGCCAGCAGTGGCACGGTCAAGGCGCCGATGGATGGCGCCATTGTCGATATCCAGGTCAGCGTCGGCGACACAGTCACCAAAGGCCAACTGTTGCTGGTGCTCGAAGCGATGAAAATGGAGCACCCGCTGAAGGCCGGGATCGACGGCATCGTCAAGGCGGTGCAGGTCATGGCGGGCGATCAGGTGCGCAATCGTCAGGTTTTGCTACAGATCGAATAACGCCCTAGGCGGAACTACAGGGCCGGGCTACGCTCTATCCCCATCAGAAAGGGACGAGTACGGGAACCTGCACCATGCCTCATTGGCTGATTATTGACCTTGAAGCCACAACGGATGACGGCGGTTGGCCCGTGACGGAGATGGAAGTCATCGAGATCGGCGCCAGCCTGGTCAACCGCCAGGGCCGCGAACTGGATCACTTTCAGCGCTTTGTGCGGCCACTGCGACGGCCGTTGCTGACGCCCTTTTGCCGCAAGCTGACCCATATCACCCAAGCCAATATCGACGCAGCCACACCGATCACCGAGGTGTGGCCGCTGTTCGAGCGCTGGCTGGGCCAGCACCAGGCACGCCTGGAAGGCTGGGCCAGCTGGGGTGATTACGATCGCGTGCAACTTGAACTCGAATGGCAGCGCCATGGCCTGTCCAGCGCCCTGGGGCAAACGCCCCATGTGAACCTCAAGCAACGCTTTGCCAAGGCCCGGCGCCTGGACAAACCACTGGGGCTCAATGGTGCGCTGCAATTGGCGGGGATGCAGTTCAATGGCCAACAGCATCGCGCCCTGGAAGACGCGCGTAACACCGCACGCCTGTTACCGTTGATTTTGCCGGTCTAGGCAGCTCCCGTGGGCTTGGGCATACTGGCCGACCTTTCCAGACCCTTTTTCCGAGGATTCACCCATGTTCAAAGTCAACGAGTACTTCGACGGCACCGTCAAGTCGATCGCTTTCGGCACTGCAGAAGGTCCGGCGACCATCGGCGTGATGGCTCCGGGTGAATACGAATTCGGTACCGCCCAGCGTGAAATCATGCATGTGGTCTGCGGCGCACTGATTGTCAAACTGCCCGACGCCGAGTGGGAAACCTTCGCCGCCGGCAGCCAGTTCAACGTACCGGCCAACAGCAAGTTCCAGTTGAAGGTCGCCGTAGACACCGCTTACCTGTGTGAATACCGCGGCTAAGTATCACAGGTAAACAAAAATGCCCGTCTCCAGCGAGACGGGCATTTTTTATTCCAGGACCGTCACCGGCATCCCGACTTCCAAGTGGCCGATGCCATCGTTGACCAGGTTCTGGCCGAACATCGCGCCCTTCTCGGTCTTGCGATAGGTCTCCAGCGTCGCGAAGGGTTCGCGGTCGGGGCTGCGCTCGCCGGTGCGGGGATCAATGGTGGTGAGGATGCAACGCGAGCACGGCTTGACCACCCGGAACTCCACATCGCCGATGCGCAAGCGCTTCCAGCCATCCTCGGCAAAGGCTTGGGCGCCTTCGATCACCAGGTTGGGACGAAAACGCAGCATCTCCATCGGGCGGCCGATCTTCTCACACAAGTCATCCAGGGAGCCTTGGCCGATCAGTAACAGCGGGTAGCCGTCGGCAAAGCCGACCTTGTCGTCATCCTTGCCGTAGCCGGCTTCGGTGGTGCGCGCACGTTCCAGGGGAAGCTGCACCAGGCGCGTAGGCTTGCCGATAAACTCGCTGACCCAGGCGGCCGCCTCATCGCCAGCATCGGGTACGCGCAGGGTGTCGCGCCAGATGGTCACGCCGCGCAGTTCACTGGCACCCTCCGGCAACGCCACCTCCAACGATGAGTAGCCCGGCGAACTCAAGGTCAGGCCGCCCGCGTCGTTCCACAGCGCCGACAGTTGGCTCATCTTCGCCACCGCCCGCTGCGTCAGGAACCGCCCACTGGCTTCGTCCACCAGCATCCAACGTCGATCCCCTTGCAGGCCGAGTTTATCCAGGCCGATGTGCTGCAAGGCTTCGGCCTTGCCGGATTTGAGGGGGTAACGGTACAACGCGCTGAGACGAAGCATGGGCCTGCCTTCCTGGGAAACAAAGTGTCATCCTAAAGTCAGGCGGGCACTTCGTCCAACATCAGTCGCTCGCGCACCACATCCACCAGCTTGTCCGGCTGGAATTTGGAGAGGAAATTGTCGCAGCCGACCTTTTTCACCATTGACTCATTGAAGCTGCCCGACAGCGAGGTGTGCAGCACCACATAGAGGCCGCGCAGGCGCGGGTCGTTGCGGATTTCGGTGGTGAGGCGGTAGCCGTCCATCTCGGGCATTTCGGCGTCGGTGAAGATCATCAGCAGCTTGTCGGTCATCACCTGGCCGCTGTCGGCCCAGGCTTTGAGCATGTTCAACGCCTTGAGACCGTCGCTGGCGATGTGCATCTTCACCCCCAACTGTCCCAGGGTATCGCGCAACTGCGACAGGGCCACGTTGGAGTCGTCCACCAGCAGCACTTCGCGACCACGGGCACGTTCGAGCACCGGGTCTTCGAGTTTTTCCCGCGAGACCTTGGCGTTATAGGGCACGATCTCGGCGAGGACTTTTTCCACGTCGATGATTTCCACCAACTGGTCATCGACCTTGCTGATGGCAGTAAGGTAGTGCTGGCGACCGGCGCTGGTCGGCGGCGGCAGGATGGCTTCCCAGTTCATGTTGACGATGCGGTCAACGCCGCCCACCAGAAACGCCTGCACCGAACGGTTGTATTCGGTGACGATGATGGTGCTGTTGGGCCCCGGCACCAAAGGGCGCATACCGATGGCCTGGGACAAGTCGATCACCGGCAAGGTCTGGCCCCGCAGGTTGACCACCCCGCACACGAATGGGTGGCGCTGGGGCATCAGGGTCAGCTTGGGTAACTGCAGCACTTCCTGCACTTTGAACACGTTGATCGCGAACAACTGCCGACCGAAGAGGCGGAACATGAGAATTTCCAGGCGATTCTCACCCACCAATTGCGTGCGTTGATCTACCGTGTCGAGAATGCCGGCCATTAAAAGCTCCTGGTGTACACGCCGCAGGCGCGTTGAGAGGGTGTGCAGTCGTATAGGTACATTATCGGCGGCAAGCGCCGGACCTTGACCCCAATAAAATGCCATGTAAATCCATTGATGTCACACTGACATCATGCTTTACTGCTTCGGCCCTTAATACTGTTTCAAGGCGCCGTGCGCGACAGTCGAACCGACGTGCAGTTCCACCATATAGGGGGTTCCCCTATACGCAATCAGGCCCAACCTGATATTCGCGATATCTAATAGCCATTAATGTGACGCCATTCTCATTGCATGAATGGAGTCAGGCTTTTGTTTGCCATCCCCAGCCCTTGGCCCACGGGCCTTTCAGGCACTCACGTATCGGCAACTGAAGTCGTGTCATCCCGCACCCCAGGGGCTACATACGACTTTCGTGAGCATTTCAATAAACGTCCTACTGAAACATCGGAAGCGACCTACAAGTCCAAGTCGTATTTCAGCGCTAGTTTTAAGCCATTCACCCGGTGCGACATCTCATCACCCGACCTTACGTTGCGGAGACTTGCATGATGAATAGCGCAAACGAATGGCAAACAGCACTTCTCGCGTTTCTGGGCGAGGCTCAACTGCTTCTGGGCAAATCCGAAGAGTGTTTGAGCCATCTGCACTTGATCCGCAACGACAGCGACGCCATCGACTGCATGAAAGCCAGCTTGGCCAAACTGGCTGAAAAAGCCGATGGCCTGGCGCTGCAGGCAATCAGCGAGTTCTCGGGGCATCTGCAAAATCTGATCGCCAATGCCCAAAGCCCTCTGCAGTTGCATGACGAGGCGCTGGACGCGCTGCATGACTGCCTGACCCTGCTGGCCTGGCAACTGGAACTGATCGACACCCGCACCGGTGAACTGAGCCTGGATGACAGCGAGCAAACTTCATTGATCGCAACGGTTGCCTTGCAGATCCCGCAAAAGGATTTGAGCCGTACACCGCCGCAGCATCTGCATCATGGGTCGTGAGCGTCGTGCAGGTCGTATTTAACTGCCGAGTTATCTAAAAACGACCGGCTTGGACGCAATGGGAAAATATCAATTAGCCATCAATGTAATAATTATACAAACCAACTTCGTTAATACAACTTTCCGCTTTCAACTCTGGGATTAACGGCCAGAGTATTTGTGTGGGCCATAAACCAATCAGGCGACCAACGGTAAGCGGGGTGGTACTATGCCCCGCTCGAAGTGATTTAACTTCAACATGCTTAAAGACGATTTGGCAGCGCACTCCAAACAGAGCCCGGTCAACCGGCCTCACCGCAGTGAACCCTCATTGGCTCCATCCGCTATGTACGCCAGTTTCAAGTCACTTATCGCCAGGTCCGTGTCCCGCAGCCATGTGCGCCGACTCACCCTTGCGCTGTGCCTGTGCTCATTGCTGGGCAGCCTGTGGGCCTATCTGCAGGACGCGCCGCTGCCGTTGCCGATCCTGCTGCTCAACTTCGCCACGCTGGTGGTGGTGGGGCTGCAACAGTGGAATTCGCGCAAAGCCATCAAGTTCGAGCCCCAGGAGCTGGCCGACCGCTTGCTGCAAGTGCAGGAGAACGAACGCCACCGGCTCAGCCGCGAACTGCATGACGATATCGGCCAACTGCTGACCGCCGCCAAACTGCAAAGCGAATGGTTGCAGCGCCGCCTGCCCCCGGACCTGAACACCCATTGCACGGTGCTGTGCAATACGCTCAATGAAACCCTGGCCAAGGTGCGCGACGTCTGCGCCATCCTCAACCCCCGCCAACTGACCAGCCTGGGCCTGGAAGCCAGCCTGCGCGCGCACCTGCTCAAGACCCTGGAAAACACCCAGGTGTGCTGGAGCCTGGAGTGTCAGCAACGGCTCACCGGCATCCCCGAAGAAGTGGCCGTGGCGGCCTTTCGCATCACCCAGGAAGCGGTGACCAACATGCTTCGCCATGCAAAGGCGCGCAACCTGCTGGTGCGCCTGCAACGCCTGCCTGAAGGCCTGTCGCTGATGATCTGCGATGACGGCCAGGGGTTCTCGCCTGCCCCCGACCCGGGCCGGGAAGGCCAACGGGGCATGGCCGGTATGTGCGAACGGACACACCAGCTGGGGGGCACCTTTTCCATCAGCAGCCAGCCTGGCAACGGCACCCGTATCAACGCACTTTTCCCCTGGGCGCCCCGCGCTCTCGAACGGGCCAGCGCCCCTAAGGTTCTCGAGTGACCTGCAATTTACTCCTGGTGGATGACCACGCACTGATTCGCGCCGGTGTGCGTGCGCTGATTCTGGATATTCCCGGCTACAGCGTCATCGGCGAAGCCAGCGATGGCGCACAACTGCTGGCGCAATACAGCGCCTTGCAGCCGGATATCGTGCTGCTCGATCTGTCGATGCGGCACACCGGTGGGCTGGATGCCTTGCAGCAACTCAAGCGCTTTTACCCCAACTGCAAGGTGCTGATTCTGTCGATGCACACCGAACCAGACCTGATCATGCGCGCGCTGGAGTCCGGAGCCCACGGCTACCTGCTCAAGGACACCACCGCCAACGAGCTGGAACATGCCCTGCTGGCCCTGCGTAACAACGAACGCTACCTGAGCCCCGCCATCGCCCACACGGTGATCAACCAGGCGCTGATCCGCAGCCAGAGCCCCAGCGCCCCCGTTGCCCACAGCCATAATCTGACGGCGCGGCAACTGGAGATTTTGCGTTTGATCGTACGTGGCAAGTCCACTCGGGAAATCGCCCATGGCCTGGGCTTGAGCATCAAGACCGTGGAGGCCCATCGCTCGCAGATCATGAAGCGCTTGCAGATTTTCGACGTGGCGGGCCTGGTGTTATTCGCCGTGCGTGAGCAAATCATCAGCCTGGACGACTAACGGCGAACCCAGCGGCAGATGCACGCGAAGCGCCTTGGGCAACGCTTCGAAATGCAGGTCGTCGCCTTCCAGCGGCTCGCCATCGAGGTTGATGTACAAGCCTTGGGCGACCTTGATATTGACCCATGGCAGACGTGCGCGAACGAACATGGTGTCCAGCCCCCAGCCATTGTTCATCAATTCACGCAGGGTGCCGACCACTTCCTGGGGGGCTGGCAGGATGCTGACGTCGAGCAATCCATCATCGGCCAATGCGCCGGGGCACAGGACATGCCCGCCACCGGCCTGGCGACCGTTGCCGATACCCAGCGCGAGCAGCTCGCCTTTCCAGTGGAAATCCGGGCCTTCCAGCTCCCCGTAGGCGGCCTTCAATTCACTGAAGCGCGACAAACCGGTGAACAGGTAGGCGGCGCCGCCTAGGACTTTCTTCAGGTCTTCGGAGGTGTTGGCCGTGACCTGGCTACCGAAACCGCCGGTGGCCATGTTCAGGAAGATCTGCCCGCCCACCTGGCCGAGGTCGATGGCCTTGGGCTCGACGTCAAGCAACGCCAGGGCGCCGGCCGGTTCCAACGGCACGCCCGCGGCCTTGGCAAAGTCATTGGCGGTGCCCAGGGGCATCAACACCAGGCTGGCGTCGGCCTTGGCCAGCGCCATGGCCTCGGCCACATCGCGCAGCGTACCGTCGCCGCCGCCGGCGATGATATGGGTGTAGCCGTCAGCCAGGGCTTCATCGACCAGCCGCTGGGCATCACCACCCTCCCACGTCACCCGCACCGCCAACTCCCAACCCTGCTCACGTCGGGCCAGCACGGCGGCACGCACGTCCTCGTTCAGGGCTTGTTTGCCGTGAAGGATCAACAGGGCTTTGGGGGTAGTCATTTGAGGGTATCTCCTGGGTCAAGGTGCTTGAAGGATGTTGACCCTTGGAGAACGGGAAAAGTCTGTGGATGGAGAAAATTGATTGATGTACGCAGATCAAACTGTGGGAGCTGGCTTGCCTGCGATGGCGGCGGCTCAATCGACAGAGATGTCCAATCTGCCGCCCAAAGGTAACCACGATGCGAAGCGAGACGCCCTTGATCTTGATCTGCTTTTGATCTTAGGCGCCCCGTTAAACCACGCTGGCTGGAATTTGGCTGGGCCGGCATTCCGGGCTCTTTTCCAAAAGTGACCCGCTGTAAAAGCGGAACCCTAAGTGGCCGTTACCGCAGGAATGGATATGTACTCGGTATAACTGTGTCAGCTGTAAGGCCGTCATCGCAGGCAAGCCAGCTCCCACATTTGGACTGAGGGGTGTCAGGTAGATAAATGTCGGCTATCAGGCCGCCATCGCAGGCAAGCCAGCTCCCACAGTTTGGTCGCAGGGTGTCAGGCAGAGAAGCGTCGGTTGCCAGGCCGCTATCGAGGGCAAGCCCCTCCCACATGAACCCAGCAAGCGCAGCCGAATCAGCTCTTGTGCAATTTGCTCATCAACTGCGCCTCGGCCTGGGTCAAGCCGCACGACTGGGTCAGTTCGTCCACCGTCGCCCCCATCCCCACCAGCTTGGCCGCCTGGGCAAAGGACAGGTTCGAAGGGTCGCGCTGTTCCAATTGCACCAACTTATCCGGCAAAGGCCCGAGAATCGCGCGCAGTTCATGCACTTCATCGCCGACCCGCACCGCACTCTGCTGGTAATGATCCACGCGCTTGACCAGCTCCAGAATGCGCCGATCACGCACGGCATCGCGTTCGGCCTGTTGCAAGGCCAATTCCCGTTGCTGACGCATATAGCGCAGTACAAACGCCAAGGTCCCGGCCCACAACAGGGCCAGGACAATCACCGCTGCCTCAAGGAACAATCAGATGCTCTCCAGTTCCGACCACTCTTCTTCGCTCATCATCTTGTCCAGCTCAACCAGGATCAGCAGTTCGTTGTTCTTGTTGCACACGCCCTGGATGAACTTGGCCGATTCTTCGTTACCGACATTCGGTGCGGTTTCCACTTCCGATTGGCGCAGGTAAACCACTTCGGCCACGCTGTCGACCATGATCCCGACCACTTGCTTGTCGGCTTCGATGATCACAATACGGGTGTTGTCGCTGACTTCAACCGTGTCCAGGCCAAAACGCTGGCGGGTGTCGATGACTGTCACCACATTGCCACGCAGATTGATGATGCCCAGCACATAGCTCGGTGCACCCGGTACCGGAGCGATCTCGGTGTAGCGCAGCACTTCCTGCACGCGCATCACGTTGATGCCGTAGGTCTCGTTGTCGAGTTTGAAGGTAACCCATTGCAGGATCGGATCATCCAAACCTTGTGCGGACGCTGACTTGTTCATTCGTGTAACCCCTTCAAATGCCGCTATCGACGGCGTGTATGCTATTGCGCCGCGCAACCGCACGGCCCTTATTGTTCAATCAACTACGTTTGTTCTGTGGCATCGCCTTGACCGCACCGCTGGCAATCAACTCGGCCAGTTCAGCGACATCCAGCAATGCGCACATGTGCTCAATCACGGTGCCCGCCAGCCAGGGGCGCTGGCCGCGGTGGCTGCGCCATTTGATTTCATTGGGGTCCAGGCGCAACGAGCGGCTGACTTGATGCACCGCCAGCCCCCATTCGTAGCCCTGCACCGAAATCACGTATTGCAGGCCCTGGCGGAAATCGTCGCGGTAGCGGTCGGGCATCACCCAGCGCGCGGTGTCCAGCACCTTGAGGTTGCCGGCCTGGCTGGGCAGGATGCCGAGAAACCACTCCGGCTGACCAAACAGCGGTGTCAGCTCCTGGCCTTCCAAAGAATAGATCGAGCCCAGGCACACCAGCGGCACTGCCAGGGTCAAGCCGGCGACGTCGAACAGCAGGCACTCGAACGGCTCGGCCGCCCACGCCGGGCGGCCGTCACCGGTTACCGGCGGTGGCGTGATACTCGGCGGCAGGTGCACGTCCACCACCGGTTCGACCACCATCGGCGCCACCACCGCAGGGGTGATCGGCACCACGACTGGAGCCTCCACCGCCTGCGCATCACGCGCCTGCTCTTCCATGACGGCCTGCTGGAAATCGTCCAGCGTAGTGTCAGGCTCGACAGCAGGCTCAAGTATCAGAATCGGTTCCGGCAGCGCTTCGTCAGTCGCATCCTGCAGCAGGGCATCCAGGTAGGATTCCAGCGCCAGTTGCGGCCGGGTCTTGAATTCGACAGGACGGTTCATCACGCCACCTGCGCCACAAGCTGCTGCGACAGCAGATGCTTGAGCAACGCACGGTAGGCCAGCACACCACGGCTCTTGCCATCGAACTGCGACGGCGTGAGCCCCGCACGGCTGGCATCACGCAGGCGCGTATCCACGGGGATGTAGCCGTTCCAGATGGTGTCCGGATAGGCATCGCGCAATACACGCAAAGTGCTGAGGGATGCCTGGGTACGGCGGTCGAACAACGTCGGCACGATGCTGAACGGCAGCGCCTGTTTGCGCGAACGGTTGATCATCGCCAGGGTGCTGACCATGCGTTCCAGGCCCTTGACCGCCAGGTGCTCGGTTTGTACCGGGATCACCAATTGTTGGCTGGCCGCCAGGGCGTTGACCATCAGCACGCCCAGCAACGGCGGGCTGTCGATGATCGCGTAGTCGAAATCCTGCCACAGCTGCGCCAGGGTCTTGGCGATCACCAGGCCCAGGCCGCTCTGCCCCGGCGACTGGCGCTCAAGGGTGGCCAGCGCGGTGCTCGACGGCAACAGCGAAATGCTCTCGTTGCTGGTGGGCAGCAGCAATTGCCCGGGCAAATCCGCCGGCACGCTGCCCTTGTGCAGGAACAGGTCATAGCAGCTGTGTTCCAGCGCATCCGGGTCGTAACCGAAATAGCTGGTCATGGAACCGTGGGGGTCGAGGTCGACCACGACCACACGCTTGCCCGCTTCGGCCAGCAAGCCGGCTAAGGCGATGGAGGTGGTGGTCTTGCCGACTCCACCCTTTTGATTGGCAACTGCCCAGACTCTCATTCGGTTGGTTCCTCCCGGTGGGCACAGGCGCGACCGAGACATGGCATAAGGTTATTGAGCCGGTGACGGAGAATTGACGGCGCTTGCCCGAACCGGCGACTTTACAGGGGCCGGTGCAGTTTGTGTGCCAGCGCGCTTCAACGCCGCATCCGGTGTTGCATTGGCCGTGCCGGTGCCGGTCAGGCTGCGACGTACATCCAGGTTGCGCGACACCACCAGCACCACCCGGCGGTTGCGTGCCCGCCCTTCCGCCGTGGCGTTATTGGCCACCGGCTGGAATTCACCATAGCCCACCGACGCCAGTCGCTGAGGGTTCACACCCTGCATGGCCAACATGCGCACGATGCTCGATGCACGGGCCGATGACAGTTCCCAGTTGGTCGGGTACTGCGCGGTGCTGATGGGAAAATTGTCGGTGAAGCCTTCCACATGGATCGGGTTTTCAAACGGTTTAAGGATCGCCGCCACCTTGTCGATGATGGTGAACGCCTGGTCACTGGGCAACGCATCGGCACTGGCAAACAACAGGCTGGAGTTGAGTTCGATCTCCACCCACAACTCGTTGCCGCGTACGGTCATCTGATTGGAACTGATCAGGTCACCAAAGGCGGCACTGATGTCATCGGCGATGCTTTTGAGCGGGTCACTGGTGCCGCCGACACCGGCAGCGATCTCATCGCTGTCGTTAACCAGCGGCTTGGCCGGGGTGACGGTCTTGGGCCGCTCGTCACCGATGGGAATCGGCTTTAGCGCACGCTCGGTATCGTTGAACACGCCCACCAGCGCCTGGGAAATGATCTTGTACTTGCCTTCGTTGACCGACGAAATCGAATACATCACCACGAAAAACGCAAACAACAAGGTGATGAAGTCCGCGTAGGACACCAGCCAGCGCTCGTGGTTGACATGTTCTTCAGGCTCGCGACGGCGACGGCTCACAGGCGGTTCCTCCCCATCAATCCATGAAGCCCTGGAGCTTCAATTCGATGGAGCGCGGGTTCTCGCCCTCGGCAATCGAGAGGATGCCTTCAAGCAGCATTTCGCGATAACGCGACTGGCGCATGGCAATTGACTTGAGCTTGCTGGCCACCGGCAACAGCACCAGGTTGGCACTGGCCACGCCGTAGATGGTCGCCACAAACGCCACGGCAATACCGCTGCCCAGTTGCGAAGGATCAGCCAGGTTGCCCATCACGTGGATCAGGCCCATCACCGCGCCGATGATGCCGATGGTCGGCGCGTAGCCACCCATGCTTTCAAAGACTTTGGCCGCATTGATGTCACGGCTTTCCTGGGTGTAGAAATCCACCTCCAGGATGCTGCGGATCGCTTCCGGCTCAGCGCCGTCCACCAGCAATTGCAGGCCCTTGCGTGCGTAGCTGTCGGGCTCGGCATCGGCCACGCCTTCCAGACCCAGCAAACCTTCCTTGCGGGCAGTGAGGCTCCAATTGACCACGCGGTCGATGCCGCCGGGCAGGTCGACCCGTGGCGGGAAAATGATCCACACCAGGATCTGCATGGCCCGCTTGAACGAGCTCAACGGCGACTGCAACAGCGCCGCGCCCACGGTGCCACCGATCACGATCAGCGCCGCCGGGCCATTGGCCAGGGCGCCGAGGTGGCCGCCTTCGAGGTAGTTGCCGCCGATGATGGCGACAAACGCCATGGTGATCCCGATCAGGCTCAAGACATCCATCAGAGGCAGGCCTCCACCAGATGCTTGCCGATGTCGTCCAGGCTGTAGACCGCGTCAGCCAGGTCAGCCTTGACGATGGCCATGGGCATGCCATAGATCACACAGCTGGCTTCGTCCTGGGCCCAGATGGCGCTGCCGCCCTGCTTGAGCAGGCGTGCGCCTTCACGGCCATCGGCGCCCATGCCGGTGAGCACCACCGCCAGAACTTTGTCACCGTAGGACCTGGCCGCCGAACCGAAGGTGATATCCACACACGGCTTGTAGTTCAAGCGCTCGTCGCCCGGCAGGATTTTGATCGCACCACGGCCGTCCACCATCATCTGCTTGCCACCCGGCGCCAGCAGCGCCAGGCCAGGACGCAGGATGTCGCCATCCTCGGCTTCCTTGACGGTGATCCGGCACAGCTTGTCCAGGCGCTCGGCGAACGCCTTGGTGAACGCCGCGGGCATGTGCTGCACCAGCACAATCGGCGCCGGGAAGTTGGCCGGCAGCTGGGTCAACACCCGCTGCAAGGCCACCGGGCCGCCGGTGGAGGTACCGATGGCAACCAGCTTGTAAGCCTTGCGCTTGGGCGCTGGCGAATGGGTGCTCGGTGCAGCGGCGGCACGTACCGGCGCCACCGCAGGCCGAGCCACCGGCGCAGGGGCCGGGCGTGCAAACGATGAGGTCGGTGCAGCCGCTACGGGCGCAGGCGCAGGTGCCGGCGCAGGTGCACTGAACAGGCTACGACGGTTACTGCGGGAAATGCTGTGCACCTTCTCGCACAGCATCTGCTTGACCTTGTCGGGGTTGCGCGAGATGTCTTCGAAATTCTTCGGCAGAAAGTCCACCGCGCCGGCATCCAGCGCGTCGAGGGTCACCCGTGCGCCTTCGTGAGTCAGCGACGAGAACATCAATACCGGGGTGGGGCAGCGCTGCATGATATGACGCACGGCGGTAATGCCGTCCATCATTGGCATCTCGTAGTCCATGGTGATCACGTCCGGCTTCAACGCGATGGCCTGATCGATCGCCTCTTTACCGTTGGTGGCCGTGCCGACCACCTGGATCGTTGGATCGGCGGAAAGAATTTCCGAGACGCGGCGGCGGAAGAAACCCGAATCGTCCACCACCAGGACCTTGACTGCCATAAACACTCCGTTAGGTGGGGCGGGCATGACCGCCCTGCCCCACCAGAATCAAATACGCCGTGCGGCGTAACGCTTGAGCATGCTTGGAACATCGAGAATCAACGCGATCCGACCGTCACCGGTAATGGTCGCGCCCGACATGCCCGGGGTGCCCTGCAGCATCTTGCCCAAAGGCTTGATCACCACTTCTTCCTGGCCCACCAGTTGATCGACCACAAAGCCGATGCGCTGGGTGCCCACAGACAGAATCACCACATGGCCTTCACGCTGCTCTTCATGCTTGGCCGACGCCACCAGCCAACGCTTGAGGTAGAACAATGGCAATGCCTTGTCGCGCACGATCACCACTTCCTGGCCGTCCACCACGTTGGTGCGCGACAGGTCGAGGTGGAAAATTTCGTTGACGTTGACCAGCGGGAAAGCGAACGCCTGGTTGCCCAGCATCACCATCAGGGTCGGCATGATCGCCAGGGTCAACGGCACCTTGATGACGATCTTGGAGCCCTGGCCCTTGGTCGAGTAGATGTTGATCGAGCCGTTGAGCTGGCTGATCTTGGTTTTCACCACGTCCATGCCGACGCCACGGCCGGACACGTCGGAAATCTCGGTCTTGGTCGAGAAGCCCGGGGCGAAGATCAGGTTGTAGCACTCGGTGTCGGTCAGGCGGTCGGCGGCGTCCTTGTCCATCACGCCGCGCTTGACCGCGATATTGCGCAAGATGGTCGGGTCCATGCCTTTGCCGTCATCGGTGATCGACAGCAGGATGTGGTCGCCCTCTTGCTCTGCAGCCAGGATCACCTTGCCGTTACGCGACTTGCCGGCGGCTTCGCGTTCTTCCGGGGTTTCTACCCCGTGGTCGACAGCGTTGCGCACCAAGTGGACCAGCGGGTCGGCGAGGGCCTCGACCAGGTTTTTATCCAGGTCGGTTTCTTCGCCCACCAGTTCCAGGTTGATTTCTTTCTTGAGCTGGCGCGCCAGATCGCGGACCAGGCGCGGGAAGCGGCCAAAGACTTTCTTGATCGGCTGCATCCGCGTTTTCATCACGGCGGTTTGCAAGTCGGCGGTGACCACATCGAGGTTCGACACGGCCTTTTGCATGGCTTCGTCGCCGCTGTTCAGGCCCAGGCGCACCAGGCGGTTACGCACCAGCACCAGTTCGCCGACCATGTTCATGATGTCGTCCAGGCGTGCGGTATCGACGCGCACGGTGGTTTCGGCTTCACTGGCGGGCTTTTCCGCCGCGGCCGGTGCCGCTGCACGGGCAGGTGCCGGCGCGGGTGCCGGTTTGGCGACTGGCGCAGGCGCTTTGGCAGCCGCCGGTGCGGCAGTGGCGACCGCTGCGGCGGCAGCCGGGGCCACTTCGGTGAACTTGCCTTTACCGTGCAGCTCGTCCAGCAGCGCTTCGAACTCGTGATCGGAGATCAGCCCGTCGTCGGCAGGCCCAGCCTTGGTGGTCGGGGCGGCAGCCGTGGCTGCGACTTCCGGCAGGGCTTCGGCCACAAAGGTGCCTTTGCCATGCAGTTGGTCGAGCAGTGCTTCGAACTCATCGTCGGTAATGTCGGTGCTGGCATTGGCATCCGGCACTTGCGGCGGCGCCACAGGGGCCACGGCATCGGCCGCGAACTGGCCCTTGCCATGCAACTGGTCGAGCAAGGATTCGAATTCTGCGTCGGTAATGTCTTCGCTGGTCGGCGTGGCGACAGGCGCCGCCGGGCCTTCGGCCTCGGCCTTGACCGCATTGAGCGAGTCGAGCAGCTGTTCGAACTCGCTGTCGGTCACGTCCGGCTCGGCTTCTACCACCGGCTCAGGCGCCGCTTGCACAACCGGCGCAGCAGCAGCCGGTTCAGCCAGGCGCGCCAGGGCGGCCAGCAGTTCCGGGGTAGCCGCCGTGATCGGCGCACGTTCACGCACCTGGCTGAACATGCCGTTGACCGCATCCAGTGCTTCGAGAATCACGTCCATCAATTCCGAATCAACGTGACGCTCACCCTTGCGCAGGATGTCGAACACGTTCTCGGCGATGTGGCAGCACTCCACCAGTTCATGGAGCTGGAGGAAGCCGGCGCCCCCTTTTACAGTGTGAAAACCGCGAAAAATTGCATTGAGCAGGTTCGCATCATCCGGTCGGCTTTCCAGCTCGACCAGTTGCTCGGACAGTTGCTCTAGAATTTCGCCGGCCTCTACAAGGAAATCCTGAAGGATTTCTTCATCGGCGCCGAAGCTCATGGGTGTGCTCCTTAGAAGCCTAAACTGGATAACAGGTCATCTACGTCATCCTGACCTGACATAACGTCTTCACGTTTATCGGCATGAATCTGCGGACCTTCACCCTTGGCGAGATGTTTTTGTGGATCTTTTTCCGAGAGGATCGCTTCGCGGTCGTGCTCGATGCCGGCAAAACGGTCGACCTGGCCGGCCATCAGCACCAATTTGAGCAAGTTGCTTTCCACTTCGGTGACCAACTGGGTCACGCGCTTGATCACCTGGCCGGTGAGGTCCTGGTAATCCTGGGCCAGCAGGATGTCGTTGAGGTTGCTGGCCACCGTGCGGTTCTCTTGCTCGCTGCGCGACAGGAAACCGTCGACCCGACGCGCCAACTCACGAAATTCCTCAGCGCCCACTTCACGGCGCATGAAGCGGCCCCAGTCAAGGCTCAGGGCCTGGGCTTCGCTGGCCATGCCGTTGACCAGAGGCGTGGCGTTTTCCACCAGGTCCATGGTGCGGTTGGCAGCGGCCTCGGTCAGCCTGACCACATACGACAGGCGCTCAGTGGCATCGGTGATCTGGGAAATTTCTTCGGCCTGGGGCATGCGCGGGTCAATCTGGAAATTGACGATCGCACTGTGCAGCTCGCGTGTGAGCTTGCCCACTTCCTGGTACAGGCCGCGGTCACGGGTCTGGTTAAGCTCATGGATCAACTGCACCGCATCGGCGAACTGGCCTTTTTCCAGGCTGTCGACCAACTGGTGAGCATGTTTTTTCAGGGTCGACTCAAAGTCGCCCTGTGACGTTTCGTTATGCTCCATAGCTCCCCCGCGATGGCATTAGCCGTGGATGCGTTCGAAGATTTTCTCGATCTTCTCTTTCAAGGCCTGTGCCGTGAATGGCTTGACCACGTAACCGTTGACCCCGGCTTGGGCGGCTTCGATGATCTGTTCACGCTTGGCTTCGGCGGTCACCATCAGCACAGGCAGACTGCGCAGTTTTTCATCGGCACGCACATGGCGCAGCAGGTCGATACCGGTCATACCCGGCATGTTCCAGTCGGTTACCAGAAAGTCGATGCTCCCGCTGTTGAGGATCGGAATCGCCGTAATGCCGTCATCCGCCTCGACCGTGTTGGTGAACCCAAGGTCACGCAACAGATTTTTAATGATCCGCCGCATCGTTGAGAAGTCATCAACGATGAGGATTTTCATGTTCTTGTCCAATTCGACCTCCAAGCAGTCTTAAACGCGCCCAGCACCTGGACGCGCCATTTCAATCAACAGGCGTTACACAAAAAGGACTGCCCAGGGCACCACGGTACTCACCCGCAAAACCCTGCGGTTTCGCGGTAGCGTCTGCAGTGTCCCCACACTGCCTGTCAGCGCGCGCGCCACTCTCCCAATCGCCCCCGCAAGCGGGCTGCGCACTGGCTATGCAATTGGCTGACACGCGACTCGCTGACCCCCAGGACCTCACCGATTTCCTTGAGGTTCAGCTCTTCGTCGTAGTACAGCGCCAGCACCAGGCGCTCACGCTCCGGCAAGTTGGCAATCGCGTCCGCCAACGCTTTCTGGAAACGTTCATCTTCCAGATCGCGCGACGGTTCAAGATGTGCACTCGCGCCGTCCTCGTGCAGCCCTTCGTGTTCGCCGTCCTGTAAAAGGTCGTCGAAACTGAACAGGCGGCTGCCCAAGGTATCGTTCAAAATCCCGTAGTAATCGTCGAGACTCAATTGGAGTTCGGCCGCAACTTCATGATCTTTAGCGTCACGACCGGTTTTTGCTTCAATTGCACGAATTGCATCACTGACCATGCGGGTATTGCGGTGTACCGAACGCGGCGCCCAATCGCCTTTACGCACCTCGTCGAGCATTGCGCCACGAATACGGATACCCGCATACGTCTCGAAACTCGCACCCTTGCTCGCGTCGTATTTGGTCGACACTTCAAGCAGGCCGATCATGCCAGCCTGGATCAAGTCCTCGACCTGCACGCTCGCCGGCAGGCGCGCCAACAGGTGATAGGCAATGCGCTTGACCAGAGGCGCATAGCGCTCGATCAATTCGCCCTGGCTGTCACGTGCCGACTTTTTGTAAAGGTTGTAGCCGCTGGATGTCATAGCACCGGTCCCGCACTCGTCTGATGCACCAAACGCTCGACGAAAAACTCCAGATGCCCACGCGGATTGGCGGGCAACGGCCAGGTATCGACCTTCTGGGCAATGGCCTTGAACGCCAGTGCGCATTTCGAACGAGGGAACGCTTCGTAGACCGCACGCTGCTTTTGCACGGCCTTGCGCACACACTCGTCATAGGGAACTGCGCCGACGTATTGTAAAGCCACATCGAGGAAGCGATCCGTGACCTTGGTCAACTTGGCGAACAGGTTGCGCCCTTCCTGCGGGCTCTGGGCCATGTTGGCCAGCACGCGAAAGCGGTTCATGCCGTAGTCACGGTTAAGCAGTTTGATCAGCGCATAGGCGTCGGTGATGGAAGTGGGTTCGTCGCACACCACCAGCAGCACCTCCTGCGCGGCGCGCACAAAGCTGACCACCGATTCGCCGATCCCGGCGGCGGTGTCGATCACCAGCACGTCGAGGTTGTCGCCGATATCACTGAAGGCCTGGATCAGCCCGGCATGTTGCGCGGGGCTCAGGTGCACCATGCTCTGGGTGCCCGAGGCAGCCGGCACGATACGAATGCCACCGGGCCCCTGGAGCAGCACATCGCGCAGCTCACAGCGGCCCTCGATCACATCGGCAAGGGTATGTTTGGGTGTCAGCCCCAGCAGAACGTCCACGTTCGCCAAGCCCAAATCAGCATCCAGCAGCATGACGCGACGGCCAAGCTCTGCCAGGGCCAGGGACAAATTCACTGACACGTTAGTTTTGCCGACGCCACCTTTGCCGCCGGTCACCGCGATCACCTGTACGGGATGCATGCTGCCCATTTTATTTCTTTACCTTGTCTTGCTTAGACGCAGGCTACATGGCTTGGCCGCTTGAAACGCTTGCAGACCATCGATGTAGGTACATTTCACGGTGTTCATCCTGCCTCAACCGACCCGTTTTGCCGGGTGGTGGTAAAGGTCGGCGAACATATCGGCCATCGCTTCCTCGCTAGGCTCTTCTTGCATTTGCACACTGACGGCACGGCTGACCAACTGATGACGGCGCGGCAGATGCAGATCATCAGGGATCCGCGGCCCGTCGGTCAGGTAGGCGACCGGTAATTCATGACTGATGGCCAGGCTCAACACTTCGCCCAGGCTCGCGGTTTCGTCGAGCTTGGTGAGGATGCAGCCGGCCAGACCGCAGCGTTTGTAACTATGGTACGCGGCGGTAAGAACCTGTTTCTGGCTGGTGGTTGCAAGCACCAGGTAGTTTTTCGACTTGATGCCACGCCCGGCCAGGCTTTCGAGCTGCATACGCAGGGCCGGGTCGCTGGCTTGCAGGCCGGCGGTATCGATCAGCACCACGCGCTTGCGCAGCAACGGGTCGAGGGCATTGGCCAGGGACTGGCCCGGATCGACGTGCGTCACCGGCACATTGAGGATGCGGCCCAGGGTCTTGAGCTGCTCCTGGGCGCCGATGCGGTAGCTGTCCATGCTCACCAGGGCGATATTCTGTGCGCCGTACTTGAGTACGTAGCGTGCGGCCAGCTTGGCCAGGGTGGTGGTCTTGCCCATGCCGGCGGGGCCGACCATGGCAATCACACCGCCCTCTTCCAGGGGTTCGATTTCCGGGGTGGCGATCATGCGCGCCAAGTGCGCCAGCAACATGCGCCAGGCCTGACGCGGCTCTTCGACTTCGGCGGTCAAGGCCAGCAGGTCGCGGGACAAAGGGCCGGACAAGCCGATGCGTTGCAGGCGGCGCCACAGGTTGGCTTGCTGGGGCTTGCTGCCTTGCAGTTGCGTCCAGGCCAACGAGCCCAGCTGCACTTCCAGCAGTTCACGCAGGCCATTGAGTTCAAAGCGCATCGAATCGAACACACGCTGGTCGACAGCAGCAGCCGGGGCGGGCGCGGCTGGACGCGGCGGTTCGACAAATGTCGGCTCTACCAGCGGCTCGGCGGCGGTCAACGGCAGGCCGGCGAACAATTGGCGATTGGTGCTGGCATCGCTGTCGCCACGCATACTCAGTTCAGCCTGGGCCGACACAATGCGCGAGGCGGTCTTGCGCAGCTCGTCTTCGAGTTCCATGTTCGGCACGCGCGGGGCCAGCGCCTGGGGGGTGTAATCCAGGGCAGCCGTCAGCTCGACACCGCCGGCAATCCGACGGTTACCGATAATCGCGGCATCGGCGCCCAGCTCATCACGGACCAGTTTCATGGCCTGACGCATATCGGCGGCGAAAAAACGCTTAACTTGCATAACCCACTACCTCAGCCATTGGGCCCAACTGTCGCGACGATAGTCACTTGCTTATTGTCAGGAATTTCCTGGTAAGCCAACACGTGCAAATTCGGTACAGCCAGGCGTCCAAACCGCGACAACATCGCCCGAACCGGGCCGGCCACCAGCAGGATCACCGGGTTGCCTTGCATTTCCTGGCGCTGTGCGGCGTCGATCAACGAACGCTGCAGCTTTTCAGCCATGCTCGGCTCCAGCAAAACGCCCTCTTCCTGGCCTTGCCCTGCCTTCTGAATACTATTGAGCAATATTTGTTCCAACCTGGGTTCCAGGGTGATCACAGGCAGCTCGGACTCAATGCCTACAATGCTTTGCACGATTGCACGGGACAATCCGACGCGCACCGCCGCCACCAGAGCGGCAGTATCTTGACTCTTGGCGGCATTGTTGGCGATGGCCTCGGCAATGCTGCGAATGTCACGTACCGGCACCTGCTCGGCCAACAGCGCTTGCAGCACCTTGAGCAACTGCGACAGTGTCAGGACACCCGGCACCAGCTCTTCGGCCAGTTTCGGTGAGGATTTGGCCAGCAAGCCCATCAATTGCTGGACTTCCTCATGACCGATCAGCTCGTGGGAGTGCTTGTAGAGAATCTGGTTGAGGTGCGTGGCAACCACGGTGCTGGCATCCACCACGGTGTAACCCAGCGATTGAGCCTGACTGCGCTGGCTGACTTCGATCCACACCGCTTCCAGGCCAAAAGCCGGATCTTTGGCGGTAATGCCGTTGAGCGTGCCGAACACCTGCCCGGGGTTGATCGCCAGCTCGCGATCCGGGTAGATCTCGGCTTCGGCCAGGATCACGCCCATCAGGGTCAGGCGGTAGGCACTGGGGGCCAGGTCGAGGTTGTCGCGGATATGCACGGTGGGCATCAAGAAGCCCAGGTCCTGGGACAGCTTCTTGCGCACGCCCTTGATCCGCGCCAGCAATTGCCCGCCCTGGTTGCGGTCCACCAGCGGGATCAGGCGGTAGCCGACTTCCAGGCCGATCATGTCGATCGGGGTCACATCGTCCCAGCCCAGCTCCTTGGTTTCCTGGGCGCGGGCCGGGGATGGCAGCAGATCCTGCTGGCGGGCAATCTCTTGCTGGGCCTGGACCTTGACCGCGTTCTGCTTTTTCCAGAACAGGTAAGCTGCGCCGCCGGCCAGGGCCGCCATGCTCAGGAACGAGAAGTGGGGCATACCCGGCACGATGCCCATGATCGCCATGATGCCCGCCGCCACGGCCAGGGCCTTGGGCGAGGCGAACATCTGGCGGCTGATCTGCTTGCCCATGTCTTCGGAGCCCGAAGCGCGGGTAACCATGATGGCCGCAGCTGTCGATAACAACAGTGATGGCAATTGCGCCACTAAACCGTCACCGATGGTCAGCAAGGCGTACACCTTGCCCGCATCGCCGAAGGTCATGCCGTGCTGGAAGATACCGACGGCCATGCCGCCGATCAGGTTGATAAACAGAATCAGCAGGCCGGCGATGGCGTCACCGCGCACAAATTTGCTGGCACCGTCCATGGAGCCGTAGAACTCGGCTTCCTGGGCGACTTCCGCCCGGCGTGACTTGGCCTGGTTCTGGTCGATCAGGCCGGCGTTGAGGTCGGCGTCGATGGCCATCTGTTTGCCGGGCATGGCGTCGAGGGTAAACCGCGCGCTCACCTCGGAAATCCGCCCGGCGCCCTTGGTCACCACCACGAAGTTGATGATCATCAGGATCGCGAACACGACGATACCGACCACGTAGTTGCCGCCGATCACCACCTCGCCGAACGCCTGGATCACCTTGCCGGCGGCAGCGTGGCCGTCCTGGCCGTGAAGCATCACCACCCGCGTGGACGCCACGTTCAGCGCCAGGCGCAGCAGGGTCGCCACCAGCAGAATGGTCGGGAATACCGCGAAATCCAGCGGCCGCAGCGCGTACACGCAGACCAGCAGCACGACGACAGACAGGGCAATGTTGAAGGTGAAGAACACATCGAGCAGGAACGGCGGCATCGGCAACATCATCATTGCCAGCATCACCAGCAACAACAACGGCACACCCAGATTGCCCCGCGACAGGTCAGTCAGGGTGCCACGGGCCGTGTTGAGCATTTGAGAGCGATCTACCACCGGTATTCCTCGTGTCCTTGAAGCAAAGTTTTGACGCTGGGAGGCGACTTGGAGGCGGGGTTGCAAGAAGCCTTCCAACTTTGCTTTTGGGCCCGGAGAACCTCACAAACACCCCGGGCCACCGGGTGTAAATCAATCCAAATGTGGGAGGGGGCTTGCTCCCGATTGCTGAGTGTCAGGCACTGATGTTTGGCTGATTCACCGCTATCGGGAGCAAGCCCCCTCCCACATTTGATCTGTGTAAAGCCGGGGCTATCGAGGAAATTTCTGACAAGGATTTGGGGTTGCCCCTAGGAAACCGGCTCTCTAGTCTCCGTACACCACTGGTGTTGCGCAGTTGATCGAACTGGCGCAATTACTGGCTGATAGCCTGCACCTTGGCGCCACAATGGCGGGCAAAGCAAGCAGCGGATAATACGGACAAGGGTGGGAGCTGGCTTGCCTGCGATTGCGGTGTGTCAGCCACTGGGATATTGGCTGTGAGTCAGCCATCGCAGGCAAGCCAGCTCCCACGTGTGATTCAGTTTCTAAACTGGCCGTATATTCTCAGCCTGTGGGCCTTTTGGACCTTGCGTGATGTCAAACTCTACTTTTTGATTCTCCTCCAGGCTTTTGTACCCAGCCGTCGCAATTGCCGAGTAATGGGCAAACACATCGGGCCCTCCATCATCTTGGGTAATAAAACCAAACCCCTTCTCCGCGTTAAACCACTTCACCGTGCCAGTTGCCATTGCCATTCTCCCTACACTTCACTTGAGACCCGGTTCACCTGGGTTGCACAGTTTGACGGGCAACGCATAAATACCCTCGGGTCGATGGACCATTTGGAACTCCATGCGCTTGCCAAACCACAGCGCAGTGCAACGCCAGTCTCTGCCATTGATAAACACATCCTCTCCCCCGCCATCGGGCTTGATCAACCAATCGCCTCTGAGCCAGACGTAATACCTGACCGTACCCGTAACCACCTTCACAACCGCTCTCCCTGCATCTCGTTTACTACATACGCGCAGTGCATGGAGGTTAATAAAACAGCGGGCAGCGCCCTTTGGCTACTGTCAAAGTTGACAGGTAGACGCGGGCTTCCAGTGAGTGTAGGCATGGCAATGTTGCGGATCATGCATCCCCTGACTTTTTGCGTTTGCGGGGTTTGCGCTGCTCGGCAGGCGCTTGCGGGGGTTCGGCGCATTTGACATTCGTCGATTGGACGGCAACCGCATTGCCATCGCGATCCCGAGCAATAAAACCAATGCCCTTGACCGCATCGAACCACCTGACCGTGCCCCTATCCATCACCGCCTCCCAAGCCGCGCATGGCTGCGCGCCTCATCGCTGTATCAAACAGTGAAGGCGGCGTAATGGCTACTGTCAAAGTTGACAGGTCAGAGAAGAATCAGGTGTCGCGACGCAAATCCGGCGGTATCGGCAAATCCTTGAGCGGATCAGGCCGCTTGCCCTTGCCGGCGCGGTATTGGCGGATTTGGTAAACGTAGGCCAGTACCTGTGCAACGGCCAGGTACAACCCGGCAGGGATTTCCTGGTCGAGGTCGGTGGAATAGAAAATCGAGCGCGCCAGCGCCGGCGATTCCAGCAGCAGAATGTCGTTGGCCACGGCGATTTCGCGGATTTTCAGGGCGGTGAAGTCGCTGCCCTTGGCCAACAGCATCGGTGCGCCACCCTTCTCCGGGTCGTACTTGAGGGCCACGGCGTAGTGGGTCGGGTTGGTGATGATCACGTCGGCGTCGGGTACCGAAGCCATCATCTTGCGCTGGGACATTTCGCGCTGCAGCTGGCGAATGCGTTGCTTGACCTCGGGCCGGCCTTCCTGATCCTTGTGTTCGTCACGCACTTCCTGCTTGGTCATCAGCAGTTTCTTGTGGCTTTCCCACAGCTGGATCGGCGCATCCACGGCCGCAATCAGGATCAGCCCGAGGGCCATCCACAGCGCGCTCCAGCCCACCACCTGCACGCTGTGGATGATCGCCGACTCCAGCGGCTCATGGGCGATACGCAACAAGTCGTCGATGTCGGACGACAACACCGCCAACGCCACGAACAGAATCAGGAAAAACTTGGCCAGGGCCTTGAGCAATTCAATCAGGGCCTTGGCGGAGAACATGCGCTTGAGCCCCGCGCCGGGGTTCATGCGGCTGAACTTGGGCGCCATGCTGCCCGCGGCAAACAACCAGCCGCCGAGAGCAACGGGGCCGATCAGCGCGGCGAGCAGCAAGGTGATCAAGATCGGTTGCACCGCCAACAGGGCGATTTTGCCTGAGTGCAGCAGGTACTGGCCCATGGCGTCGGGGTTGAGCAACACTTCGCGAGGCAAGCTGAAGTTGTGTTTCATCATCTCCAGCAAGTCCAGCGCCAGGCCCCCGCCGTAGATCAGCAAGGCACCGGCACCGGCGATCATGGTGGCAAAGGTGTTGAGCTCTTTGGAGCGTGCAATCTCGCCCTTTTCCCTGGAGTCCTTTTTACGTTTCTCCGTGGGGTCTTCTGTTTTGTCCTGACCACTCTCGCTTTCGGCCATGGCTCAGCGCGCCCGTGCCAGATCACGTAAGAACTGCAGGGCATCGGTGGCCAGCGGTTGATACTGATTGAGAATGTCGGCCAGGCCGACCCAGAAAATCCCCATGCCCAACACCAGGGTCAGCGGGAAACCAATCGAGAAGATGTTCAGTTGCGGCGCCGCACGGGTCATCACGCCAAACGCGATATTGACCACCAGCAGCGCCGTGATCGCCGGCAACACCAGCAACAGCGCCGCGCCGAGTACCCAACCGAGGCGCCCCACCAGTTCCCAGAAGTGGTTGACCACCAAGCCTGCGCCCACCGGCAAGGTGGTGAAACTCTCGGTCAGCACCTCGAACGCCACCAGGTGTCCGTTCATGGCCAGGAACAGCAAGGTCACCAGCATGGTCAGAAATTGCCCGATCACTGCCGCCGACACGCCGTTGGTGGGGTCGACCATGGAGGCGAAGCCCATGCCCATCTGGATCGAGATGATTTGCCCGGCCACCACAAAGGCTTGGAAAAACAAGGTCAGGGAAAACCCCAGCATGGCGCCGATCAGGATCTGTTCGGCGATCAACAGCAAGGCGCTGAGGTCCAGCGCATTGACCGGCGGCATCGGTGGCAGGCCCGGCACGATCACCACGGTGATCGCCACGGCAAAGTACAAACGCACGCGACGCGGAACCAGGGTGGTGCCGAACACCGGCATGGCCATCAACATCGCCGTGACGCGGAACAACGGCAGGATAAACGAGGCCACCCAGGTGCTGATCTGGGTGTCGGTCAACGCCAGCAAGGACTGCATCGGCTCAGCCAATCAACTGCGGAATACTGCCGTACAACTGCAGGATGTATTCCATGAAGGTTTGCACCAGCCACGGGCCGGCGACGATAAGGGTCACCAGCATCACCAACAGGCGCGGCAGAAAGCTCAGGGTTTGTTCGTTGATCTGGGTGGCCGCCTGGAACATCGCCACCAGCAGGCCGACCAACAGGCTCGGCACCACCAGCACGGCGACCATCAGGGTGGTCAGCCACAGCGCTTCGCGGAACAGGTCGACGGCGACTTCTGGGGTCATGGCCCTATATCCCTCCGAAACTGCCGGCCAGGGTGCCGATAATCAGCGCCCAGCCGTCCACCAGCACAAACAGCATGATCTTGAACGGTAACGAGATGATCAACGGCGACAGCATCATCATACCCATGGCCATCAGCACGCTCGCCACCACCAGGTCGATGATCAAAAACGGGATAAAGATCATGAAGCCGATCTGAAACGCGGTCTTCAATTCGGAGGTGACGAACGCCGGCACCAGAATGGTCAAGGGTGCCTGGTCCGGAGTGGCGATGTCGGTACGCTTGGACAGGCGCATGAACAGCTCAAGGTCGCTGGAGCGGGTTTGCGACAACATGAAGTCCTTGATCGGGCCCTGGGCTTTGTCGATGGCGTCCTGGGCGTTGAGTTTTTCCGCGAGGTAGGGTTGCAGGGCTTGCTGGTTCACCTTGTCGAACACCGGCGCCATGATGAACAGCGTCAGGAACAAGGCCATGCCGGTGAGGATCTGGTTTGACGGCGTCTGTTGCAGGCCCAGGGCCTGGCGCAGGATCGAGAACACGATGATGATCCGCGTGAAGCTGGTCATCAACATCACGAAGGCCGGGATAAAACTCAGCGCGGTCATGATCAGCAGGATCTGCAAACTGACCGAATATTCCTGCGCGCCGGCCGCGTTGGTACCCAGGGTGATCGCCGGGATCGACAACGGGTCGGCGCCCAGGGCCAGCGGCGCAGCCAGCAACAGCATGAGCGTCAGCAAAACGCGCATTACTTCTTATCCTTCTGATCCTTGCCCAGCAACTCCATCAGGCGCTGGGCGAATTCTGGCGTGGCGGTCTCGGTCTTGGCCGCGTCCACCGGGGTCTTGAGTACATGCAGCGGGGTGATGCGTCCGGGCGTGATGCCAAGCAGGATCTGCTCCTCGCCGACTTGCACCAGCACCAGCCGATCACGCGGGCCGAGGGCGCGCGAACCGACCAGCTCGATCACCTGGCCATTGCCCGGGCCGATGCGCTGTACGCGGCGCATCAGCCAGGCCAGCACAAAGATCAAGCCGATCACCAGCAACAGGCCCAGCACCAGCTGCGTCAATTGCCCGCCGACGCTGCCGACCACCGGTGCCGCAGCCGCTTGCGCGACCGGCTCCACCGCCCGGGCGCTCAATGGCAGCGCCAGCAACAGTCCCGCCATCGAGTACTTCATCTCAGCGCAACTTCTTGATGCGTTCGCTCGGGCTGATCACGTCCGTCAGGCGGATGCCGAACTTCTCATTGACCACCACCACTTCGCCGTGGGCGATCAGCGTGCCGTTGACCAGCACGTCCAGTGGCTCACCGGCCAGGCGGTCCAACTCGATCACCGAGCCTTGGTTGAGTTGCAGCAAGTTGCGGATATTGATTTCGGTGCTGCCCACTTCCATGGAAATCGACACGGGGATGTCAAGAATCACATCCAGGTTCGGACCGTCGAGGGTCACCGGCTCGTTGTTCTTCGGCACGCTGCCAAATTCTTCCATCGGCAGGCGCTTGCCGGCAGGCGCAGTGGCTGCGTCGGCGGCCAGCAGTGCGTCGATGTCGTCCTGGCCGACATCGCCGGTTTCTTCCAGGGCCGCGGCCCACTCGTCAGCCAGGGCCTGGTCTTCGGCGGAAGTGTTTTCGTGTTCGGTAGCCATTACATGTCCTCGGCGCAGCAAACAATCATGAATTAGGGTTGAATCAGCGTCGGTTGATCGGCTCAACCACTTGCAACGCCAGGTTGCCTTTGTGGGAACCGAGCTTGACCTTGAACGACGGCACGCCATTGGCGCGCATGATCAGTTCTTCCGGCAGGTCGACAGGGATCACATCCCCGGGCTGCATGTGCAAAATATCGCGCAGGCGCAACTGCCGACGGGCCACGGTGGCGCTCAGGGGCACGTCGACGTCCAGCAGGTCTTCGCGCAGGGCCTTGACCCAGCGCTCGTCCTGGTCGTCGAGGTCGGACTGGAAACCGGCGTCGAGCATTTCGCGCACCGGCTCGATCATCGAGTAAGGCATGGTCACGTGCAGGTCACCGCCACCGCCATCGAGCTCGATGTGGAAGGTCGACACCACAATCGCCTCGCTGGGGCCGACGATGTTGGCCATGGCCGGGTTCACTTCCGAATTGATGTACTCGAAATTGACTTCCATGATCGCCTGCCAGGCTTCCTTCAAGTCGATGAAGGCTTGCTCCAGCACCATGCGCACGACACGCAGTTCGGTGGGGGTGAATTCACGCCCTTCGATCTTGGCGTGACGGCCGTCGCCGCCGAAGAAGTTGTCCACCAGCTTGAACACCAGTTTGGCGTCGAGGATGAACAGCGCGGTGCCGCGCAGCGGCTTGATCTTGACCAGGTTGAGGCTGGTGGGCACGTACAGCGAGTGCACGTATTCACCGAACTTCATCACCTGCACGCCGCCCACCGCCACGTCCGCCGAACGGCGCAGCATGTTGAACATGCTGATACGGGTGTAGCGGGCGAAACGCTCGTTGATCATTTCCAGGGTCGGCATGCGTCCACGAACGATGCGATCCTGGCTGGTCAGGTCATAACTTTTGACGCTGCCGGGTTCGGCAGCCATTTCGGTCTGTACCAGACCATCGTCCACGCCGTGCAACAGCGCGTCGATTTCATCCTGGGACAGCAGGTCTTGCACGGCCATGTCGTGATCCTACTGCAATACGAAGTTAGTGAAGAGCGCCTGCTCGACCACGACTTTGCCGAGTTCTTTCTGGGCCACTTCCTGCACGCTGGCAGTGACCTTCTGGCGTAGCATTTCCTGGCCGACCGGGGTGGCCAGGCTGTCGAAGGCCTGCCCGGAGAACAGCATCACCAGGTTGTTGCGGATCACCGGCATATGCACCTTGAGGGCATCCAGGTCCGCCTGGTTGCGCGCCAGCAAGGTAATACTCACCTGCAGGTAGCGCTGACGACCGTTGACGTTGTAATTGGCAACAAATGCCGGGAGCATCTGCTCAAAGATTGCCGGTTGCTTGACGTTGGTGGCGGCGTCGGCGGCGGGTGCCGGCTTGCTTGCACTGCTGTGCATGATGTACCAGGTACCGCCAATCGAGGCACCGATGGCCAGGAGCAGGCCCAGCACAATCAACAGGATCAGCTTGAGCTTGCCTTTGCCTGCTGCGGGGGGAGTTGCTGCGTCGTCGCTCTTCGCCATGCCAATAATCCGTCACTATTCGGGAATTCATAGATCTACGGGAAGGCAAGAGCAAGTGTTATGCCAGAGTTGTCTGGCGCGAAGGCAACCCAAATCAAATGTGGGAGCTGGCTTGCCTGCGATGGCGGTGGGTCAGTTCACATATGTGTCACTGATACACCGCCATCGCAGGCAAGCCAGCTCCCACACTGACCGGGTTTGGACAGGAAGTCAGGCGTAGTAGTCGACCGCGCTGGAGCCGATCACGCTCTGGCTCACGGGCCCCGCCACTTCGGCCACGTCCACAGGGCCACCAGCGTCGCCGCTGTCAGCACGCCTGCCGCTGCCGCTCACCCCCCGCGCCTGGCCCTGCTGTTGCTGCTGGTCCTGCCCACGGGACTGGTCAGACACATTCACATCCACCTGCCCCATCCCCTGCTGGGCAAACATCTCACGCAAGCGGCCAGACTGGCTTTCCAGCGCTTCACGCACCACCGCATGGCCGCTCATGAAATTGACCTGGGCCTGCTGGTCCGCCGTCATGTTGACCTTGATATCCAGACGCCCAAGCTCGGCCGGCTGCAACTGGATCTCGGCAGACTTGAGGTTGGCGCTGGAGAGGTACATCACGCGGTTGACGACCTCTTCGGTCCAGCCGCTCTGGTGCATGGCCAGCGGTGCATTGGCAACCGGCGGCAAGGCGTTGGCGGTTTTGGGCGTGGCGGCCTGGGTCAGCGCGGCGAGGCGGTTGGCGAAATCGTCCACGCGGGTGTCGCTGCTGGCGTTCTTGAGGTCCTTGAGGCCGTCATCGATCAACGCGCCAAACGCCTTGTCGCCACCCTGGTCGGTGCTGTCCTTGGTGGCTTGCTGGTCGACCATCGTGGCCAGGCCAGCGGCAAAGCTCTGCGCGGCGGTCGGTTGATCCGTAGGGGCGGCTGCGCTTTTCTGCGGCGTCTGGCTGCTGGCCGACACATGACCGCCCTGCTCCATCGCCAGGCGTACGGCCGGCATCGCATCCAGGGGATCAGCCTGCGGGTCGAAGGCCTCCTCGACCACAGCGACCACCGGCTGGGCCTTGGCGTCCTCGTCAACCGCCGACACTTGTACAGGCACCGCCACCGGCGTCGCGGCGGCGATTACCGCAGGGTCGACAACAGGGTCTACCGCAGGTGACTGCGCCAAAACTGGATCGCTGGGTTTATCGCCCTCGGTGCCGGCGCTGTCATCGGGCTTGGCCGACGGCTTGGCAGGCAAGGGATTGCCGCTATCGGCAACCGCCGGCTTGCTGGCGGCAGGCTTGTCGCTGCCGGCAGCCGGGTTGGCGCCGGTATCGGAAGGCTTGTCACGCGTGACCTTATTGGGGGTGTCGTCGCCCTTCAGCGTCGGCTTGGCGCCCTGGTTGGCAAACACTTGAGCAAAGCCTGCGCCCTTGTCTCGCGGGGCCGCAACCGCTACCGGCGGGTTAGCGGCAGGCGCTGACGGCTTGGCCGCAGGGGCAGCCTGAAGGAGCGAATTGGGGGCGACTGGCATGGGTAAGGTTCTCCACTGCATGGGGTCGGGGATGCAGTCTGTGGAGATAGAGCAAGAGTCGGGCCAGGTTTAGCGCGATGATTCAGAAACTGAACGTTGGCGCTCCGACTCATACAGCGGCCGGACCAACGCGAACTCATGATCGATCTGGTCAACCAATTCGCCCAGATCCGATGATGGCTTGACGGACTCAGCCTCCAGGCGCTGACACAGCTGCGCCAGCCGCACCGCCCCAAGGTGGCCACTGCTGCCTTTGAAACTGTGCGCAATCCGTCCCAATGCCTTGGCATCGTCGCGCGCGTCGCGCAGCGCTTCGATGCGCTTTTGCGAGTCATCGAGGAAGGTGTCGAGCAGTTTGGGATACTCACCCTCCATGACGTCCTGCAAACCCGACAACACGTCGGGGTCCAGATGAATCTCAGCCACTTGCTCGCTCCTTGATCAAGAATCAGCGGATTATGCCAGAGCTTCCCAGCAAAACTCCACGCAGACACGGCGCCCGCCCTCGGACCAGCGTACAGCGCTGCTCAGTTGACGCACCAGGTTCAGCCCTCGGCCAGACAGACGGTCAATTTCCAAGGGCCGCGCCAGCTCCTGTTCGACATCAAAACCCGGCCCGCTGTCTTCGATGCACAGGGTCATCTTGCCGCCCTTGTCGGTCGGTACCACCTGCACATCCACGCGCACGTAGCCACTGCTCAGCTGCGCCAGACGCTCATTGCGCTGATGATAATACTGTGCAAAACCTTGCGCATCGCGCTTGAGCCGTGAGTCCAGGCCCAGCACACCATGTTCCAGGGCATTGGAATACAACTCCGCCATCACGCTGTACAGCGCGCCGCTCTGCTCGCGCAACCCATGGATCTCCAGCAGCAGTTGCAGCAGGTACGGCAGCGGGTTGTAGCGCTGCAGCGTCTGGGCGCGAAACTCAAAACCCACCGACCAATCCAGCGGGCACGACTGGCCGCTGTCGGCATACATCGGCTCGGCCACTCGCAGCGCCTGGCCGGAGAGCAAAGTGATCTCGACCATGCTGACGTCATCGCGCGCCAGCCCCCGAAACGTAGCCAGGGCGTGCTCGATATCCTCAAACAGGCGGTCAGGCTCGCGGTTGGCAGCGAACACCTGTTGCAACCGCTCGGCGCCGAACAGTTGATCATTGGCGTCAGCCGTATCCAGCACGCCATCGGAGAGCAGAAACACCCGGTCGCCCAAGGCCATGGGCCAGACCTCGGTGCTGTCATCAAAGCTTTCCGCCGACAGCACGCCCAGGGGCAGATGCCGCGACATCAGCGGCGTGCGCTTGCCAGTGGCGACTTCATGCACATAGCCTTCGGGCATACCGCCGTTCCACACCTCGACCGCACGCCGCTGGGCGCTCAGGCACAACAAGGTGGCGCAACAGAACATGTCCACCGGCAGGATGCGCTTGAGCTTGGCGTTCATCTCCCGCAAGGTCTGCGTAAGGCCGTAGCCCTTGGCAGTCATGCCGTAGAACACTTCGGCCAACGGCATGGCGCCAATGGCGGCCGGCAAGCCATGGCCGGTGAAATCGCCGAGCAGCACGTGCATGTCACCGGACGGCGTGTAGGCCGCCAGCAGCAAATCACCGTTGAACAAGGCATAGGGCGATTGCAGGTAGCGGATATTGGGTGCGGCATTGATACAGCCGGAGTGGGCAACCTTGTCGAACACCGCCTTGGCTGCCCGCTGCTCATGCATCAGGTGCTCGTGGTGCCTGGCGATCAGGTCGCGTTGTTGCAAGACCGTGGCCTGCAGGCGGCGCAGGCGATCCATGGCGTTGATCTTCGCCGCCAATATCAGGGGGTTGTAAGGTTTGGGCAAGAAGTCGTCGCCGCCGGCGTCCAGGCATTGGGCCAGCGCTTCGCTTTCGCGCAGGGAGGTGAGGAAGATGATCGGCACCAGCGCCTCCCCCGCCAACTGCTTGATCTGCCGGGCGGCTTCAAAGCCGTCCATCACCGGCATCAGCGCATCCATCAGCACCAGTTGCGGGCGCTCATGACGGAAGATCTCCACTGCCTCGGCACCGTTGCTGGCAGTCAGCACCTGATGGCCCTGGCGACGGATGATGGTCGACAGCAACAGCCGATCGGCGGCGCTGTCTTCGGCGATCAGGATAGTCAGCGCCTCAAGGACCGGGGCCAAGGCGCTCAACTGATATCGAACAGTTTGTCGAAGTTGGAGATGGCGAGGATCTTGCGCACGTCGGGGTTGCTATTAACCACGCGAATATCGGACGTATCGCCACCCGTGTGGTCACGCAGCAACAAGAGCATGCCCAGGGCCGAACTGTCCATGTAGGTGGTCCCCCTCAAGTCCACCACAACAGTCTCCGGCTTGGGGTAAACATGCTCGTAGACATTGCGAAAGTCTTGGTGGCTGCCGAAATCGAACCGGCCCTTGATTGCGATCGTCAACTTCTTCCCATCCAGGGATACATCGGACTCGATTGACATGTGACTGCTTCCTTGTCATTGGCACTGTGCAACAAGGTTTAGCAGGCGAACCGGATCTGAGCAACACATCGAATCAAATGTGGGAGGGGGCTTGCTCCCGATGGCGATGTGTCAGCAATGGATTTGCTGGCTGACACACCGCTATCGGGAGCAAGCCCCCTCCCACATTTATCCTGCGTCGTTAGTTAGAATTGTTCCTGGCGGGGCAGGCGTTGGGACAATTCATCAAGCAGCTTTTGCTCGCGCTTATCTTCAATCGCCCGCGCTTCGTCGATATAGCGCTGCACCAGCTTGCGCAAACCTTCCACGCGGGCAAACGCCTGCTGCCAGCTTTCCCGGGCTTTATCGAGGTTGTTCTGGTGCCAGGCCAGGCTCTGGCGCTGTTGGCCGACGGCTGTTTCAAGCTGATTGAGAAAGCCCTGATACCCCATCAACCACTGGCCCGACACGCCCTTGCTGCCGCGCTCGATCCACTGTTGTTGGTATTCCAGGCGAAAGCGCTCCAGGTCGCCCAGCTTGCTCTCTGCCAGGCGCACCTGGCCTTGAAAGTAACCCAGGCGTTGCACGGCGGTTTTCTCGGCCTTTTCGGCCATTTCCACCACCGGGGCCAGGCGCGCGGCGCGGCTGTTGGCCATGGCTTAACCGCCTGGCGCGGGGGCGAAGATGGACTGCAGATGCGCTTCGCTTTCGCCCATGCTGATCTTGTCATTGAGGCCCTGGCGCAGGTAGTTCACCAGCTGTGGTTGCAAGGCAATGGCCAGGTCGGTGTCGCGATCGCCGCCGGCCACATAGGCGCCGACGCTGATCAGGTCGCGGCTCTGCTGGTAACGCGACCACAGTTGCTTGAACTGCTGCGCACGGGCCATATGCTCAGGGGTGACCACCGCCGGCATCACCCGGCTGATGGACGCTTCGATGTCGATGGCCGGGTAGTGCCCTTCTTCTGCCAGGCGTCGCGACAGCACAATGTGGCCGTCGAGCACGCCCCGCGCCGAGTCGGCAATCGGATCTTGCTGGTCGTCGCCTTCGGACAACACGGTATAAAACGCAGTGATCGAACCACCGCCGGCCTCGGCATTACCGGCGCGCTCCACCAGCTTGGGCAGTTTGGCGAACACCGACGGCGGATAGCCTTTGGTGGCCGGTGGCTCACCAATGGCCAAGGCGATTTCCCGCTGGGCCTGGGCGAAACGCGTGAGCGAATCCATCAGCAGCAGCACATTCTTGCCCTTGTCACGGAAATACTCGGCGATGCGTGTGCAGTACATGGCTGCGCGCAGGCGCATCAGTGGCGCATCGTCCGCAGGCGACGCTACCACCACCGAGCGCTTGAGCCCTTCTTCACCGAGACTGTGCTCGATGAACTCCTTGACCTCACGGCCCCGCTCACCGATCAGCCCGACCACGATGATGTCGGCCTCGGTAAAGCGCGTCATCATGCCCAGCAACACCGACTTACCCACGCCGGTACCGGCGAACAGGCCCAGGCGCTGGCCGCGGCCGACCGTCAATAAACCGTTGATGCTGCGAATGCCCACATCCAGCGGCACGCTGATGGGGTTGCGGTTGAGCGGGTTGATGGTGGGGCCGTCCATCGGCACCCAGTCTTCGGCCTTCATGCCGCCCTTGCCATCCAGCGCACGCCCGGCGCCGTCGAGTACGCGGCCGAGCATACTCATGCCCATGGGCAGGCGGCCCGTGTCGGCCAGCGGCACCACGCGAGCACCCGGGGCAATACCGGCCAGGCTGCCCACCGGCATCAGGAAAATCTTGTTGCCGGAAAAACCCATCACCTCGGCTTCGACCTGCACCGGGTGGTAGCTGTCGTCATTGATCACCAGGCAGCGGCTGCCCATGGCGGCGCGCAAGCCCTCGGCTTCAAGGGTCAGGCCAACCATGCGCAACAAGCGCCCTTCAAGGATCGGCTGGCCGGGCAATTCGGTTGCCTCGGCGTAGCTGCTCAGGCGCTTGGCAAAGCTGGTGCGATCAAGGCGCATCGGGAGCGTCCAGGTCAACGCTCACGTCAGGCGCTGCCGGATGCAGGGCTTGCTCATGCAGTTGATCCAACAATTTGGCCATGATCTGGCTGATGCGGGTTTCCACCGTGGCATCGATGCGGCTGTGTTCGGTTTCGACACGGCACCCACCGGGTTGCAACGAAGCGTCCTCGACGATGCGCCAGGTTTCTTCATGGCGCTCGCGCAAGGCTTTGACCTGCTCGAAATCCTGGGGGTTGATGTACAGCCGCACATTGCCGACGCCCAGGGGCAGCAACTTGAGAGCTTCACGCATCACGCTTTCGATCTGGCTGGAATCCAGCACCAGCTCACGCTGGATCACCTGGCGGGCAATGTGCTGCACCAGGTCGACCATGGATTTTTCCAGTTGGGTGTCCTGCTCGGCAATCGGGTCGAACAGGTTGCCCATCAGGCGTTCCAGGCTGGCCAGCTGGGTGCCCAGCGCTGCCTCGGCTTCCTGGCGGACCTTGAGGGTGGTGCTGCGAAAACCGTCTTTCTCACCCGCCGCAAAGCCTTCGTTGTAGGCTTCCTGGCGGATGGCTTCAAGCTCTTCGAGGGTCAGTGGCTGGACTTCATCCAGCGGCACTTCTTCCATTTCCACCGGAAGCTCTTCGACCGGCTCAGGCTCGGGCTCCGGCACATGGGGGTCGAAGCTGGGCAACGACCAGATGTCGAACCCGCCGACATCCCGCGCGCGAATCAGATCGCTGGGCGTCTCATCTTTGTTCGACATGCAAGGCGCCTTAGATCATTTCTTCGCCGCCCTTCCCGCCGAGAACGATTTCTCCGGCTTCGGCCATACGGCGGGCAATGGTGAGGATTTCCTTCTGCGCGGTTTCCACATCGCTGACGCGCACCGGGCCCTTGGCTTCCAGGTCGTCGCGCAACAGTTCGGACGCACGCTTGGACATGTTCTTGAAGATTTTCTCTTTGACGTTTTCGTCCGAGCCCTTGAGGGCCAGCACCAACACGTCGGAGGAGACTTCACGCAACAGCGCCTGGATGCCACGGTCGTCGACATCGGCAAGGTTGTTGAAGACGAACATCAGGTCTTCGATCTGACCGGACAGGGTGTCGTCGATCTCGCGGATCGAGTCCATCAACTGGCCTTCGACCGAGCTGTCGAGGAAGTTCATGATGTCGGCCGCGCGCTTGATGCCACCCAGGGTGGTGCGCGAGGCATTCGAGTTGCCGGAGAACTGCTTCTCCAGAATCGTGTTGAGTTCCTTGAGGGCCGCCGGTTGTACGGTGTTGAGCGACGACACGCGCAGGATGATGTCCAGGCGCACTTTGTGGTCGAAGTGGCCAAGCACTTCACCGGCCTGGTCCGGGTCCAGGTAAGCCACAACGATCGCCTGGATCTGCGGGTGTTCGTAACGGATCACGTCGGCGACCGCACGTGGTTCCATCCACTTGAGGCTGTCCAGGCCACTGGTGTTGCCGCCCAGCAGGATGCGGTCGATCAGGCCGTTGGCCTTGTCTTCGCCCAGCGCCGAGGTGAGCATCTTGCGAATGTAGCTGTCGGAGCCGACGCCCAGGCTGGTTTGGTCGCCGACGATCTCGACAAACTCGCTCATCACCTGCTCGACTTGCTCGCGGTGCACGTTGCGCATCTGCGCCATCGCCACGCCGACACGCTGGACCTCTTTGGGGCCCATGTGGCGCAGCACTTGGGCAGCGTCGGTTTCACCCAGGGACAGCAGCAACACGGCGGCTTTGTCGACCCGGGAGAGCTTGGCCACAGCGGCTCGATCATTCATCAGCGTTAATCCACTCTTTCACGACCTGGGCCACACGGCCCGGGTCTTCTGCCACCAGACTCTTGATTGCGTTCAACTGAGCGTCATAGCCTTCGCTCGGGCTTGGCAACAGGATGCTTTGCGGGCCGCCAAGGCTGACGCGGTCGTTGGCCAGTTCGCCATCCAGGCCGCCCATGCCACCCAACTCGACGTCGCCACCTGCGAGCGCAAGCTGTTTCTTGCCGCCGCCGGTGATGTTGTTGAGCACCGGGCGCAGCACGCCGAACACCAGCACCAGGATGAACAACACCCCCAGCACTTGCTTGACGATGTCCCAGAACCACGGCTGGGTGTAGAACGCAGGGTCGCTGATCACTTCAGCGCGCTCGGCGGAGAACGGCATGTTGATCACACTGACGCTGTCGCCACGGCTGGCGTCGAAACCGACGGCGTCCTGTACCAGGCGGGTGAAGCGCGCCAATTCGTCGGCGGTCCAGGGCGCACGGGTCACGGCGCCATCGGCTGGGTTGACCTTGACCTGGTCATCGACCACCACCGACACCGACAGGCGATTGATCTTGCCCTGTTGCTGCTTGGTGTGGCTGATAGAGCGATCGAGTTCGAAGTTCTTGGTGGACTGGTTACGCTTGTCCGCCGGGTATGGCGCAAGCATCGGCTGGCCGGTGGCCGGGTCCATGATCTGCTGGCCGTTGGCATCCAGCAGCGGCTGGCCAGGCTGGATCGCGCCAGCAGTGGCAGCGGCGCCGCCAGTGGTCTGCGGTGCCGAGGCGGCCGACGGTGGCTGGTTGCTCAAGGCCCCCGGCACACCTTGCGGGCCATTGGCGGCGGTGCGCTGCTCGCTGGTGGACTGCTCGCTGCGCAGGGCCGGCTGGTCAGGGTTGAACTGTTCGGAGGTCGATTCGACAGCGCTGAAGTCTACGTCGGCGGACACTTCAGCCTTGTAGCGGTCGTTGCCCAGCACCGGTTGCAGGATGTTGTGCACGCGCTGGGTGAGCATGCTTTCCATGCGGCGGCTGTAGTCGAATTGCTTGCCGGCCTGGGTCAGCGCGGAGTTTTCGGCCATGTCGGAGAGCAGGTTGCCCTTCTGATCGACCACGGTGATTTGCGACTTGCTCAATTCGGGAACGCTGGTGGCCACCAGGTTGACGATCGCCAGCACCTGGCCAGGCTCCAGGGAGCGGCCGGCAAACAGTTCGACCAGTACCGAAGCGCTGGGTTTGCGTTCGTCACGCACGAACACCGAGCTTTTCGGAATCGCCAGGTGCACACGGGCACCCTTGACGTTATTCAGGCTGGAGATGGTGCGCGCCAGTTCGCCTTCCAGGCCACGGCGATAACGGGTGGCTTCCATGAACTGGCTGGTGCCCAGGCCCTGGTCCTTGTCGAGAATCTCGAAACCGATATTGCTGTCGGACGGCGCCACGCCAGCGGCGGCCAGTTTCATCCGTGCACGGGCCACGTCATCAGACTTGACCAGCAAGGCGCCGGAGTTGGGCTCCACGGTGTAAGCGATGTCGGCAGCGGCGAGGGTTTCCATGATCTGCTTGGAATCCATGCCCGACAGGCTGCCGTACAGTGGGCGGTAATCGGGTTGTTGCGACCACAACACCACGGCAAAACCAATCGCCACGCTGGCCGCCAGGCCGACCATCAGGCCCACCTGACGCAGCATGGTCATTTGCGAGAGGTTTTCCAGGAACGACAGGCCAAACAACGGCGGCTTGCCGTCTGCCTTGGCGGGGAGGTTGTCGGAGAGTGCTTCTGCCATGACTTAAATCTCGTCCTTAAACCGGCATCTGCATGATGTCTTGATAAGCCTGAACCAGCTTGTTACGCACTTGAGTCAAGGCCTGGAAGGACACACTGGCCTTTTGCGAGGCGACCATCACATCGGTGAGGTCCACGCCGCTTTTACCGATCTCGAACGCCGTTGCCAACTGGCTGGAGGCCTGTTGGGTATCACTGACTTTATTGATTGCCTGACCGAGCATGTCGGCAAAACTGCTTTGGCCCAATTCCGGCGCTGGCGCGACGGATTTCGGTTGAGCCATGGCATCCATTTGCATGGCGCGCATATCCAACATCAACCGATTGAACTCAATACCCTGGCTCATGACCTTCTCTCTCCGACGACCCGCAATTTTTTGACACTACGCAGCGGTTACTAGGGGTGGTAGCAACAAGGGTGCCAGCTCTGGAGCAACTCGTAAGAAAAGGCGACAAAGCTTGTAGAACTTGTTACCGGTCATGTGGCGAAAAGATAAGCTTCCACATCCATACCAGCATCGCGCATCTGCGCCAGCTTGTAGCGCAAGGTGCGCGGGCTGATGCCGAGGCGCTCGGCCGCTTCTTTGCGGCGGCCACGCTCAGCGCGCAGGGTGTCGATGATCATCTGGAATTCGCGACGACGCAGGTCATCGCCCAGGGCGCCAGCTGATTCAACCTCGGCGACCACTGAAGCCGGGGCCAGGCTCGGCAACGGCGCAGCGCCATTGCCCATGGCCAGGCAGAAATCCTGCGGCTGGATCAACCCGCCCTGCTGCAAAATCAGCGCACGCTGGATGGCATTGTCCAGCTCGCGCACGTTGCCCGGCCACGGATAGCTGACCAGGCACGCCTGAGCCTGCGGCGATAACCGCGCCTGGGCATGCTTCATTTTTTTGACGTGGTTGTTCAGCAGGCGCTCGGCCAACGGAATGATATCCGCCGGGCGCTCGCGCAAAGGGCGCCAGGCCAGCGGGAACACCGACAGCCGGTAGAACAGGTCTTCCCGGAAGCGCCCCGCTGCCACTTCGCCGGCCAGGTCGCGGTTGGTGGTGGCAACCACGCGGATATCCAGCTGGATCGGCTTGCGTGCCCCCACGCGCTCCACTTCACGCTCCTGCAACACACGCAGCAACTTGGCTTGCAGGCCCAGGGGCATTTCCGAGATTTCGTCGAGCAGGATGGTGCCGCCGTCGGCCTGTTCGAACTTGCCGGCCTGGGCCGCGATGGCGCCGGTGAACGAGCCCTTTTCATGGCCGAACAACGTCGCTTCGAGCATGTTGTCGGGGATCGCCGCACAGTTGATCGCAATGAACGGTTGCTGGGCACGGCTGGACTGCTGGTGGATGTAGCGTGCCAACACTTCTTTACCGGTGCCGGATTCGCCGGAAATCAGCACAGTGGAATCACTGCGCGCCACCCGCGCTGCCAGTTCCAGCAATTGCGCGCTGGCCGGTTCAAAGGCTATCGGGCCGTCACCCTCGCCCGCCGACATCACACCCAGGGCATGTCGGGCGACCAGCTCGATCAACGCCTTGGGCTCGAACGGTTTGACCAGGTAATCCGCCGCACCCTGGCGCATGGCGTCCACCGCCCGCTCCACGGCGCCATGGGCAGTCATCAGCAGCACCGGCAGCTGCGGCTGGCGCGCACGCAGCAGGCCGAGCAACTGGTGGCCGTCCATGCCGGGCATGTTCACATCGCTGACCACCAGGCTGAAGGCTTCCTGCTCGACCGCCGCCAAGGCCTCCTCGGCAGAGCCGACCGCACGGTAGTCATGGCCCGCCAACAGCAGCGTGTCAGCCAATGCTTCACGCAGGGCGCGATCGTCTTCCACCAATAAAACCTTGATAGCCATAATCCTTTTACTCCGCGCTCGCCGCGCTGGAAAACAGCGGCAAGGTCATCAATGCACAGGTGCCGCGCCCCAACCGGGAGCGCAACTGCAATTCTCCCTGATGGGCGCGTGCCACTGCCTTGACCACGGTCAGGCCCAGGCCAGTGCCGTTGGTCTTGGTGGTAAAAAACGGCTCGCCCAGGCGTTGCAGCACCTGGGGGTCGATGCCGCTGCCGCTGTCGCTGATACACAGGCGCAGGGTTTGTTCGCGGGCGTAGAGGTGCACTTTGAGACGTGCATCCGGGCCGCTGGCCTGAGTGGCGTTTTCGATCAGGTTGAGCAAGGCGCCGACCAGGGTGTCGCGGTTGCACAGCAACTCGCCTTGGTGGCTGTCACATTGCCAACGCAGGTTGGCGCCCTGTACATGGGTCGCCGCCGCTGCTTGCAAGGCCTGCATCAACCCGGCAGGCGTGACACGGTCGGTCAGCGGCAATTCGCCGCGGGCAAACACCAGCATGTCGCGCACCTGGTGCTCCAATTCATGCAAGCGCTCCTTGAGGCGCCCGGCAAATCGTTGCTGAGTGGCTACAGGCAATTGCTCATCAGTCAAATGACTGGCGTAGATCAACGCCGCCGACAAGGGCGTGCGGATCTGATGCGCCAACGAGGCGACCATCCTGCCCAACGACGACAGCCGCTCATGACGGGCCAACTGGTCTTGCAGGTGACGGGTTTGCGTCAGGTCATTGAGCAGCACCAATTGGCCTGGCTCGGCATCCAGGGAGCGAGTGGCGATAGACAGGCGGCGTCCGTCCTTGAGGGAGACTTCGTGACCGTCATCTTCTCGCGGCGCAAAGCAGCGGGTGATGACATGGCGCCACAGCTCGCCTTCCAGCGGTAGGCCCAGCAGGTCGCAGGCCGCCGGGTTGGCTTCGCGCACACGGCCCTGGTCGTCGATGACGATTACGCCACCGGGCAACAGGTCCAGAAGATTTTGCAGACGGTTGGCCAGGCGTTCTTTTTCCGCCAGCTCTTGCATGCGCTGGGCGCTGACCACCGCCAGCTCGCCCTTGAGCTCGGAAACACGAGCCTCAAGCAGGCTGTAGGAGTCGGTCAGTTGGCTCGACATCTGGTTGAACTGCGAGAACGCTTGTTCCAGGCCCTGGCGGGTCGGCGGTTCTACAGGCGAAACCAGCCCCTGGATGGCAGGGGCCGAAGATAGTTGGGCGGCGTGGGGCATGATGCTCTCTCGCTTGGCTGACCGTCAGTTAAACGGAACGTTGCGAGGGCTGTAGCAATACCCGTGCCGAAAAAAATCTACTTATAAATCAGCTAGTTGAAAAACAGGCGTCAATCATCCGCCTGTTCATCACCTTCTTTGCGGCTCATACCGTACTTGCGCATCTTCTCCACCAGGGTGGTGCGGCGGATGCGCAGACGCTCGGCGGCGCGGGCAACGATGCCATGCGCATCGTCCAGGGCCTGCTGGATCAACCCTTGTTCCAGGTTGCCGAGGTAGTCCTTGAGGTCAAGGCCTTCGGGCGGCAGCATGGCGGTGGCACCGAAGTCCGGGGTATGACCGTTGATGGCCACGCGCTCTTCCATGTCACTGCGCAGGCTGTCCATCTGCTCGTCTTCATCATCGACGTAGCGGAATTTCTTCGGCAACTCGACCACGCCGATCACCCCGTACGGATGCATGATCGCCATGCGCTCCACCAGGTTGGCCAGCTCACGCACGTTACCCGGCCAGCCGTGGCGGCACAGGGACATGATCGCAGCGGAGTTGAAACGAATAGAGCCGCGTTTTTCGTGCTCCATGCGCGAGATCAGCTCGTTCATCAGCAACGGGATGTCTTCCACGCGCTCGCGCAGCGGGGCCATCTCGATGGGGAATACGTTGAGGCGGTAGTACAGGTCTTCGCGGAAGCTGCCGACCTCGATCATGCTTTCGAGGTTCTTGTGGGTGGCGGCAATGATGCGCACGTCCACGCTCTGGGTCTTGTTGCTGCCCACGCGCTCGAAGGTGCGCTCCTGCAACACACGCAGCAACTTGACCTGCATCGGCAGTGGCATGTCGCCAATTTCGTCAAGGAACAGCGTGCCGCCATTGGCCAGCTCGAAACGCCCGGCACGGCTGGTGATCGCCCCGGTAAAGGCGCCCTTCTCGTGGCCGAACAGCTCGCTTTCCAGCAGCTCTGCCGGGATCGCCCCGCAGTTGACCGGCACAAAAGGCCCGTCGCGACGCTTGGAGTGATAGTGCAGGTTGCGCGCGACCACTTCCTTGCCGGTGCCCGACTCGCCGAGGATCAGCACGCTGGCGTCGGTGTCGGCCACTTGCTGCATCATCTGGCGCACGTGCTGGATCGCCCGGCTGGTGCCGACGAGGCTGCGAAACAGGTTGGGTTCACGGTGACGGCCGCGTTCGCGGGCCTGGTCGTACATCTCGCGATAGACCTGGGCGCGGTGCAGCGAATCGAGCAATTTGCTGTAGCTGGGCGGCATTTCCAGGGTGGAAAGCACGCGGCGGCGCTGGTCTTCCGGCAGGTCCACAGAAGAAATATCGCCCATCAGCAACACCGGAAGGAACTCATCCCAGGTTGACAGTGTCTTTAACAGGCCCAGAACTGCGCCAGGAGCGTTTACCGTCCCGATCAATACACAGATGACTTCACGGCTCGACGCCAACGAGCTGACCGCCTGCTGCCAATCGTGGCTGCCGCAGGGTAAATTTTCTTCACCAAGAAAATTTAAAATCACCGCTAAATCGCGGCGGCGGACGCTATCGTCATCGATCAGCAGAATTTTGGTTTCACGCCACATGCAATAGCAACTTCCCTAGTAAAACTTCCTGCCCCGGAATGAGGGCAATCAAGACGCCTGTAAGATTTGTTACCTACTAGACGTCTGAAATCTGAAAACAGCACTAGTTAAGTCAAAAATGCTGGCACAGTCAAATATATGACGCGCCGTGCGGATTAACTGCGCCCGTTCAACCGAAGAGATGGTAAACCTTTGACGCATTTTTCGCTTGGTTGATCTGCGACATCTCTTCGAAAATCGCTTGGCGCTCGCCGGTCGTGACCTCCAGCAACTGCTGATACACCACCAACAGGCTTTCCAGTTTCTCGCGCAAGGCGCCCTCGTCCACCGGCGCTTCGCTGAGCACCTCATCAATCACCGCGCGGCAACCCAGGTCCAACTCGCCCACGGCTTCCCAATTGCGCTCAGCCAGCGCGCCGAGAAGGGCTTCGCGGGTTTCGTCGATGCGTTGCAGTGCATGGCTCATGATGTGTCCCTCAAGGCGATCGGCCTTATTGTGGAGCGATGGCATCCCAGCCGGTCTTGACGGTGATCAGCAGGCGGGCGACTTCGTCGATTATCTCGGCGTCATTCACCTGGTTGGCCTCGACCAAACGATTGCTCATATAGCCATACAAGGCGTCCAACTGGTGCACTGCTGCCGGATCTTCGGCCTTTTCTGGCTCCAGGCCGTCACGCAGGCCAGAGATAATTTCAATCGCCTTGCCCAGCATCAGCCCTTTCTGGGCAATATCCCCACGGTTCAATGCGCCCTTGGCCTGCGCCATGCGATCAAGGCCTCCTTCCATCAGCATCTGCACCAGGCGGTGCGGGCTGGCTTCGGAGACCTGGGCATGGGAACTGACCTTCTGGTATTGGCGAAGGGCTCTCATCGGGTTCATGTTGCTACCTCGTTACTGGCGACAATCGAATAGGTTTGCTTAACCAGTTTTTCGACCGTGGCGACGAAAACTTTAATTCCCAACCATGCGCCAAGGCCCTGAATCAGGGCCTGAAAGCGCGCCGCCCATCAGTTCGATTTCGGATTGTTCAGCGAGTTGAGGGTGGTCAGGATGCTGGAGCTGCTGGCGTTGATCTGCGCGATCATGGTGTCCATGGCCGTGTACTTGGCGGTCAGGGATTTTTGCAAGGCGTCCATACGTCGTGTCAGGTCGGCCGTCTCTTTGGTCAAGTCGGTCAACTTGTTGTTGAGATCCGTCGCCCGGGTTGCCAGGGTGCCGGTGGTGCCCACGTAGCTCTTCGTCGCCTTGTTCATGCGCGTGATCAAACCAGTGTCGCCGGTGAACAGCTTGGCAATATCGCCAGCGCCTTTGACTACCGCCTTGTCCCACGTCTTGTCATCCAGGCTCAGCAGGCCGGTTTTCTGATCGGTGGTGATACCCATCTGGGCCAGGCTGGTCATGGTGCCCGCGCCGGAGCCGTTGACCAGTTCGGAGCGTAGGCTGTTCACCAATTGACGCATTGATGCATCGCCGGTCAACGCACCGGCAGTGGTAGTCGACGCGTCACCGGTTGCAGTAACTTTGGTCTGGGTATTGATGGCGGTCATCAGCGTGTTGTACGCACTGACGAAGGACTGTACCGAGGTTTTCAACGTGTCAGTGTTACTGGCCACGGTAATGGTCGTCGGTTTTTTCACATCAATGGTGTCCAACAGCTCCAACGTGACGCCACTGATCGCCGACGTGATTTTGTTGCTGCTGGATGACATTGCAATGCCGTCGATGGAGTACTTGGCGTTGGTCGGCGGCGTGCCTTTGTCATACCCGCTGGCCAGTTGCGAATCACCGCTGAGGGTGATGTCGGTGCCTTCGCCCATATTGGTCGAGGTCAGTACCAGTCGCGCACCATTGGAGTCGCTCAATACGTTGGCACTGATACCCTGCGACGAGAGCTGGGTATTGATTGACTCTCGCACCTGTTGCAGGGTCGCGCCACCTGGAATCACCACATCGAAGCTTTTACCCGACTGGTTGATGGTCAGCGTTTGGTCTTCGTCTGTAGTGTTGGCCTTGCCCGAGGCACCCTCAGCATTCACCGCAGTGGTAACTTTTGAAGCGGTTGCCAGGTTATCGACTTGCAACACGTACTTGCCACTGGATGCTCCGTCACCCAACGTCACCTTGGCGTTTTTCTCTTCCGAAGAACTTGCCGCCAACCCATTGAACGCGGAGGGGTTATTCAACTTGGTGATCGCCGCCTGATAGGCCTCCAACGCCGTCTTGATCGAACCAACTGCCGACAACTGGACGGTGGCAGTTTTCTGCTCGTTGGTGATCTGCTGTTGTTTAGGCGCTTGTTCAGCCCCCACCAACGCCTTGACGATAGCTTGCGTGTCGTAGCCCGAACCAGGGCCGGAAATCGTTGAACTAGCCATTTTTCATTCTCCTTGTCCTGCGGCGGCCGTTTTTTTGGCGCTTAAACGCCTAGACCGCAATCAGAAACATGTTTCGTGCCAACTCAAGCCTTGCTATCAAACAACAGGCTGCCGGCATCGCTCAGGTTCTGCGCCAGTTTCAGCGCGGTCTCCGATGGAATCTGTCGAATCACTTCACCACTGTCGGTGGCGATCACCTTGACCACTACCTTGCCGGTAGAGTCATCGATGGAAAAATCCAGGTTGCGCTGTGAAGCCTGCACAAACTCACGCATATCGGTAACAGCCTTCTCCAGCGCCACGCGCTGAGGCTCTTCACTCTTGATCGGCTCATTGCTGGCCACAGGCTTGGCCTGGGTCACCACTGCGCCAAGGTTGGCCGAAGCCGTGGCTGCGGGGTAAGACGAGGTCAGCTTGATGCTCATGTCCATGTCACCACCTCCAAACTGAAAAAACGGAAGGGCACGTCGTTAAACGCACCCTCCCGTTATTTAACCGCTAGCGCTATTACTGAAGCAGCTTCAGTACAGCGGATGGCAGTTGGTTGGCCTGGGACAGGATCGCAGTGGAAGCCTGTTGCAGGGTTTGTTGCTTGGTCAGCTCAGCGGCTTCAGAAGCGAAGTCAGCGTCTTCTACGCGGCCTTTGGCAGCGGAGGAGTTCTGCGAAATGCTCTGCAGGTTGGCCACGGTGCTGGTGAAGCGGTTTTGTACGGCACCCAGCTGCGAACGCTGGCTGTCGATCTGCTGCATGGCATCGTCCAGAGCCTGGGTAGCCTGTTGCGAAGAAGCGGCAGTCAGGATGTTCAGGTCGGAAACGCTGGTTTCCATGGTGACGGCGGTTTTGGTGCCGGCCGCTGCAACAGCGGTCAGACCCAGTGCAGCCAGGCCAGTACCGGCGCTACCATCCTTGATGGTGATGTCTTTGTCAGCGAACAGGTTCAGGGTGCCGTCAGCGTTTTTGCTGGCTTGAACACCGGTGCTGGCGCTGTTGATCGAAGAAACGATCGCGTCAGCGGTGTCACCCTTCTTGAACTTGACTTCAACACCGTTCACATCGATGGAGGTGTCAGCGGTCAGTTTGGCTTGGGAAGTACCAGCGGAAAGACCCAATTGCGACAGCGAACCCGCAGAGGTGTTGGACAGCTTGATGTCCTGGCCACCACCGGAGGTCACTTTGACACGACCATCAACCAATGTAGCGGTTGCACCAGCACCCGCAGCAGCAGCGATGTCAGTCAGCACGTCAGCCATTGTATCAGTGGCAGTCCAGGCTACAGCAGTGCCGTTAACCGAGATACCGCCAGTCAAACCCATTGCGGTGGTGCCGGTAGGGGTACTGTTGGTAGCTGGAGTAGCACCTGCAGTCAGACCGAGTTTGGCCAGGCCCGCTGTTGCGCCGCCGGTAGCGGAAGCGCCCAGGGTAATAGCACTTTTCGAGGTCAGAGTAACGACACCGGCAGCATCAGCGCTAGCAGTAACACCAGTGGTAGCTGTTTGAGCGTTGATAGCAGTAACGGCAGCAGTACCGGCTGCTGCACCAGCAGCGGCAACACCCAGAGTAATTTCAGTACCGTTAATGGTGAACGCGTCAGTTGCAACAGTTGCCAGTGCTGCGGCACCACCGGTTACGGTGGCTTTAGTACCGCCCAACACGGAGCCGGTCGAAGTAGCAGCCAGACCAGTCATCGCGGTGCCATTTACAGCAGCCTCTTTGTAGTTACCCTTCAGCGCAGTCGAGCTGATGTCGGTCATACCGAACGAGATAGTCTCGTTGGCGTTGGCACCGATTTGGAAGGCTACGTTGCTGAACGAGCCGTCGAGCAGGTTACGACCACCGAAGGTGGTGGTGCTGGCGATACGGTTCAGCTCGCCCACTTTAGCGGTGAATTCCTGCTGCAGGGAAACACGGTCAGCGTCGCTTTTGTCACCGTTGGACGCTTGCAGGGCGAGTTCACGCAGACGCTGCAGGGTGTTGGTGGATTCTTGCATCGCGCCTTCAGCGGTCTGGGCGATCGACACGCCGTTGTTGGCGTTGGCGATGGCAACGTTCAGGCCTTTGACCTGGTTGTTCAGACGGTTGGCGATCTGCATGCCGGCAGCGTCGTCTTTGGCGCTGTTGATTTTCAGGCCGGAGGACAGACGGTTCATCGACTGGCTCAGGGCGTCGGAAGCTTTGTTCAGGTTCTTCTGGACACCCAGGGAGGTGATGTTGGTGTTTACTGATAATGCCATGACGAAATCCTCGTGGTTTGGATACTGCGGCTTCCGGCCCTGGCGACCGCCGGGTGTGGCCTAGAGAACCTACGTAATAGTTATCGTCGTGGTAGCCGGTTGCTTGAGGATTTTTTTGATTTTTTTTAGTAGCCCTGTGCCAGCCCTTGTATTTCAAGGGCTTATGCAGGCACAGAAGCCCGGTTTCATTGGCTTTTCTGGCGCCAATAAAAAAACGCCGATGATCGAAGGATCATCGGCGTTTTTTATGCAGCGGCTAAAACATCACGGGCGATAGAGAATCGCCGAGCCCCACGACAGGCCCACACCAAACCCGCTGATTGCCACGCGCTTCCAGGTAGCGTCCATCACGTGCTTTTCCAGCAGCAGCGGGATGCTCGACGACACGGTGTTGCCGGTCTCGACCATGTCCTTGATGAACTTGTCCACCGGCGCCTCTTCAAAGCGACGCGCCACGGCATCGACGATGGCCGCACTGCCCTGGTGGATGCAGAACGCATCGATGTCATCGGCCTTGAGGTCCGACTCGGCGAGCAGTTCATGCAAGTGCGCAGGCACTTTCAGCAGTGCGAAATTGAATACCTGGCGGCCGTTCATGAAGAACACGCCGTCGCTGACTTTGAGGTGCGGCGCGCCGGAACCGTCGGTGCCGAACTTGGATTTGCCGAGCAACCACGGCGCATCTTCGCCCATCCAGGTGGCGGTGGCGGCATCGCCGAACAGCATGGTGGTGTTGCGGTCTTCCGGGTCGACGATCTTCGAGTACGGGTCTGCAGTGATCAGCAGGCCGTTTTTCAGGCCGGCGGCTTCCATGAAGCCCTTCATCGCGTAGATGCCGTAGACGTAGCCGGAGCAGCCCAGGGAAATATCGAAGGCGGCAACGTGGGTAGGCAGGCCCAGTTTGTCCTGAACGATGGCGGCGGTATGAGGCAGGCCCTCTTCATCGCCGTTCTGGGTGACGACGATCAGCGCGTCGATGGACTCACGCTTCAATTCGGGGTTGTTGGCAAACAAGGCGTTGACTGCTTCGACGCACAGATCGGAAGTCTCCTGTGCAGCTTCCTTGCGCGGCAGGAACGCCGAGCCGATCTTGCCAATGATGAATTCTTCATCCTTGGCGAACTTGGCACCCTGGGCGTAGTTATCGATCCCGTCCGCCGGCACGTAACTGGCGATGCTTTTTATGCCAATCATTGTGGCTTCCCAATACTAAATAGCTGGAGAACACCCCTCGGGCTATGCCGGAAGTGCTGACAATAAAGGGGATAACCCCATAAAAATCCCGGTGAAAGCCACCTGATAAAGAACTGTGGGCGACTTATCCTTTTCACACGATACAGTGAAGATGCGCTTTATGACTCACAGGTCACTCAATTTTGCGTGGTTTATGCAAAACGTTTCAACAATTGCGCCACGGAAACGACGACGGCCCAGCCTGTTTCCAGGCTGGGCCGTCGTGCACAGCGCCGATCACATCTTGTTGAACAGGCTCAACTGCGAGATTTTCACAAAGGCCAACTGCGAAGCCTGCAACATGGTCTGCTGCAAGCTCAGGTTGATGGCGGCCTCGGCGAAGTCGACATTGCCCAGGGCATTCATGGTGGTGGTATTGGCCAGGTCCAGGCTAACGTTTTCCTTGGACTGAATATCCAGGCCATTGAGGCGCGCCCCCAGGGAACCGCGCGCCTGGTCGATCTGACTGTAGGCATTGGTCAGGTTGCCAATGGACTTGGCCACCACATCCTTGAGCTCCTTCTGCGCCGCCGGGTTGCCGTCTGACGGCGTTTCCAGGATTTTGCGCAAATGGCTCAAGGTGTCGAGGACATTCTCATTCTTGTTGCTGGTGGCACTGATCGAAAACTGGTCGCCGGCTGCCGGCGCCGGTGCGGTGGTGACATCGAAGGTCACGCCCGCCGCCGTGATTGACGTTGCACCAGCTGCCAGGGTGCCACTGGCAATGGATTTACTGTCTGCGGTATACGGCTGCGCATACAGATCATAGGCACCGGCCGCGCCAAACTTGACGACGACACCCGAGTTGGGAAAGGTGCTGGCGTATGCCGCCGGATCGCTCACCGTGCCGCCGCTCAGTTGCGCAGTGGACGGATTGCTCGGGGTGCGTGAAACACTGAAGGTGTCCGGCTTGACCGACAAGCTGAACTCGCGATCCTTGACGATGGCGTCCGATGGCGCGCCGGGCAGTATGTCTTTGCCCAGTGCGTCCTTGCCCAGGTTCAAGCCGATGTCAAACTTGACCCCGCGCAGATTGATACTCGAACCGCCTTCCTTGGTGGCATCGAAAGTGCCGTTGCCCGGAATCTCCGAGGTGATGTCCTTGCCGGCATTGTCCGTTACGACATATTGGGTGCTGCTGGTGAAGGTCAGCTTGTACGGCTGGCCGTCGGAAAAACTGCTGTTATAGCTGGTGTTGGCCGCGATCAGCCCGGCAGACACGGTGACCTTGCCATCATCGACCGCTGGCGGCACGAGGATCGGTGCTGTTTGCGTACGGCCCGTATTCGCCGAGCTTTCCAGCATGCTCTTGGCGGTATTGCCCATGGCGACCGACAGGTTCTCCGCCACCTTCAGGCTCAGCGGCGTGTCATCGCCCTGGTAGCTGTAGGTGCCGTCATTGTTGCGGGTGTAGGGAGGCGTGTCGGTCTTGCTCCCGGAGAACAGGTAATTACCGCTGGCGTCCTTGGTATTGAGCAGGCCCAGCACCTGATCTTCAATGGCGCCGATCTCGGCGGCAGTCGATTTGCGGTCAGCGTCGCTGATACCAACGTTACCCGCCTTCAACGCCAGCTCACTGGCCCGCTGAATCGCGATATTGATGTTTTCCAGCACGCCGTCCTGGGTGGTCAGCGAGTTCTTCAACGTGTCGATATTGCCGTTGAATTGCGCCAGCATATCTTTCTGCTGTTGCAGCATCAGCAACCGCGCCGCCGCTACCGGATCATCCGCGGCGGTTTGCACACGGACACCGGTGCTGGCCTGGTCCTGGGCCTTGACCACGCTGGAATAGTTGCTCTGGTACTTGGCAGAGCTGGTCTCGAAATACTGCTGTGTAGAAATACGCATCGTCCCAGCCTCCCTTAAAGAGCATTCATCAGTGTGGTGAAGGTTTCCTGCGCAGCCTTGATGATCTGCGACGACGCGGTGTAGTACTGCTGGAACTTGATCATGTCGCCGGCTTCGTCATCCAGGTTGACCCCGGACACCGAGTTGCGCGCATCTTTATTGGCGCTCAGCAACGCACCGGTGGCGGCGCTGTCGACCCCGGCCTGGCTGGCCTTGGCGCCGACAGTGGAGACCAGCTTGCTATTGGCCCCCACCAGGCTGGTGCCCCCGTTGCCCTCGCCCATGCCAACGGTGGCCTTGGTTTGCAGGTTCAGCAGTTCCTGGGCGTTTCGGCCATCGGATTTGCCGCCGCTGTTGAAGGCGAAGGTAGTGCTGTCGCCGTCTGCCGGGGAGCCATTGACGGTGGTGTCGAACTTGAAGCTCTTGCCGGGGATGGCTGCACCGCTGGCGTCGCGCATCGGTACGTCGACGGTGATCTTGTTGCCCTGCCCCGGGATGATTGAACCAGTGCCAATCGGGTTTCCCTTGGAATCGCTGATCGTATACGACTGCGTGCCGTCAGCGCCGGGCTTGCCAAACACCATCTTCACCGGCATCGAGTTTTCAATACCGGCGCGCAACTGTGCGGTGTCGGTGCCGCCATGGATGTCCACCGGCACCGTCAACGACGGCTGGGTAAATGTGCCTGTGCCGCTGTTGGTCTTGCTGCTGGTACCCGCCAGCGGGCCGGCAAACGCCAGCTTGTTGGCATCGGTGAGCGCTACACCCATACCGCTTGCGCCGGTGGCGGTCGGGCTGACTTTGAAGCTGTCGCCAAACGCCATGGCGCCCTTGCCGTCCAGCGCCAGGGTAAAGCCATCCATGGTCGGCGGCGGTGTGGAGCCCATGTCAAAGGTGCCCATTGCCTTGCCGTCCGAACGCAGTACCGTGACCTTGTTGGGGTCGGTCTTGTCGCTGAAGGTCACGGTGTAGTCAAACGTGGACAACTTACTGCTGTCCTTGATCGTCACATTCAGGTTGCCGGCCCCGGCACTGTTGCCCGAGGCGCCCTGGCTGCGCGACGCAATGGCGGCGGCACTGTTGATGTCTTTGAACAGCGAAACGCCAAAGTCACCATTGAGGTCCAGGCCTTGGCCCAGTTGGTTATTGATGGTGTCTGCGGTTGCGATGGCGATACGGCCCAGGTCGTTGATAGCCGGCATCAAGGCATCACTGCGATAACGCAACAGGCCGCCGATGCTGCCGCCACTGATGACGCCGCCCAGGTCCATGGTGGTGCCGTTCATGTCCAACTGAATGGTGTACTGGCTGTTATCGGTTTTGCTCGGCACTGCGGAAATCGTATTGGAGATCCCGCCCTCCACCAGGGACTGGCCGCTGCCGGTGGTCACGCTGAACTGGCCGTTCTTCTCGGTGGCCGTTACGCCGATCAGCTCATTGAGCGAGCGTACCGCCTCGTTACGCGAGTCCAGCAGGTTGGCCGGTGCATTGCCCGACGCGCCTTGCACTTGGGAGATCTGCTTGTTGAGCGAGGCAATCGAGGCGGTCAATTGATTGACCTGCTCACTCATGCTGCTCAGTTGGTTGTTGATAGTCTCTTTCTGCTGGGTCAACTGCGTCGAGATCGCGTTGAAACGGCTGCTCAGGGTCTGGGCGTTGGTCACCAGCAGTTGGCGGGCCGACAGGTCGCTGGGGTTGGACGCTGCAGTTTGCAGGGTAGCGAAGAACGAGCTGAGCACCGATGACAGACCGGTGGTCTTGTCCGACAGCACTTTGTCGACGGCGCCGACCTGATCCAGATACGCCTTGGCATCGTTGTTCAGGGCCGTGCTGTTCTGGTAGGCAGTGTCCAGGTATTCGTTGTACACCCGGCGCACGTCGGCCAGGGTGGTACCAGTGCCGATGAACACACCGCCGAACGGGTTCGACGCGTTGGTATTCTGCGTGGTCTGCTGACGCGAATACCCCGGGGTGTTCACGTTGGCGATGTTGTTACTCAAGACCGACAGCGATCCTTGAGCGGCGTTGAGCCCTGACATCCCGATACTGAGCAAACTCATGGTTCAGACCTTATAAATGTGTGGTTGCGCCAGCGGCAGCGTAGTTCTGGTAACTGTTCATGGTTTTTGCGATCTGCGAAATCTTGCTGGCGTAATCCGGGTCGGTTGCATAACCGGCTTTTTGCAACTCGCGTACAAACTGTTCCGGGTTGTCGGCTGATTTCACAACTTCTTTATAGCGATCATGGCTTTGCAGCAGGGTCACGAGGTCGTGGAAGCTGTCCTGGTAGGAGCTGTAGGAACGGAACTGCGCCGTTTCCTTGACCATCGCCCCATCGCGAAACTCGCTGGTGATCGCACGGGCCTGGCCGCCCTGCCAACTCTGGCCAGCCTTGATGCCGAACAGGTTGTGGCTGCTGCTGCCGTCTTCGGCACGCATGACCGATTTGCCCCAACCGGTTTCCAGCGCTGCCTGGGCCACCAGGTACTTGGGATCGATGCCAATCCGTGCGGCGGCGGCCTTGGCCATCGGCAGCATGGTGGCAACGAATTCATCCTGGGAGCTGAAGGCTTTCTTCGCCGGTGCCAGCGGTGGCTGGGCAATGGCGCGGCCATACACCTGCATGCGCCCGCTCGGTACGGCAAAGGTGCGCGCACTGCTGTTGATGACGTTGTCATCGGCGGCACTGTTGCGCAGCGGCGCGGCCTTGGCCTCGACCTGGGTACTGGGCACGATGCCGGCAAGCAAACGGTCAGTCAGCTTGCTGGGCAAGGCGATACGGCGCTGGTTCATCAGCTCCATGTCGTTGCTGTGAGACGCAACGGCCCCGGCCTGCGGCTCGGCCACGCGATAGGCCCACAATGGACGCTGGCCATTGGAGCGCCCCAACGGGCCCTCAGCCTGGGTACCGGCAGCAATCTCGGTCGGCACATCGACTTTCCTCACCGGCCCATCCGCTGCCGGGCCTTGCAAGGTGGCGGCCTGGGCCTCCACAGGTTTGTTCTTTTGCATCTGGCGCATCAGCACGTCGGCCAGGCCGATACCACCGCCCTCGCGGGACATCGACACCGCCAGTTGCTGGTCGTACATTTCCTGGTACTGCTTGGCCGCCGGGGTGTTCAACGGGTTGTCCTTGCCCAGGGCATCGGTGGCCGAGCGCATGGACTTGAGCATCTCGTTCAAGAACAGCGATTCGAATTCCTGCGCCACCTTGCGCATGTTGCCTTCGCTGTTCTTATCATCACCGACCTTCAGCTGGTTAAGCCGATTCAGGTCGGAGTAAGACCCCGAGTCCGCCGTGCTGCTGATGCCGCTCTTGCGCATATCCATGGCCATGGCCTCAGATCACGATCAGGTCGGCTTGCAAGGCGCCGGCCTGTTTCAAAGCTTCGAGGATGGCCATCAAGTCGCCGGGCGCTGCGCCCACCTGGTTCACCGCACGGACAATCTCGTCCAGGGTGGTGCCGGGGCCGAACTTGAACATCGGCTTGGCTTCTTGCTGGGCATTGACCCGCGAGCGCGGGACCACGGCGGTCTGGCCGTTGGACAGCGGGCCCGGCTGGCTGACGATCGGGTCTTCGGTGATGGTCACCGTCAGGCTGCCGTGGGTCACCGCTGCCGGCGAGACCTTGACGTTCTGACCGATCACGATAGTGCCGGTACGCGAGTTGATGATGACTTTTGCCACCGCCTGGCCAGGGTCGACCTCCAGGTTTTCCAGGATCGACAGGTAGTCCACACGCTGGCTGGGGTCCAGTGGTGCGGTGACGCGAATCGAACCGCCGTCGATGGCCTGGGCCACACCTGGGCCGAGCATGTCGTTGATCTTGTCGACCACGCGCTTGGCAGTGGTGAAGTCGGAGCGATTGAGGTTCAGGGTCAGGCTGTTGCCCTGGTTGAAACCGCTCGGCACGGTGCGTTCAACCGTCGCGCCACCGGGAATGCGCCCGGCCGACGGTACGTTGACAGTGATCTTCGAACCATCGCGGCCTTCAGCATCAAACCCGCCGACCACCAGGTTGCCCTGAGCAATGGCGTAGACGTTGCCGTCGATACCTTTGAGCGGCGTCATCAGCAAGGTGCCGCCACGCAGGCTTTTGGAGTTGCCCATGGACGAAACGGTAATGTCCACCACCTGGCCCGGCTTGGCGAATGGCGGCAAATCGGCACTGATCGACACCGCGGCAACGTTCTTCAATTGCACGTTGCCCGAGCCTGGCGGCACCTTGATACCGAACTGGGACAGCATGTTGTTGAAGGTCTGCAGGGTGAACGGCGTCTGGGTGGTCTGGTCACCCGTGCCATTGAGCCCCACCACCAGGCCATAGCCGATCAACTGGTTGGAGCGCACGCCGGAAATACTGGCGATATCTTTGAGCCGCTCGGCCTGGGCCACAGTGCTCAAGGCCAGCAAGAGCGCCGTCGCCATCAGCTGTTTGAAATTCAAAATGGCCACCTAGAAAGGGAACAGCGGGCTAAGGAAGAAACGATCGAACCAGCCCGGCTGGCTTGCATCAGCAAACGAACCCGTCCCCGAGTAGGTGATGCGCGCATCGGCAATGCGCGTCGACGGCACGGTATTGTCGGTGGAAATATCATCGGCACGGACCATCCCGGCAATGCGCACCAGCTCGTCGCCGGTGTTGAGGGTCATCCACTTTTCACCGCGTATGGCGATGATGCCGTTGGGCAATACGTCGGCCACGGTCACGGTGATCGAACCGGTCAGGCTGTTGCCCTGCCCCGCCGCACTCTTGCCGTTGGTGGCACGGTCGCCGCTGTAGCCGGCGTCCAGGCTCAGGTCACCACCGCCCAGCGGGTTGTTGGTGTTCAGGCCACCGCCGAACAGCGACGTCAGGCCGATGCTGGTCTTGCTGTTCTTGCCGATCTGCGAGTTGGCGTTCTTGCTGGCCTGGGTCTTCTCGTTGAGGGTGATGGTGATGATGTCACCGACCCGGAAGGCCTTGCGGTCGCTGTACAGGTTCTGTTCGAAACCAGCCTGGTAGATCGAGCCGTTATTGGCCGCCGCCGGCAGCGGCGTGCGTGGCAACACCGGCGCGTAGTACGGGTCATTGGGCTTTGGCGTTGGGGCAACACAGCCCGCGAGCACGGCGATCCCACTCAATGCCAAAACGGAAACATAGCGATTCATGACCCTTACCTCATGGTGTTGCAGGCGCCGTCAAGAGCGCCCCATAGACGTGATTACAGATTTTGCGTGACGAACGAGAGCATCTGGTCGGCGGTGGAAATCACCTTGGAGTTCATCTCGTAGGCGCGCTGGGTGGTGATCATGTTGACCATCTCCTCAACGGTGCTGACGTTGGAGGTTTCCAGGGTGCTTTGCAGCGTGGTGCCAAACCCGTTCAGGCCCGGGGTGCCGATTTGCGGCGCGCCGCTGGAGGCAGTTTCCAGGAACAGGTTATTGCCCATCGCTTGCAAGCCGGCCGGGTTGATGAAGTCGGCGGTTTGCAGGTTGCCGATCACTTGCGACGCCGGGTTGCCGGCCACAGTGATAGACACGGTGCCGTCGTTGCCCACGGTAAAGGTCTTGGCATCCGCCGGAACCACCACGGCCGGTTCCAGGGCGAAACCGTTGGCGGTGACGATCTGGCCGTTGGAGTCCAGGTGGAAAGTACCGTCGCGGGTGTAGGAGGTAGTCCCATCCGGTTGCAGGATCTGGAAGAAGCCACGGCCATTGATGGCCATGTCCAGCGGCTGGCCGGTTTGCTGCAGGTTACCGGCGCTGAAGTTTTTCTGGGTGCCGACGATCTGCACACCAGTACCCAATTGCAGGCCCGACGGCAATTCGCTGTCCTGGGTCGATTGGGCACCTGGCTGCTTCTTGATCTGATAGAGCAGGTCCTGGAACTCGGCGCGATCACGTTTGAAGCCCGTGGTCGACACGTTCGCCAGGTTGTTGGAAATGGTCGTCAGGTTGGTGTCCTGGGCGGACAGGCCTGTCTTGGCAACCCATAGAGCCGGAAGCATGCTGTTCTCCTTCGTGCGCCGGGTGGTGGGCGCTACGTTGCAAATTAGTTAATGGGCTTGAATCAGCTCATCTGCATGACGCGCGTCATGGCCTGGTCGTCTTCTTTAGCGCTGTTCATCATCTTGATGTGCAGCTCGAACTGCTTGGAAAGCGCCAGCACCGCGGTCATTTCTTCCACGGCATTGACGTTGCTCGCCTGCAGGAAGCCCGAAGTCAGCTTGACGTTCGCATCGGCCTGGGCTGGCTGGCCATCCTTGGTGTGGATGGTGCCGTCCAGGCCCTTGGTCATGTTCTTGAGGTCGGGCTGGACCATCTTGATCCGGTCCACTTCCGCCATCACCCGCGGGCCTTCGCCCATGGCGCGGATGCTGATGGTGCCGTCGGCACCGACTTCGATTTTCTGCTGGGGCGGCACGGCAATCGGGCCACCGTTACCCATGATCGGCATACCATTGCCGGCACGCAGCACCCCCAGCGCATCCACGTTCATGCTCGCGCTGCGTACGTAGGCTTCGCCGCCATCGGGGGTTTGCACGGCCATCCAGCCGTCGCCGCTGACGGCCACATCCAGGTCGCGACCGGTTTCGATCATCGCGCCCGGGGAGAAGTCAGTGGCCGGCCGCTCGGTCATGGCAAATGCCCGCGCCGGAAAGCTGTCACCGAACACCGGCATCGAACGCGCCTGCTCCAGGTCGCGCTGGAAACCGTTGGTGGAAATGTTCGCCAGGTTGTTGGCATGGGCCTTCTGCGCCAGTGCATTCTGGCTGGCGCCGGTCATTGCCACATAAAGGTACTTGTCCACGCTCTTTCCTCTTTCTGACGGACGCTTGCCGCCCACCGCTGTACTGAGGAGGCTTAAGCAATTTGCGAACCAACTTTAAAAAAAACGAGGGAGCCCCCTGAATACGGGGGGTTGAGGGCTGGAGCGTCGAGCAGACCCACTCTCAAGAGTCGAAAAAACGGCGGACTTATGCCGCTTGCGGCAAGACCTGACGCCCGAAGCCCTCCCCATGCCTGAATTACGCCGGTGCGTCGCCATTTCAGCTTCCTGGGCCGCTCTTATCGAGGGAAATGTTGCGATGGGTTATTAATACACACGCGGTGACTACCAGACTTATTATTTCAAATTCACGTACAGCGAGTGAAACCCATCTTTATCAGGCGCTTGAGCATTTAGTTAATACATGTTTTTACGCTTGCTTTCTCGGACATCTCACAACACTTACACCAAATTAAAACGTCTCGACACACGCTTACAATTACTAAACAACGACAACTTGAACACACCCTACTGCCTGCGTAAATTCTGTCCATCGCAACATCACCACCCCGAGTATTTAAAGTTGCGTGTTTGCGACACACCTATCACTAACTACAGGATCAGTATCATGTCCACTATTTCACAAGTACCCACCCTGCCTTTCAGTGTTCCTTACTTCCCTACAAGAGCGGGTGGCAGACCGGACCATGATGTATACCGACCTAACTACCCATCGGCCGCGCCCCATTATCACGCGTGCACCCACGAGCACAGGGCCGATGTTTCAGACTATCGTCCTGACCGATACTTTCCAGAGATGCACCGTGCCAGGGACTACTACCCCGACCGACGCATCTCGGACATGCAACCAGACTGGGACTATCGCCCTAGCCGGGATTTGCCGCAAATGCGTCGCGACTGGGACTACCTTCCCGAGCGGCGCGTACCAGACATGCGCCGTGACTGGAACTACCCTACTGACAGGTATGCTGATCAGCGGCCAAGTTATCTTGTCTCTCCAAGGCTCGCAGACGAATTCGCACCAATAAATCAACATTGGAACCCGGCCGTAAAGGCGCTGGATAAACTTATCGACACACTGCCACAGGCCATGATCCGTATGGACATGGATATCACCACCAAGGATCTGCTTGGCGGCAAATATGGGCCACTCTCCCCCAGTATTACCAAGGAACTGGGGAAACTGGATGAACATAGGGACTACCGGATGGTGACTCAGTTTAACGGATACGCATTTACCTACCTCTGGGCACCCGTCGACGGTGGCAGGCCTGTATTTATTGAACAGCCAGAAAACGGCTATATGACGCCAACGAGCGGTACGGATTTATTAAAGCTGTTGAATTCGAATTCCGAAGCCCAACAATTCAAGGATTACGGCGTAACTGCCAAGGACCTGAAAAACGGCAAGTACGGAAAACTCTCTCCCGAGATTCAAAAAAGTTTGAGCAACTTGGAACATGACAAGAACTACAGCCTGATTGAGCTCTTTAAAATTGACAACGAAAACACAACGCTGGCCTGGAGGGACAAAAGTACAGGCAAGATTGAAGAAATAGGCCAGTACAACATTGTCTACGGCTGACACACTGGACAGTTGTCAGATCGGACACTGCGTTCACAAGACGCAGTGTCCAGCATCGCGATACCCTTACTTGATCACCTTATAGTCGCGCAACTTATTCGCAATGGTGGTGTGCGATACACCCAAGCGCTTACCCAGTTGCCGGCTGCTTGGGTGCTCGGCGTAAAGGCTTTCCAACACGGCCTTTTCGAACCGCCCCACGATATCCTCCAAACCGCCTTCCAACGAAAAATCCCCAAGCGGCTGACGCACGCCGTAATCCGGCAGACGAATATGCTCGACCTTGACCGTGCCGCCCTCACACAACGATACCGCCTGAAACAACACGTTTTCCAACTGCCGCACATTGCCTGGCCAGTGGTAGTGGCTAAGACGCTCCATGGCAGCGGGCGCCAACTTGGGCAGCGGGCAACCGATCTGCCGACTGGCTTGGTCAAGAAAATGCTCGACCAAGGGCGCCAGGCCGTCCAGGCATTCACGCAAGGGTGGAATGTGCAGCGACAGCACGTTCAGTCGGTGATAGAGATCCTGGCGAAACTCACCCCGGGCGCAGAGTTCCGACAAGTCCACCTGGGTCGCACAGATCACCCGCACATCCAGATACACCTCTTCATCACTGCCGACCCGACGGAAACACCCATCCTGCAAGAAGCGCAGCAACTTCACCTGCAATCTCGCGCTCATTTCACCAACGCCATCAAGAAACAAGGTACCGCCCGCCGTCAACTCCAGCAGCCCGAGCTTGCCCTCCGCTCGCGCCCCCTCAAAAGCACCGGGGCCGTAGCCGAATAGTTCAGTCTCAGCCATCGACTCGGGCAACCCCGCACAATTGAGGGCCATCAAAGGCGACTGCCCTCGCGGGCTGGCCAGGTGACACGCACGGGCCAGCAGTTCTTTGCCGGTGCCGGTTTCGCCTTCTATTAATAGCGGCGCATCCAGCGGTGCCATGCGCCGTGCTTCTCGGACCACCGCAGCCATCACTTTGGAGCTTTGAAAGATGCTGTCAAAGCCGCGCAGCTCTTGCTTGCGCACGTTGTAGATGCGCTCACCCACACGGTCAGCGCGATGCAAGGTCAGCACGGCACCGGCCATGGCCTCACTGTCGTCATGCTCGCTGGATTGCAGTGGGGCGATATCCGCCAAAAACACGTCACCTTTGACCTTGACCCGCAAGCCGTTGATCCGCGATTTGCTGGCACGCACCAGTTCCGGCAAATCGAAGTCCTCGGCATAGCGCGACAGTGGAATACCCGGCACCTCATCCACCCGCACACCGAGTAACTGTGCCGCTGCACGATTGGCAGCGACGATAGAACCGCCCATGTCGATGGACAGCACCGGAAATTCAAGGGCGCCGAGCAGCGCATTGAGTTCCATATGCCGCCGCTCGCTCGGCATCAGCCCCACCCTTTTGACGCCGAATACGCCGGCAATCGCCTCGAACTGCGGGCGCAATGCCTGAAATTGCATGTTCACCAGGTTCGGGCAAAACAGGTAGATGGCATTGCCATGCTCACCGCCGACCTCGCCCTTGGCGACGTTGACGCCGTACTCCACCAACAGGTTGAGGATGTCCCGCAGGATGCCGATGCGGTTCTGGCAATGCACTTTGATACGCATGGAAAGGCTCGAAAAGTAGGGAAGCACCGCGTCTTTTTGCCGCTGGGCGCAGATAGTCGTCAAGATTATGTGACAGCGCGTCACCTTTTCACAGCCCAAGACACAGATAAGGCCTACACCCGTAACGAATACTTTACGAAAACGGGTAGTTTTTCCTACGCACCCAGGCAAGACCGCGATGGAATCCGGCGCTGTTCGGGTTATCAATAGGTGCATCGCAGGACATAACAAGAACGAATGCCTAGCAGGAGAGCCGTATGAAGCAGACGCACTACGTGGCCCGCGAGCCCGATGCGCAAGGTTTTATCCATTACCCGCCAGAAGAACACGCGGTATGGAACACGCTGATCACTCGCCAACTCAAAGTGATCGAAGGCCGTGCCTGCCAGGAATACCTGGACGGCATCGACAAGCTCGGCCTGCCCTTGGATCGCATCCCCCAGTTGGGCGAAATCAACAAGGTGCTGGCCGAAACCACCGGCTGGCAAGTCGCGCGTGTACCCGCACTGATTCCCTTCCAGACCTTTTTTGAATTGCTCGCCAGCAAGCAATTTCCGGTGGCGACCTTTATTCGTACCCGTGAAGAGCTGGACTACCTGCAAGAACCGGATATTTTCCACGAGATATTTGGCCACTGCCCGCTGCTGACCAACCCCTGGTTCGCCGAATTCACCCACACCTACGGCAAGCTCGGCCTGGCGGCCACCAAGGAGCAACGGGTGTACCTGGCGCGCCTGTACTGGATGACCATCGAGTTCGGCCTGGTGGACACGCCCCAAGGGCGCCGCATCTACGGTGGCGGCATTCTGTCTTCGCCTAAAGAAAGCGTGTATTGCCTGTCGGATGAGCCCGAGCACCAAGCCTTCGATCCGCTGGAAGCGATGCGCACCCCTTATCGTATCGACATCCTGCAACCGCTGTACTTCGTATTGCCCGAACTCAAGCGCCTGTTCGACGTGGCGCAGGAAGACATCATGGGCATGGTCGAGCGCGGTATGGAATTGGGCTTGCACGCACCGAAATTCCCGCCAAAGCCCAAGGCTGCTTGAGCTGTGCCTTTTTAGGCCAGGTGAGTCTGTTCCCTGGCCGCGCGTTGCTTTAGGGTAACGCCACTGACCTTCAAACATTCGAATTCAGGACACCTCCCATGACCACCTTGAACCAAGCCCACTGCGAAGCCTGCCGCGCCGATGCCCCGCAAGTCAGCGATGAAGAACTGCCGGTGCTGCTCAAGCAGATCCCTGACTGGAACATCGAAGTGCGCGACGGCGTCATGCAGCTGGAAAAGGTCTTCCTGTTCAAGAACTTCAAGTTCGCCCTGGCCTTCACCAACGCCATGGGTGAAATCTCCGAAGCAGAAGGCCATCACCCTGGCCTGCTCACCGAATGGGGCAAAGTCACCGTGACTTGGTGGAGCCACTCCATCAAGGGCCTGCACCGCAACGACTTCATCATGGCTGCGCGCACCGACGAAGTGGCCAAGACTGCCGAGGGCCGCAAGTAATGCACTTCGATGCGATTGGCCGCGTGCCCGGTGACCCGATCCTCGGGCTGATGGACCTGTATGCCCAGGATGCCAACCCGAACAAGTTCGACCTGGGCGTGGGCGTGTATAAGGACGACCAGGGCCTGACGCCGATTCCCCACTCGGTGAAGCTGGCGGAACAGCGCCTGGTTGATACCCAGGTGACCAAGACCTACATCGGTGGCCATGGTGAGGCGGCTTTCGGCACCCTGATCAGTGAGCTGGTGCTCGGTGCCGATTCGGCCTTGTTGCGCGAACGCCGCGCCGGCGCCACCCAGACCCCAGGCGGTACCGGCGCCCTGCGCCTGAGCGCTGACTTTATCGCCCAGAGCCTGCCTGGCCGTGGCGTGTGGTTGAGCAACCCGACCTGGCCGATCCACGAGACCATTTTTGCCAAGGCCGGGCTTAAGGTCAGTCACTACCCTTACGTAGGCAGCGACAATCGCCTGGATGTGGCGGCGATGCTTGCGACCCTGTCCACGGTACCCAAGGGTGACGTGGTGCTGCTGCATGCCTGCTGCCATAACCCGACCGGCTTCGACCTGACCCAGGATGACTGGCGCCAGGTGTTGCAGATTGTGCGGGAACGCCAGTTGCTGCCGCTGATCGACTTTGCTTACCAGGGCTTTGGTGATGGCCTGGAGCAGGACGCGTGGGCGGTGCGCCTGTTTGCAGCCGAGTTGCCGGAAGTGCTGGTCACCAGTTCCTGCTCGAAGAACTTTGGTCTTTATCGCGACCGGGTCGGCGCACTGATCCTGTGTGCTGCGGATGCCGAAAAGCTCACCGATGTGCGCAGCCAACTGGCGAATATCGCCCGCAACCTGTGGTCGACGCCGCCGGATCATGGCGCTGCCGTGGTGGCGACCATCCTCGGTGATACCGAGCTGAAAAAACTGTGGAGCGAGGAAGTCGAGGCCATGCGCTCGCGGATCGCGCACTTGCGCTCCGGGTTGGTGGAAGCCTTGAAGCCCCATGGCTTGGCCGAGAAGTTTGCCCATATCGGCGCGCAGCGCGGGATGTTTTCCTATACCGGTTTGAGTGCCGAGCAGGTCAAGCAACTGCGCGAGGAGCACAGCGTGTATATGGTCAGTTCAGGCCGGGCCAACGTGGCCGGGGTGGATGCGACACGTTTGACGCTGCTGGCCCAAGCTATCGCCGACGTTTCCAACTGAAAACTGCTGGATCAAAAATGTGGGAGGGGGCACGCCCCCTCCCACATTTTTACCGAGGCGAGGCTTTTAGCCAGCGACCATTTCAGCCTTGAGCTGCGCCTCCCTGGCCTGGACGTCCGCCAACCGATACAACTCGATATGCCCATCCCAGTGCTCGATCAACGCGGTGCACGACTCTACCCAGTCCCCGCAGTTGAGGTAATCCACCTCGCCCACTTTGCGAATCTCGGCATGGTGGATATGCCCGCACACCACCCCATGCAGTTCGCGCCTGGTGACTTCGTGGGCAATCGCTTCTTCGAAATCGCTGATAAAGCTCACGGCGGTTTTCACCTTGTGCTTCAGGTACGCCGACAGCGACCAGTAGCCATAACCGTAGCGCGCGCGCCAATGGTTGAGCCAGCGGTTAAGTGTGAGGGTGAATTCGTAGGCCGAGTCGCCGAGGAACGCCAGCCAACGGTGATAACGGGTGATCACATCGAACTGGTCGCCATGGATCACCAATAGATGCCGACCGTCGGCGGTCACATGCACTGCCTCATCGACCAACTGGATATTGCCCAGGATCAGCTTGGAATAGCGTCGTAAAAATTCATCATGGTTGCCAGTGACGTAGATCACCTCGGTGCCGCGCTTGGCCATGGTCAGCAGTCGACGGATCACATTGGTGTGGGCCTGGGGCCAATAGATGCCGCCACGCATTTTCCAACCATCGATAATATCGCCCACCAGGTAGACCTTGTCGGCGTGGTAGCCCTTGAGAAACTGCGACAAGTGCTCGGCCTGGCAATCCCGGGTGCCTAGATGCACGTCGGAAATCCACAGGGTTCGCACCCGTTGCTTGCGGCTGGGCTGGGTGAACTCGGCATGGGTCATGGGCATCCCTCGACGCTGTTTTCGCGAGCTTGCGCCTTGGCGATTAATAGCCCATGACAGCTGTGCGTCAGTCTGATGACAGCGCTAAATGCCCGCAAAGCGTTGTAGACTGGCGCCTTGCCGCCCTGGAGATTGCGATGAGCCCGAGCCTCACGCTACGCCACTACCTCGAAGCCCCCATCGCTCACAGCCATGATCATGCGCAGTTGGTGTTCGGCCTGTCCGGGCACCTGGAGCTGGAAGTCGATGGCCGTGGCAGCCAAGTGCGCGAGAGCAGTGTGATGGTGCTGCCCTTCTCCACCCACCATGCCTGTGGCAGCCGCGATGGCAGCCGCTGCCTGGTGCTGGATGTGCCGACCGAGCATTGGGTGGTGCAATCCCTGGGCGAGCATGCCGATGCCAGTCGCCGCTTGCTGGGGCAACCGGCGCGACTGACGCTAGATCCGCGGCAAAGCCAACTGGTGCAGTGGCTGGCGCACAGCCCGGTGGACGACCCGCTGATCGTCCAGCAAGGTGCGGTGCTGTTACTGGCCAGCCTCAATCATCCCCAGGCTAAATCGCAGCCTGGCCGGCGCCTGCCTTATGCAGCGTTCAATGCCCATATCCAGCGCCATGCTGCGCGCCCGTTGCAGGTGGCCGACCTGGCGCGCATCGCCGGGCTTTCCGTGGCGCGCCTGCATGCACGCTTCATGGCCGAATGCGGGCAAACGCCGATGGATTATCTTCGCAGTCGTCGCTTGCACATGGCGCTGGGGCTTTTGCGCGGCACACCGCTTGCCATTGGTGAGGTTGCCGAGCGCGTCGGCTACGCCTCGCAAAGCGCATTCAGTGCCGCCATGTTGCGCGAGTTTGGCGCCACGCCCAGCGCCCTGCGTCGGGCCGACTGACAAGAGCCCCACGCTAAAAATCGCGAGGCCGGCGACAGACGCCCGCAAACCATGCCTCTAGACTGCGAGGCTGTTACCCCCGTTGCTTCAAGGATCGCAATGACTCCCCGCTCAGCCCTTGGCGCCCTGCATATCGGCGCATTGATGTTTGGCCTCACCGGCGTATTCGGCAAGCTGGCGGCGGCCTCCCCTGCCATCATCGTGTTTGGTCGCGCCGCGTTTGCTGTGCTCGCCCTGGCGGTGTTTGCCCGCTTTGCCAGCAACGCGCCCTGGAAGACACTGGAGATGCGCGACTGGCGCCGCCTGCTGGTCAGCGGTGTGTTGCTGGCCGCGCATTGGGTGACGTTCTTTATTGCCGTCAAAGTCGCCGGCGTGGCCGTGGCGACTCTGGGGTTTACCGCCTTTCCGGCCTTTACCGTGATCCTTGAAGGGTTGATCTTCCGCGAGCGCATTCGCGCCAATGAAGTGCTGCTAGTGGCCCTGGTCACCGTTGGCCTGGTGCTGGTGACCCCGGATTTCAACCTCGCCAGCGAGGCCACCAGCGGCCTACTGTGGGGGATCGCCTCGGGGCTGTTGTTCTCGTTGTTATCGCTGAACAATCGCGCCAGCTCCGGGCGCATTCCTGCGGTACAGGCCGCGCTGTGCCAGAACGTGGTGGTCGCGGCCTGCCTGCTGCCGGTGGCCGCACCAGGGCTGGCGGATGTACGTGGGATTGACTGGCTATGGATCGGGTTGCTGGGAGTGTTTTGTACGGGTCTTGCCCATAGCCTGTTTGTCGCCAGCCTTGCCGTGATCAAGGCGCGCACCGCCTCGGTGGTGTTTGCCATGGAACCTGTCTACGGCATCACCGTGGCCTGGCTGTTGTTTGCCGAAACCCCGACCTTACGCATGTTGCTGGGCGGCGCCTTGATCATCCTCGCCATCGTGCTTTCCGGCCTGATGGGCAGCGCCAGCCAGGCCAAACAACCGGCAACCACAGCCTGATCTATACTTTAAACGTCCGCAACAGTCTGTAGTCGTTCAACGGATAAAGACTCCTCGACGACAGCCATGGTGCTTTCTGAAGTTGCTGCAAGCGAGTGGTCACCCCTCAATGCGATGCAGGAGTTTCATCATGGAAATGCTCATCAGCTTGCTGGTCCAGATCATCAGCGGTGCCGTCGGTGGCAACATCGCCGGCATGACCAAACAGAGCCTGGGGACAGGGCTCAATACCTTTCTCGGCGGAGTCGGCGGCTTGGTGCTGGGCCAGATTGTCGCCGCACTCACGGGCACCACCAGCGGCGAAGCGCTGGATGTTGCCGCGGTCGGCAGCAATATTGTCGGCGGTGGCGTCGGTGGGTTGGTATTGACATGGGCCGTCGGTTTTATCAAACAAAAGCTCGCTGCCAAGTAGCGGTAGGGTCACCGCCCCTCTGTGGCGGTGACTTTCATTGCGTACGATCGTTATGGCCCAGATCGCGCTGCGGGTCGATCTGGTCGCGTACACGCTGTTTTAGTACCTTGGCCTCGGGAAAGCCGCCGTCGGCTTTGCGTTCCCAGATCTGCACGCCATCACAGGTGATGCGAAAGGCGCCACCGGTGGCCGGCTCCAGCGCCACGCGCCCCAGGTCATCGGCAAATGTACTGAGCAACTCCTGGGCCAGCCACGCGGCGCGCAGCAACCACTGGCACTGGGTGCAATAAGTGATAACGATCTCGGGTTTGCTTGCAGACATAATTTAAGCGGCTCCTGACATGACGGGCCCAGCGAATCGAGTGGCTATAATAGCGGCCTTTATCGCCCAGCCTCGAGATTGATGATGCGCCGCCTGCTGTCTTGCCTGTTCCTGTGCCTAGTCCCCCTGCTTGCCGAAGCCTTGGAAGCGCCCCGCCCTAAAATCGGCCTGGTGTTGTCCGGTGGTGCCGCCCGTGGCCTGGCGCATATCGGTGTGCTCAAAGCCCTTGAGGAACAGGGCATCCATATTGATGCGATTGCCGGCACCAGCATGGGTGCGGTAATTGGCGGGCTGTACGCATCGGGCTACAAAATCGACGAACTGGAGAAGCTGGCGCTGGGCATCGACTGGCAACAGGCCCTGTCGGACGCCCCACCACGCGAAGACGTACCGTTTCGGCGCAAACAGGACGACCGGGATTTCCTGGTCAAGCAGAAACTCAGTTTCCGCGACGACGGCAGCCTCGGCCTGCCACTGGGTGTGATCCAGGGCCAGAACCTGGCGCTGCTGCTGGAAAGCATGTTTGCCCACAGCAGCAACACGCGTAACTTCGACAAGCTGCCGATCCCGTTCCGCGCAGTGGCCACCGACATTACCACCGGCGAAAAAGTCGTGTTCAGCAAGGGCCACCTGCCCCAGGTGATACGCGCCAGCATGTCGATCCCCGCCGTGTTCGCCCCGGTGGAACTGGACGGCCGCCTGCTGGTGGACGGCGGTATGACCGACAACATCCCGTTGGATGTGGCGCGGGAGATGGGCGTCGATATTGCCATCGTGGTCGACATCGGCACCCCGCTGCGCTCGCGCAAGCAATTGGCGACCGTGGTGGACGTGCTCAACCAGTCCATCACCCTGATGACCCGGCGCAATTCCGAGGAGCAACTCAAGGCTCTGAACCCCAAGGATGTGCTGATCCAACCGCCTCTGGCCGCCTATGGCGTGACCGACTTCGGCCGCGCCAAAGACATGATCGACGCCGGTTACCGCGCCACCCGCGCTCTCGATGTGCGCCTGGCGAACCTGCGTCCGGTCGAGCCCATCGACGCGCAACTGGTGGCTGCACGCACGCCGGGCGAGCGCACCCCGGTGATCACCGCTATCAAGGTGGAGAACGACTCCAAAGTCAGCGACGACGTGATCCGCTATTACATCCGTCAGGGGCTGGGAGAACCGCTGAACCTGGGGCGCCTGCAATCGGACATGGGCACACTGTACGGCCTGGATTACTTCGAGCAGGTGCAATACCGCGTGGTCAAAAAGGGCCAGGACAACACCCTGGTGATCAGCGCGCGGGGCAAGCGCAGCGGCACCGACTACCTGCGCCTGGGCTTGAACCTGTCGGATGACATGCGCGGCGACAGCGCTTTCAACCTTGGCGCCAGCTATCGAGTGAACGGCATCAACCGCCTCGGCGCGGAATGGCTGACTCGGGTGCAGATCGGTGATCGACAGGAGCTGTACAGCGAGTTCTACCAACCGATGGACACCGGGTCGCGCTACTTCGTCGCGCCTTACATCAGAGCCGAGGCGCAGAACGTTGAGCTGATCCTGGACAACGACCCCATCTCCGAATATCGCCTGGAACGCTATGGCTTTGGCTTGAACGTAGGACGCCAGATCGGCAACAGCGGCGAGATCCGCTTCGGCGTAGGTGAGGCGTGGGGCAAGGCGGACGTGCGTATCGGCGAGCGCGACCTGCCGAGCGTGAGTTTCAGCGAAGGGTTCTATGAGCTTAAATATTCCTTCGACTCCCTCGACAACGTCTACTTCCCGCACAGCGGCGAAGACATAGGCCTGGCCTTTCGCGAATTCGAACCCGGACTGGGTTCGGACCAGCGCTACCGTCAATGGGAGTTCAAACTGGACAAGGCCATGAGCCATGGCCCGGACACTCTGATACTCGGCGGTCGCTATGGACGCACGCTGGATAATTCCGATGTGGTGATCTCCAGCTTCCTGCTGGGTGGGGCGCGGCAATTGTCGGGCTTTCGCCAGGATGCGATTTCGGGCCAGAACGTCAGCCTGATGCGCGCGGTGTACTTCCGCCGGCTGACCCCACGCTCGTACCTGCCACTGGACTTCCCGTTGTACCTGGGTGCCTCACTGGAACGGGGCCGGGCGTGGAACAACGACAACGAATTCGACAGCGGGTATATCAATGCCGCGAGTATTTTCCTGGGGTTTGATACGCCACTGGGGCCGCTGAATTTCAGCTATGGGTTCAATGATGATAATCAGAAGGCGGTGTACCTGAACCTGGGGCAGACCTTCTGACACAGCACAGAACTAATGTGGGAGGGGGCTTGCTCCCGATGGCGGGGTATCAGTCAACAATTCTGTAGCTGGCCCACCGCAATCGGGAGCAAGCCCCCTCCCACATTTGGTTCTCGGCGAATTGGGAGTCAGGACTTTTCCAGGTTCGCCAGAATGTGCTCGTGCACACGCATGCACACGCGCAGATCCTCTTCATTCACCCCAACGAACAGCTCATGGCGCAAGGCCGTGGCGATGGTCTCGATCTGGTCGATCAGCGGTTGAGCGGTATCACACAGCAAAATGCGTTTGGCGCGGCGGTCTTCCACCACGGCCTGGCGTTGCACCAGGCCCTGGCCTTCCAGGCTGTCGAGCAGGCGCGCCAAGGTCGGCCCTTCGACGCCGACACTTTGTGCCAGTTCACGTTGGGTAGGTGCTTCGACAAAACGGGCCAGATGCAGCAGCACCAGCCAGCGCGCCTGGGACAACCCTAGCCCCGCCAAACGACGGTCCAGCTCAGCGCGCCAACCTCGGGACATTTGCGCCAACTGCATGCCAAAACGGTGTTGATCGGTTAACGGCATAAAAAACTCATGTTTAAGACTGAAAATAAAGTGTGGCTAATTATTAGTCAGCTAAGCATGAGCCATGCCAGTAGGCAAGGCCCGGTATGTACTGATTCGTTACATTGTCGTAATTGCCACACTAAATTTCGAATTCCGACTGCAAAGCGGCACGCACGCAGTACAAAACACCCTCGGGAACACGCCCGGTGAACAATGGAGCGATCTCCACCACAGGTGGCAATTCGCCTTCTCCGTCGAGGAAGGCATCCTGGATTTCGCCGAGTAAATCCTCAGGCAAATCAAGGGCCTGCTCCAGCGACAACTGTTGCTTGCCAATGGCTTCGGCGAGCAGGGTATACACATTTTTTTCCGAGCATTGCAGTTGGCCGGCGATCTGGATCGGAGTCATGCCCGCGCGGGCCAGGCTGATCAGTTCGTGGCGAATATCGGCGATTTCCTTCGGCGCTTCTGCCTGGCCGCCGAGCACTTCGAGGAAGGCCTGGCCGTAACGCTCCAGCTTGCGCGCACCCACGCCACTGACCCGAGCCATCTCGGCCATGGTGGTGGGTTGCTCGCGGAGCATTTCCAGCAAGGTGGAGTCGGGGAAGATAACGTAGGGCGGCACGCTGTGTTCCTGCGCCAATTTGCGCCGCAGGGTACGCAACGCCTCCCACTGCTCGCGCTCCTCGCCCCGCACCAACTGGCTGGCCTGGCTGGTGCTGCTGCTTTTGGCGCTGGCCTGCGGCTTGAGGTCGCGGCGCAGTTCCAGGCTGACTTCACCCTTGAGCAACGGCCGGCAACTGTCGTTCAGGCGCAGCCCGCCATAGCCTTCGATATCAATGTCGACGAGGCCACGGGCAACCATCTGGCGAAACAGCGAACGCCATTCGCCCTCGGCACGGGCCTTGCCGACGCCATAGACCGACAGTTTTTCGTGGCCGAAGCTACGAACTTTTTCATTGTCCTTGCCGAGCAACACATCCACCAGATGGCCCACGCCATAGCGCTGGCCAGTGCGATAGATCGTCGACAACGCCTGGCGCGCAGGCTCGGTAGCGTCCCAGGTTTGCACGCCGTCGATGCAGTTGTCGCAGTGACCGCAGGGTTGCGGCATGTCTTCGTCGAAATACGCCAGCAGCGTCTGACGGCGGCAGCGGGTTTCTTCGCACAACGAAAGCATGGCGTCGAGCTTGTGCTGCTCCAGACGCTTGTGACGCTCGTCACCTTCGGAGTTCTGCAGCATCTGCTTGAGCATCACCACGTCCTGCAGGCCGTAGACCATCCAGGCATCCGCCGGCAGGCCATCTCGGCCGGCACGACCGGTTTCCTGGTAATAGGCCTCAAGGGACTTGGGCAGGTCCATGTGCGCCACGAAACGCACGTTGGATTTGTCGATACCCATGCCGAAGGCGATGGTCGCCACCATGATCAGGCCTTCCTCGTTTAGGAAGCGTTTCTGGTGCGCAGAGCGCGTTTCATTGGGCAGGCCGGCGTGGTAAGGCAGCGCCGGGTAGCCTTGCTCGCACAGGAACGCAGCGACTTCATCGACCTTCTTGCGTGACAGGCAGTAGACAATACCCGCATCGCTGCGCCGCTCGGACAGGAACGCGAGCAACTGCTTGCGTGGCTGCTCCTTGGGTACGATGCGATAGAAGATATTCGGCCGGTCAAAGCTGGACAGGAAGCGCTCGGCATTCTGCAAATGCAGGCGCTCGACGATCTCTTCACGGGTACGTTTGTCGGCGGTGGCGGTCAGGGCGATGCGCGGCACGTCGGGGAACAGCTCCGCCAATTGACCAAGCTGCAGGTATTCGCGGCGGAAATCGTGGCCCCACTGCGATACACAGTGGGCTTCGTCGATGGCGAACAGGGCGATTTCCAGGCTCTGCAAAAAGGCCAACATGCGTGGCTGCACCAGACGCTCCGGCGCCAGGTACAACATCTTCACTTCACCGCGCTTGATTCGTGCGGCCAGGTCGCGCTGCTGCTCGGCGCTGAGAGTGGAGTTCAGGGAAGCGGCGGCGACGCCCAGCTCTTCGAGGGTGGCAACCTGATCGTCCATCAACGCGATCAGCGGCGACACCACCACCGCCAGGCCGTTGCGCAACAGCGCGGGTACCTGGAAGCACAGCGACTTGCCGCCACCGGTAGGCATCAGCACCAGGGCATCGCCGCCGCTGGCCACACGCTCAATGATCGCACCCTGGCGGCCACGAAAACTGTCGTAGCCGAAGATGTCCTTGAGGACGCGTTGAGCCTGCTCGAGCATGTAAAACTCCAAAATGGTGCCGAAATCCCTCTGTACAGGCTGGCCGAAAAAATACGCTTTCACGGAAAATAATCCGTAAGCGAAGTTTTCCCGGATTGGCGCTAAGCCTGCAGGGGCATCACAAAACGCGGCAGTATACCCGAGCGTCATCGGCCAAAGGGCGCGACTGACGAATAGACGCCCGCTCTAAAACCGGGCAAATATGCCGTGCGGCTGGCCTGGGCGCTCAAGAAAGCCTAGAATTCAGCATCGTTTATTCCCAAGGTAGCCCTTCAATGTCCTTCGCTGAGCAACTAACCCGCCTGCAAGCCTTCCTCGACGCCGATGAGCTGCATGACGAGGCGCTGGACTACGTGGCCGCCCACGGCTACCTGACCGCCCTGTCGATCTGCTCCGAAACCGTCCCGGACCGTGAATGGATCGACGCGCTGTTCGCTGAAGAGCCTCATTACAGCGACGCCGCCCAGCGCGAAGAAATCGAATCCACCCTGATCGCCCTCAAGGCCCACATTGCGCGCCAACTGGCCTCCGACGAAGAGTTCGAGCTGCCATGCGACCTCGACCTGGGCGACGACCCGGACGACTCCGACCTGCGCGGCTGGTGCATCGGTTTCATGGAAGGCGTGTTCCTGCGTGAAGCCGCCTGGTTCGAAACCGCCGAAGAAGAAGTCAGCGAAATGCTCCTGCCGATCATGGTCGGTTCGGGCCTGTTCGAAGAAGAAGCAGAGTTCTCCGACATCGCCGCCGATGCCAACCTGATGGACGACATGATCGTGCAGATCCCGGAAGCCCTGACCGCGCTGTACCTGCTGTGCAACGCGCCTGACGAAAAACCGGCGATCCTCAAGCCACGTCACCACTGAGTCGCTTGCCCGTGGCACCAATGGGCAACCGCTCACTGCTCCTGCGCTACGTACTACTGGCCATCGGCTGGCTGAGCGTAGCGCTGGGAGTGATTGGCATTTTCCTACCGGTATTGCCGACCACGCCCTTTCTACTGCTGGCCGCCGCCTGCTTCGCTCGAAGCTCCCCGCGGTTCTATCACTGGCTGGTGGAACACCCACGGCTGGGCCCATGGATTCGTGATTACCTGGATGGCAACGGCATTCCACTCAAGGGTAAGGTCTACGCCATCGGCCTGATGTGGCTGAGCATCGCGCTATCCTGTTACCTGGTGCCGTTGCCGTGGGCTCGCGGCTTCATGCTGACCAGCGCCGTGCTGGTGACGATCTACATCCTGCGCCAGAAAACCCTGCCCCCGCGCTGAACGCACCTGCGACATTAGATCCCACGCGACCTTGGTCGACACTGACTAACAACAGGCATCATGCGAGACTGTCCAACCGGGCCCGGAATGCCCGGGTGTTCTTATGCTCGGAGTTACCATGACGCTGTCCAGCGGGCTGATCGCCGCCGTTGCCCTGGCCTATATGGCCATTATGTTTGCCATCGCTTTTTACGGTGACCGCCGCCATGCGCCGCTGCCACCCCGGGTGCGTGCGTGGGTCTATAGCTTGTCGCTGGCGGTGTACTGCACCAGTTGGACGTTCTTCGGAGCGGTAGGCCAAGCCGCCGAGCAGCTGTGGGCATTTTTACCGATCTACCTGGGGCCGGTGCTGTTACTGGTGTTGGCGCCTTGGGTGCTGCAGAAGATGATCCTGATCAGCAAGCAGGAAAACATCACCTCCATCGCCGACTTTATCGCCGCTCGCTATGGCAAATCCCAATCCCTGGCGGTGGTGGTCGCGCTGATCTGTCTGGTCGGCGTGCTGCCCTATATCGCGCTGCAACTCAAAGGCATCGTGCTGGGCGTAAACCTGTTGATCGGCGCCGGCCCCGACACCACCGGTACCCGGGCTCAGGACACAGCCTTGATCGTGTCGCTGGTGCTGGCGCTGTTCACTATCGTGTTTGGTACGCGCAACCTCGATGCCACCGAACACCACAGGGGCATGGTGCTGGCGATTGCCTTTGAGTCTTTGGTCAAGCTGTTCGCATTTCTCGCGGTCGGCGCGTTTGTGACCTACGGCTTGTACGACGGTTTCGGCGATCTGTTCAGCCAGGCCATGCTCGCGCCGCGCCTGGAGGAATACTGGAAAGAAACGATCAACTGGCCATCAATGGTGGTGCAGACTGGCGTCGCCATGATGGCGATCATCTGCCTGCCCCGGCAATTCCATGTGACTGTCGTTGAGAACATTGACCCGCAGGACCTGCGCCTGGCCAAGTGGGTATTTCCGGCGTACTTGATCCTCGCCGCGTTGTTCGTGGTACCGATCGCCCTGGGCGGAAAAATGCTGTTGCCCGGTTCGGTGCTGCCCGACTCCTACGTGATCAGCCTGCCGATGGCCCAGGCCCACCCGGCCCTCGCCGTACTGGCGTTCATCGGCGGGGCTTCGGCAGCCACCGGCATGGTCATCGTGGCCAGCATCGCGTTGTCGACCATGGTCTCCAACGACATGCTGTTGCCGTGGTTGCTGCGCCGCTCCAGCGCCGAGCGGCCGTTCGAAGTGTTCCGCCACTGGATGCTCTCGGTACGCCGGGTGAGCATTGTGATCATTCTGCTGCTGGCGTATGTGAGCTACCGTCTGCTGGGCTCGACTGCCAGCCTGGCCACCATCGGCCAGATCGCTTTTGCCGCCGTGACCCAACTGGCCCCGGCGATGCTCGGTGCGCTCTACTGGAAGCAGGCCAACCGGCGCGGTGTATTTGCCGGCCTGGCCGCCGGTACATTCCTGTGGTTCTACACCTTGGTCCTACCGGTGACGGCGAAAAGCCTTGGCTGGTCGCTCAGCCTTTTCCCCGGCCTGACCTGGATGCACTCCCACCCATTCGGGCTGTCGGTGACGTCGCTGACCTTGGGTACAGTGTTCTCCCTGGCGGGTAACTTCACCCTCTTCGTCTGGGTATCGATGCTGTCGCGCACGCGAGTTTCCGAGCACTGGCAGGCCGGCCGGTTTATCGGCCAGGAAATCAACCAGCGCGCCAATGCTCGTTCCATGTTGTCGGTGCAGATCAGCGACCTGCTCAGCCTGGCTGCACGTTTCGTCGGCGAAGAACGTGCCCAGCAGAGCTTCATTCGCTTTGCCTATCGCCAGGGTAAAGGCTTCAACCCCAACCAGAATGCCGACAACGATTGGATCGCCCATACCGAGCGTTTGTTGGCCGGCGTACTCGGCGCCTCCTCGACGCGGGCAGTGGTGAAAGCCGCGATCGAAGGCCGGGAAATGCAGCTGGAGGACGTAGTACGCATCGCCGACGAAGCCTCCGAGGTGCTGCAATTCAACCGCGCCCTGCTGCAAGGCGCTATCGAGAACATTACCCAAGGCATCAGTGTGGTGGACCAGTCGCTCAAGCTGGTGGCCTGGAACCGGCGCTACCTGGAGCTGTTCAACTACCCGGACGGTTTGATCAACGTCGGCCGGCCGATTGCCGACATTATTCGCTACAACGCCGAGCGCGGCCTGTGCGGGCCGGGTGAAGCCGAAGTGCACGTGGCGCGACGCCTGCACTGGATGCGCCAGGGCCGCGCGCACACCTCCGAGCGCCTGTTTCCCAATGGCCGGGTGATCGAGTTGATCGGCAACCCGATGCCCGGTGGCGGTTTTGTCATGAGTTTCACCGACATCACCGCGTTCCGCGAAGCCGAACAGGCACTGACCGAGGCAAACGAGGGCCTGGAACAGCGAGTGACCGAGCGCACCCATGAGTTGTCGCAGCTCAACGTGGCGCTGACCGACGCCAAAGGCGTGGCCGAATCTGCCAGCCAATCGAAGACGCGATTCCTGGCGGCGGTGAGCCACGATCTGATGCAACCGCTGAACGCCGCACGTCTGTTCTCCGCCGCCCTCTCCCACCAGCACGACGGCCTGTCCGACGAGGCGCGGCAACTGGTGCAGCATCTGGACAGCTCGTTGCGCTCAGCCGAAGACCTGATCAGCGACTTGCTGGACATATCGCGCCTGGAAAACGGCAAGATCAATCCACAACGCCAGCCCTTTGTACTCAATGAGCTATTTGACACCCTGGGCGCAGAATTCAAGGCGCTGGCCCATGAGCAAGGCTTGCGCTTCCGTTGGCGCGGCAGCCGCCTGCGAGTGGACAGCGACATCAAGTTGCTGAGGCGGGTGTTGCAGAACTTTCTGACCAATGCCTTCCGTTATGCCGACGGGCCCGTACTGCTGGGCGTACGTCGACGTCAGGGCGAACTGTGCCTGGAAGTATGGGACCGAGGCCCGGGCATTCCGCCGGACAAGCAAAAAGTGATCTTCGAAGAATTCAAGCGCCTGGACAGCCACCAGACCCGCGCCGAGAAGGGCCTGGGCCTGGGCTTGGCGATTGCCGACGGCCTGTGCCGCGTGTTGGGCCATCGCCTGAGCGTGCGCTCGTGGCCGGGCAAGGGCAGCGTATTTAGCGTGTGCGTGCCGCTGGCGCGCAACCAGGCCAGCCCGCAGCCAAAAGCCGCCGTGGAGAACGGCCTGCCCCTGAGCGGTGCGCGGGTGCTGTGCGTGGATAACGAGGAAAGCATCCTGATCGGTATGCGCAGCCTGCTGACACGCTGGGGCTGCGAAGTCTGGACCGCCACCGACCAGGCCCAGTGCGCAGCGCTGCTGGCCGACGGTATGCGACCGCAACTGGCGCTGGTGGATTATCACCTGGACCACGGCGAAACCGGCACCGAACTGATGGGCTGGCTGCGAGCGCAATTGGCCGAGCCTATTCCCGGCGTTGTGATCAGTGCCGACGGGCGCCCGGAGATGGTGGCTCAGGTGCATGGGGCGGGGCTGGACTACCTGGCCAAGCCGGTGAAGCCGGCGGCGTTGAGGGCACTGTTGAGCAGGCACCTGCCCTTGTAAAAGGGTCGTGCGTGGTCAAAATGTGGGAGGGGCTTGCCCACTCCCACATTTGGCCCCAAGTCTATTCGGGGAGATGCGCCACGCCATCCGAATCTGTCATCGCTCGCTCCAGCAAATCCGCCGGAAGGCTCTTGCTGGCTCGGGCGCCGAGCAACCTTAACTGCTCGGTACGGCTGACCAGATTCCCACGCCCGTCCGTCAATTTGTTGCGCGCCGCACTGTAAGCCTTGTCCAACTGCTGCAGCCGGTTGCCCACTTCGTCGAGGTCCTGGATAAACAACACGAACTTGTCGTACAGCCAACCGGCACGCTCGGCGATTTCCCGGGCGTTCTGGCTCTGACGCTCCTGCTTCCACAGGCTATCGATCACCCGCAGGGTGGCGAGCAAGGTGGTGGGGCTGACAATCACGATATGGCGATCGAAGGCTTCCTGGAACAAATTCGGTTCAGCCTGCAAGGCCGCGGAAAAAGCCGCCTCGATCGGTACGAACAGCAGAACGAAATCCAGGCTGTGCAAACCTTCCAGGCGCTTGTAGTCCTTGCCGGCCAAGCCCTTGACGTGATTGCGCAAAGACAGCACATGCTGCTTCAACGCCGCCTGGCCAATCACTTCGTCATCCGCCGCGACGTACTGTTGATAGGCGGTCAAGCTGACCTTGGAGTCGACCACCACCTGCTTGTCACCCGGCAACATGATCAGCACGTCCGGCTGGAAGCGCTCGCCATCCGGGCCCTTGAGGCTGACCTGGGTCTGGTATTCGCGGCCTTTTTCCAGGCCTGCGTGTTCCAGCACCCGCTCAAGAATCAGTTCCCCCCAGTTGCCCTGGGTTTTCTGCCCCTTGAGGGCGCGGGTCAGGTTGGTGGCTTCGTCCGACAGGCGCAGGTTCAGTTGCTGCAGGCGCTCAAGCTCCTTGGCCAGGGAGAACCGCTCACGGGCTTCGTTTTGATAGCTTTCTTCAACGCGTTTCTCGAAGGACTGGATGCGCTCCTTGAGCGGGTCGAGCAACTGGCCCAGGCGTTCCTGGCTGGTTTCGGCGAAGCGCTGTTCACGCTCGTCGAAGATTTTACCGGCAAGCTCGGCGAACTGCGCACGCAGCTCGTCCCGTGAGCCTTGCAGGTCAGTGAGGCGCTGCTGATGGCTCTCCTGTTGCTCGCGCAATTCCGCGCTCAGGGCTGCGGCCAAGGCGTCGAGACGGCGCAGTTCGGTTTCCTTGGCGCTGCGATCGAGGTTCCAGGCATGGGCGGCATCGCGGGCGTTATCGCGGTCGATCTGCAACAGTTCGACTTCGCGACCCAGTGCCGCCAGGTCGGCTTGTTTGGCGGCGTTGGCCTGGCTCAGGTCGCTGATTTCATCGCGACTGGCATCCAGCTGGGCGGCGAGCCCCTCTTGGGCCAGTTGCGCGTTTGCCAGGCGTTCTTCCAGCAGTTCCCACCCGGTGTTGCGCGCGTTCAAGCGCCGCTGAATCTGCCAGCACAGCGCCAGTAACGGTACGGCTGCGCCAACGAGCCCCAAGGCAATACTGGTCCAGTCAAAAACCATAGCCATTTCTGCCATCACCAAAAAAGATCAAGGGTAACCAAGCACAGGGCCCGAAGACAGCTCAGTCTTCGACCTGGCGCAGTTCACTCTGGGCGCGACGATCGCCGGCGCGAGCGGCCGAGCGTAATAGATCATGACCAATGCGCCGGTCACGTGCGTTTCCGCACTCGCGGCACATCAGCTGGCCGAGACGACTCTGTGCGGCCACCACGCCTTCCCGGGCAGGCTGCTTGAGCAAACGCCCAGCGAAGTGCTTGACGTTGCGACTCTGGCCCAGACGCGGGCTGTCGAGCAGCCACAGAGCGACCTTCAAGGCAAAACGCTTGGGTGCGGTAACAGTTTGAGTAGTGTCGGTAACAGAAGGTGATACTGAGCGAAACTTCATAAAGCACTGTGGGACAGAACGGAAGGCGCGCCACTCTACTCTTTTTTTCGTACAGGTAAAGCTGAAAAAAACCTGCACGCCCGTCCTAGAGCAAGCGCTTGGGACAATCCACAGAAGCTGTGGATAACTCAGTGGACAACCCTCCTTGAACTCGCGCAAAGGCCCATGGAACGGGGCCCCCGGTCAAACTGACGATTTTTTCACCAATAAAAAAAAGCCAGATTTTTCATTGACTTAAATTTTGATTACAGGCAAATGGGCGCCCTTCGCGGTGAGTGGCAGGAGGGTTACACATGCCGCAACCAATGTGCACAAGTAACTATTCAAGGGTTATATCGCCGGCGTTTTTTGATTCAACACGCGTTAAACATGTTACTGCCAGGACAAACCCGGGGGCTTTTCAAATCTGTCCCGGCTCGCCACACTGCGCCACCGTCAACGCAACTCTGTAGGGCCGATGAAAGGAATTCTGCTTTTCGCCATGCTGCTGTTGGCCATCTGCGCGACATCGTTGGGAATCAATGCAGCGCTACCCTCTCCGGACGGCGCGTTGTTCGCTATCGCGATTTTGCTCTCGGCCGCCTTTACCGCCGCGAGCCTGTGCATCGAACTGAGTGACGGCCGGATCAATGATCTTCACGAGGTCATGAAACTGATCGAGACCGGCCAGTCCTTGCGCCTGACGCTCGCCGCTTACGCACTGGGCTGCGCCCTGGCTGCGTCTGTGACCGTATTGGTCTATCGTGGACTGCTCGGCGGCTGATTAAAGTTTTTTGCCAACCCCCTTCCCTTCCCTGCTTCATTCCGTTACTATCCGCGGCGTTAGTACCAAGCTGAAAGTCAATTCTGGTCGAACAAGTCCCCTGAACCACACGGGATCGACCACCTCGATGGTTTCCAGGTATCGCTTGCGACGACACTGCCTTTGAACAAGCAAAGGGTGTCGCGAAGTTTACATACTCTGACCGAACCAACCTGCAAATTGATCAGGATCTTCACCCCGGGCCCAGAACCTTTGCCCCTGTTGTGTTGCCTGCCCTCCTAAGTACCTACCTGCCAGCCCAAGCGCGCCTAAATTATCAGCGCTTCAAACTGGCTGCTTTGTTCCAGTCAGGTTCTTCGTTTGATCAATGGTAATCAGCGTTACTGGAACGTTTTAACGTTGCACGGTTCTTATCCGTGTCATTTGTAGGAACACCAATAATATGAACGCTCAAATCCACACTCAGGATGCCATTCGCACCCTCACTAACGCTTTTGCCCCAATGAACTGCCTGATCATGGCCGCTCGCAAAGGCTGCTTCAGCTTCACCCTGGTCAATGAACACGGTATCGCTCGTCACAGCGAACGCCTGTACCCCGATCAATACTCCAGCGCAGAACCGCTGCAGGCCGTGATCGAGCGTACCCGTCAGGCACTGACTGCCTGATCGACCGAGTCGCTGAAAACAAAAACCCTGTCTGAAAAACAGGGTTTTTTATTGCCTGAAATTTGGCGCGGGCCGGTATTTACTAAGCACCGATAGATATAAACGTTATAACTGAATAGATAAGATGTTTTAAAAACAGTCCTTTACATCATGAATATGACACTACACTTCAACTCAAGCGGCATCGTCCGCTTGCGACGGGCCTGAGATCCGATTCACCGCTGCCAAGCCCTCCTTCTCAGGCTCGTCAACCCCATTTATGGACTGAGGCTTGTATGGGTATTGCCGCCAGCGAATTGTGTCGTTATGTGATCAGGCCGACCTTGACCTACCTCGGCTGCCATAACCCAACAGCCGAGTCCTTGTTACTGGGGATCGCCGCCAGCCAGTCAGAACTGGGGTCGGCCCTGCATGATCGGCGCGGCCATGGCCTCTATAGCATCACTGAACCCCGCCACCGTGCCCTCTGGGACGAATACCTGGCGCTGGACCCGGAACGCGCAAGCCTGGTGCGCGGGCTGGCCAGCCAACATGCGTTTCTGAGTGCGCCCCAGTTGGAGTTGACGGTAAACCTGCGATACGCCACGGCAATCGCCTGGCTGCTGGTAGAACAACATCGCCCAGCACTCCCCGCCCCAGGCGACGTATTGGCCATGGCGCGTATCTGGAAAGAAATATTCCACCCTCAAGGTCGGCTGCGGGATTTCACCCAAGCCTGGCAAACCTGTGTTCCAGCCATGAAACAGGTGATCTGCTGACCGGGTAAATTGCAAGATTCGGCAAAAAACAGCGAATCTGGTCGGATTGTCCTACAAAACCGCTCTATCTCCTGCATTACACCCTATAGCGCGATCGCAAATTTATTGTTACTTTCCGCTGCGGTGATCACCTCGGAGTTCTAATAATGAAAAAAGTAATGCTCAAGACCACACTTAGCCTCGCCGTTGCCATGGCATCCTCCCAACTATTCGCCAGCGGCTTTGCCCTGAACGAACAGAGCGTCAGCGGGATGGGTACTGGTTTTGCAGGTCGATCTTCTTCTGCCGATGATGCAAGCACTGTGTTCGGCAACCCTGCCGGTATGGCACGCCTGGAAGGTCAACAGATCACCGGCGGCGTTGCAGCCATTGATGCTTCTACTGATATCAGCGACGTCAGCGGCCGCTCCCGCGGCAGCAACAAAGGCGACATGGTGCCATTCACCGCCGTCCCTTTCGGTTTCTACACCAATAAACTAAACGATCAGTGGGCTGTCGGCTTCGGTGTCTATGCACCGTTCGGCCTGGTAACCGACTACGAAAGCGGCTTCCAGGGCCGTGGCTTTGGCAGCAAGAGTGAAGTGAAAGTCATCACCTTCCAGCCAACGGTCAGCTACGCCTTCAACGACCGTGTTTCCGTTGGTTTTGGCCCGACCATCAACCGCATCGCCGGCACCCTGGAATCAGACCTGACGCTGAACGCTCGCGCGCCAGACACCAACATCAAGATCAAGGGTGACGACACCGCGCTGGGCTTCAACATCGGCGTGCTGGTACAAGCCACCGATACCACCCGCGTCGGCCTGACCTATCACTCCAAGGTCAGCTACAAGCTGGACGGCCACACCGAAGTCACCGCACCAGCCGCGACCGCTGCCGCCCTGCGCAGCAATCGCTACGATGCGTCGCTGAAGATCGATACGCCTGAGTCCTACGACCTGTCGGTGACCCAAGACCTGACTGACGCCTGGAAGCTGTATGCAGGTGCAACCTGGACACGCTGGAGCCGCTTGAAAGACATCACCGTCAAGAACGACGGCGTGTCCGGCGCAACAGGCGGCGCGCTCGCCCCTGCCTTGGTAGGCACTATCAAGGAAGACCAGAACTGGCACGATACCTGGGCCTATGCCGTGGGTACTTCGTATCAGCTCACCAAGCAAGTGGTGTTGCGTACCGGCCTGACTTTCGACCAGTCGCCTACCAACAACACGGATCGTTCGCCACGCATCCCGACCGGCGACCGCACGATCTTCAGCCTGGGCCTGGGCTACGAGGTCATGCCGAACATGACCATCGACCTGGCCTACTCCTACCTGAAGGAAGAAGACGTCAAGGTTTCGCGCTCCAACCAATTGGCCAGCTACAACGCCAAGTATGAAAACAGTGCCAACGGTTTCGGCCTGGGCATGACCTACAAGTTCTAAACCGCGACCGTATAAAAAAGCCCCGCTCTCCTGTGAAGGAGGCGGGGCTTTTCAGTGGCTGGTTATCAGGGTTTGGATGCTATCGCCTGCTCGACCGCCTTGATCAACTCCGGGCTGTCCGGCTTGGTCAGGCTGGAAAAGCTGGCGACAACATTGCCCTGGCGGTCAACCACGTACTTGTAGAAGTTCCACTTCGGCGCCGCGTCGGCCTGCTCGGCAAGGACCTTGAACAGATGCACCGCATCCGGCCCCTTGACCTTCTGCGGCTCGGTCATGGTGAAGGTCACGCCATAATTCACGTAGCAGACCTTGGCGGTCTCCTCCCCGGTCTTGGCTTCCTGCTTGAAGTCATCGGACGGCACGCCAATTACTTCCAGGCCTTCGCCCTTATAGCGTTGATATAAGCCTTCCAGGCCCTTGAACTGCGGGGCAAAGCCGCAGAAGCTCGCCGTATTGACGATCACCAAGGGTTTGCCAGCGAATTGCTGGCACAGGTCAATGGATTCCTTGGCCCGCAGTTTGGGCAATTGGCCCGTAAGCAGCGACGGGCAGCTGGCGGCCATGGCCACGCTGCCAACAGCCATGAGGACGGGTACAGCGAGCCAGCGCATCAACATGATCAAAGTCCTTGAGTCAGTTCAGGCATTGAACTTAACAGATCGCCATGCCCAGTTGCATCAACGCCAGGCCTCCTTGCTGCCAACCCCACCAGGCCAGTAGCAACAGAAGCAACCCTGCCGCCATCACCATCAAGCGCACCGCTACCCTCATGCCGCCTCCATCTGCGCCTGCACACGCGCCACTGGCCGCTCACGCACCGGCCAGTTCAAGGCCGCGGCGAGCAGGCTGAGCAGAATCGCCACCTGCCAGATCAAATCGTAGTTGCCGGTTCGATCATAGACTACCCCGCCCAGCCAACCGCCGAGGAACGAACCGAGTTGATGGAACAGGAACACAATCCCGCCGAGCATCGAAAGGTTGCGTACGCCAAACAACGTCGCGACGGTGCCGTTGGTCAGCGGCACGGTGGACAACCACAGAAACCCCATCGCCATGCCAAACAGATAGGCCGTCACTTCAGTGACTGGCGCCCACAGGAACAACACAATCACCACCGCCCGCAGCAGGTACAGGCCGGTCAGTAAGCGCGGCTTGGACATGCGCCCGCCCAGCCAGCCAGCGGTATAGGTGCCGAACACATTGAACAGACCGATCAAGGCCAGCACCGTGGTGCCCACCGTGGCCGGCAGATGTTGGTCGACCAGGTACGCCGGCAAGTGCACACCGATAAACACAACCTGGAACCCGCACACAAAAAAACCGAAAGACAGCAGCCAGAACCCGGAGTGAGAGCAGGCTTCCTTCAACGCTTCGCGCAGGGTTTGCTGACCGACCGTGACCGGCAACGGCCGGTCCTTGAGCATGGCAACCAGCGGCAGGATCAACGCCACCATCAAGCCCAACGCCAGCAACGCTGCGGACCAGCCCAGCCAACCGATCAAGCCGAGGGTGCCGGGCACCATGGCGAACTGGCCGAAGGACCCGGCGGCGCTGGCAATGCCCATGGCCATGCTGCGTTTTTCCGGCGGTACGGCGCGACCGACCACACCGAGAATCACTGAAAACGAGGTACCGGACAGGCCGATGCCAATCAGCAAGCCTGCACTCAGGGACAATGACCACGCGGAGTCGGACATCCCCATCAGCACCAGGCCCACGGCGTACAACACGCCGCCGACAAACACCGCTCTGGTTGCGCCGAAACGGTCGGCCAAGGCGCCGGTAAACGGCTGCGCCAGGCCCCAGATCAAGTTCTGCAAGGCAATGGCGAAGGCGAAGGTCTCACGCCCCCAGCCGAATTCGCTGCTCATCGGCGCCAGAAACAGGCCGAAGCCATGCCGTACGCCCAAGGACAACGCCAGGATCAGCGCACTCCCCACAAGGATCCAACCGCTGGTGCGCCACATCGAGGTCATTTTTTATTCTCCGCTCGCGGGTATATACCCGCTTGTAGTCGAACAAACCGCCGTTCAGGCGAGTTCATCCAGCAAGGCCAACAAGGTTTCGCGCTTTTCAGCGCCGAGCTTATCAATCAGTTTCTGTTGCGCCGCTTCCCATGCCGGCAACGCGGCGGCCAATCGCTGCTGGCCACTTTCAGTCAACAGCACAAGGCGGTTTCGCAGGTCATCGCCCTCGACCAATTGCACCAACCCCTCGCCCTCCAGAACACGCAGGTTGCGCCCCAGGGTGCTGCGATCCAGGCCCATGGCTTCGGCCAGGCTGGAAATGCTCGGTTGGTCAAGGCGCTGCAGGTTACACAGCAAAGAATACTGGGCGACGTTGATCCCGAAGCCGTCGAGAGCGCCGTCGTAATGCCTGCTGACGCCACGGGCGGCGCGTCGCAGGTTGGTGCATAAACATTGGGAAGCAAGCATAGAGCGTGTATATACCCGGAGTTAAGGAATTGCAAGAAAGCGTTACAGCACCAACCCGACCAGGACAGCGACTTCCAGTAGCTCCAATAGCGCGCCTGCCGTGTCGCCCGTGGTACCGCCAAGGCGCCTGATCATCAAGTGACGCAGCCCCATAAAGCACAGCGCCGCCAGCAACACCGCAATACCGCCGTTGAAACCACCGATCAGGATGCAGGTCAATCCGCTGAGGATCAGCACCTGCTGGCCGACAATCCGCGGTAAGTAGTCCGACAAGGCCTGGCCCAACCCTCCTACCCGCACATAGCGCGTGGTAAGAAACAGCGCCAGCATCGAAGCCCGTCCGATCAACGGCGCCAGGATCAGGGCGGCGCCATTATGCTGCTCGATCAAGGCCACCAACGCGCTGAACTTGAGCAATAGCACCAAGCCCAGGGTAACCACCGCAATCGGCCCGCTGCGCGGATCTTTCATGATGCTGAGGGTGCGCTCGCGATCACCAAAGCCACCCAACCAGGCATCGGCGCTGTCCGCCAGGCCATCCAGGTGCAGGCCACCGCTGAGCAGCACCCAGGCCGTCAGCAACAGCGCGGCGTGCAGCAGCAAGGGCGCGCCCATCAATACCAGGTTCAACCCCCACAGCAATAGACCGAACAGCAGTCCCACCAGCGGATAAAACAGTAACGAACGGCCTAGCTCCTGAGACTGCGGCATACCCGGCAAGCGGATCGGCAGGCAGCTGAGAAATTGCAGGGCGATCCAGAACGGCAACATCGTCACGATCCTTCTTTCAGTACGCCGTCGGCACCGACCTGCAGGCTGAAAAGCGCGCCGTGGCCGACCTCGACGTTCAGCAGTTGCTCGCGCGGCATCCCACGCGCCCGGGCCAGCAGCAGGCGCATCACGCCGCCATGGCTGACCAACAACACGCGCTGGCCGGCGTAAGCCTGATGCAGGCGTGACACCGCGCCGAGCACCCGCTCGGAAAATGCACTGACAGGCTCGCCTTGGGGCGGCGTGAACGCGTAGGGATCGGCCCAGAACAAACCCAGCCCTTCGGCATCGGTCTCCATCAGCGCCGCGGCGCTCTGGCCTTCCCAGGCACCGAAGTGGAGTTCTTGCAAAGCCGGCTCAAGGCTGACCGGCAGGCCGAGCTGTGCTCCCAGCTCCTGGGCAAACAAGGCGCAGCGTTGCAACGGTGAGCCGATCAACCGATCCCATGGCCCCTGCCCCACCACCGAGGCTCGCATCTGCGCCCAGCCCTTGGCGGTCAAGGCATCGTCCAGGCTGCCGCGCAGGCCGCCGCCCAGCTCGGTTTCGCCGTGGCGCAGCAGGTCCAGGTGCAAGGTCATGCGGGGCGATCTGCCACGGCCGCTTCGGCGAAGGTTGCCATCTGCCCGTGCAACGCACAGGCCAAACGCAACAACGGCACCGCCAGCGCCGCGCCGCTGCCTTCGCCCAGGCGCAAGCCCAGTTCCAGTAGCGGTTCGGCATCCAGGCTGTGCAACACATGGCGATGGCCCGGCTCGGCACCGCGATGCCCGAACACCAGCCATTCGCGGCACGCCGGGTTCAAGCGCACCGCCACCAGCGCGGCAACGCTGCAGATAAACCCATCCACCAGCACCACGATACCTGCCTGCGCACAGGCCAGGTAAGCGCCAACCAACGCGGCAATTTCAAAACCGCCGAGATTGAACAGCGTTTGCAACGCATCACCCCGTTGCCCGGCATGCAGCGCCAAAGCGCGCTCGATGACCGCGACCTTGTGGCTGACGCCCGCAGCATTCAAACCTGTACCCGGGCCAGTCAGGTCGCTCACCTGGCAATCCAGCAATGCACAGGCCAACGCGCTGGCCGCGGTGGTATTGCCGATACCCATCTCGCCGCCGATAAACACCTGCGCACCGCGTTCCAGAGCGCGGTGCGCGCTGTCTCGGCCGGCTTGCAATGCCAACAGCCCTTGAGCCTGGGTCATCGCCGGGCCATCGACGAAGTTGGCCGTGCCAGCGCCGATATTCACATGACGCACGCCGGGCAAATTCAGCGAGGGCGTCACCGTGCCAAGATCAATCACTTCCAGCTGCGCATCCAGTTGCCGCGCCAACACGCTGATCGCCGCACCACCGGTGACGAAGTTATGCAACATCTGCCCGGTCACTTCCTGAGGAAATGCCGACACGCCTTCGGCGACCACACCGTGATCACCGGCAAAAATCGCGATCCACAGTTGCTCCACCGACGGCTTGACCTGGCCCTGCAAACCCGCCAGCTGCACCGCCAGCGCTTCCAGCTGGCCGAGGGAACCGGCGGGCTTGGTCAATTGTTGCTGACGCGCCAGCGCCTGTTCATGGGCCGCAGTATCAATGGCCTTGCAGGGGTTGAGCCACCAGGAGTCCGTCATAACGCAGTACCTTTCAAAGTCAGGGGCAGGCCGGCAACCGTCAACACCACACGCTGACACCGCTCGGCCAAGGCTTGATGCAGCCAACCGGCTTCATCCACATAGCGGCGAGTCAATTCGCCCAGCGGCACGACACCCAGACCGGTCTCGTTGCTGACAAAAATGATTTCACCCGGCAGCGAGGCCAGGGTTTGCAGCAGTTGATCGCGCTCGAACACCAGACGATCGCTATCGTCGAGCATCAGCAGATTGGTCAGCCATAACGTCAGGCAGTCCACCAACAGGCAGCGGTCGGTAGCGGCGTTTTCACGCAGCACATGCGCCAGCTCGATGGGTTCTTCAATCAGCCCCCAATGATCCGGGCGACGTTCGCGATGCAGCGCCACCCGCTGATTCATTTCACCATCCAGCGGTTGGCTGGTGGCGATATAAGTGACCGGCAAAGCGCTGTCGCAGGCGAGCTTTTCAGCCAGGCGACTCTTGCCCGAACGGGCACCGCCGAGGATTAATTGATACATGAGCAAATACCTTTTCCAGCCAGCCGAAAAAATTGCGATTGATACCATCCATTGTGGGAGGGGGCTTGCTCCCGATTAAGGTGTATCAGTCGATACCTCAGTGACTGTAAAGCACTTATCGGGAGCAAGCCCCCTCCCACATTTGCGTCCTATACATGCCGTCAAATCCCGCACAATCGACGCAATAAATCCGTATCCAGGTGGTTCTCCACCAAGTCCGCCAACCGTTCGATATCACGCTCGCGCAACCCGTGATAATCCACCTCTTGCACCTCCTGCAATCCGGCCCACCGCAGCAAGGCACTGCACGCCGCCGGTGTTTCGAACAGCCCGTGCAGGTAGGTGCCGAGAATCTGCCCATCAGCACTCAGCGCGCCATCGCTGCGACCATCCTCCAGCAGCACCGCAGCGCTGAGCAGGGCATCGCCTGATGTCACACCCGCGTGAATCTCATACCCACTCACTTCAGCATCTTCGAGCACCAAGCGTCCGCGCACATTGCGCAGTTGCTTCTGCTCCTCCAGCGTTGTGGTAAACGCCAGCAGCCCGAGGCCGGCACTGGACCCGGCCACACCCTCCAGCCCAAGCGGGTCATGCACCTGCTCACCCAGCATCTGCAAACCGCCGCAAATCCCCAGCACCTTGCCGCCATAACGCAGATGCCGCGCCACGGCCGCATCCCAGCCATTGGCGCGCAAGAAGGCCAGATCGCTGCGTACGCTTTTGGAGCCAGGCAGGATGACCAGGTCAGCCGCAGGCATCGCCTGGCCCGGCCCGACAAACTGCAAATCCACCTGAGGATGCAGGCGCAGCGGGTCAAAGTCAGTGTGATTGCTGATACGCGGCAACACCGGCACCACCACCTTGAGCACGTGGGCGGCCTTGTCGATCTGGCGCTGGTCGATGCCGTCTTCCGCCTCCAGGTGCAGGTCCATCACGTAGGGCAACACGCCGACAACCGGCTTGCCGGTGCGCGCCTCCAGCCAATCCAGGCCAGGCTGCAACAGCGCGATATCACCGCGAAAACGGTTGATGATGAAGCCCTTGACCCGTGCCTGCTCGCTGGGCGACAGCAATTCCAGGGTACCGACCAGATGGGCAAACACGCCGCCGCGATTGATATCGGCGATCAACAGCACCGGGCAATCCACCGCTTCGGCGAAACCCATGTTGGCGATGTCATTGGCGCGCAGGTTGATCTCGGCCGGGGAGCCCGCGCCTTCGACCATCACCACCGGGTAGGCTTGGCTCAAACGTGCGTGGGAAGCCAGCACCGCCTGCATCGCAATGGCTTTGTAGTCGTGATAGGCCACGGCGTTCATGCTGGTCACGGCGCGACCGTGGATGATCACTTGCGAGCCGGTGTCGCTGTTGGGCTTGAGCAGCACCGGGTTCATATCGGTGTGGGGTGCCAGGTTGGCGGCCTGGGCCTGCACTGCCTGGGCGCGGCCGATCTCGCCGCCTTCGGCCGTCACCGCGCTGTTGAGCGCCATGTTCTGCGGCTTGAACGGCACCACCGCGACACCCTGGCGCACCAGCCAACGGCATAGCGCGGTCACCAGGGTACTCTTGCCGGCGTCGGAGGTTGTGCCCTGCACCATCAGTGTACTCATGTGGCTTCCTTGTATGCGGCCAAAGCCTCGCCCAGCCGCAACCAGTCGGCTTCGGTGTCGGGCAAGCCGAAACGTACGCTGCTGTCGTGCACAAACAGGCGCAGCAGGATGCCGCGCTGGGCCATGAATTCGTGCAGGCGCTCGGCATGAGGCGTGATCAACCACTGGAACAATGCGCAGCCGCCGTGAGGTTGAAAGCCTCTGCGCTCAAGCAGTTCGAACAAGCGCTGGCCCGCTTCGATGCATCGATTGCGCTGGCGGGTGTGCCCATCCGTATCGCGCAGGCACACTTGGCCCAATACCCGCGTCGGCCCGCTGACTGCCCAGGGCCCGACCTGTTCGGCCAGCAACTTGAGCAACTTGCGTTCGGCCAGCACAAAGCCCAGGCGCACACCGGCCAGGCCGAAAAACTTGCCGAACGAGCGCAGTACGATCAAACCGACCTGATCGGCATGGCTCGCCAGGCTTGAATCGGGGGTCACGTCCATGAACGCTTCGTCCACCACCAGCCAGCCCCCGCGCTGGACCAGCCGCGCGTGCCAGTCCAGCAAGCGTTGCGGGGGCAGGCTCAGGCCCGTGGGGTTGTTGGGGTTGACCACCACCAGCACATCGAGGCTGTCGAGAAAGAAGTCGACCTCCTGCTCCTGCACTTCACGCACCACATAACCGGCGCGGCGCCAGGCTTCGGCGTGCTCGGCATAGCAAGGCGAAAGCACGCCGACCTTGCCGGAGCGGCGCAGGCGCGGCAATAACTGGATCGCGGCCTGGGAGCCCGGCACCGGTAACAACTGGGCGGCGCCGTAATACTCGCAGGCGGCCCTCTCCAGGCCGTCATCGGTTTCCGGCAAGCGGGCCCAGGCACGCAGCGGGATCTCGGGAATCGGCCACGGCCAGGGCGCCAGGCCACTGGACAGATCAAGCCAATCCGCTTCGGCAATCCCGTATTCAATCGCGGCCTTTCGCAGCCGACCACCGTGTTCAAGCATAGATTTGCGCCCCTACGCACAAGACCAGCAGCCACAACCATACGCCGCGCTGCACCAAGTGCCAGCCACGATCAATGGAGTCGGCATCGGCCGGCGGGCCTTCGCCCAACTGCGGGCGCTGATGCACCTCGCCGTGATAAATCGCTGCGCCACCGAGTTCGACGCCCAACGCACCGGCACCGGCAGCCATCACCGGACCGGCGTTAGGGCTGTCCCACGTCGGGCCCTGGGTGCGCCAGCATTTGAGAGACAGGCGGGTTTTGCCCAATAGCGCGTAGGTCAAGGCCACCAGCCGCGCAGGAATGTAGTTGAGCACATCGTCGATCTTTGCAGCCGCCCAGCCAAAACGCTCAAAGCGCTCGTTGCGATAGCCCCACATGGCGTCGAGGGTGTTGCTCAGGCGATAAAGCACCACGCCTGGCACGCCCGCCACCACAAACCAGAACAATGCGGCGAATACCGCATCGCTGCCGTTCTCCAGCACCGACTCGGTTGCGGCGCGCGCAACTTCGGTGCGGTCCAGTTCGCTGGTCTGGCGACTGACGAGGTAACTCACGCGTTTGCGTGCCTCATCCAGATCATCGCTGCGCAGGGCCTGGGCCACCGGCGTCACATGCTCGCCCAGGCTGCGCATGCCCAAGGCGCAGTACAACGCCAGGATTTCCAGGAGCCAGCCGATATAAGGCGCCCACGATAACGCGGTGGCCAGCAAGGTCAGAGGCACCACTGCGATAAACCACGCGGTCACGCCATGGCTGCGCCAGCCACGCCCACCGCTATTGAAACGCTGCTCGATGCGCCCGGCGAAGTTGCCGAACGCCACCAGCGGATGCCAGCGCCTGGGTTCACCCAGCAGCGCATCCAGCGCCACCGCAGCGACACACAGCAAGGCCACACTCATTGACTCACTCCCCACTTGTTTTCATACAGCATGTCACTCAGCGGCCGCGGCTCGGTCCAGCCTTCGAGCTGCAACATCGGTGCCGGGTAGAACTCAGCCACCGGCCCCAGGCACAGTACGGCCAGGGGTTTCGCGCCGGCTGGCAAGCCCAGCAGTTCGGCCAACGCCAGGGGTTCGAACAGCGACACCCAGCCCATGCCCAGGCCTTCCACGCGCGCCGCCAGCCACAGGTTCTGGATTGCGCAAGATAGAGACGCCATGTCCATTTCCGGCAAGGTGCGGCGCCCGAAGATGTGGCGCTCGCGATCATCCATCAGTGCAGCCACCAGCACCTCGGCGCAGTCGCTGATGCCTTCGACCTTGAGCTTCATGAAGTCATCGGAGCGCTCGCCCAGGGCCTGCGCGGTGCGCGCGCGCTCTTCTTCCACCAACTGTTGAATCTGCCTGCGCAATGAGCGGTCGCTGATGCGGATAAAACGCCACGGTTGCATCAGGCCTACACTGGGTGCCTGGTGCGCGGCCTGGAGCAGGCGGTGCAACAGTTCCGGGGTGACGCTGCCGCCGGTGAAGTGGCGCATGTCGCGGCGTTCGGCGATGGCGCGGTATACGGCCTGGCGGTCGGCCTCGGGGAAGGCGTTGTCAGTCATGGCCTCATCGGGGGCAAGCCCCCTCCCACATTGGATTGGGTTTCAACTCGGTCAACTGTGGGAGCTGGCTTGCCTGCGATAGCGGTTTCAAGGTCTGGCGCGAACAACGCGGCCACCGCGCCAGGATTCGACGGAAAATAAAAGTGCACGTAGGAAGCGGTCAGCCGCCCTTGTCGGTAAACCGCTTCAGCCCCGCGCCCGCCGTTAGGGCTCAGGCCACGGGAGATCGGCGCCAATGCGGTGCTGGTCAAGGAGTGGTGATAGGTGTGCCCGCGCAACGTACCTTCCGGCAATTCGACACTTTGCAGGGCCAGTGCCGCGAGTTTCTTTTGCATCACCGCATCGCCTGGCAGCACGCCAACCAGTTCGGCTCGGGCGCCCTCTACATCCGTCAGCGAATCGAGCAGATAGAGCATGCCGCCACATTCGGCGAGCAGTGGCTTGCCGGCGGCGTGATGAGCACGGATGGCCTCCAGCATCGAGGTGTTTGCCGACAGCGCCTGGTGGTGCAGTTCCGGATACCCGCCTGGCAGGTAAAGGCTGTCTGCCTGCGGCAGTTGGCGATCATGGATAGGTGAGAAAAACTCAAGCTCGGCACCCATGGCCCGCAGCAAATCCAGGCTGGCGCCATAGGTAAAGGCAAAGGCTTCGTCACGGGCGACGGCGATACGCACACCGGCAAGTAACGGTTCGGCCTTGATCACTTCGGGCGCGGCAAAGGTCACGGGCGGCGGCAGGGCCACTTCGCAGCTACTGTCCAATGCCTGGGCGGCAGCATCCAGGCGTACATCGAGGTCATTGAGTTCGCTGGCTTGTACCAGGCCCAGGTGGCGGCTCGGCAGTTCGATACCGGTCTCGCGGGATAACGCGCCGTACCAACGCAAGCCCTCCGTGAGGCTGCCTTCGAGCAACTGGGCATGGCGCAGGGTGCCGACACGGTTGGCCAGCACGCCGGCGAACGGCAGGTCGGGCTGATAGCGCGCCAGGCCCAGGGCTAGGGCACCAAAGGTCTGGGCCATGGCAGTCCCGTCGATCACCCCCAGCACTGGCACGCCGAAGTGCCGCGCCAAGTCGGCGCTGGAGGGGGTGCCGTCGAACAGCCCCATCACGCCTTCGATCAGGATCAGGTCGGCCTCCCCCGCCGCCTCCCACAGCAAACGACGACTTTCCTGCTCGCCCACCATCCACATGTCCAATTGATACACCGGCGCACCGCTGGCGCGCTCGTGGATCATCGGGTCGAGAAAGTCCGGCCCGCATTTGAACACGCGCACCTTGCGCCCCAGGTTGCGATGCAAACGGGCCAGCGCAGCGGTGACCGTGGTTTTGCCTTGGCCGGACGCCGGAGCGGCGATCAAGACGGCTGGGCATTGGCGGGGCTGATTCAAAGTTCAACGCCCTTCTGTGCCTTGATACCGGCCTGGAACGCGTGCTTGAGCATGCCCATTTCGGTGACGGTGTCGCCCATTTCGATCAATTCAGGCTTGGCACCACGGCCAGTGACCACCACATGCTGCATCGGCGGGCGGGCTTGCAGGTCGCTTAGTACCTGGTCCAGGTCGAGGTAGCCGTGCTTGAGAGCGATGTTCAGTTCATCCAGCACCACCAGGCCAATGGAAGGGTCATTGAGCATTGCCCGCGACACCGCCCAAGCTGCTTCGGCGGCGGCGATATCGCGTTGACGATCCTGGGTTTCCCAGGTGAAGCCTTCGCCCATGACGTGGAAGCGAACTTGCTCGGGGAAGCGCCGGAAGAACAGCTCTTCGCCTGTGCTGTTGCGGCCCTTGATGAACTGCACCACACCGCACTGCATGCCGTGGCCCATGGCGCGGGCCAACATGCCGAAGGCCGAACTGCTCTTGCCTTTGCCGTTGCCGGTCAATACCAGCAACAAGCCGCACTCATTCGGCGAATTGGCGATGCGCTCGTCGATCACGGCTTTTTTGCGCAACATGCGCGCCAGGTGGCGTTCGTCGCGGTCGGGGGAATCGGTCATGGCAGCTCTCCGTTGGGGCTGGACAAAAACGGCGGGCAGGAAAAAGAAAAAACAGACAGCCAAGCATCGCCCACCGTGATGCTGTTGAATGTTCAAGGCCGGTCTCCGGACTCATGAGTGGCGCGTCTTGTCGAAGCAGCCGAGGGCGCGCCTTCCCATATCGCGGGCGATACAGTGGCAAACAGCACCGTCTTGACTCATTTACCGTTGCGGGGGCAGCGCCGGAATCGCGGCAGCACTGTGTACAAGTGCGCTCGCTCACCGGCTTCCCTGTTTCACCCTGTCGACGCGCACGCCACAGAGCACCTGGAACAAGCCGCGAAGGTTAGTGGGTTGGGGGTGGAGCGTCAATTAAAGCTGGCCTTGTACTTGAACCATCCGTACAGCGTGCTTCTCTACCCTTACAGGTATCAAGGAGAAAACCATGCCTAAAACCCGACTGGCCTTACTGATCATGCTCACCGGCAGCCTCGCCGCCTGCGGCGAAAGCTCTACCTTGCAAGTCTCCGATGGCACCGGGCCCTCGCCCAAACTGCCGGAGCCGAACAAGACGCTGATTCCCACCGTCAACATCGCCCCGGCGATCGGTTGGCCTGAAGGCGCCAAGCCAACGGCTGCCGCCGGCACCCAAGTGGCCGCATTCGCCGAGGGCCTGGAGCATCCACGCTGGCTCTACGTACTGCCCAACGGCGACGTGTTGGTGGCCGAGACCAATGCGCCACCCAAGCCAGACGACACCAAAGGCGTGCGGGGTTGGGTGATGGAAAAAGTCATGGGCCGCGCCGGTGCCGGTGTGCCGAGCCCGAACCGCATTACGTTGTTGCGCGATGCCGATCATGACGGCGTGGCCGAAACGCGTACGGTATTTCTGCAAAATCTGAATTCGCCGTTTGGCATGACACTGGTGGGCAACGACCTGTACGTGGCGGACTCGGACAAGTTACTGCGTTTTCCTTATCAGCCAGGTGAAACCGCAATCACATCCCCAGGCACAACAGTCGTGGAGTTGCCAGGTGGCCCCTTGAACCACCACTGGACGAAAAACGTGGTGGCCAGCAAGGATGGCAGCAAGTTGTATGTGAGCGTCGGCTCCAACAGCAACGTTGGCGAAAACGGCCTGGACGTCGAGCAAGGCCGAGCTGCAATCTGGGAAGTCGATCGCGCCACCGGCCAACACCGCATTTTTGCCTCCGGTCTGCGTAACCCCAATGGCATGGCCTGGGAACCACAGAGCGGCAAGCTGTGGACGGCGGTCAATGAGCGCGATGAAATCGGCAGCGACCTGGTGCCGGACTACATCACCTCGGTCAAGGATGGCGGCTTCTATGGCTGGCCCTTCAGCTATTACGGCCAGCATGTGGATGTTCGCGTCACGCCGCAAAACCTGGACTTGGTTGCCAAAGCCATCGCGCCAGACTACGCGGTAGGCCCGCACACCGCTTCACTGGGGCTGACCTTCGCCGAGGGCAGCAAGTTGCCTACGCAATTCAGCAACGGCGCGTTTATCGGCCAGCATGGTTCGTGGAATCGCAAGCCGCATAGTGGCTACAAGGTGATTTTTGTGCCGTTTGAAGAGGGCCAGCCGAAAGGACAGCCGGTGGATGTGCTGACGGGGTTTCTCAACAGCGACGAGAAAGCCATGGGCCGGCCGGTGGGCGTGGTGATTGATCAGCAGGGTGATTTGCTGGTGGCTGATGATGTGGGCAATAAGGTGTGGCGGGTTTCTGCAGCCAAGTAACCCATCTCAAGAGCATTGCAAATAATGTGGGAGGGGGCTTGCCCCCGATTGAGGTCTGTCAGCTGAGTACGTGCCGACTGTTACACCACTATCGGGGGCAAGCCCCCTCCCACACTGGATCTATGTACGACTCAAGGGTTGCGTGCCAGATTCCCCGGTAAAACCCGCTTGGCACTCAGGTAGGCATTCTGCCAATACGCTTTGGATAGCGTGTCGAGCTTAACCGTACCGCCGGTTTGCGGCGCATGCACAAAGCGCCCTTCCCCGACATAGATTCCCGCATGGCTGACCCGTGAACCACCGCCTGTGGCGAAGAACAGCAAGTCACCGGTTTGCAGGTTCTGCTCGCTGACGTCCTGGCCACGCATCACGATCAGTTCGCGGGTGGTGCGCGGCAGGGAAATGCCGGCGGCGTCGCGGAACACAAAGCCGATCAGGCCACTGCAATCAAACCCCGAATCCGGTGTGTTGCCGCCCCAGCGATAAGGCGTGCCGACCAGGCCCAGCGCACGGAAGAGCACGTCTTCGGCAGCAGGCGAAAAATTCTGGGTGGCGTAGTTGAATACCGGCTTGGGCTTGACCGCTACAGGCGCGGGCGGCGGTGGACGGCTGGCGCAGGCGCTGAGCAGCGCGGCGCAAACAATGAGCATCAGGCGGGCCGAGGTCGACATGTGCAGAACAATCCTGGTCTGGATGCGGCTTTCGCTGCCGAACGTTGAAAACCAGAACGCGCAAGCAAAGCTCGCGCGAACGGATAACAACAATGTCCAGGGATTCTAGCGCTTACACGTCAAACTTCAAGTATCACTTTAACTTTACTTACTAGCGGTAACCGTAGTCGGGGCCATGGCGAGTGCGCGCTTGGCTTCGATGAAGGTTTTGCTCCAGTAGCTGTCGCCCAGGTTATCGACCCGAACACCACCGCTGCGGCGGCTGCTGGAGTGGATAAACTGGTTATCGCCCAGGTAGATACCGGCGTGGCTGACACGACCACGACCACTGGTACTAAAGAAAAGCAGATCGCCCGGCTTGAGGTTGTTGCGTGCGACCAACGGTGCATCCACGTTGATCATTTCGCGGGTGGAGCGAGGCAGGTTCATGCCAGCTTCTTCACGAAACAGATAACCGATGAAACCGCTGCAATCGAAACCGGCTTCAGAGGTGCCGCCAAAACGGTAACGAGTACCGATCAGGGACTTGCCGCGTTCAAGAATGCTGTCGGCCAGAAGGGGCAGCTGGTAAGGCTTGCTGTCTGAAAACTCGGCGAGTTCTTTTTCGGTTGCCATCTCTTCTTCATAAACAGAAGCAGACTGTGCAGCAACGAACTTGGCCTGATTTTGAACCTGTGGTTTGGGCTGTTCTGCCACCTGTTGAGGGTGGGAGGCGCAACCAAACAATAGGGTAACGAGTGCGAGAGGCACGAGGGGTGCGAAGCGATTTAGCATGGGCACGACCGTGGCTGATGTGTAAAGAAGCCGAGACTATGCCCTCTATCACATCGATTTGCAAATTCAATCGTGATCTATGTGACTTATTGTTTGGACTATGCCATCTAAGCCGTAATTCCATTTATCACTGCACTTGCGTGGCCCGCTGGGCTCAAACGCAGGTTTTCTGGCGCCCGTAAAATGCCGATTAGTGGCAAATCAACGCCTTACCAACCCAGCGTTTCTTTCAGAAAAGGAATCGTCAATTTTCTTTGCGCCTGCAACGAAGCCTGGTCAAGCTGCTCAAGCAAATCGAACAGCGCGCTCATGCTGCGGGTGCCACGAGTCAGGATAAAGTGCCCGACTTCGTCGGTCAGGTGCAGGCCACGTCGGGAAGCACGCAGCTGCAGGGCACGCAACTTGTCCTCATCGGACAACGGGCGCATCTGGAAGATCAGCGCCAGGGTCAGGCGCGACTTGAGGTCGGCCAGCTTCACCGGCAGCTCACGAGGCGATGTGGAAGCGGCGATCAGCAAACGACGACCGCTGTCGCGCAGGCGGTTGAACAGGTGAAACAGCGCTTCTTCCCAATCCGCCTTGCCGGCCACCGCCTGCAAGTCGTCCAGGCACACCAGTTCGTATTGCTCAAGGTTGTCGAAGATGCCGATGCCGCGGTCCATCAACTCGGCCAGGGGCAAATACACTGCCGGCTCGCCCATCTGTTCGAAACGCAGGCACGCGGCCTGCAACAGGTGGGTACGCCCCACGCCATGCTTGCCCCACAGATAGATCAGGCTTTCAGTCCACCCGGCGTCGGCTTCGCAAAGCCGCTCCACATAGCCGAGTGCAGCGGCATTGGCGCCTGGGTAGTAATTGATAAAGGTAGCGTCATCACGCAGACGCACACCTAGGGGCAGCTGAATCGGTTTCATGCTGACTGAACGGCTCCCATCGAACCGTTAGTGGCCTCTGTGTAAAGTTTGCAAAGTTTATACCCGTGACGCCGGGTGCACAATGCAGCAGACCACAAGCAAAATCAAAGGTTTGCGTTAACTTGGCGGTTTCACGCGGATTGTTTGACGCACCCTGCACCACAAACAACAAACCCGGCCTTGGCCGGGTTTGTGACATTGCGATTACAACTCGGGCTCATCAACGCCCGTATACACGTCCGAATCCTTGTACAAGTCGTGAACATGACGCACCAGCACCATGATCACCGCCGCCACCGGCAGCGCCAGCAGAATGCCGGTAAACCCGAACAACTCGCCACCCGCCAGGATCGCAAAGATCACCGCCACCGGGTGCAGGCCAATCCGATCGCCTACCAGCAACGGCGTCAGCACCATGCCTTCCAATGCCTGGCCGACCATGAACACCGCGACAATCCCCAGCATTGGGTAGAGGTCGCCGCCAAACTGGAACAGACCGGCCACCAGCGCCGCACCGATACCAATCACAAAGCCCATATACGGCACGATGGCTGCCAGGCCTGCGATCAAGCCGATCAACAGCCCCAGCTCCAGGCCGATGGCCATCAAGCCAGCTGCGTAGATCACCCCCAGCGCCAGCATCACCAGCAACTGACCGCGAACGAATGCCCCCAGTACTTCATGGCATTCTGCAGCAAGGGAGACGATGCGTTCTTCACGGTCACGGGGCAGCAGGCTGCGGATCTTGGCCATCATGATGTCCCAATCACGCAGCAGGTAAAACGCCACCACCGGGATCAGCACCAGGTTGGTCAACCAGCCGATCAGCGCCAGGCTCGAAGCGGTTGCCTGGCTGAGCACCACCGTGACGATATCGGTGGTCTTGTCCATATGCTCGCTGATGGCCGCCTTGACCTTGTCGAACTTCCAGAACCCATCCGCCAACCCGAACTTGGACTGGGCCCACGGCATTGCCGTGTGCTGCAACCAGTCGAGCATCTGCGGCGCCAGCTCGTAGAGGCGAAACAGCTGCTTGGCCAGCATCGGCACCAGTATCAACACCAGCGCCGTGATAATCAGCGTGAACAGTGCGAACACCGTGACCACGCCCAAAGTACGCGACATACCGGCTTTTTCCAGGCGATCCACCACGGGATCGAACAGATAGGCGAGCAACAGCGCCACCAGAAACGGCGTCAGAATCGAATGCAGCAAGAACACAAAACCGCACAGCAGGACTATCCCGCCAAGCCACACCCAACGACGCGTATCCGCCATAAACCACTCCATCTATTATCGACGCCCTTCTTCTATATAGAAGAAGGAGCACTATTTACCAACGAAACCGCAGTTGCGCCTGAGGCTCAGGTACAGCAGCCGGTTGCGTGCCATCGACCACAGGTTGCTGGGCCGGGGTTTCACCTGCGGGAATTTCCTGCAACTTGGCCAGGCTCAATTGGGTACGCAGCTGCTCGGCACTGCCGTTGACGCGATACACAATGCGATTGCCATCCACTAACTGCGGCTGACCGCCAAAGGGCTCCAGCAACCGGCCCAGGACGGCGTAGCGCTCCAGGTTCATGCCTTGCACTTCCAGCAGCTGCTCGCTGCTCACACCAGGCTTGACCGCAAAGCGCGGCGCCAGCTTTTGGCTGACCTCCAGCAATACAGCATCTGCCAGTGCGGCAGTATCAGCGCCTTGGACGGTGCCTTGCTCAGACTTATCGCCCAGCCACAGACGCCATTTGGCCTGCCACTGACTACCTTCCTGGCGCGCATGCACAGCCAGCAACGCATCGGCTCCGTAGCGCTCGGAGGCTGCACGCAAGGGCGCAGCGTCCGCGCTTTCCAGATTCGGTGCAGTGGCAACCACTTGCTCATCCAGGTCGCCCAGCGGCAGGCGCAACGGCAAGCCACGGTGTTGCGCGGCGCGGCGCAGTGTCTGGGCAACCGCCTGGCCATCGCCGACCAGGCTGCTGCCTTCGGTGGAATCGTTCAGCCACCAACCGAGAATCGACGGCCGATTACTGCCCCAGATCGACAGGCCGGCATCACGCAAGGCGCGGTCGGTGCTGACCGGGTCGAAGTCCACTTGCAGGCTCTCGGGCGGGCCCGCGTCGTAGCCATATTGGGTGATGATTTGTTGCGGGTCCTTGCGGATTGCCGCCAGGCCCGGGCCATCGGCGGCCTTGGCGTCGCCGGTGAGGCGAATCACCAGAGTCTGCACGGCGCGCTGGGTGGCCTGGTCACGCTCCTGGGGCGACTGGCTGCTGACCGGTTCGAGCACTTGATAGAGGCCATTGAGGGTTTCGGCATGACTCGCCAGGCTGACCAACGACAAACAGCCCACAAAGAAGAATTTACACAGACGCATGGAAGATTCCCGAACGACAAATTTAGCGGCTGGAACAGACCGCGTGAATCGGTTTAGCCAGGCTGTGACCACAGCACCCGGCAAAACATTCACAGGGCCTCGGTAAGTTTTTGTACTGTCATAACGATAGCGGGTTCAAGGCTATACCTTAATACGCCGCTTGGCAGAGCCGATCAGCATTTTTTAACCGGCTTTTTTAATCTATATGGCCCTGCCCGTCGGCCCGAGGATGGCCGCTGCCCTTCAAGCCTGATAAAATCGCGCGCCTTCGCAGACCGTCAACGGCAGCGGCCTTTTTAAAAAGCGCCCGCCCGCTCGGTCGTTACCCCTGAATCCCCCCCTAAAGGCCTGGATCATGAGCAAGCAACCCTCCCTGAGCTACAAGGACGCCGGTGTAGACATCGACGCCGGTGAAGCATTGGTCGAACGCATCAAGAGCGTCGCCAAGCGCACTGCGCGCCCTGAAGTCATGGGCGGCCTGGGCGGTTTTGGCGCCCTCTGCGAAATCCCGGCCGGCTACAAGCAGCCTGTACTGGTGTCCGGCACCGACGGAGTAGGCACCAAGCTGCGCCTGGCCCTGAACCTGAACAAGCACGACAGCATCGGCATCGACCTGGTTGCCATGTGCGTCAACGACCTGGTGGTGTGCGGCGCCGAGCCGTTGTTCTTCCTCGACTACTACGCCACCGGCAAGCTCAATGTCGAAACCGCAACCCAGGTGGTCACCGGCATCGGCGCCGGCTGCGAACTGTCGGGGTGCTCGCTGGTCGGCGGCGAAACCGCTGAAATGCCAGGCATGTACGAAGGCGAAGACTACGACCTGGCCGGTTTCTGCGTCGGCGTCGTGGAAAAAGCCGAGATCATCGACGGCTCCAAAGTGGCTGCCGGCGACGCCCTGCTCGCCCTGCCATCGTCCGGCCCGCACTCCAATGGTTACTCGCTGATCCGCAAGATCATCGAAGTGTCCGGCGCCGACATCGAGAACATCCAGCTCGACGGCAAGCCTCTGACCGACCTGCTGATGGCCCCGACCCGCATTTACGTCAAGCCACTGCTCAAGCTGATCAAGGACACCGGCGCCGTCAAGGCCATGGCCCACATCACCGGCGGCGGTCTGCTGGACAACATCCCGCGCGTCCTGCCAAAAGGCGCTCAGGCGATTGTCGACGTGGCCAGCTGGCAGCGCCCGGCAGTCTTCGATTGGCTGCAAGAGAAAGGCAACGTCAACGAAACCGAGATGCACCGCGTGCTGAACTGCGGCGTGGGCATGGTCATCTGCGTGGCGCAAGAGCACGTTGAAACCGCGCTGAACGTATTGCGTGAAGCCGGCGAGCAACCTTGGGTCATCGGCCAGATCGCCACTGCTCCAGAAGGCGCAGCCCAGGTTGAACTGAAGAACCTTAAGGCGCACTGATGCCTGCAACCTGTGATGTCGTGGTGCTGCTCTCCGGCACCGGCAGTAACTTGCAGGCCCTGATCGATAGCACGCGCAGCGGCGACAGCCCGGTGCGCATCGCTGCGGTGATTTCCAACCGCAGCGACGCCTACGGCCTGCAACGCGCCAGGGACGCGGGTATCGACACCCGCTCGCTGGATCACAAGGCGTTCGACGGCCGCGAGGCCTTCGACCGCGCCCTGGTCGAACTGATCGACGCCTTCAAACCCAAGCTCGTCGTGCTTGCCGGCTTCATGCGCATCCTCAGTGCTGATTTCGTGCGGCACTACGAAGGGCGCCTGCTCAATATCCACCCTTCCCTGCTGCCCAAGTACAAAGGCATGCACACCCATCAGCGCGCCCTCGACGCCGGCGACAGCGAGCATGGCTGCAGCGTGCACTTTGTCACCGAGGAACTCGATGGCGGGCCTCTGGTCGTACAGGCAGTGGTTCCGGTAGAGTCAGGCGACTCGGCGCAGACGCTTGCGCAACGGGTTCATACCCAGGAACACAGGATTTACCCGCTGGCTGTTCGCTGGTTTGCCGAGGGACGGTTGATTCTTGGTGACCAGGGTGCATTATTGGACGGTCAGTTACTCGCGGCCAGCGGCCACTTGATTCGAACCTAGGAGATTTTATGCGTCGCGCCCTGCTCTTCGCTTTTGCGCTGTTCGCTTTGCCTGCCGTACAAGCGGCAGACCTTCACCCTTTCTCCGTCAGCTACACCGCCGACTGGAAGCAACTGCCCATGAGTGGTTCGGCTGAACGCAGCCTGACCAAAAACGGCGACGGCACCTGGACCTTGAACTTCAAGGCCTCGATGATGATTGCCAGCCTGACCGAAACCAGCGTGATCCTGTTCGACAAGGACACCCTGCAACCCAAGAGCTACAGCTTCGAGCGCGGCGGTTTGGGCAAGGCTAAGAAGATCAACCTGGATTTCGACCAGGCGAACAAGAAAATCACCGGCTTTGAAAACAAGGATCCGGTCAACGTCACCCTCGAAAGCGGCATGCTCGACAAGTCCACGTATCAGCTCGCCCTTCAGCGCGACGTGGCTGCCGGCAAGAAGAGCATGAGCTACCGAGTGGCCGAAGGTACTGATGTCGATACCTATGACTTCCGTGTGATTGGCCCGGAAAAGGTTCAGACCAAGGTAGGCTCCATTGACGCGATCAAGGTTGAACGCGTACGTGATCCCTCCCAGAGCAAGCGCATCACGCAGATGTGGTTTGCCAAGGACCAGGGCGGCATTCTGGTTGCCCTGCGCCAGGTTGAGACCGACGGCAAGGAATACAACATCATGCTGCAGGATGGCACCGTTGACGGTAAGGCCGTCAAAGGCAGCTGATTGCGCTGATGAGCTGGAAGAGAGCCTCGCTGAATGCGGGGCTTTTTTTTGCCTGGAAATTTTACTGTGAAGCTTATGACGCTATCGGGAGCACGCCCCCTCCCACAGTGGAATGCATTTCAAATGTGGGAGGGGGCTTGCTCCCGATAGCGGTGGTAGGGCCGACAAAGGTCTTATTGCTAGAAGCAAACATGAAACTTTTGTCATAAAACTCATGCCCCTGCAACCGAATGCCACGGGTTTAGCGGCCTGCGCGATTGTTGCGTTTTCTGCAATGAATTATTGCGCGCAAAATCAGTTTACTTAGCAAGCTAACAAATAATATAACAGAGGCCTGCGACGACTTGCCGCAGATCAACCAGAGATTGGAGCAAGCAGATGACTGTAAAAGTAACTGAACGCGACGATGAGCATATGTCCCACGAGGCGGTAGGCCACGGGATTCACATCTGGGATGTCCATCAGCAAGACGTATTGGTCGGCATGTTTCACAACGAGAGCGATGCCCACAATTATAAAAACGAGCTTGAAACTCTCGAATTGCAACGCCAGGCGAAAAGCTCCTGAAACTCTGAAATCAAGTCGACGCCCGGCCCACGCAGCCGGGCCGTCTACATCAAAAACCGCGCTTTTCGAGCGCGGTTTTTTTGTCAAAAATTCGATATGAATTAATGTAACAAAAGCACACACAAATAATGATTCTCGATATCATTCATGCGCCTTTCATTCAGGCTCACGATTAGGGAATCAATTAGATGCACGGAAATAGCAGGAAGCCGGAAAACGCGTTACTGGAACGCTGGAGCGAAGCGCTTGCCACTGCGCAATTCCAGGCCAGCCACATCAGCCTCGACGACTTGGTCAATACGCTGGCACCTGCCGCTGAACGTAGCTTCCAACGCCTGATCCAAGCATTGTTTCGTGAAAGCCTGCTGGACCCCAGCACCCTCATTTACGACGAACATGGGCAATGCTCGCTGACACTGCCTTGTCAGGCTCGCCTGCGCTTTGATCATTTGCGTCCTGGCCGCATGGCCAGCTGGGACCTGCGTGGCAAAGTCATCCTGTTGCGCGAAGGTCAGCCCGACCAGAAGATCCAGTTCCCATCACAGTTGTTGACGTTGCTTAACGCCAGCCTCACGTCACCTGCCGACCTGGAAGTGCTCAACCGCCTCAATGCCGAGATCGACGACAGCTTCATCAACGACACCTTGTGCCTCGCTTTCCATGAGCAATGGACGCTCAAGCTGCATGCGTCCATGGACCCAGTACATCAAGGCAACCTGCTGAGTCATCTCAAGCACGGTGCAGGCACGATCAATCCGACATCCGTACTTGAGCAGTGGGGAACATTGGGGCACCCGTGGCACCCCAACTACAAGACCAAGCTGGGCCTGGATACCAGCCAAGTCATCGACTATTCGCCGGAGTTCGAAGCACGCTTCCCCGTGCTGCTGTGCGCGCTGCATCGCCAGTTTGCCCATGTCGAAACGTTGGCCGGGACGGCAGATTACTGGCAGTGGTGGAGCAGTCACTTTCCACACGCGGCGCAGCAATTAACCGCGACACTTCAAGCACAAGGCCTTGAAGCAGGCGATTATCTGCCGGTGCCTGCCCATCCCTGGCAGGCACGTCAGGAGCTGCCCCAGCTGTTCGCCGATGCAATCGGCGACAAGCTGCTGGTGCTGACCGATATCGTCGCGTTTACCGCCCACCCCACCATGTCATTCAGGACCGTATTGCCTGACGGACGTTGCGATGCGCCCATGGTCAAACTGCCGGTGTCGCTGCGCCTGACCAGCGTGCAGCGCACCGTCTCACCGCGCTCGGCGCGCATGGGCCCACGGATCAGCCACCTGCTGCTGACCATCCTGGAGCGCGAGCCTGCGATTCAGAAAATCCTCAGCATCGTTCCCGAGCGTATCGGTGTGCATTTCAAGCCACAACCGGCCAATGACGAGCACTCCCGCCACCTGGCGGTGCTCTATCGCGACAATCCCCAGAGCCAGCTCAAGCCCGGGGAAATGGCCGTACCGGTGGGCAGCCTGTTTGCCATTGATCAACACGGCCAGCCGCTGCTGCGCCAATGGGTGCGCCTGAGCCAAGGCAAAGACGATGCGGCGGCCATGCTCGCGTTCTTCCATGAGTACGCGGCGATCAGTGTGCCGGCGCTGCTGGGCATGTATTTGCGTTACGGCGTCGCTTTCGAGGCCCATCAGCAGAACTCCTTCATGGTCATGACTGCAGATGGGCAATTGAGCCGCCTGCTGTTGCGCGATTTCGGCGATATCCGTATCGACCGCAAGACCTTGCACGCCCACGGCCTGGACGTCGAACTACACGACCCGAAGATGACGCTGTACGACGACGCAGGTTTCGTACGGGACAAACTGCTGCACACCGTATTCATGTGCCATCTGGGTGAGTTGATCCTGCTTGCTGCGCGCCACTTCGACATCCCCCAGGCGCTGCTCTGGAATGAACTGTCGGCACAGGTCAGCCAGTGTTTCGACAACCTGCGCTCACAGGTTGAACCGCAACGCTGGGCAGCCGAGCGCGAAGCACTGCTGGAGCAACCGTGGCCGGCCAAGTCGTTCATGCGCATGCGCCTGCTGGAGAGTCATGCCGATATCGTCGGACGCCTGCCCAACCCGTTGAGCGCGGCCGCCAATGCCGACTAACAACACAGCGCTGCGGCTGCTGGTGGTGATTCAGTTGGTGTCGATGGGGGCGATGGAGATGAGCGGGCCGTTTTGGCCGCTGCAAATCCAGAAGCTGCTGGGCGTCGCCAATGCCCAGTACACCGGCCTGCTGTCTTCGCTGGTATATGCCGGGCCGATGATGGCAGCGATGATCCTCACACCCATGTGGGGGAAACTGGGCGACCGTACCGGCCATAAGCCGATGATCATCCGGGCGTTGCTGGCATTGGCGGTGTGCCAGGCGCTGGCTGCGATGACGCCCGATCCGTGGTGGCTGGTGGTCATCCGCGTGGTGCAAGGTGCATTGGCCGGTTTCATTGCAGCTGCCCAAGCCTACGCGCTGGCCTGCTGCGGTGAGAGTGGACGCGGGCACATTCTTGCGCGGCTGCAATCAGCCACCGCCGTAGGCTCCCTGGCCGGGCCGGTATTGGGCGGCTGGCTGATGGACATATCCGGTTTCGCATTGCTGTGCTACAGCGCCACCGCCGTCTGCCTGTTGTGCGCGATAATCAGCGCGTTCTTGCCCAGCGATTCACCACGATCCAGACCTGCCCGCCCATCGAAGCCTGTCGCACTGCCCAAAGGCTGGCTGGGCGCAATGTTGGGAATCATCGTATTGATCCAGGCGGCCAGGATGATGCCGCAACCGTTTTACGCCTTATATGTTGCCGAGGTTTTGCAGGCACCCGCGTGGCTGATCGGCGCCAGCTATGGCGCCAGCGCCTTGACCCTGGCACTGTCCGCGCCGTTATGGGGCCGCCTGTTCGATCGACATCAACCAGCGCATACGCTGCGCATCATCGAGTGGGTCACCTGGGCGTGCGCGCTCACACTGGCCGGCACGGCGCTGGCCAGTGAGTGGTTGGGGTTCATCGCCAGCCGGCTGCTATGGGGCGTGTGGCAGGGTGCTTTATTGCCCGTGGCCTACACGCTGATCGCCAATACCGTAGCGTCCAGCCAGCAGGGCTTCGCCCTGGGCATGGGCAACAGCGCCGCCAAAGCAGGTGCGCTGTGCGGCGCATTGATAGGCGGTATCGGCATGGGATGGGTGGGCCTGGCGCACAGCTTCTGGCTGGTCGCACTGACCTACGCATTGGCCGCCGTGAGTATCCGCGCCATCCGTTCATGTACGCGAGCGCCTGAGACATCCGATTTTTCTGTCAATACTTCTAATAACTCTGAGACAAATCCATGAACACATCGCAATTGGCCGTTCTGCTGCCGCTTCTCGGCTCGATCAGTGCCCCCGCCTGGGCCGAACAGACAGAGCCGACCAGCCTGCAGTTGCAAGCGACCGTGGTGTCGGCGACGCGCAATGAAACCAGCATCGCGCAGATTCCAGGCTCTGTGCAGGTCATCAACGAAGAACAGATCCGCCAGCAAACGGGCGCGGGGCGTCGGGTCGCAGATATCCTCGGCCAACTGGTGCCTGGCATTGCGCCTTCCAGCGGCGGCATGAGCAACTTCGGCCAAACGCTTCGCGGGCGTAATACCCTGATCCTGATCGATGGGGTTTCACAAAACGCCACGCGCGATAACTTCCGCCAGCTCAACAGCGTGGCACCGGAAAGCATCGAGCGCATCGAAGTGATCTCCGGCGCCAGCAGCGTCTACGGCGCAGGCGCATCGGGCGGCATCATCAACATCATCACCAAGCGCAACAAGGGTGAGGACCTGGCCTTCAGCAGCAAGATCGGCATGACCGCCGGCAATAACTTCAGCCACAAGGGGTTCGCTTACGAGGCGTTCCAAAGCGCTACCGGGCGCAAGGGTCCAGTGGACTGGTATCTGTCGGGCAATACCGTGCAGCGCAACGACCAGTTCGACGGTAACGGCAAGCGCATTCCCCAGGATACGTCCCAGGGCAGCAACATGGACACCGACACCTACGACCTGCAAGGTCGCTTCGGCTACGAGCTCGATGACGACAAGAAGATCAGCCTGTCGCTGCAAGACTATAAAGACGAACAAGACACCCGCTACACCAAGAACCCGCGCATCACCAGCAACGCAGTCGCGGTAAAAGGCCTGGACCTGGGCGACCAGCCCTACACCCATAACCAGGCGGTCAACCTTAACTACGCCGATAAGGATTTCTACGGCCAGGGCCTGCAGGTCGAAAGTTACTGGCGGCGGGCCGACGCCCTGTTCTTCCCGGACCTGTCCCGGGGTCGGGCAGGCGTGTCCGACAACAACAGCGTGCAGGATGTCTATGGCCTGCGTGCGGCGATCGATACGCAGATGCCGGACATCGGCCCGGCAACCGGCAACCTGGTGTGGGGGGCTGACTATGATCATGAAACCTCACGCCAGCGTGGCGACCAATACCGGGTCAATGGCCTGAGCTACAGCAAAACCGGGACCACGTTCGAACTGGGCCCGGATATTGAGACCACCACCAAAGCCATCTTTGGTCAGCTGTCCTACGACATCGATGACTGGACCTTACGCGGTGGAATACGTCGCGAGTGGATTGAGAGCAAAGTCTCCGACAGCATCGCCTACGGCGAAATCGTCCAGACCGGCAACCGCGCCACACTGCCCGGCGGCACGCTCAAATACGATGACACGCTGTATAACCTCGGGGCGGTGTATCACCTGACCGAAAACCAGGACGTGTTCGTCAACTTCAGCCAGGGCTTTTCCCTGCCGGATATCCAGCGCTTCCTGCGTGACGTGAACAGCAAATACGATATTCAGGACCTCAATGCCCAGGCTCTGAAAGTCGACAGTTACGAGCTGGGCTGGCGTGGCGACTGGGACAAGTGGCAGGCCAGTGTCACCGCGTATGAAAACACCTCGGATGTCACGCAGTTCTACGATGCCAACGACCGTGTATTGCGCCTGATCAATCAGAAAGAACGCGTGCGCGGTGCCGAAACCAGCCTGACTTATAACGTCAACGACCAGTGGTCCGTCGGCGGTACTTACGCTTACGCCAAGGGCGAGACCCAGCAGAACGGCAAATGGATCGACCTGCCCGCCACGCGTATTTCCCCCGCCAAGACCACCGCTTTTGTCGGCTATCAGCGTGACGACTACAGCCTGCGCTTGCAGGGGATGCGCCTGGCCGACTATGACGCGGCGGCCAAGGACAACAACGGTCGCGATATCCAGGGCTATACCTTGGTTGACCTGCTGGGCTCGGTAAGGCTACCGGTAGGTCGCCTCGAAGGTGCGGTGTACAACCTTACCAACCGCAACTACCAGAACATGTTCGCCCAGGCCAATGCCCGCGCACCGTACCCGAATGCCGAGGGCCGTACCTTCAGCCTGAGTTACGCAGTGGATTGGTAACCGGCTGACGCTGCACGCTTAAAACACAAACCCCGCCTTTTGGCGGGGTTTGTCGTTTCTAGCGGCTTACCACATCAGATCGTCAGGGATCTGGTAGGCGGCGTACGGATCATCCTCATCCGGCACCTGGCTTTCGGTGAGGATGTTGAGCTGCACGATGCGCTCCGGTGCACGTTCCTGAATCTTGAGCGCCGCTTCACGCGGGATCACCTCGTAGCCGCCACCGTGGTGCACGATAGCCAGAGAGCCGTTGCTCAGCTTGTTGCGCATCAAGGTGTTGACCGACAGGCGCTTGACCTTCTTGTCATCGACAAAGTTGTAGTAGTCCTCGGTGGTCAACTTGGGCAGGCGCGAGGTTTCGATCAACTGCTTGACCTGGGCGGTACGCGCCTTGGCCTCGGCTTTTTCCTGCTGCTGGCGGTTGAGCTCCTGGTCACGCTTGACCTTCTCGGCGTGTGCCTCAGCGGCCAGGCGTGCCTGGGTATCATCGACTTCTGCCTGGCCCTTGTGGACCAGACGCTGCTGCTTCTGCTTCTCTTTGCCGACCTGCTTGGCCTGCTTTTGGTTGACCAGACCTGCTTTGAGCAACTGGTCGCGAAGGGAAAGGCTCATGGTGCTTACTCACTTAGGCAGCTGCTCAACCGCAGCTGGACACATTCTTTTCCTGGCGTTTGGCTTCGCCCCACAGGGCGTCCAACTCTTCGAGGGTGCAATCTTCTATGGGTTGGCGCGTATCGCGCAATGCCTGTTCGATAAATCGGAAACGTCGTTCGAACTTGGCATTGGCACCGCGCAGTGCGGTTTCCGGGTCAACCTTGAGGTGACGGGCCAGGTTGACGGCGGCAAACAGCAGGTCACCGACTTCATCGGCAATGGCCTGCGGATCGTTATCGGCCATGGCTTCGAGCACTTCATCCAACTCTTCACGCACGTTGTCCACCACCGGCAAGGCGGCCGGCCAGTCGAAACCGACCTGGCTGGCGCGCTTTTGCAATTTGGCCGCACGGGACAACGAAGGTAAGGCGGTGGGCACATCATCGAGCAGGGAGAGTTGCTCGGGAGCGTCGGACTTTTCTGCGCGCTCCTCAGCTTTGATCTGCTCCCAGCGCTCCTTGACCTGTTCTTCGCTCAACTGCGGGATATCCAGCGGTGCGTACAGGTCGCCGGTTGGGAACACGTGAGGATGCCGGCGAATCAACTTACGGGTGATGCTGTCGATCACGCCGGCAAATTCGAAGCGCCCTTCTTCCCGCGCCAGTTGGCTGTAATACACCACTTGGAACAGCAGGTCGCCCAGCTCACCTTGCAGGTGATCGAAATCGCCGCGCTCGATGGCGTCGGCCACTTCATAGGCCTCCTCCAGCGTGTGCGGGACGATGGTCGCGTAGGTTTGCTTGATGTCCCACGGGCAGCCGTATTGCGGGTCGCGCAGGCGGTTCATCAGGTGCAGCAGGTCTTCGAGTGAATACATCGTATCTCTTTCCGCTGAAAATCCAATGTGGGAGCTGGCTTGCCTGCGATGCTCGCGACTCGGTGCTTCAGTTAAACCGAGGTGGTGCTATCGCAGGCAAGCCAGCTCCCACATGAAGCAGCTAACACAATTCAGTTCGCGTTCATCCAGCTATTCATGGGGTGCGGTTGCGCCGCGTCTCGATGATATTCGGCAACTGGGAAATCCTCCCAAGCAACCGTCCCAGTGCGTCCAACCCCGGAATCTCGATGGTCAGGGACATCAACGCCGTGTTGTCCTCTTTGTTCGAGCGGGTGTTGACCGCCAGCACGTTGATCCGCTCGTTGAGCAGCACTTGCGAGACGTCACGCAGCAAGCCGGAACGATCGTAGGCACGGATGATGATGTCCACCGGGTAAGTGAGCACCGGCACCGGCCCCCAACTGACCTGGATGATCCGCTCCGGCTCGCGCCCGCCCAGTTGCAGCACCGAGGCGCAGTCCTGGCGGTGAATGCTCACGCCACGGCCCTGGGTGATGTAGCCGACAATGGCGTCGCCCGGCAACGGCTGGCAGCAGCCGGCCATTTGCGTCATCAGGTTGCCCACGCCCTGGATCTGGATATCGCCACGCTTGCCCGGTTTGTAACCCGTGGCCTTGCGTGGGATGAGTTCCAGCTGTTCGTTGCCGCGCTCGGGCTCGACCAGTTGCTGGGCCAGGTTGACCAGTTGCGCCAGGCGCAGGTCACCGGCACCGAGGGCGGCGAACATGTCTTCGGCGATCTTCATGTTGGCCTTTTCGGCCAGCTTGTCGAAGTCCACCTGAGGCAGGCCCAGGCGCGCCAGTTCGCGTTCGAGCAGGGTCTTGCCGGCGGCGACGTTCTGGTCGCGCGCTTGAAGTTTGAACCAGTGGACGATCTTCGCCCGCGCCCGCGAGGTGGTGATATAGCCCAGGTTCGGGTTCAGCCAGTCGCGGCTCGGCGTGCCGTGCTTGCTGGTGATGATCTCGACCTGTTCACCGGTTTGCAGGCTGTAGTTGAGCGGCACGATGCGCCCGTTGATCTTGGCGCCCCGGCAGTTATGGCCGATTTCGGTGTGCACGCGGTAGGCAAAATCCAGCGGCGTGGCGCCCTTGGGCAAGTCGATGGCATGGCCGTCGGGGGTGAAGATATAGACCCGGTCCGGCTCGATATCCACCCGCAGCTGTTCGGCCAGCCCGCCGATGTCGCCGAGTTCTTCGTGCCATTCCAGCACTTGGCGCAGCCAGGAGATTTTCTCTTCGTACTGGTTGGACCCGGCCTTGACGTCGGTGCCCTTGTAGCGCCAGTGCGCGCACACACCCAGCTCGGCCTCTTCGTGCATCGCGTGGGTGCGGATCTGCACTTCCAGCACCTTGCCTTCAGGGCCGATCACCGCGGTGTGCAGCGAGCGGTAGCCGTTTTCCTTGGGGTTGGCGATGTAGTCGTCGAACTCCTTGGGGATGTGGCGCCACAGGGTGTGAACGATCCCCAGCGCGGTGTAGCAATCGCGCATTTCCGGCACCAGCACGCGCACCGCCCGCACGTCATAGATCTGGCTGAAGGCCAGGCCCTTGCGCTGCATTTTGCGCCAGATCGAGTAGATGTGCTTGGCGCGGCCGCTGATGTCGGCGTCTACGCCAGTTGCCTGCAGCTCGGAACGCAGCTGGCCCATCACGTCGCTGATAAAGCGCTCGCGATCCAGGCGCCGCTCGTGCAGCAACGTGGCGATCTGTTTGTATTGGTCCGGCTCCAGGTAGCGAAAGGACAGGTCCTCCAGCTCCCACTTGATGTGGCCGATGCCCAGGCGGTGGGCCAGCGGCGCGTAGATGTCGAAGACTTCGCGGGCGACGCGGTTGCGCTTTTCGTCGTCGGCGGTCTTCACCGCACGGATCGCGCAGGTACGCTCGGCCAGCTTGATCAGGGCGACGCGCACGTCGTCGACCATCGCCACCAGCATCTTGCGCAGGTTTTCCACCTGGCCCTGGGTGCCCAGCACCATCGACTGGCGCGGGCTGAGGCTGGCACTGATGGCCGCCATGCGCAGCACGCCGTCGATCAGCTTGGTCACCACCGAGCCGAAGCGCTGGCCAACGGTTGCCAACGGAATATGCCCCTCGCGCACGCCGCGATACAGCACCGCGGCGATCAGCGAATCCTGATCCAGCTTGAGATCGGCGAGGATCTCGGCGATTTCCAACCCGGTGCGAAAGCTTGAAGTGCCTTCGGCCCACAGGTTCTTGGCCGCATTGTCTTGCTGCTCAGACTCACGAGCGAACTCGCAGGCTGCTTTCAAGGCTTCACGGTCCAGTGCCGGGTCGACACTGACGGCATGATCCAGCCATGCCTCGAGATTGATACTGCCGTCGGTGTTGATCGGCTGGTGTGCTCTCACCTGTACCATCTTGCTTACCTTCCCTACGACGCACCTTTGATGCGCCAAAATCATCGCCGACTTTTACTGCGAGCTCCGTAGCAGTACCAAGGCCTTGGAGAACGCAGGCCAGTCGGATTAAACGGGCATCCTAGCCCGCTTCAAATAACGCCATGGCCTCGACATGCGCAGTCTGCGGAAACATGTCGAGAATCCCGGCACGCTTTAGCCGGTAGCCTTGCTTGACCAACTCAACCGTGTCCCGCGCCAGCGTAGCTGGGTTACAGGACACATACACCAGGCGCTTGGCTCCAAGGGTGGCGAGCTTGCGCACAACCTCTTGGGCACCATCGCGGGGTGGGTCCAAGAGTACCGCAGAAAAGCCCTGTTTGGCCCATGGCGCGTCAGTCAAAGGCTGAGACAGGTCGGCCTGAAAGAACTGCACGTTAGGCAAATGGTTGCTCGCGGCATTGAGTGCCGCACGGTCCACCATGGTCTGCACACCCTCTACCGCCACCACTTCGCGCACCTGGCGCGCCAGCGGCAAGGCGAAGTTGCCAAGGCCGCAAAACAGGTCCAACACCCGTTCGTCGGCTTGTGGCGCCAGCCACTCCAATGCCTGGGCAACCATCGCCTGATTGACCCCGGCGTTGACCTGCACAAAATCTCCCGGCCGATAAGCCAGTTCCAGATTCCAGGCATCCAGGCGAAACCCCAGGGCCTGGTCGGGCTCGACAGGTTCCGGCTGGCCCTCGCCATGCAGCCACAATTGGGCCTCATGGAAGGTACAGAATTCTTTAAGGATCAGCAGGTCTGCTTCGGACAGCGGTGCCATATGCCGCAGCAAAACGGCGATGGACGAACCACTGAACAGCTCCACATGCCCCAGCGCCTGCGGTTTGCTCAGGCGACGCAGCATATTCGGCAAGCGCTGCATGATCGGTTGCAAGGCTTGTACCAGCACCGGGCAATCGTCGATAGCGACGATGTCCTGACTGGCCACGGCGCGAAAACCCACTTCGAGTTTCTTCGCCTTGGCGTCCCAACGTACGGCCACACGGGCGCGACGCCGGTAACCGAACTCCGGCCCGCTCAACGGCGGCGCCCACTCTTGCGGTTCGACACCTGCCACCCGCGACAACTGCTCGGCGAGCATGCGCTGTTTCAGGGCAAGTTGCTGATCATGGGACAGATGCTGCACGCTGCAACCGCCGCAGCGGCCAACGTGGGCGCAGGGTGCCGGGCGCCGTAGCTCACTGGCCTTGAACACCCGCTCGGTGCGGGCCTCAACCACTTTGCCGTGGGCGCCCAACACCCGCGCTTCGACTTCTTCGCCGGCCAGCGCACCATTCACAAACCAGGTGCGGCCTTCAAAGAACACAATGCCACGGCCATCATTGGCCAGGCGCTCGATGGTCAGGCGCTGTTTCTTGCCCACCGGGATCTGCGGGGCCCGGCTGCCGCCTGTCGGCTGGAAGCGCAGGCCTCTCTCGTGCTTGGCCATCAGTTGGGTTCGTCGAAGATGCCGGTCGACAGGTAGCGGTCGCCTCGGTCACAGATGATCGCGACGATCACCGCGTTTTCCACTTCTTTGGACAAGCGCAACATACCGGCCACAGCGCCGCCGGAGGACACGCCGCAGAAGATGCCTTCTTCACGGGCCAGACGGCGCGTAGTGTCTTCGGCTTCGCGCTGGGCCATGTCGATGATGCGGTCTACTCGCGTCGCGTTGTAGATCTTCGGCAAGTACTCTTCGGGCCAGCGGCGGATACCGGGGATGGCCGCGCCTTCCATCGGTTGCAGACCGACGATCTGGATCGCAGGGTTCTGCTCCTTCAGGTAGCGCGAGTTGCCCATGATGGTGCCGGTGGTGCCCATGGAACTGACGAAATGGGTAATGGTGCCCTGGGTCTGGCGCCAGATTTCCGGGCCGGTGCTGGTGTAGTGCGCCTCGGGATTGTCACCGTTGGCGAACTGGTCCAGCACCACGCCACGGCCTTCGGCGGCCATACGCTCGGCGAGGTCACGGGCGCCTTCCATGCCTTCTTCCTGGGTGACCAGGATCAGCTGGGCACCGTAAGCGGTCATCGCCGCCTTGCGCTCGGCACTGCCGTTGTCGGGCATGATCAGCACCATCTTGTAGCCTTTGATCGCGGCGGCCATGGCCAGGGCGATCCCGGTGTTACCCGAGGTGGCTTCAATCAGGGTGTCGCCTGGCTTGATCTGCCCGCGCAACTCGGCGCGGGCGATCATCGACAGCGCCGGGCGGTCCTTGACGGAGCCGGCCGGGTTGTTGCCTTCGAGTTTGAGCAACAGGGTATTGCTGGTTTCACCCGCCATGCGTTGCAAGCGGACCAGGGGCGTGTTGCCGACGCAATCGGCGATTGTGGGGTACTGCAAGGTCATGGCGTATTCGCAATCCAGACTGCGGGGGCGGACATCATACCGGGAAAGGCCGGCGGGCCATATCACGCAAAGTGCGGTGCTTATGGCTTAAAGGCATAAGCCATTAAAGTGTTGACTGTGAGGGCTCCATCGGGGGCAAGCCCCCTCCCACATCGGACCGCATTTTTATGCAGGAACGCGATCCACTGTGGGAGGGGGCTTGCTCCCGATGGGCGCGCCTCGTCAAACCTGCTAATCCTTCTGCCCTTCACCATGATTTCTCTGGAATACCTCATCCCCCATCGCAGCAATCTGCCCTTCGATCAGCGCTTCAAAGGGTTTGAGCAGCGGCTCGAACGATAGTGGAGCTTCCAATACCTGCAACGCTTGCGTGATTGCTTCAACCGTCGACAAGGCACCAGGCCCCGGCGCCTTGCGCAAGCGATAGCGGGAAACGCCGCCTAGGGCCAATGTCACCCGGGGCAACGCCGCCAGCAAAGGATTGAGGTGCAACAGCTTGCGCGCCTTGCGCCAGGTGCCATCGGGAACCACCAATAACAATGGCTGATCGTCAGGTGCATAAGCGCGCAGCGGCTCGGCGTCATCCGCCGGAAACAACAGCCGCGCCCGATAACCAGGCGGGTTTAATAACGTCGCCAGATCATCAAACACCTCCCCCACCACCAACTGCGCATTATTCAAGCCCAACGCCGCCAACCTCGCGGTATTGAGCGCATGGCCGACCTCGCTCGGGTGCTGCAACAGCAACACGCGAGTGCGGCTGTCGAGGGTCGGGATCAGTGCACAGAGGCAATGAGTGGTCGGCCGCAAGCATTGCGGGCATTGGGGTCTGGACATGGTTTTTTCAGGCCTGGTTAAGCTGGGTCTTGAGCAAGTCGCGGAAGGTCTGGATCAGCGGTTCACGGCTACGACCACGGCGCATGATCATCGAGAACGGCGCCTGGTAGCCGAAGGTCGCCGGCAGTAACACGCGCAGGTCACCCTTGTCGGCCCAGGCCTGGGCGTAGTGTTCGGGCAGGTAACCGATGTAGGCGCCGGACAATACCAGGATCAACTGCGCTTCCATACTTTCCACGGTCGCGGCGCTGTGTTTGAAGCCGTGGCGCGCCAGTTCGGCCTGGCTCCAGTAGCCGCGGCCGACCATACGTTGCTGAGTGATGACCTGTTCGGGAATACGCCGCTCGCTGAACAGCGGGTGCCGGTTGCTGCAATACAGCCAGTGCTGTTCGCGGTACAGCGGCATATAGATCAGCCCGCTCATACGGTTGGAGAACGCACCGATTGCCAGGTCCAGGCGGTTGTCCTGTACGCCCAGTTGCAGTTCGTAGGGGCTCATCACCGACAGATTCAGGTGAACCGCCGGATGTTCCAGGCTGTAGGCGCCAATCACTTCGGCGAATGGCAGGGCCTTGTCGCTGACGGTGGAATCAAGCACGCCCAGCTTGAGCGTGCCGCGCAACTCGCCTTTGAGCGCGGCGGCGTATTGCTCGAAGCCCTCGAGCTCGCCCAACAGGCGCAGGGTTTCCTGATGAAACAGCTCGCCTTTGCTGGTCAGGCTGAAGCCGCCACGTCCTCGATGGCACAGCACCAGGCCCAGCGCGGATTCGAGTTGGCTCATATACGTGCTGATGGCCGACGTCGACAGGTTGAGTTCGTGCTGGGCATTGGCGAACCCCTGGTGGCGCACGACGCTGACGAAGATGCGCAGGAGTTTCAGGTCGGGCAAGGCGTTGGCCATGGTCGGCTCCGGACAGGGATGCGCACAGTCTACCTCCCTGCATTAGTTTAGAAAAATCTGAACTAAGTATTTGCCCCTGCCGATTCTTCCTGCCCCAGGCTTTTTGCAGAATCGGCCATCAATAAACAAAACAACGATGAGGCAATCCCGTGGACAAGATTTTCCACCAACCACTGGGCGGCAACGAAATGCCGCGCTTCGCCGGCATCGCCACCATGATGCGCCTTCCCCACCTGCAAACGGCCAAGGGTCTGGACGCTGCCTTTATCGGCGTGCCCCTGGATATCGGCACCTCGCTGCGCGCCGGCACACGCTTCGGGCCTCGGGAAATCCGCGCCGAGTCGGTGATGATCCGTCCCTACAACATGGCCACCGGCGCTGCACCGTTCGACTCACTGTCAGTGGCCGACATCGGCGACGTGGCGATCAACACCTTCAACCTGCTCGACGCCGTGCGCATCATCGAAGAAGCCTACGATGAAATCCTCGAGCACGACGTGATCCCCCTGACCCTGGGCGGCGACCACACCATCACCCTGCCGATCCTGCGGGCGATCCACAAGAAACACGGCAAGGTCGGGCTGGTGCACATCGATGCCCATGCCGACGTCAACGACCATATGTTCGGCGAAAAAATCGCCCACGGCACCACCTTCCGCCGCGCCGTGGAAGAAGGTTTGCTCGATTGCGACCGCGTGGTGCAGATCGGCCTGCGTGCCCAGGGCTACACCGCAGAAGATTTCAACTGGAGCCGCAAGCAAGGCTTTCGCGTGGTCCAGGCCGAAGAATGCTGGCACCAATCCCTGGCCCCGTTGATGGCCCAAGTGCGGGAAAAAGTCGGCGGCGGCCCGGTGTACCTCAGCTTCGATATCGACGGCATCGATCCCGCCTGGGCACCCGGCACCGGCACCCCGGAAATCGGCGGGCTGACCACCATCCAAGCGATCGAGATCATCCGTGGCTGCCAGGGCCTGGATCTGATTGGTTGTGATCTGGTGGAAGTTTCACCGCCCTATGACACCACAGGCAACACCTCGCTGCTGGGCGCCAACTTGCTGTACGAGATGCTCTGTGTATTGCCTGGCGTCGCGCATCGCTGATGCCTTCACGATAACAATCAAGGGGATCGCGCAGATCCCCATCCAACGATGTACCTGACCTTCGCTCGCGTATTGACCGAGCCGGCTGCCGCCTGATCGCCCATAAAAAAGATAATCGGAGAATCACCGTCATGGCTTTGGATTTATTCGTCGTACTCATCTACGCCGCCGGTATGCTCGTGCTCGGCTACTACGGTATGCGCCGCGCCAAAACCCACGAAGACTACCTGGTGGCGGGCCGTAACCTCGGCCCGTCGCTGTACATGGGCACCATGGCCGCCACGGTATTGGGCGGCGCCTCCACCGTCGGCACCGTGCGCTTGGGTTATGTGCACGGCATTTCAGGTTTCTGGCTGTGCGCCGCGCTGGGCGCCGGGATCATTGCGCTGAACCTGTTCCTGGCCAAGCCGCTGCTGAAGCTGAAAATCTTCACCGTGACCCAGGTCCTGGAAAAACGCTACAACCCCATGGCGCGCCAGGCCAGCGCTGTGATCATGCTGGCCTATGCACTGATGATCGGCGTGACCTCGATCCTGGCAATCGGCACCGTATTGCAAGTGCTGTTCGACTTGCCGTTCTGGATGTCGGTGCTGGTAGGCGGCGGTGTGGTGGTGGTGTATTCAACCATCGGTGGCATGTGGTCGCTGACCCTGACCGATATCGTGCAATTTGTGATCAAGACCGTCGGCCTGATGTTCATCCTGCTGCCGATCTGCCTGTACCGCGTCGGCGGCTGGGATGAACTGGTGGCCAAGCTGCCGGCGTCGAACTTCAGCTTTACCGCGATCGGTTGGGACACGATCATCACTTACTTCATGATCTACTTCTTCGGCATCCTGATCGGCCAGGATATCTGGCAGCGAGTATTCACCGCCCGTGATGAAAAGGTCGCCCAGTACGCGGGCACTTTCGCCGGTTTCTACTGCATTCTCTACGGCCTTGCCTGCGCCCTGATTGGCATGGCGGCTCACGTGCTGATCCCGGACCTGGATAACGTCAACAATGCCTTTGCCGCCATCGTCAAAGCCTCGTTACCGGACGGTATTCGTGGCCTGGTGATTGCGGCTGCCCTGGCGGCGATGATGTCCACCGCCAGCGCCGGCCTGCTCGCTGCGTCCACCGTGTTGACCGAAGACCTGCTGCCACGGCTGCGCGGTGGCAAGCAATCGAGCCTGGGCATCAACCGCGTGTTCACCCTGATGACCGGTGTTGCCGTATTGGGCATCGCACTGGTGGTGAATGACGTGATCAGCGCGCTGACCCTGGCCTATAACCTGTTGGTGGGCGGTATGTTGGTACCTCTGATTGGCGCGATATTCTGGAAGCGAGCCACCACCTCGGGCGCGATCACGTCCATGGCGCTGGGTTTCGTAACCGCGCTGGTGTTTATGTTCAAGGATGGGTTGGATGCAAACACACCGATTTACTGCAGCCTGGCGGTAGCCCTGGTGAGTTTTGTGCTGGTGAGTATGTTGTCGCGCAAACCGGATACCGTTGCGGCTCGGGCGGCTTGAGCTATTAGGATAATTTCTTCAGCGGGTGCGGCGTCGGTGTTCGCACCCGTTTTTTTGCCCTGCACAAAATAATTGTGGGAGCGGACTTGCTCGCGAAGGCGGTGTGTCATTCAACCATTTACCGGCTGATGCACCGTATTCGCGAGCAAGTCCGCTCCCACATTTCCCATATTGTTTGGGCCTGATACTCAGCGGCGACGGGGCCGGCGCTGCTCATCGTCCGTGCGGATCGGCACCGGTTGCAGCGGGGGCTCGATCAAGCCCAGCGCAACGCCAAGATCGTGGAGCCAGTTTTGGATTTTCTCTTTCATGGTTGCCCCCTTTGAGGGTAGTGCTGGTCGGCGTGAGTTTTGTCGCCGTTTCCTACAGAGATAGTAGCCCTAAGTCCTAGGTAATGCTTGAACGAAACCACAACTAACTATTACTGGATTGATCCAAATCCTGACGGATCGCTCAAGCGATGGCGCGCGTATCTGCCAGGCTTGCCGGGCTGCCTTCGTGCTGCAGGTCGATCCATGCATTGAGGTTAGCGCCGAGCATACCCTTTCGCCACATCAGCCAGGTGGTCGCAGTGGCAAAAGGCCCGGTCAGCGGATGAACGGACACGCTGTCCTTGCCTGGCAGGCTGTCGAGCATCGATTGCGACATCAACGCCACCCCCGAACCGGCGATCACACACGCGAGCATCCCTTGATAGGACTCGATCTCGATAGCCCGCCCCATGGCCACATGCTCGTGGGAAAACCAGGTTTCCAGGCGCGTGCGATAGGCGCAGCTGCGTCGGAACGTGAACACAGATCGCCCGGCAACGTCCTGGGGACCGCGCACCGGTGGGTGATCGGCTTCGCAAATCAATACCAGGCGCTCTTCGCACAACGGTACGCCATCCAGGGTCGCGATGGTCAGCGGACCGTCCACAAACGCTGCGTCCAGCCGTCCGGTAATCAAACCTTCCAGCAGCTCCCCGCTGGGCGCCGACTGCACTTGCAGGTTCACCATGGGGTAAGTCCTGTGATAGCGCGCCAGCAGCTTGGGCAAATGCACCGCGGCGGTGCTGTACATGCTGCCCAGCACAAAATCACCAGCCGGTTGCCCGCCTTGTACGGCGCCGTGAGCTTCGTCATGCAGCGCCAGCAGCCGAGTGCTGTAGTCCAGCAGCACTTTACCCGCAGGAGAAAGCTGCAACCGCTGGCGCTCACGCACAAACAGCTCGACTCCCAGTTGCTCCTCCATCTGCTTGAGGCGGGTCGACAAGTTCGATGGCACGCGGTGCAAACGTTCAGCGGCGCGGGTGATGGAGCCCTCTTCCGCCACGGCCTGGAAAATCCGCAATTGACTGAACTCCATACCTTTCTCCAAAACTGAACAAGTTACTCACTATTATTCAATTTTACAGAAAGTCAATCCGCCTTAGCCTACAAGTCATTCGCTTTCCTGTAGGAAACCTAAGCATGTCACCGCAGATTCGTTTACTCGCCAGCTTTATCGCCCTGATGATGGCCATGGGCATTGGCCGCTTCGCCCTGACCCCGCAAATGCCGCATTTACTCAGCGAAGGTCAGGTCGACCTGGCGGACGCCGGGCTGATCGCGGCCGCCAATTACTTGGGCTACTTTGTGGGCGCGGTGGATTCGATCTTTGCTCGCAGCCATCATCATGTACGCGGCCGCCTTTATGGCGGGTTGTGGCTCTGCGTCCTGCTGACGCTGGCGTCGTACTGGGCCCATGGGTTCTGGCCGCACTTGCTGTTGCGCTTCGGAACCGGCGTGGCCAGCGCCTGGGCTCTGGTGATGATTACCAGCCTGAGCCAGCCGCTGGCGATCGCCGCCGGCCGGCCGCGTCTGGGTGCGCTGGTATTTGCCGGGCCGGGACTTGGGATTGCGCTGACGGGGCTGCTGGCGCTGGGCTCGAACTTGCTGGGGCAAGGCTCCGCCATGCTGTGGCTGGTCTACGGCATCGTTGCCCTGGTGATGCTGCTGGCGATCCTGCCCTTTTTACCCAAGCCAACCCTCACGGCGCCTGCTGAAACCCGTGCAAGCAACAACGGCAGCATCGCGCATCTGTGCTGGATCTATTTCCTGTTCGGCCTGGGCTACATCATCCCCGCGACCTTTCTGTCGCAGATGGCCAACGCACAGTTCAACGGAGCCTGGCAGGCCGATCTGTTCTGGCCCTGCTTCGGCCTGGCTGCCGCTGTAGGTGTGGTGGTGGCAAGTCTGCGCCGCAAGAGCCCGGACACCACGCGCCGATGGCTGATCGTGACCTTGTGGCTGCAAGCGGCCGGGGTCTTCGCCTGCCTGCTCGGTAACGGTTGGGGCCTTGCGCTGGGCGTGTTGTTGTGCGGCGCGCCCTTCCTGGCCTGCATGCAACTGGTAATGGCGCGCCTGCGCGAGGTTGCACCCAACGGCTACCAACGCAGCACAGGGCTACTGACCGCCAGCTTTGCCATCGGCCAACTGAGCGGTCCGCTACTGGCCTCGATGAGCAGTCACCTCAGTGGTGGTCTGCACCCGGCGTTGATCGTCGCCGGTGCCGGGTTGTTGGTGGCAGGCTCGGTCTTGATCAACCGCCAACTACCGATGCACACGCCGTGCACACAGGTGGCCGACGGTGCAGCACAGGGCGGTTAAACAGGTGCCCCACGCCATGTCCATCACCGCGAGCCCGGCGGACCAGCCCTGAAGCGTGGCCCAATTGCTCAAATCATAAGTGCCATAGGCCACCAGGCCCAGCAGTGCGCCCAACCGCGCAGCACGTTGCCAACTGGCACTGGGCAAGACCACGAACACCACACAACCGAGGACATACAGCAGATAGAACAACACCGCAGGCAACAGGCGCGGCTGATCAAGCATCAGCGGGCCGAGCAGGGATTTGTAGGTGGGGCCCATCAGCACGCCGAGCCAGAGGCCGTCGAGGACCAGGAAGGCGAGCAAGGTGCCGAGGTAGGCGAAGAGCGGTCTCTTGGACATGACACGAGCCTTTGTAGGAGCGAGCTTGCTCGCGAAAAACGTACATCCGACGCCACACTGCGCGTGGAATATTTTCGCGAGCAAGCTCGCTCCTACAAAGAGCCAGGCGCGATCAGCTTAGTTCAATGCGGTCGGCGTGAATCACGATCTGGCCTTGCTTGTAGAGCGCACCAATGGCCTTTTTAAAGTTGCCTTTGCTGACGCCGAACAAGTTGCTGATCACCGCCGGATCGCTTTTGTCGCTGACCGGCAGGGTGCCGTTGTTGTCACGCAACTTGGCGAGGATCTTGGAGTTGAGGCTGGAGGCCGCTTCCTGGCCGACCGGTTGCAGGCTCAGGCTGATGTTGCCATCGGCGCGAATCTCCTTGATGAAGCCTTTTTCTTCCTTGCCCGGGCGCAGGAACTTGAACACTTCGTTCTTGTGGATCAGGCCCCAGTGCTTGTTGTTGATGATTGCCTTGAAACCCATGTCCGTGGCTTCAGCCACCAACAGATCGACTTCCTGGCCCACCTGGTAGTTGGCTGGCGTCTTGTCCAGGTAACGGTCAAGACGTGCGGTGGCGGTGATGCGCTTGGTGTGCTTGTCGAGGTAGACGTGCACCACGCAATATTCACCCGCCGTCAGCTGGCGCTTTTCTTCCGAATACGGCAGCAGCAGATCCTTTGGCAGGCCCCAGTCGAGGAACACCCCGATACTGTTGACTTCCACAACTTTCAAACTGGCAAATTCGCCGACTTGAACTTTGGGCTTTTCAGTGGTGGCGATAAGTTTGTCATCGCTGTCCAAGTAAATGAAAACATTGAGCCAGTCTTCATCTTCACTGGGAATATCTTTAGGGATATACCGATTAGGCAAGAGGATTTCCCCATCTTGCGCACCATCGAGGTACAAACCAAAGTTAGTGTGCTTGACCACTTGCAAGCTGTTGTAGCGCCCGACTAAAGCCATTTCCAATACCCTCATTGCGTGGGCGGCATTCTACCCGAGTTGGGCCCTGCACGCGCGCGCGCCTGAAAAATCGCGGGCTGGCATGGCGTTCTATTGGCATCGCCCCGCTCGTCTGATCAATCGGTTGAATTTTTCCGGGCCGCCAACCTCGCACACGCCCATGGTTTCGAGCTAAAACAGTAAGTTAGCGGCTTATTTCATCATTAAACCTGGGCTCTTTCCCAGCCTGGCCTATATTCTCAGGGGATATTTGCCAAGCAATTGTCAAGTATTTCCTGTACGATGCCTGGCCAAGTTAATTCTCTACAGGTTAGTGGCCGCCATGCGTGTAAAAGCATCCAACAGCAAAGCAAAGCCAGCTCCCGCCGTTGAAACCAGCGAATCGATCAACAGCCAGATTGCTGCTTTCCTCAAGTCCGGCGGCGAAATCCAGCAAATTGCCAAGGGCGTGAGCGGCCAGACTTTCGGCCCGTCCAAGCAGATCAGCCTGGGCAAGAAGTAATCGTCCTACCTGCGCACTGCATCTGGTCCCTAAGCGTCTTGCCTTCAAGGCGCTAGGACTAGAGTTGGAAACACCCTCGTACACCCTTCAATACCAAGCTAATCGACGAACGGGCCTCAATGCCTGGCATTCGCCGGTATCCTTGCACACGTCTAGCACGGGCATCTGCTCGAACCCATCCGTTACTGCTCCTCGCTTTTCATGGAGTGAAGCATGCTTAAACGCTGTATTTTCCTGGTCAGCATTCTGATCGCCAGCCCTTTGGCCGAAGCGCAGATTTTTCAGCGTGAACTGGGCGACTTCGACCTGAAATTGGGCACTACCCCCAGCCGTAGCATGGCCCAGGGCCTGGTCAAGCCCACCTCCCCTGGCAGTGACTCGTTCCACGGAGGCCTGGACCTTACCCACGACAGCGGCCTGTATTTCGGCCAGTTTTCACCGAATATGGGCCTGTCGTCGGCCAACAATCTCGAAGTTGACTCCTACCTGGGTTTCAAACGCCCTTTCGACCAGACCCTGGGCTATGAAGTGGGCTTGATTCACTACAGCTACCCCAAGGTCAGCCCCCTCGACAGCCAGGAGTTCTACGGCGGCCTGAACCTGTTGGGCAACCGCTTCGGCGTGTCCTTCAGCAACGACCCCGACCGTCAGGACAGCACCCTGTTCGCCGACCTCGGCGGCACCCAGCCGTTCGGTATCGGCGTCAGCATGAAATACACCACCCACCAATTGGGCACACCGGTGTCGGTGGAAAACGGCGCCATCAGCAGTTTCAGCGACTGGTCGGTGCAATTCTCCCGGGCCTGGAAAGGCATCGACCTGGATCTGATCTACAGCGACTCCAGCCTCAGCGGCGGTGACTGCTCGGCCTACTCCGGACACAACTCGCAATGCGACGGCCTGTTGACCTTGAAGGCCGTCCGGCCGTTTTATTGATGGGCTGAACTGTCGCACCCCGCGCAGGTTCACATGCATTAATCCCATCCGTGCAAGGACTCGCCCATGTTGCGCCGGCTCAAACTCCTGGTGGTACTGCTGACCCTGAGCCTGGTGCTCGCCGGCTGCAATCGCGTGGGCCTGGCCTACCGTAATCTCGACGTGATCATCCCCTGGACCCTCAACGACTACCTGGACATGAATGCCGGGCAGAAGAGCTGGTTCAACGACACCCTCAAGGAACACCTGGCCTGGCATTGCACCACGCAATTACCGGGCTACCTGGACTGGCTGGACCACCTGCAGCAGATGGTCGACAGCCAGCAAATCACTGACGCCGCGCTGCAAACCCGAACCGTGGAAGCCAAGCAGGCGATTGCCGAGATCGCGCGGGAGATCACCCCGTCCGCCGTGCAGTTGCTGCAGGGTCTGGATGATCAACAGGTCAAGGACATGAGCGACGCCCTGGCCAAAGACCTGCGCAAACGCCAGGATGAATACCTCAAACCGCCGCTGGCCCAGCAGATCAAGGAACGCGCCCAGCGCATGAGCAAGCGCCTGGATGCCTGGATCGGCCCGCTAAGCGCCAGCCAGCAAAACCGTGTAACGGCGTGGTCCAACGCTTTGGGCGAACAGAACCAGGCGTGGATCGGCAACCGCGCCCATTGGCAGGCGCAGTTTATCGAGGCCGTTGAACACCGCCACGACGCCGACTTCCCGCAGAAAATGCAACGTTTGCTGGTGGACAGGGAGAGCCTATGGACGCCTGAATACCGCGCTGCCTATGCCCAGACCGAAGCGGCGGCGCGCAGTCTGATCGTGGACCTGATGGCTGAGAGCACCGAGCAACAACGTCAGAAGCTGAGGCAAAAAATCGACGGCGTACGAGGCGATTTCAAAGCGCTTAAATGCCTCAAAGCCGGCGCAAATCAATAGGGAGGGGAGCAGGGCTCCCACCCACATTGGATTCAGGGGTTAGATAGCGCCACCGGCAATCGCAGCTTTGGAAGAGACTTGATCGAAGGTCGCCTCCTCCAGCGCGTCCTCCTGCTCGTTCATCACTTGACGGGGGTGCTCATGGCCAGGAATCGAACTGTCGATCAACGCCAACAGGCTTGCACCGCGCGCGGTCAAGATGAAGTTTTCACCATTGCCGCCTTCCTCTCCGGGGCGCGACTCAATAAACCCGCGCTTGAACAACAACGCCTCGTAGTCCGCAGCGGTTTTTTTCAGCGCGTCCAGGTTCCCGGTGTCCTCGCCAGCCGTAGCCTTATCAGCGGCTTCCTGCTCGGCGTATTTACGCGGGGCGAAGCTGCCCTCGCCGTTCTGCACTTCGTGCAGCAGACGTTCGATCAGATCCCAGTTGTAAGTCGTCATCCTGATTCCTCCTGCAGGCCGATGGAAAATTAGCCCGTCATAGGTAGTGACACGTGGGGGCACTGGCCGTTCACCCGGATAGACGGGCGTCATTTCTCTGAACTTTCCAGACGTTCGCCGCCTCAACTGCCTATACCGCCAAGGAGGTCCGACCATGAAAACCCTGATGAACCTGGCGATTGCCGCCACATTGTTAAGCGCCCTGCCCGCCTGGGCTTGCACGCCTGAAGAGGCCACGGCCAAACGCGAAGAACTGGCCAAGCAAGTGACCCAGCTAACGGAGCAGAATCCCCAGAAAGCCAAGGAGATGAATGCCCAGTTGCAGAAAATGGACCTGGACACCGAAAGCGCCGAGTTTCCCGACAAGTGCCAGTTGATCGATGCGCGGCTCAAGGAGCTCAAGGAAGCGGCAGCCAAAACCAACAACTGATGGCGAAAAAAAACCGGACATCGTCCGGTTTTTTTATGCCCGCCTGCTTATTCGGCAGCCGGTGCTTCTGGCTTGCGGCGCTTGAGCGGCGCCATGCCGTCCTTGCTGACGAGCGACAGGTTGTCGGTCTTCGGCCGGTTGGCGATCTTGCGCTTGGTCGGCGATTTGGCGCCGGTTTTCTTTTTGTCGCCCTTGGCGTCAGTCTTTTTCTTCTTCACGCCAACGGCCTTGCCCGACGCCTTGACCTTCTTCGGCCCGGTGTAAGTGCCTTTGACTTCCTTGATGGTACGGCGCTCGAACGACTGCTTGAGGTAGCGTTCAATGCTCGACATCAGGTTCCAGTCGCCGTGGCAGATCAGCGAGATGGCCAGGCCATCGTTGCCGGCACGCCCGGTACGGCCGATACGGTGCACGTATTCGTCGCCGCTGCGGGGCATGTCGAAGTTGATCACCAGATCCAGGCCATCAACGTCCAGGCCACGCGCAGCGACGTCGGTGGCTACCAGGATCTTCACGCCGCCAGCCTTGAGGCGGTCGATGGCCAGCTTGCGGTCCTTCTGGTCTTTCTCGCCGTGCAGCACGAACGCCTTGTATTCCTGCGCGACCAGACGCCCGTAGATACGGTCGGCGGCGGCACGGGTGTTGGTGAACACGATGGCCTTCTGGTAGGTCTCGTTGGCCAGCAACCAGTTGAGGATCTGTTCTTTGTGCACGTTATGGTCAGCGGTCACGATCTGCTGACGCGTGGTTGCGTTCAGGTCACTGACGTTGTTGACCTGCAAGTGCTCAGGGTTGTTCAGCACCTTGGCAACCATGTCGCGCAGGGTTGAACCGCCGGTGGTGGCGGAGAACAACATGGTCTGCTGGCGATTGACGCATTCAGCAACCAGGCGCTGCACGTCATCGGCAAAGCCCATGTCGAGCATACGGTCGGCTTCGTCGAGCACCAGTACTTCGACTTCCTTGAGGTCGAGGTTGCCGGCGTTGAGTTGCTCGATCATGCGCCCCGGGGTACCGATCAGGATGTCCGGCACCTTGCGCAGCATGGCAGCCTGGACCTTGAAGTCTTCGCCGCCGGTAATGATGCCGGACTTGATGAAGGTGAATTGCGAGAAGCGCTCGACTTCCTTGAGGGTCTGCTGGGCCAGCTCACGGGTCGGCAGCAGGATCAGGGTCTTGATGCTGACGCGGACCTTGGCCGGGCCAATCAGACGATTCAGAACCGGCAAGACGAAAGCGGCGGTCTTGCCGCTGCCGGTTTGAGCCGTCACCCGCAGGTCACGCCCTTGGAGCGCGAGCGGGATGGCCGCTGCTTGCACAGGCGTAGGCTCGACAAATTTAAGCTCGGCCACGGCTTTGAGCAGGCGTTCGTGCAGGGCGAATTGGGAAAACACGGGTGCTACCTCGAAGAAATACAAAATATCAGCGCCATAGGTTACCGGTTTCGGGCGGCCAAACCGAGTTTCTTTACGCGAACAGGGCTAATCAGCTGCTTTTTTGTGAGCGATTTTGTCCAGAGCGTCAACTTTTTTGCACTTAAATGCTCTAATCGCCCCGTGTTGTCTTACAGAAGAATCGGTTCACTCATGGATATCAAACAGCTCTGGCTCAACGTCCAAGACCTTTGGGGCGCCCTCGATGAACACCCGGTCCTGCATTCCAGCCTCGGCTTGCTGGTGCTGCTGGTGGTGGCATTGCTGGTTGGACGGGTAGCACGTTACCTCATCCTGCACGCAGTCAAATTGCTTGGCCGGCAACCGGCCCTGCACTGGCTGAACGATCTGCGACATAACAAAGTCTTCCATCGGCTGGCGCAAATGACGCCGTCCCTGGTGATCCAGTTCGGCCTGTACCTGGTACCTGACCTGAGCAAGACCGCCATTCTGTTTATCGGCAATGTGGCCCTGGCGATCACCATTCTGTTTATGGTGCTGGCCATGAGTGCCCTGCTCAATGCGCTGCTGGATATCTACGCACGCACCGAACACGCACGCACCCGCTCGATCAAGGGTTATGTGCAGTTGGCAAAAATGGTGTTGTTCGTGTTTGGCGCAATCATCATCGTCGCCACCCTGATCGACCGTTCGCCGCTGCTGCTGCTGTCGGGCCTGGGTGCGATGTCGGCGGTGATTCTGTTGGTGTACAAGGACACGCTGCTGTCGTTCGTCGCCAGTGTGCAATTGACCAGCAACGACATGCTGCGGGTCGGCGACTGGATCGAAATGCCCCAGGTCGGCGCCGACGGCGATGTGGTGGACATCACCCTGCATACGGTCAAGGTGCAGAATTTCGACAAGACCATCGTTTCCATCCCGACCTGGCGCTTGATGTCCGAGTCGTTCAAAAACTGGCGCGGTATGCAGGCCTCCGGCGGGCGGCGCATCAAGCGCAGCCTGTACATCGATGCCAGCGGCGTGCGCTTTTTGCGCGATGACGAAGAAGTGCGCATGACCCAGGTGCACCTGCTCACCGGCTACATCGGTCGCAAACAGGCCGAACTCAAGGCCTGGAACGAGGCCCAGGGCCACAGCGCGCAACTGTCGGCCAACCGCCGGCGCATGACCAACCTCGGCACGTTCCGCGCCTATGCCCTGGCGTATCTGCAAAGCCACCCGGACATCCAGCCGAACATGACCTGCATGGTGCGCCAGATGCAAACCACCGCCCAAGGCGTGCCGCTGGAGATCTACTGCTTTACCCGCACCACCGCGTGGGCGGATTACGAGCGGATCCAGGGGGATATTTTCGATTATCTACTGGCAGTGTTGCCGGAGTTCGGGTTGAGCCTGTATCAGCAGCCAAGCGGTAATGACCTGCGCGCCGGCGTACTGCCGGCGTTGGCCGGGGCCGCGCAACTACCCGCCATCGAAACGGCGTGAAGTGATCCGAACGGGATTACGGCAGTGATGCCGTAATCTCCCGGCGGCAAACCTCAAGCACTTCATCAGCCAAAGCGGAATCATCCGGGCACGCCCGCGATAACAAGATTGCGCCAATGGCATGGGCCATCCTGTTGAGCATTTTCGCGCGCACGTCTTGCTGTGGCTCGTCCTGCGTCGTGTTGTACTTTGCCTCCAGGGCTTGCAGCGTGTTTTCCAGCCCGTTGGCGAAAGTCTCCTTAAGCGTGTCCGATTGACGCGCAGCGTCTGCACACAACGCCGCCAACGTGCACCCGCCGCCGCGATGATCGCGGTGCTGCCGGGACAGGTAAACCTCGAAAAACTCCCCCGCCTCCATCTCCATGCTGCTGGCGAGCGACTGCGCCAGGCCATTGGCGGCCGCTTCTGCCATCAAATCCGCCTTGGAGCCGAAGTGCTTGTAGAAGCCGCCCTGGGTAAAACCAGCGGCAGCCATCAATTCGGCCACACCCACCCCATCGAAACCACGTTCACGAAACAGCGCGGAAGCCGTCGCGACGATATGCGCTCGATTGTTCTGTGATTGCGTCTTGGTGATCTTCATTTCTATGCGCTCCTGCTGCCCTGCGATAGAGGGATCTTACTATGATGTCGATCATAATCAAAACCGTTGACAGCTTTGATTATGATCGACATCATAAAACCTCCCTGCACTCACTGAGCATCACACCATGAGCACTTCCAAGACCGTTCTCATCACTGGCGCCTCGACCGGCATTGGTGCCGCCTACGCCGAACGTTTTGCCCAGCGTGGTCACGACCTGGTTCTGGTCGCCCGCGATACCAAGCGCCTGGAAGCGCTCGCTGCACGTCTGCGTGAAGAGCACGTCATCACTGTTGATATCCTCCCCGCTGACCTGACCCAGATCGCTGACCTGGCAGCGGTCGAAGCACGTCTGCGCGAAGATTCCAGCATCGGTACGCTGGTCAACAATGCCGGTGCCGCACAGTCCGGCAGCTTCATCGAACAGTCCACCGACAGCGTCGCTCAATTGGTCGCGCTCAACACCACCGCGCTGGTACGGCTTGCCAGCGCCATTGCCCCACGCCTGGCGGCAGCCGGCAATGGCGCTATCATCAACATTGGCTCGGTGGTGGGCCTGGCGCCGGAGTTCGGCATGACCGTATATGGCGCGACCAAGGCATTCGTACTGTTCCTGTCCCAGGGCATGAGCCTTGAGTTGGGCGCCAAAGGTGTCTATGTGCAAGCCGTGCTACCGGCCGCTACGCGTACCGAGATCTGGGACCGGGCGGGCATTGACATCAACACTCTCACAGATGTGATGGAGGTAGGTGACCTGGTCGATGCGGCGCTGGTCGGTTTCGACCGTCGTGAGCCCGTGACCATCCCGCCCTTGCAGGACGGCGCACGCTGGGATGCCTTGCAGGCAGCCCGACAAGGCTTGCTGTCGCAGATCAAGCAGTCCGAGGTTGCCGAGCGGTACCTGACCCAAGCCTGATCAACCTGTTGCAGGCGCGCTCTATGCGCCTGCCCTCCCTCTCGAAGCGATGAGCGTTGAACCATGAAGGCATTTTCCATCGAACGTTACGGCAAACAGACCGGTCGCATCACCGAAGCGCCAACACCAGTGGTGGGTGAGCATGACGTGCTGGTTCAAGTACATGCCAGCAGCGTCAACGTGCTGGATGCAAAAATCGCCAAGGGCGAATTCAAACTGATTCTGCCGTATGCATTGCCGTTGATACTGGGCAATGACCTGGCTGGCGTGGTGCTCAGCGTCGGGGCCGCGGTGCGACGCTTCAAGCCGGGTGACGAAGTGTATGGCCGCCCTCCACAGCAGCGTATCGGCACGTTCGCCGAGCTGATTGCGGTACGCGAGGACGCACTGGCACGCAAACCTGCAAACATCACGATGGAGCAAGCCGCCGCCCTGCCTCTGGTCGCATTGACGGCATGGCAAGTACTGGTTGAAACAGCGAGGCTGAAAAAAGGCCAGAAGGTCTTCATTCATGCCGGTTCCGGCGGAGTCGGCAGTATCGCCATCCAGCTTGCCAAGCATTTGGGCGCATTTGTCGCAACGACGACCAGCACCGCCAATGTCGAGTGGGTCAAGGCACTGGGCGCCGATGTAGTGATCGACTACAAGCAGCAAAACTTCGAAACCCTGCTCAATGATTATGACGTCGTCTTGAACAGTCTCGGTCCGGACGCACTGGCAAAGTCACTCGACATTCTCAAACCGGGCGGTCAACTCATCTCCATCTCCGGGCCACCGACGCAGGCGTTTGCTCGAGAGCAGCAGCTGTCGTGGCTATTGGGCCTGGTCATGGGTGTGTTGAGCAGCGGTATACGCCGCAAAGCGCGCAAACAAGGCGTGCGTTATGACTTCCTCTTCATGCGCGCCAACGGCGCCCAATTGGATGAACTGACCGCGCTGGTGGAAGCCGGCATTATCAAGCCGGTGATCGACCGCACCTTCCCTTTCGAGTCCACAGCCCAAGCCCTGAGCTATGTCGAACAAGGCCGCGCCAAAGGCAAAGTGGTGATCACGATGACAGCGCCGCCCGCGCCTGGCGTGCGCCGAGCCGACTGATCCACACCGCGCCCAGAATCACCAGGCCGCCCAGGGCCAGACGGCCCAGCGGCTCATGCTGATTCCAGATCAGCAAGTTCAACAGCAGCCCCACCGGTACATGCAGGTTGTTCATCACCGCCAGGGTACCGCCATTGACCAGACAGGCGCCCTTGTTCCACCAGTACATGCCCAGCGCGGTGCTGACCAAACCAAGGAACACCAGCACGCCCCATTGCAGCGGCGCTTGCGGCAAGAAGTCAGCCTTGCCGAACAGCAGGAACGCCGGCAACACCACCAGCAAGGCGCCCAGGTAGAAATAACCGAAACGCCGGAAGTGCGGTTGGTCACTGGGATAACGCGCCACCAGATGCTTGTACATGACTTGCCCGGCGGCGTAGGTGAAGTTGGCCAATTGCAGCAGCAAGAATCCCATCAGGAAGTGCGGGGTGATCTGATCGAAACGAATCACCGCCGCACCGCCCACCGCCACCAGGGCCGCGACCAGTGCCCAAGGATTGAAGCGCCGATTAAGCGCGTCCTCGATCAGGGTCACATGCAGCGGTGTGAGGATGGTGAACAGCAGCACTTCCGGCACCGTCAGCACGCGAAAGCTCAAGTACAGGCATACGTAGGTCACGCCGAACTGCAATGCACCGATCACCAACATGCCGCGCATGAACGCAGGCTCCACCGAGCGCCAGCGCGTCAGCGGGATAAAGATCAGCCCGGCCAGCACCACGCGCACCAGCACTGCGAAGTAGCTGTCGACGTGACCGGCGAGGTATTCGCCGATCAAGCTGAAGGAAAATGCCTGAATCAGGGTGACAACCAGTAAATAGCCCATGCGCGCCTCGTTTCGAATGGGCGCGACATTAAAGCTTTTCCAGCCTTGAAGAAACTCAAGGCAAAAAAAACCCGACCTCGCTAAAGCGGCAGTCGGGCAGGAGCACTCAGGAGCAACAAGTGCAAAGGGAGGTTCGATACGCGTACTTGAAGGGTTGGCGTGGCGTTATATAAACAGCCCGCGATTATCTGGCGATTAACGGATCACGCCACCTGTGCGAGCAGGGCTTTGGCATGGTTGATGCCTTTTTCCTGAAAGTCGCTGCTCAGGTTCACCCCTTCGGCGTGAATGAAGGTCACGTCGTGAATGCCGATAAAGGCCATCACCTGGCGCAGGTAGGGTTCCTGGTGGTCCGAGGTGGCCCCGGTGTGAATGCCGCCACGGGCGGTCAGCACGATGGCACGTTTGCCGGTCAGCAAGCCTTGCGGCCCGGTGGCGGTGTACTTGAACGTTACGCCGGCGCGCAGGACGTGATCCAGCCAGGCTTTGAGGGTGCTGGGGATGGCGAAGTTGTACATCGGTGCAGCCATTACCAACACATCGGCGGCGAGCAATTCGTCGGTCAATGCGTTGGAACGCTCCAGGGATACCTGCTCGCTGTCGTTACGCTGATCTTCAGGTTTCATCCAGCCGCCAAGGAGGTTGGCGTCCAGGTGTGGAACCGGGTTGAGTGCCACGTCGCGCACGGTGATCTGATCGGCTGGGTGGGCAGCCCGCCATTGGCTGATGAACTGTTGCGTGAGCTGGCGAGAGATAGAATCCTGCTGGCGCGCACTGCTTTCGATGATCAGAACGTTGGACATGGCTATGTAGGCTCCATCGGTGAATGTTGTAAGTCGATGGAGAAAAGATTAACCAGGGCTCATTCGATAAAAAAGCGCAAAAAACTGCTATAACCCATCTATAAATTTGTTTATAAGCGGAGTACTCCTGTAGAAAGGCTCCGCTATCGCTTTATTTGGGGCTGCAGTCCAAGGCAATGCGCATCTTGATGATGGAGCGGTTGAACTTGACCGTGGTGTTGGTGCTTTTGCCTGCTGGCACGCTCACGGTGCGACGGCGCGGCGATTCCGGGCCGTTGGTGAAGATTACCGAACACACAGCATCCTGGGTGCCGTAGTTGTTCAGCTGAATCGAGCTGATGTCTGCGTCCACGTCGGAGGCGGTGTAATCAATGCTGACGCCATCGATCTTTTTCGTCACGTCGATAGGGTAGGCAAATACGCTCATCGGCAGCAGCGCCAGCAACACACAACACAATTTTCTCATTCGGCAGTCTCCAATAAGGACTGCCAGCTTAGGACAAGAGGAGCTCATGTTGAAAGCGCCCCGCGTTACCCTCGATCAATGGCGCACGTTGCAGGCCGTGGTTGACCATGGCGGCTTCGCCCAGGCGGCTGAAGCGCTGCACCGTTCGCAATCCTCGGTGAGCTACACCGTGGCTCGTATGCAGGATCAACTCGGCGTGCCGCTGCTGCGCATCGACGGGCGCAAGGCGGTGCTGACCGAGGCCGGTGAAGTGCTGCTGCGTCGCTCCCGGCAGTTGGTGAAGAACGCCAGTCAACTTGAGGACCTTGCCCATCATATGGAACAGGGATGGGAGGCCGAAGTGCGCCTGGTAGTGGATGCGGCCTATCCCAATGCGCGCCTGGTGCGCGCCCTGACTGCGTTTATGCCGCAAAGTCGCGGCTGCCGCGTGCGCTTGCGTGAAGAGGTGTTGTCCGGCGTCGAAGAACTGCTGATCGAAGGCGTAGCCGACCTGGCAATTTGCGGTTTCAGTATCCCCGGTTACCTGGGCACCGAAATGAGCGATGTGGAATTTATCGCCGTGGCCCACCCCGAACATGCGTTGCACCGCATGAATCGCGAGCTGAGTTTCCAGGACCTGGAAAGCCAGATGCAGGTGGTCATCCGCGACTCCGGCCGCCAGCAACCGCGCGACGTGGGTTGGCTGGGCGCCGAACAGCGCTGGACCGTCGGCAGCCTGGCTACCGCCGCCGCCTTCGTGGGCAGCGGCCTGGGCTTTGCCTGGCTGCCACGGCACATGATCGAGCGCGAACTGGCCGAAGGTGTACTCAAGCAACTGCCCCTGGAACAAGGCGGCAGCCGTCACCCGACGTTCTATCTCTACTCCAACAAAGACAAACCCCTGGGGCCGGCGACGCAGATTCTCGTGGAGCTGCTGCGCACGTTTGACACCGCTCCCCTGGACGCGCCTTTCGCCGCTCCCCGACAAGCCTGAAACGGAGTTCATCCATGGCCTGGTTCGACCACGAAGGCTGCAGCCTGCACTACGAGGAATACGGCCACGGCACGCCGCTGATCCTGATCCACGGCCTGGGCTCCAGTAGCCAGGATTGGGAGCTGCAAGTGCCGGTACTGGCTCGGCACTATCGCCTGATCGTGGTCGACGTGCGTGGGCATGGCCGCTCCGATAAGCCCCGCGAGCGCTACAGCATCCAGGGCTTCACGTTCGACCTGCTCGCCCTGATCGAGCACCTGGACCTGCCGCCCGCCCACGTTGTGGGTTTATCCATGGGCGGCATGATCGCCTTCCAACTGGCGGTGGACGACCCTGCGCGAGTCAGAAGCCTGTGCATCGTCAACAGCGCGCCCGAAGTCAAGGTGCACAGCGCAAGTGACTATTGGCAGTGGGGCAAACGCTGGACCCTGGCCCGCGTACTCAGCCTGCGCACCATCGGCAACGCCCTGGGCGAACGACTGTTCCCCAAACCTGCCCAGGCCGACCTGCGCCGCAAGATGGCCGAACGCTGGGCAAGCAACGACAAACGTGCTTATCTCGCCAGCTTCGACGCGATTGTGGGCTGGGGCGTGCAGGAACAACTTTCGCGAATTACCTGTCCAACCCTGGTCATCAGCGCCGACCACGACTACACCCCCGTGGCGCAGAAAGAAATCTATGTAAAACTGCTGCCCGATGCGCGACTGGTGGTGATCGAAGATTCCCGCCATGCCACGCCCTTGGATCAACCCGAAGTCTTTAACGCGACCTTGCTCGATTTTCTAAAGACAGTCGAAACCACTACCCAGGATCACTGACCCATGCTGAAAAAAATCGCCTTCTTTGCCGGTTCTGTTCTGTTCGCTGCCAACCTGATGGCGGCCGAACCGGCCAAGGCGCCCCACGTATTGATCTCCACCACCAATGGCGACATTGAAATCGAACTGGACCCGGTCAAGGCGCCGATCAGCACCAAGAACTTCCTCGCCTATGTCGACAAGGGTTTCTATACCAACACGATTTTCCACCGCGTGATCCCGGGCTTCATGGTCCAGGGCGGCGGGTTCACCCAGCAGATGTCGCAAAAACCGACTGAAGCACCGATCAAGAACGAAGCCAGTAATGGCCTGCATAACGTGCGCGGCACGCTGTCCATGGCCCGCACCAATGACCCGAACTCGGCCACCAGCCAGTTCTTCATCAACGTAGCCGACAATGCCTTCCTCGACCCGGGCCGCGATGCCGGTTACGCCGTGTTCGCCAAAGTGGTCAAGGGCATGGATGTGGTCGACATCATCGTCAACTCCCAGACCACCACCAAACAAGGCATGCAGAACGTGCCAATCGATCCTGTGTTGATCAAGTCGGCCAAGCGCATCGACTGAGGTCTGCAGGTAGCTTCGCGTGGTGCCCACACGGCACCGCGCGCATTTGAAAGGAGAGCCCGCCCGGCGGGCGTCAAACCCAATGCTCTATCGTCGCTTTGAACAACTGATCGATATTTTCCGCGACGCTCCCAGCGCGGCCCCTCCCGAAAAAGTCCTGCCCTTCTATCTCTATTACCTGCGCCAGGTCTGGCCCTGCTTCGCCGCACTGTTGGTGGTGGGGCTGGTCGGTGCGCTTATCGAAGTGGCGCTGTTCAGCTATCTGAGCCGCATCATCGACCTGGCCCAGGGCACACCACCGGCGAATTTCTTCCAGATCCACAGCGCCGAGCTGATCTGGATGGCCGTGGTCGCCCTGCTGCTGCGCCCGGTTTTCAACGGCCTGCATGACTTGCTGGTGCACCAGACCATCAACCCAGGCATGACCAGCCTGATTCGCTGGCAGAACCACAGCTACGTGCTCAAGCAGAGCCTGAACTTTTTCCAGAACGATTTCGCCGGGCGCATCGCCCAGCGGATCATGCAAACCGGCAACTCCTTGCGTGATTCGGCAGTGGCGACGGCAGAAGCCATCTGGCACGTATCGATCTATGCCATCAGTGCCCTGGTGCTGTTTGCCGAGGCCGATTGGCGGCTGATGATCCCGCTGATCACCTGGATCATCTGCTACAGCCTGGCCCTGCGTTACTTCGTACCGCGCGTGAAGGAGCGCTCGGTGATTTCCTCGGAGGCGCGCTCCAAATTGATGGGCCGAATTGTCGACGGCTATACCAATATCACCACCTTGAAGCTGTTCGCCCATACGCAGAATGAACAGGAATACGCCAAGCAAGCGATCATCGAGCAGACCGAAAAAACCCAACTGGCCGCCCGTGTGCTCACCAGCATGGACACCGTGATCTGTATCTTGAACGGCCTGCTGATTGTGACCACCACCGGCCTGGCCCTGTGGTTGTGGACGCAGTCGCTGATTTCCGTCGGTGCGATTGCCTTGGCCACTGGCTTGGTTATCCGCATCGTCAACATGTCCGGTTGGATCATGTGGGTGGTCAATGGCATCTTCGAAAATATCGGCATCGTGCAGGACGGCCTGAAAACCATCGCCCAGCCACTGGCCGTGACCGACCGTGAAAACGCCCCGCGCCTGAAAGTCCCCAATGCCCAAGTGCACTTTGAGCAGGTGGATTTCCACTACGGCAAGAAGAGCGGGATCATTGGCGGCCTCAACCTCAACATCAAGGCCGGGGAAAAGATCGGTTTGATCGGCCCGTCCGGCGCGGGCAAGTCGACCCTGGTCAACCTGCTGCTGCGCCTCTACGACCTGCAAGGCGGCCGCATCCTGATCGACGGCCAGAACATCGCCGAAGTGGCCCAGGAAAGCCTGCGTGCACAGATCGGCATGATCACCCAGGACACATCGCTTCTGCACCGTTCGATCCGTGACAACCTGCTGTATGGCAAGCCCGACGCAACTGAGGAAGAACTCTGGGCTGCGGTGCACAAGGCTCGCGCCGATGAGTTCATCCCGCTGTTGTCGGATTCCGAGGGCCGCACCGGGCTGGACGCCCATGTCGGTGAGCGCGGGGTGAAACTCTCTGGCGGTCAACGTCAACGTATCGCCATCGCCCGCGTGCTGCTCAAGGACGCACCGATCCTGATCATGGACGAAGCCACCTCGGCATTGGACTCGGAAGTGGAAGCGGCGATCCAGGAGAGCCTGGAAACTCTGATGCAGGGCAAGACCGTGATTGCGATCGCCCACCGGTTGTCGACCATCGCACGAATGGACCGCTTGGTAGTGCTGGAGAAAGGCCAGATTGCCGAAAGCGGCAGCCATGCCGAGTTGCTGGCGCAGGGCGGGCTTTATTCGCGGTTATGGCAGCACCAGACCGGCGGATTCGTCGGAATAGACTGATTTCATTGGATAGGTGCCCGGGCAATTCCGAACAATTCTGACAGTTTTCTCTATCGAACTGGTCTTGCGACACAATCCTGCTGTACTGCAATCAGGCCCCAGGAGGGCCCTGATTTAGGCGGCAGGGAAGCTTCACAGACCGTTAATCAGATAGAGCAATCTAAGGAAGTGTTCATGTCACTGTTCAAACGTTCCGTAACGGAAGGGCTGGGTACGTTTTGGCTGGTGTTGGGCGGTTGCGGGAGTGCGGTGCTGGCCGCAGCGTTCCCCAATGTCGGAATCGGCCTGCTCGGCGTGGCCCTGGCCTTCGGGCTCACAGTGCTGACCATGGCGTTTGCCATCGGGCACATCAGCGGCTGTCACCTCAACCCGGCCGTTTCGGTGGGGCTGGTAGTGGGCGGAAGGTTTCCGGCCAGAGAGTTGCCGGCCTACATCGTGTCTCAGGTGATCGGTGCCACCATCGCCGCTGCGCTGCTGTACTTTATTGCCAGCGGCAAACCCGGCTTTGAACTGGCGAGTGGTCTGGCCTCCAACGGCTATGGAGAACACTCACCCGGTGGTTACTCGATGGCAGCAGGATTGGTCTGTGAACTGGTGATGACGGCGATGTTCGTGCTGATCATCCTGGGCGCTACCGACCGCCGTGCCCCCGCGGGCTTTGCCCCCATCGCCATTGGCCTGGGGCTGACGCTGATCCACCTGATCTCGATCCCGGTCACCAACACCTCGGTCAACCCGGCCCGCAGCACGGGGCCCGCGTTGATTGTCGGCGGCTGGGCGCTTGAACAGTTGTGGCTGTTCTGGCTTGCGCCGATCCTGGGCGCGGTGATCGGTGGCATTACGTACCGATGGTTGGGCGCAGAAAAGCCTGCCTGACCAAACCCCTCTAGGAGCGAGCTTGCTCGCGAAAAACGTCAACGATGACGCAGGCTTCCAGATGCAGCCCGCTTCGCCTAAGCGTTCTTCGCGAGCAAGCTCGCTCCTACAAGGTGTTTCACTTGCTGTCAGGTTGCCGATAAGGCAAAGCCGCCCTCGCCTCTTCGGCATACGCCAGAATCCCCACCCGTTCACGTTCAAGAAAGTCGTGCACGGCACTCTTGAGCCCCGGATGGCGCAGGTAGTGCCAGGACCGCGTGATCACCGGCTCAAACCCGCGAATCAATTTGTGCTCGCCCTGGGCCCCCGCATCGAAGCGTTGCAGGCCGTGGGCGATGGCGTAGTCCATGCCCTGGTAGAAACAGGTTTCGAAATGCAGCCGGTCGAACTCCCCCAGGCAGCCCCAGTAGCGGCCGTAGAAGCTGTCGCCACCGATCAAGCTGAACGCCATGGCCACCGGACGCGGGCCTTGCTTGGCCAGCACCACGCGGATCGCCTCGGGCATACGTTCGGCCAACAGGCTGAAAAACGCCCGTGTCAGATAGGGCGCTTGGCGGCGCACCGCATAGGTGTTGGCATAGCAGGCATAAACAAAATCCCATTGGGCCTCGCTCAATTGATGACCTTGCAGCCACTCGAACTCGATGCCCTGCCCGGCCACTTGTTCACGCTCTTTGCGCATCTGCTTGCGCTTGCGTGAACTCAAGGCATCAAGGAAGTCCTGGAAGTCGCGATAGCCACGGTTCTGCCAATGAAACTGGCAGCCCAGGCGTTGCATCCAGTCGGGCTGCCGGGCCAAGGCGTCGTCGGCCAAAGCGTCGGTGAAATTGATATGGGCGCTGGAGAGCCCTTCGATTTCCAGGTAACCCGGCAAACTTTTGAGCAACTCAAAGCCGTCTTCGGCACTGGCGGCCAATAAACGCGGCCCGCTGACCGGACTGAACGGCACGGCTGTCAGCAGCTTCGGGTAGTAATCAATCCCGGCACGCTCGCAGGCTTCGGCCCAGCCATGGTCGAACACGTACTCGCCATAGGAGTGCCACTTGCGGTAACTGGGTAATGCCGCCACCAAACGCGGGCCTTCCCAGTGCAGCAGATGTTCCGCCTGCCAGCCTGTTTGCGGGCCCAGGCTGGCGCTGTCTTCCAGCGCGCTCAAAAACCCATGCCGCACAAAAGGCTGGGCCTGCGGCACCAGGGCATCCCAAGTGTGAGCAGCGATTGCGGACAGGCTGTCCAGGCGTTGCAGTGGCATCGACATCCTCATTGTTTCGCGGCATGAAAGCCTGGGCAGTATCGCTTATCGCAGCCTGGCGTACATCTGCAAAACGCGCCGACAGAACGCCCAAGCGTTAGTTCCTTCCCGTTACAAGCTGTCATCTACATGAAATCACTTAGCCACTACTCCGTCATAAACGGCCGCGATACTGACGCCAGTTTTTAGAGCGTCCGGATCTACCGGGCGACATTTTTTCCGTCCGTCATGGGTCGGTTGTGTCCTGGATGGTTTGCCATCCCTCCTCACTTTCGGAGATTGATATGCGTCTTGCTTCCACTAAAACTGCGGCGCTCCTGTGTGGCGGCCTGTTGCTGGCCCTGAGCGTACCGGCCAGCGCTGCAGTCGACGCTAAATTGCTCGACATGCTCAAGGCCAACGGCCAGATCACCGCGTCGCAGTACACAGAACTGCAAGCGGAACTGGCCAAGGACCAGAAAGAACAGCAGATCGCACGCCAAGCTCAGCAAGAGACCAACGAGCAGATCGCAGCCACTGCGAAAAAAACCAACGAGCTGAGCAGCTTCGACCAAAAGCTGGCCTGGGCCGCCAAGACTCAATTCAAGGGTGATGTACGCTTCCGCCAGGAAACCATCAAGATTGATGGCGAACCCAACAACGGTGGGCGTGACAAAGACCGTCAACGTATCCGCGCCCGCCTGGGTGCCTACACCGAAATCAACCCGCAGGTGGACACCGGTATCCGTATCGCCACCGGCGGTGGTGACGATGCGCGTTCTACCAACCAGGATCAGGACGGCTACTTCGATAAAAAATCGATCTGGCTGGACCTCGGTTACATCGACTACCACCCGGACCAGATCAAGAACCTGCACGTGATCGGCGGCAAGATGCTTCAGCCTTGGGTAAACATGGGCGACGTGATCTGGGATAGCGATATCAACCCTGAAGGCCTGGCCGTCACCTACAAATACCCACTGGGCAGCAGCGCCGAACTGTTCGGCAGCCTGGGTAACTACAACCTCAAGGACAACGTCGACGGCGACGGCGTGCAGTTCCGCCACGACCTGCGCCTGACGTCCGGCCAGTTGGGTACGCGTTTCTCGGTCACCGACAACCTGAAAATGACCCTGGGCGGCAGCGTCTACGCCTACAAAAATGACGAGGACAGCCGCTGCACAACCACTACCACACCTTGCGCGTTGGCGGTCAACGGCAACTCAGCCAACAACGAGTTCCGCCTGTACGAAGGCTTTGCCCAGGCAGACATCGGCGGCTTGGCAGTGCCACTGTCGTTCTACGGCCAATACGTGAAAAACAACGATGCCGTGACCGACCAGGACACCGCGTGGTTGCTGGGTGCCAAGTCCAAGGTGTTCGGTTTCAACCTGGACTACAACTACCGCGATGTTCAGCGTAATGCCGTCGTAGGCGCGTTCACCGATTCGGACTTCGCCAACGGTACCACCGGTTCGCGCGGCCACAAGATGAAGGTCAGCTACGACATCGACAAGAACTTCGCCCTGGGCGCCACCTACTTCCTGACCAAGGCGGACTACGCCAGCCGTACCCAGCGGGATGCCAACACCAACACCCTGCAGCTGGATGCTGAAGCCAAGTTCTAACCGTTACTGTAGGAGCGAGCTTGGTGAGCTCGCTCCTACATATCCTTACGGCGCTCGGCTGCCATCTGTTCAGCCAGCGCATCAGCACCGTCCACCGGCTCCTGCGGCATACGCTTGAGCGTCGCCTGCAACAGGCGCATCTGCCGGATAAACCGTCGGCAGTTCGGGCAGAACATCAAGTGATGACGCACCATCAGACGTTCACGGAAGGTCAATTGACCATCCAGATAGTCACTGGAGCGCGCTACTTGCTCTTTACAGGTCAACATTCGCCCGTCTCCTCAAAATGCTCCACCGTAGCAAAGACTTTAAGCCGTGCTCGATGCAGGAGCACACGAACGTTGGAGAGCGAAAGGCTCAGAAGATTACAGATTTCCTCCAGTTCCAGACCCTGGCGTTCACGCAACACCAGCACGCTGCTTTGCAGTTCGGACAAACTCAGAATCGTATGCTCCAGGCATTTGCGCAGTTCATCTTCGGTCAGCAGCGCTTCAGGGGTGTCCTGGTGCCAGGCATACGGGGCGACAGCCCAATGGCCATCATCCGGGCTGAAGCGATCATCACCAATGGTGCCGTGGGGCGAAGGCAAATCGTCGAGCAGCACTTCCCGACGATTCTGTTTGTAACGTCCCTTGGCGGCGTTGGCGGTAATGGTCAATAACCATGTCTTGAGGCTCGATCGCCCTTCGAATCTGGCCAGGTTGCGTACGACCGAAACCCAGGCGTCTTGCACGATTTCGTCGGCGTGGCGCTGACCGACGATGGCGTAGGCCACCGCCCGCATTGCGCTCTGGTAAGTGGTGACCAATTCCTTGTAGGCCCGCTGCTCACCCTTGAGCAGGCGTTCAAGCAGGTGCGCGTCGTCCGCTGCTGCCATTCAAACCTCTATTTAAAAGTGCACACCCGGTCCTGTGGGAGCTGGCTTGCCTGCGATGCAGACACCTCGGTGTATCAGTCACACCACAGTGATGCCATCGCACGCAAGCCAGCCCCCACACAATCAGCGTTTGCGCAGGATCACACTGCCAATCGAATACCCGGCGCCAAAGGAGCTGAGTACGGCAACCGAGCCCTTGGGCAAGTCATCCTGGTAAGTGTGAAACGCAATCACCGAGCCGGCCGAGCTGGTATTGGCGTAAGTATCGAGGATCACTGGCGCTTCTTCCACCGACGCGTCGCGCCCCAGCAGCTTTTTCACGATCAGGTGGTTCATGCTCAGGTTGGCCTGGTGCAGCCAGAAGCGCTTCACATCGGTCACACTCAACTGATTTTCCGCCAGGTGCGCGCCGATCAATTCGGCCACCATCGGGCAGACATCGCGAAACACCTTGCGGCCTTCCTGCACGAACAGCTTGTCGGGGGCACCGACACCTTCTTCCGCCGTGCGATTGAGGAAGCCGAAATTGTTGCGGATGTTGTTGGAGAACTTGGTCAGCAGCTTTGTACTCACCACATCGAACTGGTGCTCGGACGTCGCCAGGTCAGCGCGTTCCAGGATCACCGCAGTGGCGGCGTCACCGAAGATGAAGTGGCTGTCGCGATCGCGGAAGTTCAGGTGGCCGGTGCAGACTTCCGGGTTGACCATCAGGATCGCCCGGGCCTGGCCCAACTGGATGCTGTTGGCCGCGTTCTGGATGCCAAAGGTGGCCGAAGAACACGCCACGTTCATGTCAAAACCGAAGCCCTGGATACCCAAGGCTTCCTGGACTTCAATGGCAATCGCCGGGTAGGCACGTTGCAGGTTGGAACAGGCAACGATCACGCCATCAATGTCGGCGGCGGTCTTGCCGGCGCGTTGCAGGGCTTGTTCGGCGGCACCGACCGCCATCTGGCAGAGCACCGACCATTCGTCGTTGCTACGCTCGGGCAGGCGTGGCGCCATGCGCTGCGGATCGAGGATGCCGTCCTTGTCCATCACAAAACGGCTCTTGATGCCGGATGCCTTTTCGATGAATGCCGCGCTCGACTCCGTCAGCGCCTGCACCTCGCCACGCTCGATGGCGGCGGCGTTGTCTGCGTTGAACTGTTGCACATAGGCATTGAAAGACTGCACCAGCTCTTCGTTGGAGATGCTGTTGGCCGGGGTGTACAGGCCAGTGCCGCTGATGACGACGTTATGCACGGTCGTTCCTCTAAATCTGTCAGGCAGAAGATATTGGTACCATCGTACCAAACTTAAAGTCGTTTGATTCCGTCCAGCAGGCATCAAACTGGCGACGCTTTATTCAATCTTGTAACCGCGAAGTTTGCCACAACCCTGGAGATTTGGCGCTATAGGCCAGACAAACACCTTGAATGTGGGAGGGGCGGTGCGACGATTCGACTTGCTCCCTCCCACATTTGGCCCTGCCCGGATCGGGAAACCCGGAAAGGTTCAGGGCTCTACCTGGCTCCACTGCTTGCTCAAGCGTTTATCGGAAATCGGTACCTTGGTGCCCAACTGCTGGGCAAACAACGACACCCCGTATTCCTCCAGCCACCAGCGGTAAAGCTCCAACTGTGGGTCACGCTTGCCTTCCTGGGCGTGTTTGTTCAAGCGGTTCTGGTATTGAGCCCACAGGCCGCCCAATTCGCTGCTCCACACGCGGTCCTTTTGCACCTGGCTCGGCAGTTTTTCCAGGCGCAGTTCGATAGCCTTGAGATAGCGCGGCAGCTCCTTGAACCATTGCGCCGGGGTTTCGCGCACAAAACCTGGGTACACCAGGTTGCTCAGTTGCTGCTTGATATCATTCAAGGCCACCGCCTGGGCCAGGTCGATCTTGCCTTTGAAGCGCTTTTGCAGGCCGTGCCAGAGTTTCAGCACCTCCAGGGTCAGGCGTGCCAGGCGCTCGGCGTGTTCGGTCCAACCGCTACGCTTGCGCTCGGCCAGGGCAGCCAGGCCCGCGCCATCACGCGGCAGGCTGTCTTCGCCCTCAAGTACACAGGTGTCGAGGCTGGCCAGCAGAATGTCTTCCACCAACGCGTCAATACGCCCCAGTTCGCGGTACATCAAGCCCAGCTCGGTCAGGCCCGGCAATTTGCCGCGCAGGAATTTCGCCGGTTCCGCCAGTTGTTGCATCAGCAGGCGCTGCAACGCACGGCGATGCTGGAACTCGGCTTCGGCGGCGGTGGAGAAACGCCCTTCCTTGACCGTGCCGTTCTCTTCCACCAGCGCCGGGTACACCGTCATCGACAGGCCGGCGATGTTTTGCTGGGTCTTTTCAGCCACCGCCGCGAACACCTTGGCTTCTACCGGCTGTTGGCTTTTCGCGGTTTGCGGTACGGCCAACGCGGCCTGGCTGGCCTCTGCAAAACGTGCGGTCAGTTCGGCCAGGTCGCGACCTTCGCCAAGGAACTTGCCTTGGCCGTCGACCACTTCCAGGTTCATCTTCAGGTGGCTTTCTACCTGCTGCGCCGCTTCGGCCCAGGCTTCATCGCTGACCCGCGCACCGGTCATGCGCAGCAACTCGCGCCCCAGCGCCTGGGGCAGCGAGCCCTGGCCGAATTCGATGCGTTGCAGCGCCGCCTTGACGAAGTCCGGCACCGGCACGAAGTTCTTGCGCAATGCCTTGGGCAGGTTGCGTACCAACGCGATGCATTTGGCTTCGATCACGCCCGGCACCAGCCACTCCAGGCGCTCGGCCGGCAACGCCGGCAGCAACGGCGCAGGTACACGCAGGGTGACGCCATCGCGAGGGTGGTTGGGTTCGAAGTGGTAGCTCAAGGCCAACGCCAGGTCACCCAGGTGCAAGGTGTCCGGATAATGCGCAGCGGTAACCTCACTGGCCTCGCGGGCCAGCACATCTTCTTCGCGCATGATCAGCAGTTGCGGGTCTTTCTGGCTGTTGACCTTGTACCAGCTGTCGAACGTGGCGGTCTGGTGAATCTCCGCTGGCAGGCGCGCATCGTAGAACGCGTAGAGGGTTTCTTCGTCGGCGAGGATGTCGCGGCGGCGTGCCTTTGCCTCCAGTTCGTCGAGCTGCTCCAGCAATAGCTGGTTGGCCGCCAGGCACTTGGCCCGGGACTGAATCTCGCCGCGTACCAGGCCCTCACGAATAAACAACTCGCGAGACACCACCGGGTCAATCGGCCCGTAATGCACCGGCCGGCGCCCGACCACAATCAGCCCGAACAGGGTGATCTGCTCAAACGCCACCACCTGGCCGCGCTTCTTCTCCCAATGGGGCTCGAAGTGGTTTTTCTTGATCAGGTGCCCGGCCAGCGGCTCGATCCAGTCGGCATCGATCTTCGCCACCATGCGCGCATAGAGCTTGGTGGTTTCCACCAGCTCGGCAGTCATCAGCCATTGCGGGCGCTTCTTGCCGATACCGGACGAGGGGTGGATCCAGAAACGCCGCTGCCGCGCACCGAGGTAATCGCCGTCTTCGGTCTTCTGGCCGATCTGGCTGAGCAGGCCGGACAGCACCGCCTTGTGCAGTTTGGGGAAGTCCGCAGGCTCTTTATTGATGTTCAGCTGCATGTCGCGGCAGATCAGGCTCAACTGGCGATGGGAGTCGCGCCACTCGCGCAGGCGCAGGTAGTTGAGGAAGTTCTTGCGACACCAGTTGCGCAGCGGGCTGGCGGTCAGTTCCTGGCGCTGCTCTTCAAAGCCGCGCCACAGGTTGACCAGCCCGGCGAAGTCCGAATCCGGATCTTTCCACTGAGCGTGGGCCTGGTCGGCGGCCTGTTGACGCTCCGGTGGGCGCTCGCGCGGGTCCTGGATAGACATGGCGCTGGCCACGATCAGCACTTCCTGCAAGCTGCCCAGCTTGGCCGCTTCGAGCAACATGCGGCCCATGCGCGGGTCCACCGGCAAGCGTGCAAGCTGGCGGCCCAACGGCGTGAGCTGGCTGTTACGGTCCACCGCCGAGAGTTCCTGCAGCAGGTTGAAACCGTCGCTGATCGCCTTGCCATCTGGCGGTTCGATAAACGGGAAATCGGTGATTTCGCCCAGGCGCAGGTGCAGCATCTGCAGGATCACGGCGGCGAGGTTGGTACGCAGGATTTCCGGGTCGGTGAATTCCGGGCGCCCGATAAAATCTTCTTCGCTGTACAGGCGCACGCAAATGCCCGGCTCAACCCGGCCGCAACGGCCTTTACGCTGGTTGGCGCTGGCCTGGGAGATCGCCTCGATCGGCAGGCGCTGCACCTTGGCGCGGTAGCTGTAGCGGCTGATGCGCGCCGTGCCGCTGTCGATCACATAGCGAATGCCCGGCACCGTCAGCGAGGTTTCCGCAACGTTGGTCGCCAGTACCACGCGCCGGCCTGGGTGGGATTGGAAAATGCGCTGTTGCTCGGCCGGTGACAGCCGTGCGTACAACGGCAAAATCTCGGTGTGCTTGAGCTGGGCCTTGCGCAGCATGTCGGCGGCATCACGAATCTCGCGCTCTCCGGGCAGAAACACCAGCACATCGCCGGGGCTGCGTCGCTCGCTGCGCTCATAGGCGGCGATTTCATCGAGGGTGGCGAGGATCGCCTGGTCGACGGTCAAGTCATCCTCGACGCGGTTGCCCTCTTCGTCCTGTTCCAGGGTCAGTGGGCGATACCAGGTGTCCACCGGGAAAGTACGGCCCGAGACCTCGACAATCGGCGCATCGTCGAAGTGCTTGGAAAAGCGCTCCAGGTCGATGGTCGCCGAGGTGATGATGACTTTCAGGTCAGGGCGACGCGGCAGCAGGGTCTTGAGGTAGCCGAGCAGAAAGTCGATGTTCAGGCTGCGTTCATGGGCTTCGTCGACGATGATCGTGTCGTAGCGTTCCAGATAACGGTCGTTCTGGGTTTCGGCCAGCAGGATGCCGTCGGTCATCAGTTTGATCAGGGTGTTGGAATCACTTTGGTCTTCGAAACGCACCTGATAGCCGACCAAGGCGCCCAATGGCGTGGCCAGCTCTTCAGCGACACGGCTGGCGACGCTGCGCGCTGCGATCCGGCGCGGCTGGGTGTGGCCGATCAGGCCGTACTGGCCGCGGCCGATTTCCAGGCAGATTTTCGGCAACTGGGTGGTCTTGCCCGAGCCGGTCTCGCCGGCAATGATCAACACCTGGTGTTTGAGCAGCGCGTCCTTGATCTCATCGCGCTTGGCGGCAATCGGCAGGCTGTCGTCGTAGCGAATTACCGGCAGGCTGGCGCGCCGCGCCGTGACCTGGGCACAGGATGCCTGCATCCGCGCCACCCACTGCGCCAGCTTGTCCTCATCGGGTTTCTTGCGCAGCTCAAGCAACTGCCGGCGCAAGCGGTGGCGGTCGGCGAGCATGGCGTGGTCGAGGGTTTTGAGCAGTTGGTCGATGGTGGGTGCTTGGTCAGTCATCAGCTACTTCGACGGTCATCTATGTTATGCGCGGCCGGCAAGTGTGGCAGAAAATCGACTTATCTGGCAGGTCAAACATGTGGGAGGGGGCTTGCTCCCGATGAAGGTGGGTCAGCCAATGAAGGTGTTGACTGATTCACCGTCATCGGGAGCAAGCCCCCTCCCACAAGAGAAAGCGTTATAGCGGGTCTTTTCGGCGATAGGGGAATACGTCGATAACCTTACCGGCGCGAATCGCGTCCTGCAGGCCCTTCCAGTAATCGGCGTTGTACAGCTCGCCATGCAGCTCGTCGAACAACTTGCGCTGGCCAGCGTCGGCAAACAGGAACGGCGGGAACTCTTCGGGGAATACGTCCAGCGGGCCGATGGAGTACCAGGGCTCTGAGGCCATTTCGTCCTCGGGGGTGCGCGGTGCGGGAATATGGCGGAAGTTGGCTTCGGTCAGAAAGCAGATTTCATCGTAGTCGTAGAACACCACGCGGCCATGACGGGTGACGCCGAAGTTTTTCAGCAGCATGTCGCCGGGGAAGATATTCGCCGCCGCCAGTTGCTTGATTGCCAGGCCGTAGTCTTCCAGGGCTTCGCGCACCTGGGCGGGGTTGGCGTTGTCGAGGTAGAGGTTGAGCGGGGTCATGCGCCGCTCGGTCCAGCAGTGGCGGATCAGCACGCTGTCGCCTTCCACTTCGACCGTGCCGGCCGCGACTTCCAGCAGCTCGGCCAGGCACTCGGGCTCGAACTTGCTCAAGGGGAAACGAAAGTCGGCGAATTCCTGGGTGTCAGCCATGCGCCCTACCCGGTCGACACTCTTAACCAGCCGGTACTTCTCGATCACCGTGGCGCGGTTGACGTTTTTCGACGGTGAAAAACGGTCCTTGATGATCTTGAACACGGTGTTGAAGCCCGGCAGCGTGAACACGCTCATGACCATGCCGCGCACGCCGGGGGCCATGATGAACTGATCGTCGGTGGTGGCCAGGTGGTTGATGAGTGCGCGGTAGAATTCGGACTTGCCGTGCTTGTAGAAACCAATGGAGGTGTACAGCTCGGCAATGTGCTTGCCCGGCAGGATGCGCTTGAGAAAACCGATGAATTCGGCAGGCACCGGCACGTCGACCATGAAATAGGAACGGGTGAACGAGAAGATGATCGACACGTCGGCTTCGTCGGTGATCAACGCATCGATCTGGATGCCGCGCCCTTCGCGGTGCAGCAACGGGATGACCAACGGCCACTGTTCGTCGCGGGTATAAATGCGCCCTACGAGATAGGCGCCTTTGTTGCGGTAGAGCACGGAGGAAAACAGCTCGACCTTGAGGTCCGGGTCTTTGCATACCCAATCCGGCAGGTTTTCCCGCAGCTGGGCTTCGAGGCGACGCAGGTCGGCAGGAAGGTCGGCGTAAGGCTCGCTGAAGCTGTAGTCAGAGAAAATCTGCGCCAGCATGTCTGATATTTTACCGGCCGGCGTGTAGACCCGGGTTTGCGCCGCCCGCGCCCGGCGCAGGCTCGGCCGGGTGGTGTGGATGAACATGCAGCCGTCGCTGATCAGGTCATGGCTGAACAGGCCGCAGAAGATCGAGTTGTACCAGGTCTCGGACAATTCATCGTCAAAGCGCAGGTCGATCAGGCCGATATAGGCGCTTTTCACCAGGGGCCACAGCTCGATGTCCTGCAGCGCACCCGCTTCGAAACCGGCGCGCAGGCGGGCAGTGACCTCGGCAACTTTCTCTTCATACAGGTTGATGCGTGCCGCAGACGCCGCCTGCCCTTGCTGCCACTGGGCCTTCTCGAAACGCTCGCGGGCCCCATCGGTGATCTGGCGAAAGTGCTCACGGTAATCGTCGAAACCGTCGAGGATCATCCGGGCGATAGCGAGGGCGGGCTGCGACATGCGGGAAACCTCGAACGGGTAGCGGGAAGCTCAGAGCTTAGCCAGTGAACGCTGGCAGGAGAAGGAGGATTTTTAAGGGGCCGTCGTAGTTAGCGATTGTGTCGGCCTGAGCACTGGGCAACACTCCCCGCCTGATTGGCGTAGGAGTTTTCCGTGAGACCTGTTGACACCCTCTACTTGCTGGGACTGGCTGCCATCTGGGGCGCGAGTTTCCTGTTTATGCGCATCATTGCGCCGGAAATCGGCACAGTGCCGACTGCGTTTTTCCGCGTGTCGATCGCCGCCGCCGGGTTGCTGGTGATTCTGGCGATGCTGCGCGTGAGCTGGGATTTCCAGGGCAAGTTCAAGACCGTTTTGCTGTTGGGGGTGATCAACTCCGGGATTCCGGCGACCATGTATTCAGTGGCAGCGCAGGTACTGCCGGCGGGTTATTCGGCGATTTTCAACGCCACCACGCCGCTGATGGGCGTGCTGATTGGCGGGTTGTTTTTCAGCGAGCGCCTGACACCGTCGAAAATAGCGGGCGTTGCCTTGGGGCTGTTTGGCGTCGCCGTGCTCACGCGTGCGGGGCCAGTGGCCTTTGATTTGCAATTGTTGATGGGCGCGTTGGCGTGCCTGCTGGCGACCACCTGCTACGGTTTTGCCGGTTTCCTGGCACGACGCTGGCTGGATCAGCGCGGCGGGCTGGACAGTCGCCTGTCGGCCTTGGGCAGTATGCTCGGCGCTACCTTGTTTCTATTGCCGCTCTTTGCCTACAGCGCCATCAGCCATCCACCGGCAAGTTGGGGCGGCTGGCAGGTGTGGGCGTCGCTGCTGGGCTTGGGGCTGGTGTGTACGGCGTTCGCCTACATTTTGTACTTCCGCCTGCTGTCATCCATTGGCCCGGTCAAGTCGATGACCGTGACCTTTATGATTCCGCCGTTCGGCGTGCTGTGGGGGGCGTTGCTGTTGGATGAGCCGCTGTCCATGGCTCACCTGTATGGCGGGGTGCTGATTGCCGGGGCGTTGTGGTTGGTACTGCGCCCGCAAAAACTATAGGAGCGTCCCCCTGCTCCTGGGGGTGCTTCGCCCCCCAGCGCAAGCAAGCTTGCTCCTATAGGGATAGGTTTTAGTTTTTACGGAATACAAACACCAAGCCGACGATGATCAACGCCATTCCCAGCACGCTTAACAGCGCAAGGCGATTGCCGAAGATCAGGTAGTCCATTACCGCCGTCACCGCTGGCACCAGATAGAACAAACTGGTGACATTCACCAGGTTGCCGCGGGCGATCAGCCTATACAGCAACAGCGTCGCCAGCACTGACACCACCAATCCCATCCACAGCACCGGCAGGTAAAAGCCCCAACTGTGCTCGAAATGGAAGGGCTGGAACGGCACGAACACCGCACACAACAGCATCCCGGCCAGGTATTGCAACGGCAACGTGCCCAAGGGGTTGTCGGTGATGCGCTTTTGCATGATCGAGCCAAACGTCATGCTCGCCAGCGCCAGCAGCCCGAACAGCATCCCGGCCAGGGACATGCCCGCCAGCCCGATGCCCTGGTACACCACCATGATCAACCCGGCCAGGCCCAACCCCAGGCCGAACAACCGGCGTAACGAGCGCTGACGCTCCATCAGCACCACGGTGAGGATCGGCTGGACGCCCATGATGGTCGCCATCACCCCGGGGGTGACTTTGAGGTCCAGGGCCAGCAGATAGAAAATCTGGTAGGCCCCCAACAACACCAGGCCCGTCGCCGCCGCATACAGCATGGGCTTGCCGGGACGTGGCAGCTTCAACTTGAGGATCGGCACCAGCACCACCAACCCCACTAGGGCGATGGCAAAGCGGATCAGCAGAAAGGCAAAGGGCGAAGCATGGGCCAGGCCCAACTTGGAGAAGATCGCCCCGCTGCTCCACAGCAAGACAAACACGCTCGTCGAGGCCGCCGCGGCCACGGATTGTTTCGAAAGAACAGACATGAGTTACCACCTGTTATCAGGCAAAAAAGCCGATTCAGTAAGGACTGAATTTCAGTAGGTTTTTTTCAGGCAGGCACAGGGGAACAGCAAACAGCTGATCAGCCCGAAATGCCAACGCCCGGCGGTGATACGACTGCGTACACCGGCGTGCTACTGACAGGTGGGGGGTAGTGACTGATCTGCGCAGGCTGCTTTGCGCCGCACGGCACGACCACAGCGTTGACCGCTGAATCGACTACCGCTATGCGCTGGGAAGCTGGCATGTGCTGATCTTTTTGAAGGGAGAAAGACGCGACGACTATAACCAGCCGCAAACATACTTTGCAATCCTTTCCCCCTTGCCTCGTACGTGGAGGCGTTTTCATGCCCTCGAACCAGACCACTCGCTATAATGCCGCCCGGTTTTTGTTAAGGATTTCACATGATTGCTCTGCCCTGGCTGTACCTCACACTACTTTGCATTGGCTATGTCACGGCCTTGATCTACGGCCAACTGGGCATACTGGCGGCGGTGTCAGTGGCGCTGTTGCTGGTGGCCGGCTACGCCGTACGCCAGCAACGCACTCCTTGGGCACGCTACCTGGGCCACGGCTTGTTTATCGTCCTGGCCCTGGGGCTGGCGATGCACTGGCTGCCGGGTTTCTACAATGGCCGAGGTATTGCACCCCAGCGTTTTACCCCGGACTCAGTGCCCTTCTCGATGTACCTGAACCAGGACAAACCCCTGATCGGCTTCTGGCTGTTGCTGGCCTGCCCGTGGATTGTGGCGCGACGTTCATTGCGCCTGTCGATCTGCGTCACCGCCCTGGCACTGACCCTGACCGCCATCGCTGCCCTGGGTGGCGCGGCCCTGATGGGGATGATCAGTTGGGCCCCCAAATGGCCGGACCAGGCATGGCTGTGGGTACTCAATAACCTGCTGCTGGTGACGCTGGTGGAAGAAGCGCTGTTTCGTGGCTATGTTCAGGGCGGCCTGAGCCAGCGCTTCAAACACCTGCCCTACGGCGAGAACCTCGTGCTGCTGCTGGCCTCGCTGTTATTCGGCCTGGCGCATTTTGGTGCGGGTTGGCAATGGGTAATGCTGGCGAGTATTGCCGGGGTCGGTTACGGCCTGGCGTATCGCTTTGGCGGGCTCGGCGCAGCGATTGCCACGCACTTTGGCTTGAATCTGCTGCACTTCGGGCTGTTCACCTACCCGATGCTGGCCGGCTGAGCCTTTCTTGCTGTAGGAGCGAGTTGTTGTGGCGAGGGAGCTTGCTCCCTCACCACAGCCAGCCCACTGCTCCCAGGATTGTTGCAAAAATAAGTTAAATAAATGCCCGCCATGGCCGATACCCCCTGAAAGCCTTGCGGATTGAACAATCATGCGTAATAACCAACCCGTTACCCAGCGCGAACGTACCTTCCCCGCTCAGCAACGGTTGATCTCCACCACAGATGCCAAGGGTGTCATTACCTACTGCAACGACGCGTTTGTCGAAATCAGTGGGTTCACCCGCGACGAACTGATCCGTGCCCCGCACAACCTGGTGCGCCACCCGGATGTGCCCTCGGCCGTGTTCGCGCACATGTGGTCCACGCTCAAACAAGGCTTGCCATGGATGGGCATTGTCAAGAATCGCTGCAAGACCGGTGACCATTACTGGGTTAACGCCTATGTGACTCCGGTGTTCGACGGCAACCAGGTGATCGGCTACGAATCGGTGCGCATCAAGCCCACCGCCGAGCAGATCCGCCGGGCCGAGGCGCTCTATCAACGCATCAACCAGGGCAAGTCGGCCATCCCCCAGCGCGACAAATGGCTGCCGGTGCTACAGGACTGGCTGCCGTTTATCCTGGTCAGCCAACTGAGCTTCATGATCGGCGCCACCCTGACCTCCCAGTGGGGCTTTGCCCTGGCTGCGGCGCTATCGGTGCCGTTGGGCCTGCTGGGCCTGAGCTGGCAGCAGCGCGGCCTCAAGCGCTTGCTGCGGCTGGCCGAGCAGACCACCTCCGATCCGTTGATCGCGCAGATGTACACCGACAGCCGTGGCGCCCAGGCCCGACTGGAAATGTCGATCCTCAGCCAGGAAGCGCGCCTGAAGACCTGCCTGACCCGTCTGCAGGACACCGCCGAGCACCTCAACGACCAAGCGGCGCAGTCCAACACCCTGGCGCACAGCAGCTCCAGCGGCCTGGAACGTCAGCGCGTGGAAACCGAACAGGTGGCCACCGCCGTCAACCAGATGGCCGCGACCACCCAGGAAGTCGCCAGCCATGTGCAGCGCACCGCCGATGCCACCCAGGAAGCCAACCGCCTGACCGGTCGCGGCCGAGATATCGCCGGGGAAACCCGCGAGGCGATCCAGCGACTGTCGGTGGCCGTGGGCGAGACGGGCGTGACCGTCACCCAACTGGCCAAGGACAGCGATGAAATCGGCGGTGTGGTCGATGTGATCAAAGGCATCGCCGACCAGACCAACCTGCTGGCGCTCAATGCCGCTATCGAAGCCGCGCGTGCCGGTGAGATGGGCCGTGGATTTGCGGTGGTCGCCGATGAAGTGCGCCAACTGGCGCAGCGTACGGCCGAATCCACCGGGCAGATCCATACCCTGATCGCCAAGCTGCAACACACGGCGGCTGCGGCTGTGCAAACCATGGACGCCGGGCATCGCCAGGCTGAAGAGGGTGTAGCGCGGGTGATGGAAGCGGATCAGGCGTTGGTGGGCATCAGTGAGGCGGTGGCCAATATCACCGACATGACCACCCAGATTGCCGCTGCTACCGAAGAGCAAAGCGCCGTGGCCGAGGAGATCAGCCGCAATATCAGCACCATCGCGCTGTTGGCAGATCAAACTTCAGAGCAGGCGATGAACTCGGCGCAGTTGAGTGAGGAGTTGACGCATACCGCCAATACCCAGTACTCGCTGGTGGAGCGTTTTAACCGATAAACCGCTATCGCAGGCAAGCCAGCTCCCACACTGGACGGTATTCACCGATAGAAATAGGTGAACCCAGTCCAATGTGGGAGCTGGCTTGCCCCCGATAGGGCCCTAACAGGCCCTGAGAAACTCAGCCACCTGCACCGCCGCCGCCTCCAAGTGCTGCTCATGGCTGAACCCCGAAGCCTTCAACGGCTTCAAGTCATGATCGCCCGCCACCAACCACATCACTTCAATACTCTCTGACAACTCATAATCCTGCACCGCTGCCCGATTGCCCAAGGCATCACGCTCGCCCTGCACAATCAACGTTGGCGTCGTAAGCGCAGCCAAGTGCTCCACCCGGGGTTTCTCTGGCTTGCCCACCGCATAGAACGGATAGCCCAGGCACACCAACCCATCGGCGCCCAGTTCATCGGCCAGTAAACTGGCCATCCGCCCACCCATGGACTTGCCGCCAACTGCCAGTTTCCCAGCGACATGACGTCGCACCTCGCCATACACCTCGCGCCAGCACTCCAGCAGTTTCGGCGCCGGATTCGGCGGGCGCTTGCCGCCATCCATACGGCGCTGGGCCATGTACGGGAACTCGAAGCGCACCACGTTCACGCCATGCCCGGCAAGGCGTGCCGCCATGTCGTTCATGAACGCCGAGTCCATCGGTGCCCCGGCGCCGTGGGCCAGGATCAGAGTGACCGGCTCGCCCGAAGCCGTGCCCGTGGCGACATCCCACAGCCAGCCGCGTTCGCGCACACACTGCGCCCATTGATCCCCGTCAATACTGGCCTTGTGCTCTTTGCCCATGCTTGCCTCGCTTTTTAGTCTGCCTATAACTCCAGCCCAAGTGCCGCACTTGCTTGGGTTGAACCGTGGATGGGGAACCATGAACACTACTTTAAGTACCGCCTATAACTACAAGGTGGTCCGCCAATTCGCCATTATGACGGTGGTGTGGGGCATCGTCGGCATGGGGCTCGGGGTTTTTCTCGCCGCCCAATTGGTTTGGCCTGCGCTCAACTTCGATTTACCCTGGACCAGCTTCGGCCGCCTGCGCCCGTTGCACACCAATGCGGTGATTTTCGCCTTCGGTGGCTGCGCGCTGTTCGCCAGCTCCTTCTACTCGGTACAACGCACCTGCCAGACTCAGCTGTTCGCACCAAAAGTGGCCGCGTTCTGCTTCTGGGGCTGGCAGCTGGTGATTTTGCTGGCCGCAATCAGCCTGCCGCTGGGCTACACCAGTTCCAAGGAATACGCCGAGCTGGAATGGCCGATCGATATCCTGATCACCATCGTCTGGGTCGCCTATGCCATCGTGTTCTTCGGCACGATCATGAAGCGCAAGACCAAGCACATCTACGTCGGTAACTGGTTCTTCGGTGCGTTCATCATCACCGTGGCCATCCTGCATATCGTCAATAACCTGGAAATCCCGGTCAGCCTGACCAAGTCCTACTCGCTGTACGGCGGTGCGACGGATGCCATGGTGCAATGGTGGTATGGGCACAACGCGGTAGGCTTTTTCCTCACCGCAGGCTTCCTGGGGATGATGTACTACTTCGTACCCAAGCAGGCCGAGCGTCCGGTGTATTCCTATCGCTTGTCGATCGTGCACTTCTGGGCGCTGATCACCCTGTACATCTGGGCCGGCCCTCACCACTTGCACTACACCGCCTTGCCGGACTGGGCGCAGTCCCTGGGCATGGTGATGTCACTGGTGCTGCTGGCGCCAAGCTGGGGCGGCATGATCAACGGCATGATGACCCTCTCGGGTGCCTGGCATAAGTTGCGCAGCGACCCGATCCTGCGCTTCCTCGTTGTGTCCCTGGCCTTCTACGGCATGTCGACCTTCGAAGGTCCGATGATGGCGATCAAGACCGTCAACGCTCTCTCCCACTACACCGACTGGACCATCGGCCACGTACACGCCGGGGCGCTGGGCTGGGTGGCGATGATCTCCATCGGCGCGCTGTACCACATGATCCCGAAAGTCTTCGGTCGCGAGCAGATGTACAGCCTCGGCCTGATCAACGCGCACTTCTGGCTGGCCACCATCGGCACCGTGCTCTACATCGCCTCGATGTGGGTCAACGGCATCGCCCAGGGCCTGATGTGGCGTGCGGTCAACGAAGACGGCACCTTGACCTACTCCTTCGTCGAAACCCTGGTGGCCAGCCACCCTGGCTTCATCGTGCGGCTGGTGGGCGGTGCGATCTTCCTCACCGGCATGTTGCTGATGGCTTACAACACGTGGCGCACCGTGCGTTCGGCGCAGCCAGCCGAAATCAGCGCCGCAGCGCAGATGGCCTGAGGAGTCGATGATGAAACACGAAACGATTGAAAAAAACGTCGGCCTGCTGATGCTGCTGATGGTGCTCGCCGTGAGCATCGGCGGCCTGACCCAGATCGTCCCGCTGTTCTTCCAGGACGTGACCAACAAGCCGGTGGAAGGCATGAAGCCCTACACCGCGCTGCAGCTGGAGGGCCGCGACATCTACATCCGCGAAGGCTGCGTGCAGTGCCACTCGCAGATGATCCGCCCGTTCCGCGCCGAGACCGAGCGCTACGGTCACTACTCGGTGGCCGGCGAAAGCGTTTGGGACCACCCGTTTCTGTGGGGCTCCAAGCGCACCGGGCCGGACCTGGCCCGCGTCGGCGCACGCTACTCGGACGACTGGCACCGCGCGCATTTGTACAACCCGCGCAACGTGGTGCCGGAGTCGAAAATGCCGGCCTATCCGTGGTTGGTCACCGCCGCCGTCGACAGCAGCCACACCGAGACCAAATTGAAAGTGATGCGTACCCTCGGCGTGCCTTACACCGACGACGACATCAACGGCGCGGTCGCCAGCCTCAAGGGCAAGACCGAGATGGACGCGCTGGTTTCCTACCTGCAAGTGCTCGGCACCGCCATCAAGAGCAAGAGGTGAGCCATGGGATTTGAATTCGATGCGGGCACCATCCGCGGCCTCGGCACACTGGTGGTCGCCATCGCCTTTATCGGCCTGTCGCTGTGGGTGTTCAGCCCACGGCGCAAGTCGGAGTTTGACGATGCGACCATGCTGCCGTTTGCCGATGAACCCTCCCCAACCGACGCTCAAGCAGAGCCAGTAACAAGGAGCACTCGGCCATGACTACTTTTTGGAGTACATGGATCTGCGTATTGACCCTCGGCAGCCTGATCGGCCTGACCTGGCTGTTGGTCGGCACCCGCAAGGGCGAAACCAAGGGCAGCGTCGACCAGACCATGGGCCATGCCTTCGACGGTATCGAGGAGTACGACAACCCGCTGCCCCAGTGGTGGTTCATGCTGTTCGCCGGCACGCTGGTATTTGCCGTCGGCTACCTGATTCTCTACCCGGGCCTGGGCAACTGGAAAGGCGTGCTGCCGGGCTATGAAGATGGCTGGACCCAGACCAAGGAATGGGACAAGGAAATGGCCAAGGCCGACGCCAGGTTCGGGCCGATCTTCGCCAAGTTCGCGGCGATGCCCGTGGAAGAAGTCGCCAAGGACCCACAAGCGTTGAAGATGGGCGGTCGCCTGTTCGCCTCCAACTGCGCGGTGTGCCACGGCTCGGATGCCAAGGGCGCCTATGGCTTCCCGAATCTGGCAGACAGCAACTGGCGCTGGGGTGGTTCGGCCGAAGCGATCAAGGCTACCATCATGGCCGGTCGCCACGCGGCCATGCCGGCCTGGGGTGAAGTGCTGGGCGAGGACGGGGTGAAAAACGTCGCCGCCTATGTGCGCCACGACCTGGCCAAGCTGCCCTTGCCGGCGGACAACACCGCTGACCTGGCCGCGGGCCAAGCCGCATTCAGCACCACCTGCGTGGCTTGCCATGGCCCACAAGGCCACGGCGTGGAAGCCATGGGCGCGCCGAACCTGACCGAACCAAGCGGGTTTATCTACGGCACCAGCCTGGCGCAGTTGCAGCAGACCATCCGCCATGGTCGCCAGGGCCAGATGCCGGCCCAGGAAGTGCTGCAGGGTAATGACAAGGTGCATCTGCTGGCGGCGTACGTGTATAGCCTGTCCCATAATGCTGATGGTGCAACGCCAGACAGCCAACCGCAGTAAAAGCTCTACCTGTGGCGAGGGAGCTTGCTCCCTCGCCACAGGCATAAGTCGCGACCAAGTGTCGCACCCTCGCAACACCCAACTTTCCCCCCCTCCCATTCGGGTCTACGCTTGTTCCCACAGTGGAGCAATTCTGGCGTAGGCGACGGTATCCGTTGCGCCCCCTAAAATTCCTGTCCACTTGATCAGCTTTCTATTTCGGATTTAATCCTTACGCCAAACATGGAAAGGGCGCAGAATCTGGCGTGGAACGCATTGATACAGGTCAGCCATTGCGTTGCAATGGCCCCTCGCTTTCTACATACTTGCGACCGATTTTACCTATAAAAAAACCTAAACCGTGGAACCTTAGAATGAGCACAGCAATCAGTCCGACTGCTTATAACTATAAGGTAGTCCGCCAGTTCGCCATCATGACGGTGGTCTGGGGGATCCTTGGCATGGGGCTCGGGGTGTTCATCGCCTCGCAACTGGTCTGGCCGCAATTGAATTTCGACCTGCCCTGGACGACCTTCGGTCGTTTGCGCCCGCTGCACACCAACCTGGTGATCTTCGCCTTCGGTGGCTGTGCACTGTTTGCCACCTCCTACTACGTGGTGCAACGCACCTGCCAGACGCGATTGATCTCGGATAGCCTGGCCGCGTTCACTTTCTGGGGCTGGCAGGCGGTTATCGTCGGCGCCATCATCAGCCTCCCACTGGGCTACACCACCACCAAGGAATACGCCGAGCTGGAATGGCCGATCGCGATTCTGCTCGCCATCGTCTGGGTGACCTACGCGGTGGTGTTCTTCGGCACCATCGTCAAGCGCAAGACCAAGCACATTTATGTGGGCAACTGGTTCTACGGGGCGTTCATCCTGGTCACGGCGATGCTGCACATCGTCAACCACGCGTCCTTGCCGGTCAGCCTGTTCAAGTCCTACTCGGCCTACTCTGGCGCGACGGACGCGATGATTCAATGGTGGTACGGCCACAACGCCGTAGGCTTTTTCCTCACCACCGGCTTCCTGGGGATGATGTATTACTTCGTGCCCAAGCAGGCCGAGCGCCCGATCTACTCCTATCGCCTGTCCATCGTGCACTTCTGGGCGCTGATCACCCTGTACATCTGGGCCGGCCCCCACCACCTGCACTACACCGCCTTGCCGGATTGGGCACAGTCCCTGGGCATGGCGATGTCGATCATCCTGCTGGCACCAAGCTGGGGCGGCATGATCAACGGCATGATGACCCTGTCGGGCGCCTGGCATAAGCTGCGCACCGACCCGATCCTGCGCTTTCTGGTGGTGTCGCTGGCGTTCTACGGCATGTCGACCTTTGAAGGGCCGATGATGGCGATCAAGACCGTCAACTCGCTGTCCCACTACACCGACTGGACCATCGGCCACGTACATGCCGGCGCACTGGGCTGGGTAGCGATGATCTCCATCGGCGCGCTGTACCACATGATCCCCAAACTGTTCGGCCGCGCTCAGATGCACAGCGTCGGGCTGATCAATGCGCACTTCTGGCTGGCGACCATCGGCACCGTGCTCTACATCGCTTCGATGTGGGTCAACGGCATCACCCAGGGCCTGATGTGGCGTGCGATCAATGATGACGGCACCCTCACCTACTCCTTCGTCGAAGCGCTGCAAGCCAGCCACCCGGGCTTTATCGTGCGTGCCCTGGGCGGTGCATTCTTTGCCAGCGGCATGTTGTTGATGGCCTACAACGTCTGGCGCACCGTACGTGCCTCCGACCCGGCGCAAGCCGAAGCCGCCGCCAAGATCGCCGTTGTGGGAGCCCACTGATGAAGCATGAAGTAGTCGAGAAGAATATCGGCCTGCTGGCCTTCTTCATGGTCATCGCCGTGAGTATCGGCGGCCTGACCCAGATCGTGCCGCTGTTTTTCCAGGACGTGACCAACAAGCCGGTCGAAGGCATGAAGCCGCGTACCGCCCTTGAACTGGAAGGCCGCGACGTCTACATCGCCAACGGTTGCGTGGGCTGCCACTCGCAGATGATCCGCCCGTTCCGCGCCGAAACCGAACGCTACGGCCACTATTCGGTCGCCGGTGAAAGCGTGTGGGACCACCCGTTCCTGTGGGGTTCCAAGCGCACCGGCCCGGACCTGGCCCGGGTCGGCGGGCGTTACTCCGATGACTGGCAGCGTGCGCACTTGTACAACCCGCGTAACGTGGTGCCGGAGTCGAAAATGCCGGCGTACCCGTTCCTCGTGGAAAACAAGCTCGACGGCAAGGACACCGCGAAGAAGATGGAAGTCTTGCGCACCCTGGGCGTGCCCTACACCGACGAAGACATCGCCGGTGCAGCGGCCGCTGTGAAGGGCAAGACCGAAATGGACGCACTGGTGGCCTACCTGCAGGGCCTTGGCACCATCATCAAAAGCAAACGGTGACCTACATGGATATCGGGATGATTCGTGGCCTGGGCACCGTTGTGGTGATGGTGGCCTTTGTCGGCCTGGCGCTGTGGGTGTTCAGCCCGCGGCGCAAGTCGGAGTTTGACGACGCGACCATGCTGCCCTTTGCAGATGATCCCGAAGCCATCAAGCACGTCGAGCAAGCTTCTAGGAGTAACAAAGAATGACTACGTTCTGGAGTCTGTACGTCACAGTCCTCAGTCTGGGTACCATCTTCGCCCTGACCTGGCTGCTGCTGTCGACCCGCAAGGGCCAGCGCACCGAGCAGACGGACGAGACCGTCGGCCACTCGTTCGATGGCATCGAGGAGTACGACAACCCACTGCCCAAATGGTGGTTCATGCTGTTTGTCGGCACCATCGTCTTCGCCCTCGGCTACCTGGTGCTCTACCCCGGCCTGGGTAACTGGAAAGGCTTGCTGCCGGGCTATAACTACCTGGACAACGACAAGCAAACCCCCTTTGCCAACGGCCAGACCGGCTGGACCGGCGTGCACGAATGGGAAAAGGAAATGGCCAGATCGGAAGCCAAGTTCGGGCCGATCTTCGCCAAATTCGCATCGATGCCCATTGAAGAGGTGGCCAAGGACCCGCAAGCCCTGAAGATGGGCGGCCGGCTGTTTGCCTCCAACTGCTCGGTGTGCCACGGCTCCGACGCCAAGGGCGCCTACGGTTTCCCTAACCTGACCGACGCTGACTGGCGCTGGGGCGGCGAGCCGGAGACCATCAAGCAAACCATCATGCAAGGCCGCCACGCAGTAATGCCAGGCTGGGCCGAAGTCATCGGCGAGCAAGGCGTGGCTGACGTAGCAGGCTTTGTGGTGACCAACCTCGATGGCCGCAAGCTGCCCGAAGGCGCCAAGGCAGATGTAGCCAACGGCGAGAAACTCTTCGCCGCCAACTGCGTGGCGTGCCACGGCCCGGCCGGTAAAGGCACGCCAGCCATGGGCGCCCCCGACCTGACGCACCCGGGCGCATTCATCTACGGCTCAAGCTTCGCGCAATTGCAACAGACCATTCGTTATGGCCGCCAAGGTCAGATGCCAGCGCAGGAGTTGCTGCAAGGCAATGACAAAGTGCACTTGCTGGCGGCGTACGTGTACAGCCTGTCCCATGGGGATAAGAAGGCAGAAGAGCAATAAATCCTCGCACACAAAAAAGCCCCGCCCAGCGAAAACTGTCGGGGCTATTTTGTTTCTGGCTTGCGAATGACTCGTCGATTGCCGCAACCGCTCTGGTTCATGGGCTTACCGTGGTCACACGCAACGTCAGCGACTTCAAGTCCAGCGGCGTTGCGCTGATCAATCCATGGGGCGAATGACCGTCTTGCGAGCAAAAACCGTCCGTACTTCACAAGTCAATTGATCCAGACAAAGTCCCCCAACTGCAACAGATCATTCGCTCTGGTCGCTGAGATTAATACTTAAACATCTTATTAAATTCCCGTCGGCGATTACGCAACGGCGCATGAAAATTATCCAGCCGCTCCAAATCAAACTTATCAATACTGCCCTCCGATGAGGGAGCACCTACTTTATCAACACCATGGGCACTACAAAGCTTATTCAAAAGTCCGGGCATTAGAAAAATCATCTTAACCAACTCGACGTTCCTTTCCGACACCTCAGGCTTAAACCCGCAAAGCACTTCAACCAAACTCCCAACCGTAATGCGTCCTGGAGAACCTGGATCTTCAAACACGTTGAAGTTTTGCAGCAGTCGTTCCACCACCTCGCCCTCTATCACCTTCGAGTCATCAGGCACTCGATTGCCAGAAAAGGATGGTTGAACGGCAAAACTACGCAACGTCATCGCGCTCGCGGGTACAGCATGATCTGAAGGTGGCAGACCCAAGATAGAGCGCAGATTAAAAACCTCGAAATCTGAAGCATTAAAAACATTATCACTTATCATCTAACACCTCGAAAAAATAGATAAGACCAGCAAAAAAAACCACACACCCATTAGTGAATACCACTTACCAGACAGTTCAATCCGCAGAGCAAAAACATGTAAATGCATGTATACATACTTGGCGACTGGCCACCAGTGAAAACTTCATGCGCAGCAAGTAGTAAACAACCAATCGCACTTGATGCTTGCCTATATATTTACAGCTTATGCCATGGCTATAAAACAGCCGAGCCAGCCTGACACGGCAATATAAAAATATCGCCAAACTTGAATCTGCGCTTTTCCGTGACTCACCCTGCTCACGCCACATCAGCGACTTCTGGCCCAGCGGCGCGCCACTGATTGACCCGAGGGACGAATGACCGGCACACCCACCAAAACCGTCCATACTTCACAAGTCAATTGATCCAGGTCACGTACACCATCATTTGATTTCTCCCAACGCGACCAAAGGTCGCACCCTTTGCACAACATCGGGGGCGTATCATTAGGCCACTGCAACACCCCCCATTTGACCCTGGCTGGCACGTACTGGCCGAGGCAAATCTCCACCGCCGTGGGATGCAATGATGAGCAACCAGATACCGGTACATGACGTTACCCCGCCTGCCAAAAACGCGAGCAATAGCGTCGACCTCTACGCCTCGCGAGAGAAAATCTATACCCGTGCCTTCACCGGCCTGTTCCGCAATTTGCGCATGCTCGGTGGCGCCGGCCTGTTCCTGCTTTACTTCGGCACCGTGTGGCTGAACTGGGGCGGCCACCAGGCGGTGTGGTGGAACCTGCCGGAGCGTAAGTTCTTCATTTTTGGCGCCACCTTCTGGCCCCAGGATTTCATCCTGCTCTCGGGCATTCTCATTGTTGCGGCCTTTGGCCTGTTCTTTATCACCGTGTACGCCGGACGGGTGTGGTGCGGCTATACCTGCCCGCAAAGCGTGTGGACGTGGATCTTCATGTGGTGCGAAAAGGTCACCGAAGGCGACCGCAACCAGCGCATCAAGCTGGACAAGGCGCCCATGGGCGCCAACAAGTTCCTGCGCAAGTTCAGCAAACACACGCTGTGGCTGTTGATCGGTTTCGCCACCGGCATGACCTTCGTCGGCTACTTTTCGCCGATCCGCGAGCTGGTGTTCGATTTCTTCACCGGCCAGGCCGACGGCTGGTCGTATTTCTGGGTCGGCTTCTTCACCCTCGCCACCTACGGCAACGCCGGCTGGCTGCGCGAGCAGGTGTGTATCTACATGTGCCCTTACGCGCGCTTCCAGAGCGTAATGTTCGACAAAGACACCCTGATCGTTTCCTATGACCCGCGCCGTGGCGAAGTGCGCGGCCCGCGTAAAAAGGGCGTCGACTACAAGGCCCAGGGCCTGGGAGACTGCATCGATTGCACCATGTGCGTGCAGGTGTGCCCGACCGGCATCGATATCCGCGACGGCCTGCAAATCGAGTGCATCGGCTGCGCCGCCTGTATCGATGCCTGCGATAACATCATGGACAAGATGGACTACCCACGCGGCCTGATCAGCTATACCACCGAGCACAATCTGTCCGGTCAGAAGACCCATAAGTTACGCCCACGGCTGATCGGCTATGCGCTGGTGCTGCTGACCATGATCGGCTTGCTGGTCGGCGCATTCTTCATGCGCTCGCTGGTGGGTTTCGATGTCAGCAAGGACCGCGTGCTGTACCGGGAAAACGCCGAAGGGCGCATCGAAAACGTCTACAGCCTGAAGATCATGAACAAGGACCAGCACGACCACACCTACGTGCTCGACGCCGCCGGCCTGCCGGACCTCAAGTTGCAGGGGCGACGCGAAATCAAGGTGGCCGCCGGCGATATCGTCAGTATGCCGGTGGAGTTGTCGAGTGCGCCGGAGCAACTGCCGTCGAGCACCAACGAGGTGACTTTCATCCTCAAAGATGCCGATGACACCAGCGTTCATATTGAAGCCAAGAGCCGATTCATCGGCCCACAAGTTCGTTAAACAGGGAACACAAGAATGCCCGCAACCACTGCTGCAAGCCCTTGGTACAAGCACCTCTGGCCCTGGATCATCATCGCGATCCTGGCCTGCTCGGTGACGCTGACCCTGTCCATGGTGACCATCGCGGTCAACAACCCGGACAACCTGGTCAACGACAATTACTACGAGGCCGGCAAAGGCATCAACCGCTCCCTGGACCGTGAACGCCTGGCCCAGACCCTGCAACTGCGTGCCAAGTTGCACCTGGATGAACTGACCGGCGAAGTCGAGTTGCACCTGACCGGTAACAGCGGCCCTGCAACCCTGGAACTGAACCTGATTTCCCCGACCCAGCCGGAGAAGGATCGCAAGATCGTCCTGGCCCGCAGTGATAGCGAGCAGGGCCGCTACATCGGCCAGGTCACCGACAAGGTCGAAGGCCGGCGTTTCGTGGAACTGCTTGGCGTGGAAGGCAGCAACACCTGGAGGATGTTCGAGGAAGAAGAGGTCAGCCACGACAAAGACTTGCTGTTGGGTGACGAACCATTGCAGGGTGCCGAAGACCTGAAAAAATAGCAGCGCCCATGACCAGCCCAATCCCCTGCTACCACTGCGCCCTGCCCGTCCCATCCGGCAGCCGGTTCACCGCCCGGATCCTCGGCGAACGCCGCGAACTCTGCTGCCCCGGCTGCCAGGCCGTGGCCGAAGCGATTGTGGCCGGTGGGCTGGAAAGCTATTACCAGCACCGCAGCGAAGCCTCGGCCAACCCCGAGGCGCTCCCGGTGCAACTGGTGGATGAGCTGGCGCTGTACGACCGCGCCGATGTGCAAAAACCCTTTGTGCGCCATCAAGGCGACTTGGCCGAAACCACCCTGTTGATGGAAGGCATCAGCTGCGCCGCCTGCGGCTGGTTGATCGAGAAACACCTGCGCAGCCTGCCCGCGGTGGCCGAGGCGCGGCTGAACCTGTCCAACCATCGCTTGCACGTGCGCTGGGCCGATGGGCAACTGCCGTTGAGCCAACTGCTCAGCGAACTGCGCCATATCGGCTACGCCGCCCACCCCTACCAGGCCGACCGCGCCGCCGAACAATTGGCCAGCGAAAATCGCCTGGCCCTGCGTCAACTGGGGGTTGCCGGCTTGCTGTGGTTCCAGGCGATGATGGCAACCATGGCGACCTGGCCGGAATTCAATATCGACCTGAGCCCGGAGTTGCACGTGATCCTGCGCTGGGTTGCGATGTTTCTCACCACACCCATCGTGTTCTATAGCTGCGCGCCGTTCTTCAAAGGGGCGCTGCGTGACATACGCACGCGACACCTGACCATGGACGTATCGGTATCCCTGGCAATTGGCGGTGCGTACCTGGCGGGCATCTGGACCGCGATCACTGGCGTGGGCGAATTGTATTTCGATGCCGTGGGCATGTTTGCGCTGTTCCTGCTGGCCGGGCGTTACCTTGAGCGCCGCGCCCGGGAGCGCACCGCAGCGGCCACCGCTCAATTGGTCAACCTGTTGCCCGCCTCCTGCTTGCGCCTCCAAGGCGATGGCCAGAGCGAACGCATCCTGCTCAGTGAACTGGCATTGGGTGATCGTGTCCTGGTGCATCCCGGCGCGGTGCTGCCGGCGGATGGCGTGATCCTCGACGGCCAATCCAGCATCGATGAATCCCTGCTGACCGGCGAGTACCTGCCACAGCCGCGGCGGGTCGGCGACAGCGTTACGGCTGGCACGCTGAATGTCGAGGGCGCACTGACGGTCGAGGTGCGCGCCCTGGGCCACGACACGCGTCTGTCCGCCATTGTGCGCCTGCTGGAGCGCGCCCAGGCCGAGAAACCACGCCTGGCGCAAATCGCCGACCGTGCCGCGCAGTGGTTCCTGCTGTGCTCGCTGATCGCCGCCGTGCTGATCGGCCTGCTGTGGTGGGAACTGGACCCGTCACGCGCATTCTGGATTGTGTTGGCGATGCTGGTGGCGACTTGCCCGTGTGCACTGTCCCTGGCCACCCCAACCGCCCTGACCGCTGCCACCGGCACCTTGCACACCCTGGGGTTGCTACTGACCCGCGGCCATGTGCTTGAAGGCCTGAACCAGATCGACACGGTGATTTTCGACAAGACCGGCACCCTCACCGAAGGACGCCTGGCGTTGCGCGCCATCCAGCCCCTGGGCGCGCTGGACAGCGACCAGTGCCTGGGCCTCGCCGCCGCCCTGGAGAACCGCTCGGAACACCCGATTGCTCGTGCCTTTGGGCGTGCGCCACTGGCCGCTGATGAAGTGTTGAGCACCCCTGGCCTGGGCCTGGAGGGTCGGGTGGGGGACCGCCTGTTGCGTATTGGCCAACCGTGTTTTGTCTGCGAACTCAGTGGCTGCGCGATTCCCGCCTCACCGGACGAAGCCGGGCAATGGCTGCTGTTGGGTGACAACAGCGGCGCCCTCGCCTGGTTCGTACTCGACGACCGCCTGCGCAGCGACGCCCCTGCGCTGCTCGCAGCGTGCAAGGCACGCGGCTGGCGTACGCTGCTGCTCTCGGGCGACAGCTCACCGATGGTCGCCAGTGTGGCCCTTGAGTTGGGCATCGACGAAGCCCACGGCGGCCTGCGCCCTGATGACAAGTTGCAGGTGCTGCAAAACCTGCACAAGCAAGGCCGCAAGGTGCTGATGCTGGGCGATGGCGTCAATGATGTGCCGGTGCTGGCCGCCGCCGATATCAGCGTGGCCATGGGCTCGGCCACTGACCTGGCGAAAACCAGCGCCGACGCGGTGCTGTTGTCCAACCGCCTGGATGCCTTGGTGCAGGCCTTCAGCCTGGCGCGGCGCACCCGTCGAGTGATCATTGAAAACCTGCTGTGGGCCGGGCTGTACAATGGCCTTATGCTGCCGTTTGCCGCCCTGGGCTGGATCACACCAATCTGGGCAGCCATCGGTATGTCCCTCAGTTCGTTGACCGTGGTCCTTAACGCATTGCGCCTGACTCGCCTGCCGAGCGCGCACGCTAAAGGTACCGCCCCAGTAACCCGCCCGCTGCCGGCCTGAGCCGCGTGGGCATGGAGTGCAGATGCCAGCTCTATACGTGATGATTCCGGCGGCGCTGCTGTTAGTGGGTGTGGCGATCTACATCTTCTTCTGGGCCGTGGACAGCGGCCAGTACGAGGATCTCGACGGCCCCGCCCACAGCGTGTTGTTCGACGACCAGGACCCGAACCACCTGGCCGCCATCGACCAAGCCAACAGCCCCGAACAACCGCCCAAAGATCCACCCCATGCTTGAGCTGGCGCCCCTGCTGGTCTCGGCGCTGATCCTCGGCCTGCTGGGCGGCGGCCATTGCCTGGGCATGTGTGGCGGACTGATGGGCGCCCTGACCCTGGCGATCCCCAAGGAGCAACGCAGCCGCCGCTTTCGCCTGCTGCTGGCGTACAACCTGGGGCGCATCCTCAGCTATGCCACGGCCGGCTTGCTGATTGGCCTTGCCGGCTGGGCGGTGGCCAACAGCCCGGCGGCGATGTTCATGCGCGTACTCGCCGGGTTACTGCTGATTTGCATGGGCCTGTACCTGGCCGGTTGGTGGAGCGGCCTGACCCGCATCGAAAGCCTCGGACGCGGCCTGTGGCGGCATATACAGCCCGTTGCCAACCGTTTGCTGCCGGTGTCGAGCCTGCCGCGCGCCTTGCTGCTGGGCGCGCTGTGGGGCTGGTTGCCGTGCGGCTTGGTCTACAGCACCCTGCTGTGGGCCGCGAGCCAGGGCAATGCGCTGGACAGCGCGTTGCTGATGCTCGCGTTCGGCCTCGGCACCTGGCCGGTGCTGCTGGCCACCGGGCTGGCGGCGGAGCGTGTCACCGCGCTCTTGCGTAAACGCAGCGTGCGCATGGCCGGCGGCCTGTTGGTGATCATCTTCGGTATCTGGACCTTGCCGGGCCCGCATCAGCACTGGCTCATGGGTCATTGAAAGCACCTGTGGCATAGCGCCGCTCCCCGTTGATGCAAATCAACATGCCTTGCCAGCCCTGCCCCTAGACTCGGCCCACTAGCCAATCCGGGGGACCGCCCGCATGCTCGACGCCATTCGTTGGGACACAGATCTGATTCACCGCTACGACTTGGCGGGGCCGCGCTACACGTCCTACCCTACCGCCGTCCAATTGGACAGCCAGGTCGGCACCTTCGACCTGCTCCACGCGCTGCGCGAAAGCCGCAAGGCGGTACGGCCGTTATCGGTGTATGTGCACGTACCGTTCTGCGCAAACATTTGCTACTACTGCGCCTGCAACAAGGTGGTCACCAAGGACCGTGGTCGCGCCCAGGCCTACTTGCAGCGCCTGCAGCAGGAAATCCAGCTGGTGGCCTGCCACCTCGATCCGAAGCAGCCAGTGGAGCAATTGCACTTTGGCGGCGGCACACCGACTTTTCTCAGCCACGATGAACTGCGCCAGGTGATGAATTGCCTGCGCCAGCATTTCAATTTGCTCGATGATGATTCGGGCGACTATGGCATCGAAATCGACCCTCGCGAAGCCGACTGGGCCACCATGGGCCTGCTGCGCGAGCTGGGTTTCAACCGCGTAAGCATCGGCCTGCAAGACCTTGACCCCGAGGTGCAACGAGCGGTCAATCGCCTGCAAAGCCTGGAAGAGACCCGCGCAGTGATCGATGCGGCACGTACCCTGCAATTTCGCTCGATCAATATCGATTTGATCTACGGCTTGCCCAAGCAATCACCGCTGAACTTTGCGCGCACTGTGGAAGAAGTCATCCGCTTGCAGCCGGACCGCTTGTCCGTATTCAACTACGCCCATCTGCCGGAACGTTTCATGCCCCAACGGCGGATCAACACCGACGAGCTGCCCTCGCCGGCCGAAAAACTGCTGATGCTGCAAACCACCATTGAACAACTGACCCAGGCCGGTTACCGCTATATCGGCATGGATCACTTCGCCCTGCCGGACGACGAACTGGCCATCGCCCAGGAGGAAGGCAAGCTGCAGCGCAACTTCCAGGGCTATACCACCCACGGGCATTGCGATCTGATTGGGTTGGGCGTTTCGGCGATCAGCCAGATTGGCGACTTGTATTGCCAGAACAGCAGCGACCTCACCCACTACCAGAACGCCTTGGCGGGCGCACAACTGGCAACCAGCCGTGGTTTAGTCTGCACCACCGACGATCTTCTGCGACGGGAAGTGATCCAGCAGTTGATCTGCAATTTCAGCCTGGGGTTCGAGGCGATCGAACAGGCGTACAACATCGACTTTCGCGGCTACTTCGCCGAGCTATGGCCGCAATTGGAGACGATGGCCACCGATGGCCTGATCGAGTTGGACGCCCGGGGCATTCGTGTGCTGCCGGCCGGGCGCTTGCTGGTGCGTTCAGTGTGCATGGTGTTCGATGCCTATCTGGAGCACCAGAACAGGCAACGATTTTCGCGGGTCATCTAGACGTTCTTACTTCATGGCCAGGCTCGCGGCCTTGACCGCATCACCCGCGCTCATGTCTTTCATCGCCTTGGTCAGGGATGCCTGGGCGCTGGTCAAGCTGGCTTGCAGCGCGCTCAACGCTGACTGCAGCCCGGAGAGCCGGGCACGGGCCTGTTCAGGGCTGAGACTTCTGTCGGCCATTACCGCTGCCATCTCAGCCTGTTTCTCGGCAATCTGCTTTTTGATCTCACGAATCATCTTGAGCAGATTCTTGACGTTGTCCGCCAGGCCGCTTTCGTCGATGTCACTGTTTGAGGTTTTTTCCGCCGCGGCAGCTTTCATCGCGGCGCCGGAAATGGTCACCGAAACGGCAGGCTTGGCTTCATCCGCTGTCGGAATCGCGGCAACATCGGAATCGGCAGCTTTCTTGGTTTCGGGCTGTGCCTGGATCTGAGTACGCGAAGCGAGTTGAGTACTGAGGGCTAACATGTTTTGAGTCGCCGTATTTGTAGTCGATAGCAGTACTATCGGCGGTTTTAGCCAGATCTTTATATACCGACAGGTTTTTTGTACACGCTGGCCTCCATACACCCCAGTGCGTTACCCTTACGTCTTATGTGTGTTTTCCCACAAGGATTTAAGAAATGTCCGAGCCAGTTAAACTGCGCGCTCACAGCCAGGCCCATTGCAAGGATTGCAGCCTGGCTCCCCTCTGCCTGCCACTTTCGTTGAATCTGGAAGACATGGATGCGCTGGACGACATCGTCAAACGCGGCCGCCCATTGAAAAAAGGCGAATTTTTGTTTCGCCAGGGCGACAAGTTTGATTCCGTCTATGCAGTACGTTCGGGCGCATTGAAGACGTTCAGCCTCAGCGACGGCGGCGAAGAACAAATCACCGGCTTCCACCTGCCCAGCGAGTTGGTCGGGCTGTCGGGAATGGACACCGAGATTCACCCGGTGTCGGCCCAGGCCCTGGAGACGACGTCGGTGTGCGAAATTCCTTTCGAGCGCCTGGACGAATTGGCCCTGCAATTGCCACAACTGCGCCGCCAATTGATGCGCGTGATGAGCCGCGAGATTCGTGACGATCAACAAATGATGCTGCTGCTGTCGAAGAAAACCGCCGACGAGCGCATCGCGACGTTCCTGGTCAACCTGTCGGCGCGCTTCCGTGCCCGTGGTTTCTCGGCCAACCAGTTCCGCCTGAGCATGTCGCGTAATGAAATCGGCAATTACCTGGGCCTGGCAGTTGAGACCGTGTCCCGCGTGTTTACCCGCTTCCAGCAGAACCAGTTGATTGCTGCCGAGGGCAAGGAAGTGCATATCCTCGACCCGATCCAGCTTTGCGCATTGGCCGGGGGCTCACTGGAGGTCTGATCCAGACACTGCGGCCGCGCCAATCGGCAAGGCCGCAGGTATACTTCGAGTCCGTTTTCCGCCCAGGACTCTGCGACGATGACCTTCGATTCGTTCGACATCAAATCCCTGATTCGCCCTGTCATCGACTTCCCCAAGCCTGGGGTTATCTTTCGTGACATCACCCCGCTGTTCCAATCACCCCGCGCCCTGCGCCTGGTAGCCGACAGCTTTGCCCAGCGCTATGTCGAAGCCGATTTCACGCATATCGGTGCGATGGATGCCCGCGGTTTCCTGATCGGTTCGATCATCGCCTACCAGCTCAACAAGCCGCTGATCCTGTTTCGCAAGCAAGGCAAGCTGCCGGCGGATGTGCTGGCCGAGGGTTACCAGACCGAGTACGGCGAAGCCTTCCTGGAAGTACACGCCGACAGCCTGTGCGAAGGTGATTCGGTGCTGATATTCGATGACCTGATCGCCACGGGTGGCACCCTGATTGCTGCGGCCAACCTGGTACGGCGCATGGGCGCGCAGATCTTTGAAGCGGCGGCGATTATTGATTTACCGGAACTGGGTGGTTCGCAGCGGTTGGAAGACATGGGGATTCCCACGTTTTGCCTGACGCAGTTTGGGCTGACTGAAAGGTAAGGGTCGTCAGTACTGCAGTCATCGCGGGCAAGCCCGGCTCCCACCTTGGAATGCATTCCCCTGTGGGAGCCGGGCTTGCCCGCGATGAGGCCCGAGAGAACACCCCGGTTCACAACCCCATCTGCTTGCTGATGATTTCGTTCATCACCTCCCGCGTCCCCCCACCAATCGACAGAATGCGATTATCCCGATACAGCCGCTCCACCAGGCTACCCCGCATGTACCCCTGCCCGCCCAACATCTGCACCGCGTCATAGGTCACCCGGTCAGCTGTATCCGTGGCCAGGTTCTTGGCCATGGAAATCTCCTTGATCACGCTCTTGCCAGCGGCCATCTTCGCCGCCTGACGGTAAGTGAACTCGCGGGACACTTCCACGGCAGTGGCCATTTCCGCCAGGCGGTGCTTGAGCACCTGGAACTTGCCGATGGGTTTACCGAACGCTTCGCGCTGGGCGGCCCACTTGAGGCTTTCTTCCAGGGCCAGTTGCGCGGTCATGTTGGCCATCAGCGCCAGCGCCAGGCGCTCGCTCTGGAAGTTGCCCATGATGCAGGCAAACCCCATGTTTTCAGCGCCGATGAGGTTGCCGACGGGCACGTGGCAGTCGTCGAAAAATAACTCGGCCGTGTCCGACGCCCACCAGCCCATCTTCTTCAGCGGCTGGCCAACGGTGAAACCGGGGGTGTCTTTTTCAATCAGCAACAGGCTGATACCGCCGAAGCCCGGCCCGCCGGTGCGCACCGCCACGGTATAGAAATCCGCCCGAATGCCGCTGGTGATAAAGGTCTTGGCACCGCTCACACGGTAGTGCTCACCGTCACGCACGGCGCGGGTGTGCAGGTTGGCGACATCAGAGCCGCCACTCGGTTCGGTAACCGCCAGGGCGATGATTTTCTCGCCGGCCAGCACCAGGGGCGCTATACGCTCCCGCACGTCAGGCCGGGCCCATTTGACGATGGGCGGCAGGCCGATATCCAGGGAGCCGAGCCCGGCCACCACACCACCGGAACCGCAACGCATCAGTTCTTCGCTGGCGGCGACCTTGGCGAACAGATCGCCTTCGTGGCTTCCACCCAATGCCTCGGGGTAGCCGATCCCAAGAATGCCCGCCGCTCCGGCTTTGAGGTAAAGCTCACGAGGAAAGCTCTCAGCCTCCTCCCAGTGCTCGATCCCCGGCAACATCTCGCGCTCGACAAACCGGCGCACGCTATCGCGGACCAATTGGTGGCTGGGGTCGAAGTATTCCTGATAGGCAGACATCGGCAAGCTCCATGGCGAGATGGAACGAACTTACCAAGCGCTTGCTTGGTTATCAAGCTGTACACGATTTTCACCGACACCACAAAACCAATGTGGGAGCCGGGCTTGCCCGCGATGCAAGCGCCTCGGTTTTTCAGTTACACCGTGGTGATGCTATCGCAGGCAAGCCAGCTCCCACATTGGGGGCTGCAATGGGCGTTAGAGGGCGATCGGCTTGCGGCCTGCGAACGAGTGCGCCAAGGTACCGCCATCCACCAACTCCAACTCGCCCCCCAACGGCACGCCATGGGCAATCCGAGAAGTGATCAAGCCCTTGTTGGTCAGCAGTTGGGCGATGTAATGCGCCGTGGCTTCACCTTCCACCGTCGGGTTGGTCGCCAGGATCACTTCGCTAAAGGTGCCCTGCTCTTCAATGCGCGCGACCAGTTGCGGGATACCGATGGCTTCCGGCCCCAAACCGTCGAGCGGCGACAGGTGGCCCTTGAGCACAAAGTAGCGGCCGCGATAACCGGTCTGCTCCACTGCATACACATCCATCGGCCCCTCCACCACGCAGAGCAACGTGTCGTCGCGACGGGGGTCGGCGCATTGCGGGCAAAGTTCTTCTTCGGTGAGGGTGCGGCACTGACGGCAGTGGCCCACGCCTTCCATGGCCTGGCTCAGAGCCTGGGCCAGGCGGGTGCCGCCACTGCGATCACGCTCCAGCAGTTGCAGCGCCATGCGCTGGGCAGTTTTCTGGCCAACACCTGGCAAGGTGCGCAGGGCGTCGATCAGTTGGCGAATCAGGGGGCTGAAGCTCATGGGCGAAGGGTCCGACAAAACAACGAGACGCGGTTTATACCCGCGCCCCGGATTAGCGTCAAATACTCAATCTTGCGCGACGCGCACCACCAACTTGCCGAAGTTGCGTCCCTCCAGCAAGCCGATAAAGGCTTCAGGCGCTTGCTCCAGGCCATCGACCACATCCTCGCGGAACTTGATCTTGCCATCGCGCACCCACGGCGCCATGGCGCTGAGGAATTCCGGCTGGCGGTCGCCATAGTCGTCGAACACGATAAAGCCCTGGATACGCACACGCTTGGTCAGCAAGGTGCGTTGCAGTGCCGGCAGGCGATCAGGGCCGCTGGGGGTTTCATGGGCGTTATAGCCGGCGATCAACCCGCACAGCGGCACGCGCGCCTTGGCATTGAGCAGCGGCAGCACCGCATCGAAGACCTTACCGCCGACGTTTTCGAAATAAATGTCCACGCCTTTGAAACAGGCCAGGGCCAACTCATGGGCGAAGTCTGCGCTCTTGTGGTCGATACAGGCGTCAAAGCCCAGCTCATCCACCACATAGCGGCACTTGTCGGCACCGCCAGCAACCCCCACCACGCGCAAGCCCTTGAGCTTGGCCACCTGCCCCACCACCGAGCCCACCGCGCCGGACGCAGCCGCCACCACCAGGGTTTCCCCGGCTTTCGGCTGGCCGATATCCATCAGGCCCATGTAAGCGGTCATGCCTGGCATACCCAACACGCCCAGAGCCATCGACGGGCTCGCAAGCCCCTTGGGCAATGGCATCAGGTTCTTGCCGTCGCAGATACTGTGGCTCTGCCAGCCGGTGGCACCGACCACCAGATCACCTACCTCGAATTTCGGGTTGCGTGATTGCTCGACACGGCTGACAGCACCGCCGGTCATCACTTCGCCGATTTCCACGGGTGCGGCGTAGGACGGCGCGTCACTCATGCGTCCACGCATGTAGGGGTCCAAAGACAGGTACAGCGTCTTGAGCAGCACCTGACCGTCTGCCAGATCCGGCAGGCTTATACGTTCCAGGCGGAAGTTTTCCGGCGTGGGTGCGCCTTGAGGGCGTGAGACCAGAACGATGCGTTGGTTGAGCGTCATTTCTTGAGGCATCAGCGGGGCTCCTTTTATCGATGAGAATTCAGCGGTATAGGGTGCAGACCATAGGCAACGGGCCGGGGTTCGATGTTTCGTGCGCGCAAAAAAAATGCCAGGCGCAATGCCCGGCATTTGAGTCTAGCCAACGTTTGTATCAGAACGGCAGTTTCATGCCCGGTGGCAGCTGCATGCCAGCCGTCACGCCGGACATTTTGTCCTGGCTATTGGCTTCGATCTTGCGCACAGCATCGTTGACGGCTGCGGCGAACAACGCTTCGAGCATTTCCAGGTCATCTTCGCCCACGCCAGGCAACACGCTAGGGTCGATGCTGACACGCTTGATGTCGTGACGACCGGTCATCACCACGCTGACCATATCGCCACCGGCTTTACCGGTGACTTCGGCGTTGGCCAGTTCTTCCTGCATCTTGGCCATTTTTTCCTGCATCTGCTGTGCCTGCTTCATCAGGCCGGCCATGCCACCTTTCATCATGGGAATCACCTCAAAAGTACGTGGATCAATAAATAGCCCGGTGTCATGACGCTTGGGGCACCGGGGCTTCGACAGGTTCAATAGTATCGTGGCGGACGACCGCACCGAACTGTTGCATCATTTGTTGGATAAGCGGATCAGCGTGGATCGAATCCTCAGCCTCGCGCTGGCGGTTCAGACGCCGACGGGTCGCGGCCTGGGCCGGGGTTTCCTGCTCGGGCTTGATCAGTTCGATGGCGATGGTCAGCGTGCGCCCATGGTATTGGTTGAGCGCATCGTTGAGCCGACGCTGCTGGGTCGCATTGAACAAGGCGCTGTGGGCCGGATCCAGGTGCAGCAGCCAATGGTCGCCCTCGATGGAGATCAGTGTGCAGTTGGCGGCGATACTCCCGGTCATGCCGGAGATCGGCAATTTCGGAAACAATTCCAGCCATTGCAGGGCCAGGCCGGTGGCCGGGGCCGCAGCCGGTTCTGCCTCGGGCTCGGGCGCTGGCTCGGCGGTGTGCTCGCTGGCCAATTCGTCCAGGTAGCTGTAGGCCGAATCCATGTCCGGCTCGATGTAGTCTTCGTCCAGCGGCGGTTCGTCGTCCAGGTCGATGCCGGGGGTCGCGGCCTCGACCTGGGCTACCGTCGGCTCGGGAACCGGCGCCGATACCCACTCAGGGGCATCCGGCACCACGCTGTCCGGGGTCGGCGCAGGCATCGGCGTCAGCTCCGGCTGCTCGCCGGCAGTTTCCAGTACGGGTTCTACGGCGGGCTGTTGCTCAGCCTCGGGCTCAGCCTCTGCTTCGACCGGATCGTTCCAGGGCAGGTCGACCACGGGGGCGGGCTCGATAACCGGCTCGGGCTCAACCACAGGTGCCACTGCAGCCGGCGCAGGTTCGGGCTCAGGTGCCGGCGCCACCGGCGCAGACACTACTGGCGCGACAACGGCCGCGCCAGCCACTGGTTTGGCGGAATCAACTGTGGCCTGGCTGATCCCCACTGGCTTTAGCGGCTGTCTCGGCGCGTCTGCCGAATCCGCCGGCCGGAACGCCAGCATCCGCAGCAGCACCATTTCAAAGCCACCTCGCGGGTCCGGCGCCAGGGGCAGGTCGCGGCGGCCGATCAGGCCCATCTGGTAGTAAAACTGCACATCCTCGGCCGGTAATGCCTGGGCCAGGGCCAACACGCGGTCGCGATCGCCATGGCCGTTATCCACGCCTTCCGGCAGGGCCTGGGCGATAGCGACGCGGTGCAGCACATTGAGGATTTCCGAGAGTACGCCATTCCAGTCCGGGCCTTGCTCCGACAGGTGGCGCACGGCCTCAAGCAATGCCTTGGCGTCGCCCTCGATCAGCGCGTGCAGCACGTCGAAGACCTGGCCGTGGTCCAGGGTACCGAGCATGGCGCGCACATCGGCAGCCATCACCTTGCCTTCGCCAAAAGCGATGGCCTGGTCGGTGAGGCTCATGGCGTCGCGCATCGAACCGTCGGCAGCGCGGCCCAGCAACCACAGGGCGTCGTCTTCGAACGGTACGTTCTCGACACCCAGCACATGGGTCAAATGCTCGACCACGCGCTCGGGCGTCATGTTCTTCAGCGAGAACTGCAGGCACCGCGACAAAATGGTTGCAGGAAGTTTCTGCGGGTCGGTGGTGGCCAGGATGAACTTAACGTAGGGCGGCGGCTCTTCCAGGGTTTTCAACAGCGCATTGAAGGAGTGGCTGGACAGCATGTGCACTTCGTCGATCAGGTAGACCTTGAAGCGCCCACGGCTCGGCGCGTACTGCACGTTGTCGAGCAGCTCGCGGGTATCTTCGACCTTGGTGCGGCTTGCGGCGTCGATCTCGATCAGGTCGACGAAACGCCCTTCGTCGATCTCGCGGCAGACCGAACAGGTGCCGCAAGGCGTTGACGTGATACCGGTCTCACAGTTCAGGCACTTGGCGATGATGCGCGCAATGGTGGTCTTGCCCACCCCGCGAGTACCGGTGAACAGATAGGCGTGGTGCAGCCGCTGGCTGTCCAAGGCATTGATCAGAGCCTTGAGCACATGGGTCTGGCCGACCATTTCGCGGAACGAGCGCGGGCGCCATTTACGTGCAAGAACCTGATAACTCATCGAAAACCGTCGCAACTGGGAAGCGGAAGCCGGTAATGCTAGCGGAGCAGGGGGGAAATTGCATCCGGCACGCTCGTCTAATCTGACGAAGCTGGCTTGATTGCCCGTCCAGATGGCGTCTGCGGGTGTGCCGGCCGCACGATTGAGCGCCAGCGTCCCTCCAGGCTGATAGCGGCGACGCTGGTCAGCACGATCACCGCACCCAGCATCACCTGCAGGGTCACCTGTTCACCGAGCAGCGTGGCGGCCATCACCATGGCAACCGGCGGAATCAGGTACATCGCCACCGAAGCGCGGCTGACTTCGACGTGCTTGAGCACATAACCCCAGGCCAGATAGGCCAACGCACTGGGAAAAATACCCAACACCAGCACCGCGAGGTTCTCCCGCAACGGCGCCTGCACGATAGCGGCAGGCAGGCCCGGCAGGTTCACGCACAGCATCAAGGTGCCGGACCAGACCATGTAGCACGCCATCGTCAACGGACTGTAGCGATGGGCGTAATGCCTCTGGATGGCGAAGTACACGCTCCATGAGCAGGCCGCCAGCAGGATCAACAAGCCGCGCGGGTCGATATCGCCTACACCATGATCGCCCCAGATCACCACCAGCACGCCGGCCAACCCCAACAGTACACAGCTCCAACGCCAGATGCTGACGCGCTCCTGCAAACAGAAAAAAGCGATCAACACACTGAACAGCGGCGCCGACTGTGCCAACACACTCGACGCCGCCGCTGTCACCCATTGCTGCCCGTGATTGAGGCTGGTGTGGTGCAGGAACACCCCGAAGAAACCCAGCACCAGCAGCCACGGCAGGTCGCGCACCTGGGGCCGGCCAATGCCGACTACCCAGGCCACAGCCGCCATGAATAGCGACGCAATCAAGAAACGCAGCAACGCCAATTGGCCAGGGCTGTAGCTGTGCAGCCCCATATGCACGCCTATGGGTGAATAAGCCCAACAGAGGATGACGCTGGCAATGACTAGCGTAAGCTTGAGCGGTGACGGGGTACTCATCGATGGCATCCATAAAAGAAGGAGTGCCGTCAGTCTTGGCCCGGGCCAGGCGTAGGACAATTAAGCGTTTCTGACTTCTGAAATCACTGGAACTGAGCAATGGAACTGGCCCAACTGAAAATGGTGCGAGCCGTGGCGCAAACCGGCAGCGTGGCCCAGGCCGCCCTGCAACTGCACTGTGTGCCGTCCAACATCACCACCCGCATCAAGCAGCTGGAAAGCGAGTTGGGCACACCGTTGTTTATCCGCGCCGGCCGCGGGTTGGCGATCAGTGCTGCGGGTGAGATCTTCCTGGATTACTGCGAGCGCATCCTGGCGTTGGTGGATGAGTCCAAGCGTGCGGTGGATGCCAGCGCGATTCCCCGTGGCACCTTGCGCATCGGCGCGGTGGAATCCAGCGCCAGCGGCCGCCTGCCGCCGCTGTTGGCGGAGTATCACCGGCGTTATCCCGAGGTCAGCCTGGAGTTGGTGACCGGCGCCTGGGCGCAACTATTGGACGACCTGCAACACCATCGTCTGGATGTGGCCCTCGTGGCCGCCAGTGGCAAACACACGAAGCTGGAGCACAGCGTGGTCTACAGCGAACGCCTGGTACTGATCGCCAGCGCGTCCAGCGCGCCCATCCACAGCCCCGAAGACCTGGCTGGCCGCACATTATTGGTGTGGCCGCCCGGCTGCCCCTACCGCGCAACACTGGAAAACTGGCTCAAGCCCCAGGACTTCAAGCCGGCGATTGCCAGCTATACCAGTTGGGGCACGATCATCGGCTGCGTCAGCGCGGGGATTGGCGTGGCTTTGGCGCCGGAGGGCATCCTGGCGCGTTATGAGCAGGCCAATCAGCTGGCATCGTATCGGTTCGACGAACTGGCAGCGGTAGACAACTTGCTGTTCTGGCACAAAGATACCCAGCGGCATCTTGCACGGGATGCATTCTCCGGGCTACTGCGCGAAACCTTCGGCTAACACCGCCAAAATGTGGGAGGGGGCTTGCTCCCGATAGCGGCGGGTCAATCAATATAGGTGCTAGCTGACCCTTCCTCATCGGGAGCAAGCCCCCTCCCACATTTCAGAGCTTCTCAGAGCTTCGGTGCAGCCAACCGTGTGTACTGGCCCTGGCTGATCCAGCCCGTGAAGGAACGGTCGTGCGCATTGATGAACTCCACCTGCGCCCAGCCGTCCTTGAACGCCAGCACACCCACTACATCACCCTTGACGATATAGGGACGCTTGACCGCCTTGGCCCCCGGAGTTTTCAGAAGGTAAGCCTTGTCGGCAGACACCGTCACCAGCCCGATCCACTTTTTGCTGGCGGTCTGGGTCAGGTCCAGGCCCGTGGCAATTTCCGGCATCAACACGTTGATGCAGCCGGGGTGTTGACGGCCCTGCTCCACTGTCAGGACCACACCGTCGGACGCCACTGCCACACTCCCAGGGTAGGCAGCATCCAGCCAGGTGGTAAGCGTCTCTGGCTTGCCTTGCAGGTAGAAGGTGCAACGGCGGCTAACGCCCTCGCCCATCGCTTCGGAATAAAAGCCTTCAACCTGGTTACCGGGCGTCACCGCCAGCATCAACCCTTCGTACTTGCCTGAATGCAAAGCGGCCGAACCAGCAAACGCGGGGGCCACGGCGCACAACGACAGCATTCCCATCGCCAGAAAACGAATCATCTTATTTCTTCCCTTCAAAGGCTTCGTAGGCTTGTTTCATCAGCACGTCATAGTTGCCGTAGTCCTCGCCGTTATAGTTACGAGCCATGGCTGTGAAATCCTTGTTTTTCATCGCACTCATCAGCGCCGTGCTCTTGCTGCAAAAACTGAGGTAGGCCTTGAGTTGATTACCGGCGTTTACTTTTAACGCCGCTGCAAACTCGAACACCGTCTTGAACCCGCACGACGCGAAGTTGAACCCCATGACCTGAAACATCCCCCAGGACGCCGACATCAGTGCCGCTTCCTGGTCGAGAGCAAAAGCGGTGGCCATGGTTTCCCAGGCCTTGACCTGGTCCTTGTTGTTGGTCTGCCACTGCGGCCCGGCTTTTTTCTTGTAGACGTACGACAGCAGCGGGTGCGACTGGTCGTAGATATGCTTGGTGTACTTGCGAAAGTGATGACCTTCGAAGGCGATGATCGGCAGCTTGGCCGGCCCGAACCCCACCTTCCCGCCCGACTCGATGGTGGCGAACGCCTTGACCACATTCACCGAGATGCCGTTGCCCAATTGCTTGGCAGCATTCTGGAAGTCCGTATCGCTCAGCGTCGTGCCGCCGTCGCAGGTGGCCTGCAGCATTAATTGGCGGTTGCGCCGCTCGGCCTCGATCACCGCACGCACCTGGTTCAGGTAGACATTGACCGTGGCTTGCACCGCATCGACGTTGTTATTGCCCAATGCGTTGAGAAAGCTCGGAATACGCATGGTCGGGAAGGCCCGTACGGGTACTTTCACCGCTTCCTCGATCAAGCTGTTGAACGTACGCCCCGTGGGGTCGATCACCCCATCGGGATGAGCATATTTGAGATGGCGGAACTGATACTGGCTGATGCACTGCACCAACTGGCCATCGCACTTGCCGTTTTCCAGCAAGGCAAAGCCCATTTTGGGAATGATCAGGTTGAATAAATATTGGATGCACTGCACATCGGCGGGCAAGTTGCGGGCTTTGCCGGGAGCGCCGACTGAGGCACTGATAAGTCGAGGCAACCCTTGCAGGCTTTTCATGACAGACATCCTTGTAAGTTAGAGAAGCGATAGCACTTCAATATCAAGTCCATGCCCTTGTCATGCTCTGAAACAAGTGGCCGGCGCAAGCTAACAAGGCGGTCTGGGGGTTGTCCAGAGGGCTTTTCCAAAGTTGTGAAACAGCTGGATTAAATCCTTCAGTAACCGTGTAATTCGCGGGTTTTCTGATACTTGTGATAGTCGAGCCACTCAACCACATCGTAGGGCAGATAGAGCTGCTGGGTTGCTCGCGAAATTGCGATATACACCGCACACAGTCGCTGGTCGAACGCGTAGGCATCCTGGAACTTTACGTTGGTCAACAACGCTGGTGTGAGCAACACCCGGTTGAACTCCATGCCACCGGCGTCTTGCGCCAACATCAAGAGGCAGCGCTCATCCGGATGGCCGCTTTGCCTGTTCAAGCGCGTGACATCCGCCAGATTAAAGCCTTTTTGCAGCTCAGCTTCGACCCAGAGAAACGCCTCATCGAACTGGCAGGCCTCGCGTACTTGCTGCCAATCGGCCATATCGCTGAAAAACGGGTGGGGCCCGCTGTCATTGAACTCGCTGCTGTAGAAGTCAGGCTTGAACAACGCGACCACGGTGTCCATAAAATACTTGAGCGACTGCTGCGCTTCTTTACCGGCCAGGCTGAACGCACAACGGGCTTCGCTCAACTGGATGGCCCACTTCATTGTGTCCCAGTGGGATGCGGTCAATACCACGCAGCCTTGCGGCGGTACAAAGCCCAGCGGATAAAACTCGATACCGACGTCGGCATCCCGAGCCCCCTCGAAAAGCACTTTGCTCTTATCCGAATGCTGGCTGATCAAGGGATTGACCAGGCGCTCGACATTGCGTCCGGAGCGCACGGAGTAACACACATCCGTATGGCGCACCTCACGGGCGCGCCTGACCATGACTCCACTGGCCTGCTGATACTCATCCCCCAGGGTTATCAGCACCTGCCGGCCCCGCTCGATGATTTGCAGCAGCGGCGCCGGAATATCCTGGCTCTCGTCGATAAGGACGTGGGTATAACGCTCGGGCACCACGCAGCCGGCGAGGCTGGCGCGCTTGATCATCAGCAAGGCTTCAAACCCAGTCTGGCTGCCCCAGGCCGGATTCGCTTCGAGATAGCTCCATAGCCGGCTGGCATATTCGAGCAGTGCCCTGGCATCAACGCTGGACAGCGGCTGTTTGAAATGCGGCAAGTGCTTCGCCGACAGGCTGTATTCCCAGGAGCGGCAGTAGGCTTGCAATACGTTGAGGCAAACGTCGACCACAGCCTGCCCTTGCAGGCCACGAAAGCCGAAGATATTCAGCTCCTGAGCCAGTGCCTGCTTGCTCGGCGCCCTCACCTGCGCAGTCAGCGGCTTGGGCCTGGGCCCCTGCATCAAGGCGTGGGCGAATGCATGGAAGGTGTGCCCGGCCTTTCGCTCGCGTACGCCCACCATACGGGCACGCAGGGTTTCCAGCTTTGCCGGGGTACGCGCCAGCAACAAAGTCTTTTCCGGACGCAAGTGCTCCATCAAGGCCACCAGCAGGTGACTCTTGCCGATACCTGCATAGCCCTGAACATGCAGGTCTTCGTTCAAGTTGGCGCGGAAGGTTCTGACCAACTTGTCTTGCTCGGCACTCAACCAGCGCTCGCGATGCCTGGGCGTGACCATCTGCTTGCTGAAGGGATCATTGGTCTTGAGATGGCGGACTTTGTACTCTACGTCCCACTTGCCGCTGGGCAACAGATAGTCGCGCGCCTGCACTTCCTCCGCTAACAGAAAACGCAGCTTCAGGCTTTTGACCACATTGAGGCCGAAGTACAGCTTCCTTTGGTCGAACAGCCGCTGCGCCTCGGAGAGTAGGGAGACGCTTGCCGAATGGCTGGCCTCTACCGCCCAGTCAATCAGCTTGGCCAACACTTTTTCGGCACCATTGGCGCTCAGGTCGCTTTCGGGCACCTGCGCCAGGTTCTGGATCACCAGCACCGCCGCCAACTCCGGCTCACTCAGGGCTACCAGCGCTGCTGCACCGTCACCGCTCAGCAAACCCGCACAGGCTTGCTCGGTGATCGGCAAGAACACAGGGCTGGACAAATCAAAATGTTCCGAGTGCATACAGCCTCGTAGCCAGGGGAAAGACACGCTTGGGAGTATGCCACTAGTCGTGGAGTGGCCGTCGTGCACTGTGCGATAAGGGTCACAGATGACTGGCTGACTATATGGATTCAGGAATAGGTAAAACAGAAGGGAGCGTTATGGAGGCAACCCCACCAGCCACACCCCGGCACACAATGTTCCCGCTGTGGCTGCTGCCTTCCGGCTCTGACCAGGTTCACGGGTAATCGTTGCGGGGGGACCGATGGGCTGGGCTTCCAAGGTAATGCCCTACTGAAATCCCTTATAAAATCCCTGATCAATTCTCACTGTGAGACCTCGAAGACCTCCAGTCAGCCTCAGGGTGTGGTCAGCATTGTACCACTTAGCTGTACCACTCTGGTGACCCACTTTGGCCTTCATCATCCGGCGCAAGACCATGTATTACCTGAACTTGAGGCTACCCAAGGCCCTCGACCATAGGAGACCCACTTTCCGCATTAGCTTGGGAGTCACGAATAGACGAGCCGCCCTTTATCTCGCGGGGCGCTTGGCGTTCAACGTTTCTGAGCATCTGAACAGGAACCCACTGAAATCCCTGAGAGACCTCAACCAACTATGCTACCAGTGGCTCCACGACGACTCAGCTACCGAGCTCAACGTTCCGATCTCGGCGCTAACTGTCATGAGTACATCCCTCCAAGAAGCAAAGGTTGAACCCACTCTGGAGTCTCTGGCGAATGACTATATAGCTGAGGGCAAACAGGGAGGTTCCTGGCGGGAAGGAAATATCCAAGAGGTTGAGCGCTGCCTAAGGGACTTCTTCGAGCTGATGGGAGATCGCAAGCCTTCAGCTTTTACCTCAACCGATGCTAGGACCTTCAAAGGGTTACTGAGCCAATGCCCTCAATACTTCGGGTTGCGTCCTGAGTTCTCCGGTAAGAGCCTGCGGCAGGTTATCGACTCTGGAATGCAATACACCCCCATCTCCACCGTGACCGTGAATAACCGCCTGAGAAAGGTCTCTGCGTTCTTCAATTGGTGCCTTCAAAACCAATACATCGACCACAACCCATTAAAGGGAATGAAAGTGATGGTAGCCACCTCGTCCAAGGATGCTCGACTGTCTTTCAATCCTTCGGACATAACCGCCCTCCTCGACTGTGAAGCTCTCCGCAAGGAATCTGAAAAGCATCCCTGGAGATTCTGGCTGGTGATACTCGGGAGAGCTACGGGGGCACGCATGGAGGAGCTCTGTCAGCTCTACACAGATGACATTGTTACTGTCCAAGGGGTCGCGTGTATTCGCATTGCTGCAACTCACCAGGAGCAAAAGCTGAAGAGTCCAAGCAGCCAGCGGCTAGTCCCCATTCACTCAGATGTAGTCCGCATGGGATTCCTTGAGCATGTCCAGAAAATGAACGTGGATAGCCCCTCAAGGGTTTTCCCAGAGTTAATCCCTAAACGCGGGCAACTGGGCCACGCCCCTAGTAAATGGTTTGGTAGGTATCGCCACAAGCGTGGAGTTACAGATCCCAGAAAGGTTTTCCATAGCTTCCGTCACACCTTCATCGACGACCTCAGGGAAGCCGGCGTTCAGGATTCAATCATTAAACGGCTCGTAGGCCATGAGGACGGCTCCATGACCTTTGGACTCTACGGCAGCCGAGAACCTATTAAAGTCATGGCCCAGGCCGTAGCCATGTTGAAAGTAGAAATCAGAACAAACAAGGATGAATTATGATCGTACAAACCCACGATGAACCGAGCAAAAGTGCGCCCCTTCAGGGCCTTAAAAGCTTGCTCCGTGATAAACGCACATGGGCTTTTGTGGTCGCTGTTGCGGCTGCTGCTGGCGTTCACCTTTCTCCTGATGTCGCTCAGGCGCTTGGTATCCTCTTAGAGGCCCTCCAGACCCCCAACTAATGCCCAACATCTTTAGCTAATGGCGATCCAGTAACGCCTCATCCAAAAAAGTTTTGAGCGTTGATCCCGTAGTTCCTTGATGGACTTAAAGACGTTAAGCGCTTCCTGAAGTATCCAAGCGTTTTCATCAAACACTGCGGGGTCATTGGTACCCTTGTGAAGAACTCCGCCCTCAGTGACCTCCCTTACAACGCTTTCGGCAAGCTGGTAAAACCGTACTACCAAACCCGCTTCAATTTCCTCTAAAAATCCAAGATTCTGAAGATTCGCCACATAGACACGATTGTAGTGATCTCCGACTGATACTGGATATGGAAAAGGATCAGCAAAAGGACCTGCTACGCGTAATTTAGTAGCTACATCGTGAAGCCCCTTTAAATAACCTCTAGCCTGAACGATATCCGAAAGAGCCTGCATTTCCGCAAAAATGGCCCGACCGACAGTTTTATGCTCACGGGATACTTTTAGCCACCACGCAAATAATGCAAGTAGAGCAGGTAGTAAATACTTGAAAGCTTCACCCATAGGACCCCCTTCTGATCATGCTTACCTTTTACCAGATCAAGCTATTAGGAGCTTTGGAATTTTGAGAAAAATGTGAGCCCCCTTATTAAGGCTCGCGTATCCGCCCGTACCCCCGTGCGGGTGCCTGCCTGGGTGCGCTCCCGGTCGTTTACTCGTGCGTGCCTGCGGGCGCCACTGTAGGAAGACCAAGGCAGACCATGGTCCTATCGGGAACCCATTCAGCGCCACCGTTGCAATAGACCTTGCCCTAATGCAGCGTTGCAGAGAACGGGCAAAAGTGTTGCGTTAGAGTTGACTTATGATATTTGCAACACTACCGTAAGGACATCTTAAGACTTCAACGCAACACTTCCCTCACGGAGACTCATCATGCGCATTGGATATGCTCGAACCTCAACCCTCGAACAGGTAGCAGGCTTTGAAGCCCAGGAAAGAGAGCTATTAGCTGCTGGTGTGGAGAAGCTCTACAAGGAACAGGTCTCCTCTGTTGCTGATCGCCCAGAGCTTGAGAGGATGCTCCAGGACCTCCGCAAGGGGGACCTTCTGGTAGTCACAAAGCTTGACCGACTCGCCCGTAGCGTTCATCACCTAGGGGAGATCCTGAAGAGGCTCGATGAGCTCGGAGCAGGGCTGAATATCCTCGGCATGGGAATAGACTCCACGACTGCGGGAGGGCGCCTGATGCTGAACGTATTGGGTTCCGTGGCTCAGTTTGAACGGGAGATGATGCTGGAGCGCCAGCGGGAAGGCATTGCGAAGGCCAAAGCTGATGGGAAGTACAAGGGAAGGAAACCCAAAGGGGAGCCTCTACTGGAACGTATCCTGGCTCTCAAGGCTGAAGGACTAGGAGATACCGCGATAGGTAAAGAGCTCGGCCTGGATAGGACTACAGTGTTCAGGGTCCGTAAAGCAGCGGAGTTAGTCGAGGGGTAGAGGGTCCTTAGGGATCCTTTATTGCACAAATAGATAGCCTGCCAATAATTGCAAATGAATCAATATGCGCCTATCTGTTTCGGCTTCCTTTGGAACCTCTTTGGGATTCCCTAGACAAGCACCTAAGCGCGCGCTTTCCGTGTGGCTCTTTAGGTTTGACCACAGGAGCTTCTCAGGGCTTCATAGAGGGCCTCTCAAAGACTGCAAAGAAGCATCTCATGGCGGATAACTATTCGGTAGCAGCGATCTCCCCAGCAGGTGAACTCATGCGGCCTTGCCTGTTGAAACCGGACACCCAGTACGACGACGCAGGCGTCTACAAGACCCTGCTGAAAGTTCGTGCTGACGAACCGAGCGCGATCAAGTTCCAGGAGCTCCTGGAGAAGGTCCAGCAGGCTGAACACGACCGGCAGGTACAAGAGGCTGAAGCCAAGAAGAAAGGCTCTGGCAAGAAGGTGAAACTGGCGGATCTCCCAATGGAGGAAACCGAAGAGGACGGCGTTGACTATCTGGTCTTCAACTTCAAGTCGAAAGCAAGCTACACCGACAAGAAGACCCAGCAAGTCGTTGAGCGCAAAATCGCTCTGTTCGATGGTAAAGGCGAAGCCCTAACCCATGACCTGAAGATAGGTACTGGCACCATTGCTCGCATCTCGGTCTTCGTGTTCCCCTTCTACACCGCCCTCCTAGGCGCTGGTGTCACCCTGCGGATCCGCGCAGTGAAGATCCTGAAGCTTGAAGTTGAGCCTAAACTCACTGCGTTAGATTACGGTTTTACAGAGGACGAAGACATCTTGAGTTCAAATGGCTACGGCTTTGAGCCAAGCGTCAGAGACCGGGCGAAGCCCTATCTCAAGGACCGAGACCGTACAGATCTCATCGTTGTTCATTGCTCAGCCACCGGCCCAAAGTCGGATATTGGAAAGCGTGAAATCACTCAGTGGCACCTCAAGCGGGGCTTCGTGACCATCGGTTATCACTATGTGATTCGCCGTGATGGCTCCATCGAAGTTGGCCGTAGAGAAACTGAGATCGGCGCCCATGTAGCAGGCCACAACAGCAACTCCGTAGGGGTCTGCATGGTCGGTGGTGTCGATACCCAGGGGAAACCCTCGGACAACTTCACCGTGCCTCAGTACGAGACCCTCAAGGTCCTACTGGGCCAGCTCACAACCAGATATTCGAGTGCCAAGATTGTAGGCCACCGGGATCTCTCCCCGGATCATGACGAGGGCCTTCCAGGTTGGAGCTCGAGGCATTGCCCTGGTTTTGACTTAAGCAAATGGCTCCAATGACGGGCCTCTCGGAGAGGACCCTAGGAGCATCCTCATGTCTGCAAAAAGTACACAACAAGCTACCCAACTGATTACCAAGGACTGGCAAGGGAAGACGTTCACCTTCAGGGAAGACGGCTACTTCAATATGACGAAGGCCGCTAAGGAGTTCGGGAAGGACCTAAGCCACTTCAAGCGATCTCCTGACACAATTGACTATTGCAACGAACTTTCTAAAGCCGCGAAATCCGCGCTTTTAACTGACGTGTCCAAAGGCCGGTATGGTGCCACCTGGGCTCACCCGAAGCTGGCCGTCTTCTTTGCGCGCTGGTTGGACGTAAGGTTCTCTGTGGCCTGCGACATGATGATTGAGGACATCCTCAAGGGCGCCGCCGTAGTCACCATCGAGAAACCCGAGGAATCCTCCCACCTGGAATACATGAAGACCCAGACGGAGATCCAACAGGGTCTCCTGGAGCCCTCCTCCTGTTCACTCTCCCATTCTTCGCTTAAGTCCTTCCCTGTAGAGAATCCCACCGACCTCTAACAAGACTGTCACGTCATCCTCGTGTAAATCCTCCTGCCTCATCTCCAGCCAGCCCGCAAGATTCGCTAGGGCATCGTCCAGGCCCTGGGTGCTCTCCTGGATGTCTAGCAACTCCGCTCTAGCCTGCATCGCCTGGATTATCGGGTTGATCATTTGGCGCCCTCCTCGGACTCCTTTAGGTGCTACCTAGAATATTGAACCCTAGCAAACCCCTACGTGACCCAGAAGACAGCGCCCACGAGACCATAACTAAATATGATCCCCTTGCTTCCTAGACCTGCTCTCATTTCTGTAAGCCATCCGGGAAAGCCTTTCGCGCTCTATTTGCTCTGCTGACTTAGGTTTCTGGGGACCTTTCTTGAGTTTCCGAAGAATAGAGTTCCGCTCTTGGTTCTCGGTGATATGCCGCTTGAGGATTTCGGCGCTATGGTTCTTGCCAAGGCTCTGCATTTTGACAGCGACCAATTGAGCAACCTCGGGCATCTCAAGGATGGCCTCGAAGGCGTCATAAACCATTGTCTCGAATTCCTCAGAGACCCATGCAGCATATGCCAGTGCGCCGCGTTTGGTTGCCCAAGACCCGGAGCCATTGGAGCTGTGCAAATTCTGCATAGCTTCTAGGCGCTTAGATTGATTGGTCCGCCACTGAGCAGGGGCTTTACCTTTGGGTAGCTTCAGGATTCGCCAGATCTCCGTCAGATCCCACATACCAGAGTCATTGGCCTTGAAAGGCTGGCCTTCAATGATGATCAAGTGATCAGCATGCTTGTGCGTAATGTCCATATTGGTTGGTTTTCTCAATCAGATTAAAGGGCGTCAGGACTTGTCTGCCTGAGCTGCTACGAGATGTGCCTGGAGCACCCTAACGACATAGTTACTGAGTGTCCGCCCCTCTCCTCTTGCCGCTTCCTCCAACGCATCCTTAACGCTCTGCGGAAGACGCACTCCCATGCTAACCATCGGGTCTGAATGGCCCACCTTTTGATCGCTCACAAAATATCCTCTCAAAGTGTTGACGATTGTTTAACAATGTCCAACAATGGCGTTACACAACGTTGAACAAGTGACAACAAGATTACACGATTCCATAGCTCTCTGGTATCCAGCGGGTACAGCACAGGTACAAATAAATCATCCAGATCTACCAGCTAAGGCTCTCCCCAGAAAGCCCCAAGGGATCCCCTCAGCCTCAAAAAAGGAATCACCAGATGATCAAGAAGACCACAGCCAACGAATGGACCCAAGCGGCCAAGGCTCCAGGAACTCTCCTCAAGCACCGCAAGCGCGGCAGCACTTACAGCTTCACAGTCATTGATGCTGACAGTGGTGAAGTCCTTGGGGTTGCCCTTTGTGACGGCCAATCAGGTCGAGAGGATTTTCTCTTGGAAACCCATCAGGACCACCTGGAACACGGGCATGAGATCTCCACAGGAGAGCTTCTCATCGCCATAGGGCGAGACACCTGGAAACAGGGAATCCATGTAACAGCGTCTGTTTAACCATCAACCTGCCAGGACCCGTAACCATGATGAACATCATTCGACAGCTCCCGACTAGCGCCCCTAAAGAAGCCCTCCCGTTCCTTGCCGACCTCTGCCTTTGCACAGGCTTTGACCCTGAAGGTCTCAACGAAGACGCCGCAGCTCTTCTTGCCTGGGCAGACACACAAACAACCAAGGCTCAAATGGGAGCCCTTGCGGAGATTCTTAAAACAGACACACACCCTCGGGCTATGAACTTCGTTTCCCTGGAGTCCTGGAGATTCCCCTACGGCTCCTTCAATCCCGCCAAAGGATGTCAGTGGGCGCAACACGGCTTCCAGGAATGGCTTGAGCACGGAGCCTTCAATACTCCCGCCTGGACCTGGAGAGCACTCAAGGGCCTTCAGTTCGGGACTAACCCCAGGCGGAGCTTCTGAAGGTTCGCCGAGGGCGCTCCTCCGTGAAATCTGCAAGGGCATAGCTCAGCAGTCTCTTCAGAACTCAAGGAGGAGCGCCTTTGAACACACTGGATTTGGGTTCCAGTACCGTAATACCGAGATTTCTCCCCACCTTAGAACTAACCGGAAATGGGCAATGACCACTCGTTTACTAGCTGAACTCACCAAACAGTTTCACGAAACCGAACATGAAGAGACCACGCTTGAACTACCCATAGCTATTCAGGTTGCTTGTAATGTCCTTCAGACAGCTCTAGCGATCCTTCAAAAAGAAGGCCCAAACGGAAGTATCTCAATGAGTCTCCCTAGGGGTTGGGCGCAAATGCAAGAGCTTGCGGAGGATTACTCAACACGGATGGGACTCAAGGTGTCCCCCTTGAACTACAGCGACATTACTGTCAATAGATATCCAGCTACCGCCCTCCGCTATGCCTACAACCAATTACTCAACAATCCGAACAAGCGGACAATCCACTGACTTAAACCAATACTTTTTTGGAGCAAGTGTGGGAATATTTTTTATCACCACCTACACTTGCTCAAATCATCATCAAAAACCCTTTGGGGTTTCAGACTTAAAGTAACCAACATTCCTTGCAGGAACTCGAATATAATTCTTAATAGTGGCGCTTGCCTCCTCGCTTATAATCTCCACCCGATTAGCCTCCGCTTGCATCCTGATGTACCCTCTAAGCATCTTCTCTTTAAAATGGTAATATCCTTGCCTTGTACCCTTAACGAGAATACTGCCGTACTCTGGCTTGAGTAAATTCCTTATCCGTGACGTATATGTTTCATACTTCAAAGGTTCCTTACCATCAACCTGCTCCATGATATTTCTATACCTGGTGTGCATCGAAGATAGGTAAGCTCCCTGCCACTCATCAGCAGAAGTCGACCACAAGACTTCTTCATAGTCTTGCGTTCTTTGATTTATTGCAAGCTCGTAAGGTCTAGCTAACTCAGCGGAAATGCTCAGAATAGCATCATCCAAAGCTGCAAAGTAATCTTCCCATGCCACAGTAACTACAACATCGTCCTTTTCAAACAAAATCCACAGTAACTTCTCTACCATGAGATGGACGTAGTAAGGATACCCGTCACTTACGGCGGCTATGCGAACACAAATATCACGATTAATCTCAATACCAAATTCACCCAGCGCTGCAATAGCTATATCCCAGCGAGCATCCCAGCTCAATTTTGGGAGTTCTATGGTCTCAAGCTGCCGAATAGCTGACCGATGAAAACCTAAGATCTCATTTAGCGTACTTCCCACGCCAGTAAAGATAAACTTCAGAGCTATCTGCTTATCCCCCATTTGCTTCAACAAGTCCGCAAGCATGTCAATTTCGGCATCGCTTGTTATACGATCCACCTCATCCACAACTACAACCGGCGCATCGGAGTGAAGCTGAGAAACCTCTTTCAAGACTTCAACAGCGTCGCTCAAACAGGTTATCTTGGTAGAGAAGTCCACTGGAGAACTTTCACTCTTCAAAGAGTAGGACAACCACTTAAACTTTACAGAAACGTCCTCACTAAGCTTAACATTAGTCGTCCACGCTCTCTTAATAGCCTGAGCAGCTATACTTGAAACTATTGATTTTACAGTCGAATCGGGAGCACAAGAAACATCTATATACCCCGCATCAGAGCTTTGCCATTGGTTGGCAGCAGTTGCTGCAAGCGAGGACTTCCCTACGCCGCGCTCACCAAATATAAATACGTTACGACCATGAGCCATTAAAGCCTTCTCGATCCGATCCAATTCCTTTTCTCGTCCAACAAGATGTTGTATCGAGAGAATAGGTCTCGATGGAGAAACCACCTCATTTAACTTTTTCCCAAAAGATCTTTTATCGTAACCATCAATAGCCATAAACATCCTTATTCCATGCATTAAAGCAGTTCAAAAAATTGCTTCCCGTAACCACTCAGTATTGAGCCAGCATAAGGCCATGGGTCTAGCCAGTCCAGCACACGCCAGGTTTCTCCTCACCTTAGGACTACCCACATAAACCACCAATACGAGCCTGCAGGTCTCAAGGCTCAGTGAGAGGCTCACCGAATGCCAATCACAGAACCTCGTCTACGCCGGAATGACCCTAACGGCCTCACCGGGCGATACACCGGAGAAAGCCTGGAAGGGTTTGGACATTGGGGACACCTTTGGGGACTTCCCTGCCGTGAAATACGGACCCCAAATGATTCAGTCCGGTGTGGCAGCAGGAAACTTGATGCGCCCCTCCTTAGACCCTGAGCAAGTCGAAAGGCAGAAGAAACTCATATTGCTCAATCTGAAAGGGCTTCTCCCTAACGACCCAGCGACTCAAACCGCACTCTCGTGGCTTATCGCTCATGGCGTAGAGGAGCCTTAAACATCCCTCCGGGGCTTCTTTCTGAGGCCCCAAAGATACTTCCAAGGAACTCTATGGCAGCTTACGCGCCTATCACTTACAAAAAGAGTGAAGCATCCTCAATCTTTGACATCCCCTTTGACTACCTTTCGCAAAGATTCATAACTGTTCAACTGGAAGGAGTTCTACAAACTTTCGGTGTGGATTATGACTTCTTAGATAAGACTCGCATTAGATTCTTAAAAGGAGATATTCCTGCCGGTAAAGCCGTAACACTAGAAAGACATACCGACCCCAGCCAGCGGCTAGTTTCCTGGAAAGATGCTTCAGTACTTCGAGCGAACGACCTTGAGCTGTTTCAGCTACAGCTACTGCATATCGCTGAAGAGGCCGCAGTTGTATCTAATGGTTCCATGAGGGTTGATTTTGACTCTAGATGGAATGCTCTTGGCTTGGGAATAAAAAATCTAGCCGATCCTATCCAGGACCAAGACGCTGTTACCAAAAAGTGGTCTCGGATGTTTTTTGGTGATCTACTATCGGCTATTCAGGGGCCTATTAACAACGCTACGAATATCTTCTACAGAGCTCCAGATCTGCTACCTCATGTGATTCAAGATCTTTCAGGGGCTGATGGAGCCGAGCTTATCGGAGATGGCTCAGGAACAGTCCGGGATACTACCGACGCGTTGGCGCGACAGGCTCAGCAACTACAACACGGGATTGATACCGTAAGTTCCTCCATAGACTCCCTCGGCCTATCGGTCGAGTCTGAAATCTTCGGTAAGAATGTGATCCTTCCCAGGGTCCGTTCGCGAATTTCCAGTGGGGCGCCTTTTATGCACGTCCTAGGTGACTCTATTTCTCATGGAGCGTTCGCAGATGACTGGTATCGAAATGGTTGGGTTAACCTGTTCAAACGTATGCTTAACGTTGAACTGGGCACGTACAGTTATGGAGTTACCCCACTCCTACCATTCGCCAACCCAGAGACTGGCGCCGTAAACTCTGATATTCACGATGTCCTTATTGGGGCCAACTGGATTCTATATGACACGCTGCTGGACGTACCTACTGGCGCTTCATATGTCACAGCGACTGCGGGCGCTCAAATAGACATCACTGTCCCCACCTTTCAAGAAGTAGCTACGATCTACTATGCGCAAAACCCTTCAGGCGGCGGCTTTGATATCCTGATCAATGATACGCTGCTGACCACGATTAATACCTACGCTGCAACTAGAAATCCATTTGCCGGATACGGTTTCGTGCTTAAGGACAACGGCTTAGGCTCTTGCAAGATAACCATCAGGGCTTCCTCGGCCGCTGAAATCACAGGTATAGGCTATTACCAAGCCGCAAATCAGGCTGTCCTGCAAAATATGTCGCAGAGTGGCCGAAAACTCAGAAATACCAGCCAAATATGTGTGCAAAAACTGATGGCCGAATCGGCTCTTTTTGTCATGGCCCTTGGCGTAAACGATTTCTACGACCACCAGAACGATGACACAAAGTATAAGGAGTTCACTCAGGTAATAGACTGGCTAATTCAATATGCGAACCAGTACGAAGTCCCTGTGGTTGTTCCCGACTTCATCTGGTACGTAGGCCCCGAAAATAGGACGCGGGCACAACTTCGACGTTTGGCTACACAGACCAAGGGGGTGTACATTCCTTTCCCTGACTTCTTCATGAAAAACGGCATTGTGCCGAATTCGGCGTATTTGATTGAGACCCTTAACCTATTTAGCAACGATCTGCATCCTAACGTCGCAGGTCACAAGCTCATCGCTGAAACTATCGCCAAAAAGTTAGGGTTGTCAGTTTCTTCGAAAACGCAGGTTTTGGATTATCACGACTGGTGGTTCCCCCTCGCGCTCAACCCAGCATCAGGTGTTACCAACAAAGCACTCAATGCCCCGTTGACCTCAGCAATCAAGAATCAAGGCAGTCAGATCCTGGTAAGGCTCAACCTGAGTGGACTGTCTGGAGCTATGACGAAAGGGGTGACCCTCGGCTTTCCATCAAAGGCTGATATCAGGTTCAACCTGCCCGTCACCACTCAGTTAACTCCCACCAGTGCGGGGGTAAGTCAAGGCGTCTGTATCTTCAACTCTGCTGGGGTTTCGTTCGTGACCAATACGCAAAACATGCAGGATGACCATCAACTGTTCTTCTCAGTCGCAAGGACGATGACGATAGACACATAAATCCGTATTTCTAGCCGTAAAAAATGGGAACAGCTTCGCTCTATGCAAGCAGGAATACATACAGCCCCTACAAGACTAATAGCCCATCTAACAGACGGCAGCGTCTCTGGCAAGTGATCCACTCTGAATCAAGTTGACCGGCGCCCCTGCCCCCCCCCCCCAACACGTTCAGCCCACTTATTCCTACTCTCTGAGTCTGCCTGAGTTGCCCTTGTGGGGCGCTGGAGTCTCAGTTGCAAGGGAACCTAAAAGGAATCCCCTCCCATGCGCAATGATCAAAACCCAGCACCTACAGAATCCCCCTACCGCTCTCTCTATGCGGCCTCAGGGGAAGAATCCGGCGTAAGTCCTGACCTCCTTGAGCGTCAAGGCTACGTTGAGTCCCGCTGGAACCCTAAAGCAATCGGCCCGATGACCAAGTATGGTCAAGCACGGGGCCTCTCCCAGTTCATCGAAGGCACAGGTAAAGCCTACGGGCTGATGACCGAAGAAGACTTCCACAACCCAGAGAAGTCCATCCCGGCCCAAGCTCGCTACATGGCTGACCTCAAGAAACGCTTCGGAGGATCCGATGAACTCGCCCTTGCGGCCTACAACATGGGCCCTACAGCTCTCCAGCGGAGAATCGACAAAGCTGGTGGGATCATCGAAGACGTAGAGCTACCAGCGGAAACCCGTGGGTATCTCAAGCAGATCTTCGAGGGAAAGCAGTCAGGCTGGGCAGCAGATGGCACAAGAGCGCCTAGCCGTATCCACTTTGGACCTACCCAGGCTCCAATCGAAAGTGCTGTAGATCGGGTCTCCGGGGCTTCTCCTGAAGAACTCGGGACGGACTCCGAGAGATCCAAGTGGGATGCCTTCACGGATGGCCTACAACGATCTTCCATTGGTTCAGACATCCGCTCTGGCCGAGTCACCATCCCGGTTACTGAACGGGACATCGACTGGGTTCCCACCGGGGACGAGATCCAGAAAGTGAAGGATGCTGGCATCGGTGAAGCCGGTGCCTCTTTCGTATTCAACCACGCATACTCAGGAGAGGACCTTGATGGACTCATCGACATGGCAAAAGAAAATAGATCCACAGCGGCTGCTGATGGGCGTCAAGGAGTCCTTACTTCTCTGTCAGGTGGACTTGGGGAGATGCTCGGTGATCCAGTTACTTATGGCGCCTTCTTCATCCCTGGAGGAGCTCAAGTTGGTCAACTCTTCAATCCTGGAACAGCTCGAATCCTTGCGGGAGCAGTCGGAGCTAGTGCGGAAGGTGCTGCATATGGAGCTCTTACTGAATCCCTCCGGGAAACCTCCACAGGGGTCGATGCCGACTACAAGTCTGCGATCCTTGCTGGAGCAGTCGGTGGAGCAGCGCTTCATGGAGTCGCAGTAGGGGTCAAGACGGCATTCGGCAAGAACAATCCCATGGATTCCTTTCGGTACGTCGAAGACGCTGAAACCTCCAAGACTCTTGAGGATGCAGGGATTATCCCAGAGCAACGCTATCAGCCAGGTCCTCTCACCTCGAAGGTACTCAAGGAAGATACTTATAGCCCAGTAGCTCGGTTCTCGACGATTGGCGAACGGATGCGCTCCAGTCAAAACGAGGACATCCGCACAGCAGCTCTGGGCCTCTTCAGGAATGACAAAGGTTACAAGGATGGCACCTCAGGTCTCGGTCGAATGACCGGCGAGGAGGTCAAGCGTAACCTGGACAACGAGTGGTTCGATGTAGACACCACCTACTCCCGCCATGCTGAAGAGTACATCCGCTCCCAGAGACACACCGGCCTCTCCAATGCTGAACTTGAAGATCAGTTCGGCTATCTCGTGACGCTGGCCCGTGAAACTGGAAACCGTGAAGGGATTCCCAAGGGGGTCTCCGAAGCGGCTGACCTGATGGGTAAATTCTATGATCGCCGTATTGGTGACGTGCTGGCCCCTTCGAGACGCTACGGGTCTGGTACGGACATCGTGGAGAACCCTCGGGAATGGCAAGGTGTCGAGAACTACTCCCCAGTGATCATGGATACAGCAAAGATCTCCAGGGCCTCTGGACGGGTTGGTGGTGATAACCGTCTGCTGGAGGTCGCTGGGAGAGCTCTCTATGCCTCCCTGGGGAACCCTCAAGTCCGTGCCAATGCAGTCAAGGCTTATGAGGATGAGTTCGCAAAGCTCGCTAAAAAAGCCCTGAAGAACGCGGAGACTCCTGAAGCCGCCGCCAGTGCTCAGCAAGTAGCCAGGAAGGCTCTCGATGAAAACGGGAAGCTGACCTCTGACTTCCGCCGTTGGGCTCTCCAGAAGGCGAAGAACCAGGCCCTGGGCTATGTGGACCAGGACATGAGTCGCATTAAGGCTCACCTGTATAGATCTAGCAAACCAGAGGAGCTTCCTGACTTCATGCGTTCCCGAGGGATCTTCAGGACTGACGCTGAGATCACCCTGGCGGATGGCTCAAAGTTCAATATCAATCGAGACCTTCGTAGTGGTGATGTACGGGCAATCATGCACAGCTACCACAAGCGTACAGCCGGTGACCTGGCAATGTCCGTGGGACTTGGTGATGCTGGCTTGGCCGGATTTATGGAGAGAACTTCTAGAATTGCCCAGCAGGTTGCGAAAGCCACACGGGATGATAACCCCAAGCTGAAGCGTCAACTTGAAGGAGATCTCAACGCTCTGAACATTGCCGCCAAAAAGATCTATGGAATGAGTCTCCGACCAGACAATGGAACGTGGCTTGATCAGTTGTTAGGGTCCTTCACGAACCTATCGTTTGTGGCGAAGTCCGCCTATATGGGGCCCCTGAACTACACCGAAATCGCGGCGGGGATTCATAACTACGGACTGAGCTTCTTTCTCAAAGCGCTCCCCGGTGTCGGAGAGATGTTCCAGCGGGTCGCAAAAGGCAAAGCCACGGCAGATGATTTGCGGTTTCTCCAGAATCGTCTCTGGGGTGAAGAAATCCATGATGTGGTCTACCCCTCACATCTATCCTCCGTTTATGCAATAGCACGAGAGAACTCAATTGCGCCCATTGCTGCGCTTAAAGCCGGGACCACTCGACTTGCTCAGATTGCACCAACGGCGCGGCTCCTAGGGGCAAGCACCAATCGAATCGTCAAAACCTCTCAGGAAGAGTTCCTCAGTGAACTGGTACGACATGCCAATGGACAAGCCTCAAAGGTTTTCTCCCCTGCCAAACTGAAGCACATGAACGTTGACCCTAAGCTATTCCAGAAGGTCCTCGGCCATGTCAGAAAGAGCGCCAAGATAACCCCAAAGGGGAAACTAACGTTCAACGCTGGGCGATTCCTGAAAGGGTCAGGCAAGAACGCTCTAGAGGCACGTCAGGTAGTCGCTGAGATTCGACGAATGGGGGATCTAGCCGTTTCCGATGTGATCCAGCGCCCGAGTATTGGCGACACGTTCATATGGGCCGACTCTGGCAAAGCATCCATGGCCTCAGTCGTCACCCAGTACCAGACGTTTTCTCTACGATCATTGGAGAAGAAGTTTTTGAAGGGCGCCAATAGGATCCGAAATCGGGACATAGACGAGGCTCTCCAACTTACCTGGGCTATGGGGCTCGCAGGTATTGGAGTCGTCGCGTTTGCCGCAATTCGAGGGCAGACCATAAGGGACGAAGAAAAGCGCCGGGAATTCTACAAGAACGCCATGGGATACAACTCTGAGAGTGGTGAATGGGACCTCTCTACATTGGCTGTGGGCGCTTTAAAGCGGTCGAGCTACATGGCGGCACCTGCAATGGCCTACGACACCGTAGGGACTCCTCTGGGACTCCCGTATGCGGGACTTGGGCGCACTACGAGAGAAACTGAGCTGGACTCAGAAGAGAGACCTCAGGCTTGGCGCACAGGAGACCTAGGGGAAACCATGGGTAACTTCCCTGCGCTGAAGTTTGGCTCACAGCTTAAAGGGGCAGCAGCCAATACCGCCAATCTATTACTACGAGGGGACCTAGATGAGGATCAAGTGGAGCGCCAGAAAATTGCTCTTCTGAGGAACCTGAAGGGCATCTTGCCAAATGACCCAGCTACTCAAGGAGCGCTTGGCTGGCTGATGGAACATGGCATGTACGAACGCTAGCAATGAAGAAGAGATGGGCAGGTCTCCAGGAAATAGCAGCAGATCACCTGCCCACATCTTTTAGTCATAATCGTTTTGAGTTAAGAATCTAGGTCCTTTCTTTACTTTCTGAGAAACCTGAACCATCTTAGCTGACTCATGAAACTCCTTAAAATACTTAATAATCAACCCTCCTTTCTCCGAGATAGCCAGATCTTCGTGATAACCTGAAATCGATCTATAGCTCAGATTAAAAATATCAAAGCCGACCTTATCCAAACCATAAAATTTATAGTCGCGGGCGAGCAAGGACTGAAGCTCCAAAAATATAGCCGAAACATCAATTTCAACAACAAGCTCACCCGTCTGAAAAACAGGTTTAAATCCAACAAAAATCAACCTAATAAAAGGAGCTGTTCGACCATCAGGAATCGCTACCTGAGTCCTTTTCTTACCATCCCCGATAATCTTTTCCATATTTGAAATTGAGTCCCCTAGAAGAAGCGCAGCGATACGCGCTACCAGAGCCTCACGGGAGAGTGGCGGGGAATAGGATAGATGCAACATTAAGCAAAGTAAAATAGCCAGCCGAACATCTCGAGTCTGCGCTTTGCCAAAATCAACAAACAATCCATCACCAATACTTTCAAAGTCTTCTTTTGATAGCGGACCAACAAGTGAGGCCAAATGCTTGACAACCACCCCCCATGGATGTCCATCCAGTCTACTTAAATCATCAGCGGCCACCCTCCCAGTCATAACCTCCCAAGCGAGATACTCTAAGAGCAAGAAGTTAAGCCCACCTTTAAAATCATGAAGGGCGGCGCACATTGTACTTACCGAACTAGTATCTGGAGACTCCTTAAGAAATGTAACAACCTCAGAATTTAAAGCACTACTCACTAACCCTAATGTAGCAGCAGTCCATTGCTGCCTGAGAACATGTTCAGATACTAAAAACTCTTGATAGGACCTGTGAGGAAAGTAAAATTTCCCTGCCTGCTTAACTTCGAGTATGGATCCAGACACCAGATCACGTAACACCTCTTTGGTAGGTATATCCTTCCCAGAAGAATATGGATGAAGGAGAGACTTTGGAATGTCCCCTGAATCAAAACCGCTAAGATTGGATCCGCTCCATAGCCACCACGCCACAGACTGGATAAAACCTCTGCGCTCATCCACTGTGAATATGTGCCTAGACGGCTTTTGCATTTCTCTATCGATTATGTGGTTTAGAAATATTTCATACAACTCAAATCTAGAATAACTCCAAAGCTGATTACTGGGATCCGCAGCAATATCCGCCAACATTTTAGCTTGTACCGGACGCTGAATAAGCTCATGAACATCTAGCTTCCGTATTTCACCCAGTCGATCATTTAAAAATCCGCTCACCTCCGCCCCGTTTAGTAGCTTTCTTCCTTGCGAACCACTACCAACTTTATAAGATAAATACTTACAAATAAACTCGTAAGCTCGCTCCATCGTAAACATATCAAGCTTTATCTCTCGATAATTTGCCCAATCTATAGATCTAATCTCTTTCCCACGCCCTTTTTGCACTCCGCGTATAACAAGCGAGGATTCATAATCACTGAGAAACGCTGATGGACGCCCTAACAAAACAACCTTGGATTTACCCTCTAGCAGCCGCCCCAACTGTTCAAAATTGTATTTAAACTGCTCCCAAGATATGGCATGTTTCATCTCATCGAAGCCATCTAGCAGTACGACAAACATACCTTGGCGCCCTAGCTCCATGAACAACTCAAAACTATAACGCCCCACCCCCTTAGCGCTAGTCAAAGTTTTCCCAAGAAGCCCTTCAAGACTTTGCTCAGAAGAGATATCGCCCAATCTTATATAAACAGGTATGCGACTAATCCCACCCAAAAAATATTGTTCTGCAAGCTTAGCCGAGAAATGCCGGGCAAAGCTGGTTTTACCCATCCCATATCCGGCCAAAATAGCCACTGGCTGATAATCATCACTACCTACCCACTGAGCCAAATTCTCTTCGAGATCACACCCCTCATTAAAAGAGGGCCTCATATAATAATCAGGCAGCCCCCCTTCCTTATAAGAGGCGCACAGCCCTCCCAAATAGCCAGTAAAATCCATTAGCACCGATTGAAGCTGAGCCAAAGTATAAAATTCAAAACCATATTCATGTAAAAAACTTCGTGTGTCAGGGCTTATCTCCTGAGGTGCGATAACATATACCTTGTCAACCATCCCTTTAGTAAGCAACTGTTGATAATCTAAAACTATCCCACGCTTAACGTAATCTTTTGTGAGCGGCTTCTCATAGTTCTTACACTCAACAGCAATCCGAACCGTGCGGCCCCAATAAAGCTCTTCGAAGTAAATATCAACCTTTTTTGAACCTATTCTTTTTTCAACTTCAACATTTGCATGCTGAGCTGCCATCAGCAGTCTAGCAACGTAGTCCCTTAGAGCATCGCCCTTCTCAACAGTACTCATTTAGCAAATCCCTATTAACGACATTAGAGCAAACCGATGGACAAACTCAGTACTCACATCAACAGACCGAAATACACTATTCACGCCGAAAACCCTATAGCGCAAATCCCAGGCTTCCCAGGATATGCAATCACCGAAGACGGAACCGTCCTCAGCTTCAAGGGGCTCAAGGTGCGAGCGTTGAAGCCTGCAACGAACAAAGGTTACCTCCTAGCCTGCCTCAGTTTGAACGGAAAACCTCATGGGAAGCTAGTCCATAGACTAGTCGCGGATGCCTTCATCCCTAACCCAGAGGGTAAGCCTCAGGTGAACCACAAGGACAGTAACCGTAAAAACAATCATGTAGCCAACCTCGAATGGGTGACCCCAAAAGAAAATATGGCACACGCACAGCTAGGGGAAGCGATGCAGGCTATAGCGGCGGAGCAATCATTGGTTGCCAACCTCAAATTTGACCCTCAATACCGAGCTTTTTCCGAACCGAGGGCGAAGGCAATGCTTCGTGAGGGCGCTACGATCTTTGATGTAGTGAAACAACTACACGGCGTTACCTTGAAACGGCAGTTTGCTAAAGCACTTGATGCGACGACCAAGCGTAATCTTCGAAAGCAAGGGGTGCCTATATGAGCTCAGCCTCAATAATTTCTAAGGACAACCCCTTTCTCCTCACTAATAAACGGTTTCTCCTCACTTTAGATCCCTCCCGAGAGCACATATAGATAGGCAAAGGGAGAGTTCTCTAAGGCCATCCCATTCCTCCCCACCTTGGATCCCCCTAGAGCACATATAGATAGCGAAGATACAGATGCCCGCCCCTCAGGAGCCTGCTCAGGTGCAAGGCTGAGGGTTGCCTGAGCTGATCCGCCAGCTTACCTGTGGTCTATTCACCTTATTGAATTATCAGCTACCGACCTCCCTACAGGCCCTCTGCAACACTGCACTTCCGCTGCACTGAAATACCACTCAACCCCAAGTACCACGGGAACTCCCATCTGCCCCTTTCTAGAGATTAGGGATTCCTACCTGGAGTCCTTACGGAGGGACTCATCACATTGATATTTATTGGACAAGGACTCGATATGGCTGAGCCTCAAAGACTCTTTAAGGACATCCCCAACCCCACTCCCTCGGTAGTCGGTGAGCGGAGTTCAGAGGGCCTCTTCATTGTTAACACCCATACAGGAGAGATCATCGACCAAGCGTTGAACAAGCCCCCCGAAGCAGCGAGGGTCGCCACACATACAGTAGCCAAGTATGTAGGTCTCGATACCCGGTTCCCCTCTCAAGCCAGGGATGCTGAGGAGTTACTTGAGGCCACCGGAGTCCACGACCCGTTCCTGAAGAATCTCACGGTGGACTATCAGAAGCTCTTTGAGCTCATGGACCACGGAAAGCCTGTAACTGAGACGATGGTCTTCCGCCACCTGTGCGAACACCTGACAACCTGGAACTGTTGGATTGGGAGCATGGATGAATTGGCGAGAGCCTTCCCTCAGCTTTCCCAGAGATCTCTCTTTGCGATCCTGAAGAACCTTGAGGATGGACTCATCAGAAGAACCACGAAGGGTTCCCGTGGACCAGTAATCATCAGGATCCATCCGTGGTATGCCTTCAGGGGAGCCAGTTACATCAGAGACGAGCTGTTAGCCCGCTGGTGCCGCCCATCGGCAGACTTGCTACTGTGCCCGGAAGACAAATGAGCAGGCAGCAGAAGACGCCCTGAGGAGCTCTCAGAGGGTAAAAACAGATAGGGATGCTGACAGAGGAGAAGTGAACAGCTAGCATGGTCTCGCGGAGGCCCACTTGGGTCACCCACGGCGCTGTACCACTCTAAGGATTTCTCTAGGAATAACTTGTTTTAGATCAACAAGTTAGCGTTATGGAGGCAACCCCACCAGCCACACCCCGGCACACAATGTTCCCGCTGTGGCTGCTGCCTTCCGGCTCTGACCAGGTTCACGGGTAATCGTTGCGGGGGGACCGATGGGGTCACCATAACGACGCAAGCCTCTCGGCAAGCCGCGCCATTGTACCGATCTGATCGGAAGTTACAACCGTAAAAAATGAGAAGCTTCAAGTACTTGCCATGGCCCTCTGCAATTACCCCTCCCACAGGGGCAATCACTGAGCCTGCAGAACCTCGTCCGCTCTGCCACCCTCTTCCTGGATGACCAGGTGGATAAAGTGCAACTTGGCTATCACCCCCGGCGGCAGCACGAAGGGGTAGAAATCCGGCTGGCCCATGGCACGGGACAGTTCGTTGAGCATACCGGCCAGCTCGATCCAGGCATTGACGAACGAGAGGAACGCCGGGCCGCCGGGGTGTGCCGGGTCATACAGCGTTGTCAGCGGGAACGGCTGGTAGTCCAGGTCCATCTCGCGGGCGCTCATGCCAAAGCCCAACGCGGTGTCCACCGCGTCCATCATGTGCAGGTAATGGGCCCAGGTTTCAGCCCAGTCTTCCCAGGGATGCATGGTGGCGTAGGCGCTGACGCAGGTTTGCTGCCAATCCGGACGCGGGCCGTTCTGATAATGCTGGTCGAGCGCTTCGGCGTAACTGGCGCGCTCATCGCCGAACAAGGTGCGAAAAGCGTCAAGCCAGTGGCTGTTGGCAATCAGCCGATCCCAGTAATAGTGGCCGACTTCATGGCGAAAATGACCGAGCAAGGTGCGGTAAGGCTCACGCATCTGTACGCGGACTTTTTCGCGGTGAGCATCGTCGGCTTCCTTGATATCGAGGGTGATCAGGCCGTTGGCATGGCCAGTGGTCGGCGCATTGCCTGCCAGGTCAGTCCCGATGAAGTCGAAGGCCAGCCCGGTGTCTTCGTCAACGCTCTTGGGCACCACCTGCAGGCCAAGGCTGATCAGTTGTGCCACCAGCCGACGCTTGGCAGTTTCGACCTTGCGCCAGCGTTCGGGGTTTTCCGGGATGGATAGATCAGGAATTGTGCGATTCAGGCTACAGGCCACGCACAGCGACGCAGTGCTGTGGGCGGGGATCAGCCAGTTGCACGCGGCCGGTGAGTCGAGGTTGGCGCAGCGACGCCAGGTGCCGGCATCGGGCGCGTCATCCGCCAGCCAAGTGTCAACGACAGGGCCGGGTTGCAGGGAAGACAGACGGCTTTGCTGCGGCAGATAACCCAGCACCGCCTGGCAGGCCAGACATTGGCTGTTGCGAAAGAATAAAGACTGGCCGCAGCGGCATTGCCACACCTTGCTGTTGCGCGAGGTTTGAGCCATGAACGGGGCGGCGATGCGCGAACTGAGTTGCTCGAAGTAACGGAACATGGCGGGCTCTCCCTGGGGTGACAGAGACTAGATCATTTCTCGCTCGAGATCGTTCCGCTTTCTTGAGGGGCTGCTGCGCAGCCCGACGGGAGCAAGCTCCCTCGCCACAGGAAGAGGTCAGACGCTGATGTTGTGGCTGGCCAGGAAGGCGACGAAGGCCTCCTCATCCAGCACTTTAAGGCCCAGCTCGCTGGCCTTGGCCAATTTGGAACCGGCTCCCGGCCCGGCGACCACGCAGTGGGTTTTCGCCGAGACGGAACCGGCCACCTTGGCGCCCAGGCTTTCGAGCTTGTCCTTGGCGACGTCGCGGCTCATCAACTCCAGGGAGCCGGTGAGTACCCAGGTGTGCCCGGCTTCGGGCAAGCCTTCAACGACCTTTTTCTCGCTCTGCCAGTGCATGCCGAAGTCCTTGAGCTGCTGCTCGATGGCCAGGGCATGATGGGCGTTGTCAGGGTTGTCGAAGAATTCGCGCACGGCCTTGGCTTGCTTCTCGGGCAGGGCCTGGCGCATATCCAGCCAATCGGCCTTGATCACGCCTTCCAGCGAACCGAACTTGTCTGCCAGTTTCTGCGCAGCTCCCGGCCCGACGGAAGGTACATGCAGCTTGTCGAGCAAGCCGCCCAAGGTGGTGCTGGCGGCGAATTCTGCGCTGAGTTCGCCTTGCTCCTGCAATTGCAGGCCGCATTCGTCCGGCGACAACAGTGCACCGATCACATCCTGGTTATGGCTGTCTTCAAAGAAGCTATGAATCTCGTGCGCCACTTCCAGGCCGACGTCGGGCAAGTAGGTCAGCACTTCAGGCAAAGCCTTCTGCACACGCTCCAGGGACGCCAGCGAACGTGCCAGCACCTTGGCGGTCTCTTCGCCCACATCGGGAATACCCAGGGCGTAGATAAAACGCGCCAGGGTCGGGGTCTTGCTGTTTTCGATGGCGCTGATCAGCTTCTTGCTGGAGATATCGGCAAAGCCTTCCAGGTCGATGATCTGTTCGTACTTGAGCTTGTAGAGGTCTGCCGGCGAACCGATGAGTTTCTCATCCACCAATTGCTCGATGGTCTTGTCGCCCAGGCCGTCGATGTCCATGGCACGCCGCGAGACGAAATGGATGATCGCCTGCTTGAGCTGCGCGCCACAGGCCAGGCGCCCGACGCAACGGTACACCGCGCCTTCGCTGACGGTTTCCTTGCCTTTGCTGCGCTTGACCAGTTGCGTGCGCTCCACATGGGAGCCGCACACCGGGCAGTTCTCGGGGATCTGCACCGCACGGGCGTGCTCCGGGCGACGCTCGGTGACCACCGAGACCACCTGCGGAATCACATCACCGGCGCGGCGGATGATCACCGTGTCACCGATCATCAGCCCCAGGCGCGCCACTTCGTCCATGTTGTGCAGGGTCGCGTTGGACACCGTCACGCCAGCCACCTTGACCGGCTTCAAGCGCGCCACCGGGGTCACAGCACCGGTACGGCCGACCTGGAATTCCACGTCGAGCAACTCGGTCAGCTCTTCCATCGCCGGAAATTTATGCGCAATCGCCCAACGCGGCTCGCGGGCGCGGAAGCCCAGTTCACGCTGGGACGCGATGCTGTTGACTTTGAACACCACGCCGTCGATTTCATAGCCCAGCGCATTACGGCGCTCGCCAATGTCGCGGTAGTAGTCCAGGCACTCCTGGATACCCTTGGCCAACTTCAGTTCGTGGCTGATCGGCATGCCCCACTTCTGCAACTGCTTGAGGTTGCCGATATGGGTATCGCTGATATCCGCGGTCACCTGGCCGATGCCATAGCAGCAGAATTCCAGCGGGCGGCTGGCAGTGATCTTCGAGTCCAGTTGGCGCAGGCTGCCCGCCGCGGCGTTGCGCGGGTTGGCGAAGGTCTTGCCGCCAACTTCCAGCTGCGAGGCATTCAGGCGTTCGAACCCGGCCTTGGACATGAACACTTCGCCACGGACTTCCAGAGTGGCCGGCCAGCCGCTGCCGTGCAGCTTGAGCGGAATATTGCGCACGGTGCGCACGTTGACGCTGATGTCCTCACCGGTAGTGCCGTCACCCCGGGTAGCGCCGCGTACCAGTTCGCCGTCCTGATACAGCAGGCTGACCGCCAGGCCATCGAGCTTTGGCTCGCAGCTGTACTCCACTGCCGCACCCGCGCCAAACAGATCGCCTACCGGCAGGTCGAGGCCCTCGGTCACCCGGCGATCAAACTCCAGCATGGTGGTTTCATCAAAGGCGTTGCCCAGGCTGAGCATCGGGATCTCATGCTTGACCTGGGTGAATGCCGACAGCGCCGCACTGCCGACCCGCTGTGTCGGTGAATCACGCGTCACCAGCTCCGGATGCTCGGCTTCCAGGGCCTTGAGCTCGTGGAACAAGCGATCGTACTCGGCGTCCGGAATGCTCGGCTCGTCAAGCACGTGGTAGCGATAGTTGTGCTGATCCAGTTCAGCGCGCAGTTCGAGAATGCGGGTGTGGGCGGCGGTCATGGGTGTTCTCTCATAAAGCAAAAGAGCAGCCGAAGCTGCTCAATATGTTAGTGCATGGATTCTACAGACAACGCTTATGATCGAACCTCAGCGTTTCTGTGTCAGGGCACGACGCTCGAACTCGACGATGCGCTGACGATAATGCTCGATGGTCTGGGCGGTCAGGACGCTGCGCTGGTCGTCCTTGAGCTCGCCGTTCAATTCCTGGGACAGCTTGCGAGCTGCGGCCACCATCACATCAAACGCTTGCTTGGGGTGACGCGGGCCTGGCAAGCCGAGGAAGAAACTCACCGCCGGAGTGCTGAACAGGTCGATATCGTCCAGGTCGAAAGTGCCGGGTTTGACCGCATTGGCCATGGAGAACAGCACTTCACCGTTACCGGCCATGCTCTCGTGACGGTGGAAAATATCCATCTCGCCAAAGCGCAGGCCGCTCTCAAGGATGTTCTGCAACAGCGCAGGGCCCTTGAAGCCACCGGCATCGCGGCAGATCACACTGATAACCAGGACTTCCTCGGCGGCCGGCTGATCGTTTACCGATTGGCGAGGCGCGCTTTTGGTCGGAGTCTCGTCGGGGAAGTCGTCATCACGGCTGCTGAAGCTCGGGCCGTCATCGACGTCGAGGTTCAGGTCACCTTGATGCGGCTCGGCAACCGCCGCGCCACCACGCTTGCCGCGCTTGGAGGACGGCTCGCGGGCTTCCCGCAACGGCGCGCTCATTGACGGCAAATCATGCTCGTCCAGTTGCGGCTCTTTGTGGGTATCCAGCACACGGGGCGGCCCCAGCAGCTCGGCGGCGCCGTCGTCGTCAGGCAAGTTGGACAGGTTTCGGTCCAAGCGGAACTTGAGCTTGCCCTTGCCACCGCGCATGCGGCGCCAGCCATCGAAAAGAATACCGGCAATGACAATGATGCCGATGACGATCAGCCACTCGCGCAGACCGATTTCCATGTAATCCCGTGCCTCTAATAAAAAATGCTGAAAAATAAGGGGTTTAGCACCGTGCAAACCGCTTTAAAACGTGGCGCCAACTCTATGTTCTGACTGACGTTTTGCCCACGCATACGAAAAATTGACATTAAACTAGCACGACCAAAGATAACTTTACACCGTCTGTCAAAATGCCTTGAACAAATATGTCCATTTGCCACTTTCGCCAAACCGGTAAATCGCCCTACGACGTACCGTAAATTCTCTCTCCTGGCATGGTTCAGGATTCCACCATTGCCATCGCCTCTTCCACATCCACTGCGACCAAACGCGAACAGCCCGGCTCGTGCATCGTGACCCCCATCAACTGATCCGCCATTTCCATGGCGATCTTATTGTGGGTGATGTAGATGAACTGCACAGTCTGGGACATCTCTTTGACCAACCGAGCGTAGCGTCCAACGTTAGCGTCATCCAGCGGCGCGTCAACTTCGTCGAGCATACAGAACGGCGCCGGGTTCAACTTGAAGATGGCAAATACCAGGGCCAATGCGGTCAGGGCTTTTTCGCCACCGGACAACAAATGGATGGTGCTGTTCTTCTTGCCCGGAGGCCGCGCCATGATCGTTACCCCTGTATCGAGTAGATCTTCGCCCGTCAGTTCCAAGTAGGCACTGCCACCACCGAAAACTTTTGGGAATAACGCCTGTAAACCGCCATTAATCTGATCAAAGGTATCTTTGAAGCGGTTGCGGGTTTCCTTGTCGATCTTGCGGATCACGTTTTCCAGGGTGTCCAGGGCTTCGACCAGATCGGCATCCTGAGCATCCAGATAACGTTTGCGCTCGGACTGCTGCTGGTACTCATCGATCGCCGCAAGGTTGATGGCGCCAAGGCGTTGAATGCGCGCGGCAATCCGCTCAAGTTCTTCTTCGGCGTCCTTCTCGTTGGCCTGGGCGGTCAGGGTGTTGAGCACGCCATGCAGGTCATAACCGTCTTCGAGCAACTGGTCCTGCAAGGTCTTGCGGCGCACGGTGAGGGCTTGCCACTCCATGCGCTGTTGTTCGAGTTGGCCGCGGATCAATTGGGATTGCTGCTCGGCCATCGTACGGCGCTTTTCAGCGTCACGCAGTTCGCGGTCGGCATCTTCCAGGGCGATCTGCGCGGTCTTGAGCTCTACGTCGACGGTCATGCGCTTGTCGAGCAGTTCCTCAAGCTTGAGGCGCAGCTCTTCCAACGGCGCCTCGCCCTCCTCCAGGTTGAGGCTCAGTTGCTCACGTTTTTCGGTCAGGCGTTCGGACTGCATCTCCAGGCGCTCAAGGGCCTGGCGCGTGGAATCATGCTGGGCCCGCAGAGAGCCCAGGCGCACCGCCAACTGGTGAGCGTGATCCTTGTGCTGGCGAGCTTCCTGGCGCACGCGGTCGAGGCGTTCGCGCAGGCTGTCACGCTGGGCCAGCAGCAACTCGCGCTGCTCGGTATCCAGCGCCATGCTGTCGAGGGCTTCCTGCAATTGCAGGCGCGCTTCGCCAACCTGCTCATGTTCAAGGGCGCGCTGTTCGCCCATCTCGGCCACTTCTTCGTCAAGGCGGGTGCGGCGCAGGGTCAGTTGTTCGACCTTGGCTTTGCTCGCCGACAGTTGGGCTTTCAATTCGCCTTGCTGGCGCGCTTCGTCTTGCAACAAGCGGCGCAGGTGTTCGCGGCCGGTCTCTTGCTGGCGCTGGGTGGCGCGCAGGGTTTGCAGTTCGTTTTCCAGGCTTTCGAGGGTGGCTTCGCGCTCTTCGCGTTCGGCGATCAGGTTGACGATTTCCTGGCCGCGGGCCAATACGCCACTTTCCGCTTCGCTGGCACGGCGCACGCGCAGGAAATGTCGGCCGATCCAATAACCGTCGCGACTGATCAGGCTTTCGCCGGCGCTCAGTTGACCGCGCTGGGCCAGGGCCTGTTCAAGTGACTCAACCGGCTTGACCTGGCCCAGCCATGGCGACAAATCAATCGCCGCCTCGACCTTGTCCAGCAGGCTGCCCGGTACCCGCGTGCCGTCGGCCGCCGGGCTGAGCAAACGCAAATCGCCCTGGGCGAAACCGGCCAGGTCGAAGCCGCCAAAATCGTCCACCAGCACCGCTTGCAGATCGGCGCCGAGCACGGTTTCCACCGCCAGCTCCCAACCGGCTTCTACCTTCAAGCCTTCGGCCAGGCGCGGGCGCTCAGCCAGATGCTGGTCGCGCAGCCACTCGGCGGTGCCGGTGCCAGGGTCCAGCGCAGCTTGCTGCAAGGCTTCAAGAGATGCCAGGCGCCCATTGAGCCGTTGCAGATCGCCCTGGGCCTGCTGCTGCGCCTGGGTTGCCGTATGCAGTTGCTGACGCAATTGCTCCAGGCGTTCCACCTGTTGTTCCTCGCTGGCTTCCAACTCTTCCAGCGTCATTTCGCTTTCGGCCAGTTGCTCGCTCAGCGCCATGATCGCCGCGTCTTCGGGGTCGGCGGCGAGCAATACACGTTCTTCCTGCAGGCGACGCTGGCGTTCGGCCAGGCGCTCCATGCTGGTTTCCAGTTGCTGAATGCGCGACTGCTGCACCTCGGCCTGGCGACGCGGCTCGGCCGATCGCAGGTTGAAGGTATCCCACTGCTCCTGCCAGGCGTGCATGGTGGTTTCGGATTCTTCCAGCGCGGCGGCGGCCTCTTCGGCGGCGGCGTTGGTGATTTCCTGCTCGGGGGTGAGCATGTCCAGCTCTTCGCCGAGGGTCAGCAGCAAGGTGCGGTCATGGCCCAGGTGCGACTCGGTTTCCAGGCGGGCGCGCTCGGCCTCCTTCAAGTCATCCTGCAACTGGCGCAAACGCTGCTGGCCGTGCTGGATGCTCTGCTCGACCCGAGCGATATCGCCCCCCACCGAATAGAAACGCCCCTGCACCAGATTGAAGCGTTCGGACAATTCATGGTGCCCGTCACGCAAGCGTTCGATGCTGGCATCAGCATTGCGTTGCTCGGCCACCAGCGCCTCAAAGCTGACCTCCTGGGTGCCAATGATCGCTTCGCGCTGGCCCACTTGATCGTTCAGTGCCTGCCAACGCAGGGCCGACAGTTGCGCCTTGAGCTGGCGCTCTTCGCCCTTGTATTCCTGATACTTCTCGGCGGCCTGGGCCTGGCGGTGCAGACGCTCCAACTGGCGCTCCAGCTCTTCGCGCAGGTCGGTCAGGCGGGCGAGGTTTTCATGGGTACGGCGGATGCGGTTTTCAGTTTCGCGGCGGCGCTCCTTGTACTTGGAGATGCCGGCCGCTTCTTCGATAAAGTTGCGCAGGTCTTCGGGCTTGGCTTCGATCAGCTTGGAGATCATGCCCTGTTCGATGATCGAATAGCTGCGCGGGCCCAAACCTGTGCCGAGGAAAATATCGGTGATGTCCCGGCGGCGACACTTGGTGCCGTTGAGGAAGTAACTGTTCTGGCTGTCGCGCGTCACTTTGCGGCGAATGGAGATCTCTGCGTAGGCGGCGTATTCGCCGACCAGGGTACCGTCGGAGTTGTCGAACACCAGTTCGATGCTGGCCTGGCTCACCGGCTTGCGGCTGGTGGAGCCGTTGAAGATGACATCGGTCATCGACTCGCCACGCAGGTTCTTCGCCGAGCTCTCGCCCATCACCCAGCGTACGGCGTCGATGATGTTCGACTTGCCGCAGCCATTGGGTCCCACTACCGCTGCCATGTTGCTGGGGAAGTTCACGGTAGTCGGGTCGACGAAGGATTTGAACCCCGCCAACTTGATGCACTTGAGCCGCACGCTTAGGCGTCCGCCAACGCAGCGATGACCAGCGAGCTACTGCGCTGGCAGTAGGCCGACAGCACCAGGCGAATCTGCACCAGATCACGGGCGAGCACCGCGGCGAGCAATTGCTCGAACAGTGCCTGGAACTCGCTCATGGACGCCTTGCGCTGATCCAGGGCCAGGTAATAAGCGCGGTTCATCGCCGGCTGCAGGTTTTCAACGGTTTCCTGCAAATACGGGTTGTTGGCGAAGGGATACGCGGCGCGCATCACGCTGAAGCTTTCTTCGACGAAGGCGCGGATGTCCTCGCGCTCCAAGCTCAGCTGCAGGCGTTGCTGGATCTGCAGGAACGGCGCCATATCGGCCTGGGTCTGCCAGCCTTCGGCCACTGCATTGCCGAGCAGGATGTACATCTCGCCCATCAACGTACACAGGCTCTGCACCTTGTGCGCGGTGAGCTCGGTAACGTGGGCGCCACGGCGCGGCAGGATCGCGATCAGATGGCGGCGTTCGAGGATCAGCAAGGCTTCGCGCACGGAACCGCGACTGACGTTGAGCGCCAGCGTGACCTTCTGTTCCTGGATCCGCTCCCCAGGCTTGAGTTCGCCGCGAATGATACGTTCGGCGAGGTGGTGAGCGATTTGCTCGGCGAGACTGTCCGGCGCCTTGAACGTCATGTTTTCCCTTCAAAATCTTCTATCGGTACAAGCGCGGCAGTGTAGCGCATTGGCCCGCTGATGGCGCTACGCCCACCGTGGCGAATTTGGCATGAAATAAGCAACGTTAACAGCCCACACGCCGCCAAAAACACCGGTTCCAGAAGACTGAACCATAATTGAAAGTGTTGCGATCGCATTTTCTTGACCCATAGGTCAGAAAACCATTGACCGAAAAGTCAGACATGACTAGATTCGGCGCAAAGCGGTTAACAACAATAATGAGTCTGCGAGGCCTTCCGTGATCCAGTTTTTACTCAACCAGGAACTCCGTAGCGAGCACGCCCTGGACCCCAACCTGACCGTGCTCAACTATCTGCGTGAGCATGTGGGCAAATCCGGTACCAAGGAAGGCTGCGCCAGCGGCGACTGCGGTGCGTGCACGGTGGTGGTCGGTGAGCTGCATACCGATGGCCAAGGCACCGAGCAGATTCGTTACCGCAGCCTCAACTCCTGCCTGACTTTCGTGTCGTCGCTGCACGGCAAACAACTGATCAGCGTTGAAGATCTCAAGCACCAGGGCCAACTGCACAGCGTGCAACAGGCCATGGTTGAGTGCCATGGCTCGCAGTGCGGCTTTTGCACCCCGGGTTTCGTGATGTCGTTGTTTGCCCTGCAAAAAAACAGTGACGCCCCCGACAGCCACAGAGCCCATGAAGCCCTGGCCGGCAACCTGTGCCGCTGCACAGGTTATCGCCCGATCCTGGCCGCCGCCGAACAAGCCTGCTGCAACAAGCCTCAGGATCAGTTCGACTGCCGCGAGGCCGACACCATCGCCCGCCTTAAAAGCATCGCGCCCACTCAGACCGGCGAGCTCAACAGCGGTGACAAACGCTGCCTGGTGCCCTTGACCGTCGCCGACCTGGCCGACCTCTACGACGCCTATCCGCAAGCCCGCCTGCTGGCCGGCGGCACCGACCTGGCGCTGGAAGTGACCCAGTTCCACCGCACCCTGCCGGTGATGATCTACGTCGGCAACATTGAAGACATGAAGCGCATCGAACATTTCGACGACCGCCTGGAGATCGGCGCGGCCACCGTTCTCTCCGATTGCTACACCGCGCTACACCATGAATACCCGGACTTCGGCGAACTGCTGCAGCGCTTCGCCTCCCTGCAAATCCGCAACCAGGGCACCCTGGGCGGCAATATCGGCAACGCCTCACCGATTGGGGATTCGCCGCCACTGTTGATTGCGCTCGGCGCCCAGATCGTACTGTGCAAAGGCAACACCCGCCGCACGCTGGCGCTGGAAGACTATTTCATCGACTACCGTGTCACCGCCCGCCAGGACAGCGAGTTCATCGAGAAGATCATCGTGCCCAAAGGCCACGCACTGTTCCGTGCCTATAAGGTGTCCAAGCGCCTGGACGATGATATTTCCGCCGTGTGCGCGGCGTTCAACCTGAACATCGACAACGGTGTGATCAGCGCGGCGCGCGTTGCCTTCGGCGGCATGGCTGCCACACCAAAACGCGCAAAAAGTTGCGAGGCCGCGCTGGTGGGCGCCATCTGGAACTCGGCCACGGTCGAGAAAGCCTGCGCCGCCCTGGCACAGGACTTCACCCCGCTGTCGGACTTCCGCGCCAGCAAGGAATATCGCCTGCTCAGCGCGCAGAACCTGCTGCGCAAATACTTCATCGAACTGCAAACGCCGCACATCGAGACTCGGGTGACCGCTTATGTCTAACCATCACGCCGTCGTAAAGACCCAGGCCGAACTTGCCGAACTGTTTGCCCGGGATCTCACCTCCGGGGTCGGGCGCAGCGTCAAGCATGACAGCGCCGCCAAGCACGTCAGCGGCGAAGCGCAGTACATCGATGACCGCCTGGAATTTCCCAACCAGTTGCACCTGTATGCGCGCCTGTCCGACCGTGCCCACGCCCGCATTCTCAGTATCGACACTGCGCCCTGCTACGCCTTCGACGGCGTGCGCATTGCGATTACCCACGAAGATGTACCGGGCCTGAAAGACATCGGGCCGTTGATGCCCGGCGACCCATTGCTGGCCATCGACACTGTGCAGTTCGTCGGCCAGGTGGTGCTGGCCGTGGCGGCCCGTGACCTGGAGACCGCACGCAAGGCAGCGATGGCGGCAGTGATCGAATACGAAGACCTGGAGCCAGTGCTGGATGTGGTCGAGGCCTTTCGCAACAAGCATTTCGTGCTCGACAGCCACACGCACCAACGCGGCGATTCGGCGTCTGCGCTGGCGAGTGCCAAGCACCGTATCCAGGGGACCCTGCATATCGGCGGCCAGGAACACTTCTATCTGGAAACCCAGATCTCTTCGGTAATGCCCACCGAAGACGGCGGCATGATCGTCTATTGCTCTACGCAAAACCCCACCGAAGTGCAGAAGCTGGTGGCCGAAGTGCTTGACGTGTCAATGAACAAGATTGTCGTGGACATGCGTCGCATGGGCGGCGGGTTCGGCGGCAAGGAAACCCAGGCCGCCAGCCCCGCCTGCCTGTGCGCGGTGGTAGCACGCTTGACCGGCCAGCCGACCAAGATGCGTTTGCCGCGGGTTGAGGACATGCTGATGACGGGCAAGCGTCACCCGTTCTATATCGAGTACGACGTGGGCTTCGACGACAACGGTCGCCTGCACGGGATCAACCTGGAACTGGCGGGTAACTGCGGCTGTTCGCCAGACCTGTCCAACTCGATTGTCGACCGCGCCATGTTCCACGCCGACAATTCGTATTACCTGGGCGATGCGACGGTCAACGGCCATCGCTGCAAGACCAACACGGCCTCCAACACCGCCTATCGCGGCTTCGGCGGCCCCCAAGGCATGGTCGCCATCGAGGAAGTGATGGACGCCATCGCCCGCCATTTAGGCCAAGACCCACTGGCGGTACGCAAGGCCAACTACTACGGCAAGACCGAGCGCAACGTCACCCACTACTACCAGACCGTCGAGCACAACATGCTCGAAGAGATGACCGCCGAACTCGAAGCCAGCAGCCAATATGCCGAACGCCGCGAAGCGATCCGCCTGTATAACGCCCACAGCCCGATCCTGAAAAAGGGCCTGGCGCTGACCCCGGTGAAATTCGGCATTTCTTTCACCGCAAGCTTCCTGAATCAGGCCGGCGCGCTGATTCATATCTACACAGACGGCAGCATCCACCTGAACCACGGTGGCACCGAGATGGGCCAGGGCCTGAATACCAAGGTCGCGCAAGTAGTGGCGGAAGTGTTCCAGGTGGACATCGACCGCGTGCAGATCACCGCCACCAACACCGACAAGGTGCCCAACACCTCGCCCACTGCGGCTTCCAGCGGTGCCGACCTGAACGGCAAGGCGGCACAGAATGCCGCCGAGACCATCAAGCAGCGCCTGGTGGAGTTCGCTGCGCGCAAGTACGACGTCAGTGAAGCGGACGTAGAGTTCCGCAACGGCCATGTGCGTGTACGCGAGCAGATCCTGACGTTCGAAGCGTTGATCCAGCAGGCGTATTTCGGCCAGGTCTCGCTGTCGAGCACCGGTTTCTACAAGACCCCGAAAATCTTTTACGACCGCAGCCAGTCGCGCGGACGACCGTTCTACTACTACGCGTTCGGCGCCGCGTGTTGCGAAGTGATCGTCGACACCCTGACCGGCGAATACAAGATGCTGCGCACCGACATCCTCCACGATGTGGGCGCTTCGTTGAACCCGGCCATCGACATCGGCCAGGTCGAAGGCGGCTTTATCCAGGGCATGGGTTGGCTGACCATGGAAGAACTGGTGTGGAACAACAAAGGCAAGCTTATGACTAACGGCCCGGCCAGCTACAAGATCCCGGCGGTGGCGGACATGCCGCTGGACCTGCGGGTGAAACTGGTGGAGAACCGCAAGAACCCGGAGGACACAGTATTCCATTCCAAGGCCGTGGGTGAGCCGCCGTTCATGCTCGGGATTGCTTCGTGGTGCGCGATCAAAGATGCGGTGGCGAGTTTGGCTGACTATCGCCAGCAACCAAAGATCGATGCGCCGGCCACGCCCGAGCGGGTGTTGTGGGGGTGTGAGCAGATGCGGCAATTGCGGGCGGCGAAGGCTGTCGAGGCTGACACTGAATTGGCTTCGCTCTAGACCCAGGCGCTGCCATCGCGGGCAAGCCCGGCTCCCACATTTTGAGGTGCTAACCCGATCAAATGTGGGAGCTGGCTTGCCTGCGATAGCGGCCGAACTAACAGCAGAAATGTTGAGGTAGACATGGACAACTGGATCAGCGCCCTCGCCACCCTGCAAAACCAGGGCGAACCCTGCGTACTGGTGACCATCATCGAAGAGCTGGGCTCCACGCCACGTAATGCCGGTTCCAAGATGGTGATCAGCGCCGCGCGCACCTTCGACACCATCGGCGGCGGGCACCTGGAATACAAGGCAATGCAGCTCGCTCGCGACATGCTCGTGCGCGGCCAGCAAACTACTCATCTGGAGCGCTTCAGCCTCGGCGCGAGCCTGGGCCAGTGCTGCGGTGGCGTGGCGGTATTGCTGTTCGAACCCATGGGCCAGGTGCAGGCGCAGATCGCGGTGTTTGGCGCCGGCCATGTCGGGCGTGCGCTGGTGCCGTTACTGGCAAGCTTGCCCTGCCGCGTACGCTGGATCGATTCCCGTGAGCAGGAGTTTCCGGAGCACATCCCGCAAGGCGTGCGTAAAATCGTCAGTGAAGAACCGGTCGATGAAATTGCCGACCTGCCCGCGGGCAGTTACTGCATCGTCATGACCCACAATCACGCGCTGGACCTGGAACTCACCGCCGCCCTGCTCAAGCGCAATGACTTCGCCTACTTCGGCCTGATCGGCTCGAAAACCAAACGCGTCAAATTCGAACACCGCCTGCGTGACCGCGGCTTCGACACCGCACGGTTGCAACGCATGCGCTGCCCCATGGGCCTCACCGAGGTGAAGGGCAAGTTGCCGGTAGAGATCGCCATCTCCATCGCCGGCGAAATCATCGCCACCTATAACGCCAATTTCGGCCAGCACACTGCCGGCGCCGAACCCATTGCCAAACTGCTGCCGGCTTCGCGCCGCAGCCAAGCTATCAATTGAGATAACCATGCCTTTGACTCGCAAAGCCTACCGCGCCGCCATCCTGCACAGCATCGACGACCCTGCCATCGTTGGCATCGACGCCTCCTACGAGTATTTCGAAGACGGCCTGCTGGTGATCGATAACGGCCAGATCAGTGCGCTCGGCCACGCCAGCGACCTGCTGCCGACGCTGCCCGCCGACATCGACATCACGCACTACCAGGACGCATTGATCACCCCCGGCCTGATCGACACCCATATCCATCTGCCGCAAACCGGCATGGTCGGCGCCTACGGCGAGCAATTGCTGGATTGGCTCAACACCTACACCTTCCCCTGTGAAAGCCAGTTCGCCGACAAGGCCCACGCCGATAACGTCGCGGATATCTTCATCAAGGAGTTGCTGCGCAACGGCACCACCACCGCACTGGTCTTCGGCAGCGTACACCCGCAATCGGTGAACTCGTTTTTTGAAGCGGCCGAGAAACTCGACCTGCGCATGATCGCCGGCAAAGTGATGATGGACCGCAACGCGCCGGACTACCTGACCGACACACCTGAATCCGGCTATCAGGAAAGCAAGGCGTTGATCGAACGCTGGCACGGCAAAGGCCGCCTGCATTATGCCGTTACGCCACGCTTCGCCCCCACCAGCACGCCTGAGCAACTGGCGCTGGCCGGGCAATTGCTGGGCGAATACCCAGATCTGTACATGCAGACCCACATCAGTGAGAACAAGCAGGAAGTCGAGTGGGTAAACGAGCTGTTTCCCGAGCGCAACGGCTACCTGGACGTGTACGACCATTACAAACTGCTCGGCGAGCGCTCGGTGTTTGCCCACGGCGTGCACCTGTGTGACGACGAATGCGCACGGCTGGCGGAGACCGGCTCGGCGGTGGCGTTCTGCCCAACGTCGAACTTCTTCCTCGGCAGTGGGTTGTTCAACTTGCCCATGGCCGAGAAACACAAATTGAACGTAGGCCTGGGCACCGACGTGGGCGGCGGCACCAGCTTCTCGCTCCTGCAAACACTGAATGAAGCCTATAAGGTCATGCAGTTGCAGGGAGCGCGGTTGAGCCCGTTCAAGTCGCTCTATCTGGCGACCCTGGGCGGTGCGCGCGCGTTGCGTCTGGAAGACAGGATCGGCACATTGCAGCCGGGGACGGATGCGGACTTCCTGGTGCTGGACTACAACGCCACGCCACTGCTCAGCTATCGCTTGAAGCAGGCCAATAACATTGCCGAGACGTTGTTTGTGCTGATGACGCTGGGGGATGATCGGGCAGTGTTGCAAACCTATGCAGCCGGCCAGCTGGTGCACCAGCGCTGATCTCAGAGACACCACAAAACCAATGTGGGAGGGGCTTGTGTGGGAGCCGGGCTTGCCCGCGATGCAGGCACCGCGGTATGTCAGTTACACTGCGGTGATGCTATCGCAGGCAAGCCAGCTCCCACACAAGCCCGGCTCCCACATTTGATTGGGTTTACAACTTTACAGACGTGCGCCCAGGTTTTTTAGTCTGTAGAAGGTGCGAAAACACCGCATGCAAATCATCCGACGCGCTCTCTTCATCGAGGTTGAGCTTGCTGTCGATATGATCCATATGATGCATCATCAAGTTCACCGCCAGCACCGCATCGCGGGCTTCGATCGCGTCGATCAACTGGGTGTGCTCATCGTAGGAACAGTGCGAGCGGTTGCCGCTTTCGTACTGGGCGATGATCAATGAGGTCTGGGACACCAGGCTGCGCTGGAAGCTGATCAACGGCGCGTTCTTGGCCGCTTCGGCCAGTTTCAGGTGGAACTCGCCCGAAAGACGGATACCGGCACCGCGATCACCGCGGGAGAAACTGTCGCGCTCGTCATTGACCATCTGGCGCAACTCGGCCAATTGCTCAGCGGTAGCGTGCTGCACCGCCAACTCCGTGATCGCTCGCTCCACCAGACGCCGGGCCATGAACACCTGGCGCGCTTCTTCCACACTGGGGCTGGCAACCACTGCGCCGCGATTGGGCCGCAGCAGTACCACGCCTTCATGGGCCAGGCGCGACAGTGCGCGGCGAATGATGGTGCGGCTAACGCCAAAGATCTCGCCCAGTGCCTCTTCACTCAATTTGGTTCCGGGTGCCAGGCGTTGTTCGAGGATCGCCTCGAAGATATGCGCGTAGACGATATCGTCCTGGGTTCCGCTGCGACCGGTCTTGCCGGCTCGCGGTTGTTTCTTGAGAGGTTGCAACTGTTCGTTCATGGGCACTCGGGTAGGGAGAACGGCGGCGAATTAACGGTAATACGGCAAATTCAAGGTAATACGGCAACTACGGGTCGCTGGCAAGTATCACCTAAAAACAGCGCACATTGTACACAACCCAATGCGCCAACACACTGTACGGCTGTTTGCGGCCCCGGCTGTATTGCAATGACTCGTTACGTTTGAGTTTAGGCTTGAATCTGCGCCGTCACCGGCAAATCCCAGGTAAAAGGAACACCCTTCCATGACCGACGCCACCCAAGCGCCCTTGCGCCCGCTGGCCGACACCTCCCCCTCGGCCATCATCGCCGGTTTTATCGCCATGATGACCGGCTACACCAGCTCCCTGGTGCTGATGTTCCAGGCCGGCCAAGCTGCCGGTTTGACCACCGCACAGATTTCTTCGTGGATCTGGGCGATTTCCATCGGCATGGCGGTATGCAGCATCGGCCTGTCCCTGCGCTATCGCACACCCATCACCATCGCCTGGTCCACACCCGGCGCGGCGCTGTTGATCACCAGTTTAGGCGGCGTGAGTTATGGCGAAGCCATCGGCGCCTACATCACCTGCGCAGTGCTGGTGACCCTATGCGGGATGACCGGCAGCTTTGAAAAACTGGTCAAGCGCATCCCTGCATCGCTGGCGGCGGCGTTGCTGGCGGGGATCCTGTTCAAGATCGGCAGCGAAATCTTCGTCGCTGCGCAGCATCGCACCGGTCTGGTACTGGGGATGTTTTTCACCTACCTGATCATCAAGCGCCTGTCGCCGCGCTATGCCGTGCTTGCCGCGCTACTGATAGGCACCGCGCTGTCGGGGCTGATGGGGTTGCTGGACTTCAGCGGTTTTCATCTGGAAGTGGCGACGCCCGTATGGACCACGCCGCATTTCTCACTGGCGGCGACCATCAGCATCGGTATCCCGCTGTCTGTGGTGGCCATGACCTCGCAGAACATGCCCGGGGTCGCCGTGCTGCGGGCCGACGGCTACACCGTGCCGGCTTCGCCGCTGATCACCACCACCGGCCTGGCCTCGCTGGTGTTGGCACCGTTCGGCTCCCACGGCATCAACCTGGCGGCGATCAGCGCGGCGATCTGCACCGGGCCGCACGCCCATGAAGACCGCAACAAGCGCTACACCGCTGCGGTGTGGTGTGGGGTGTTCTACGGGATTGCCGGGGTATTCGGCGCAACCCTGGCGGCATTGTTCGCAGCCCTGCCCAAGGAACTGGTGCTGTCGATTGCAGCGCTGGCGTTGTTTGGCTCGATCATCAACGGCCTGAGCATTGCCATGAATGAGCCGAAGGAGCGCGAAGCGGCGCTGATCACCTTTATGGTCACCGCGTCAGGCTTGACGTTGTTTTCCATCGGGTCGGCGTTCTGGGGGATTGTGGCGGGGGTGTTGACGCTGTTGATTCTGAATTGGCGCAAGGCATAAAAAAACGGCGACCCTCAGGTCGCCGTTTTGTTTAGTATCACTTAGCCGCGTTGATCGGCTTTTCCGGATACCACACGTCCAGCAACGGGCTGACTTCAGCCTTGGTCAGCTCGGAACGGGTTTTCAGCCAGGCTTCGACAGCAGCGCGCTGCTCTTCGGACACCGAGCCACGCTTCTGCAGGCAAACCAGACCGTAGTCATCGCCGCCGACATAGCCCAGACCATTGGCTTCCATGGCTTCTTTGATGAATGCTTCGAGGAAAGCGTCGATAGCTTCTTCACTCAGGCCTTCGTTGAAGTCCAGGTTCAGTTCGAAACCCAGCTCTTGAAATTCATCAACGCACAGTTTTTTGCGCAGACGCTGGGAACGGTTAGTCGCCATTGGAACAATCCTCATAAGTAATAACGGGCGGCACTTTAGCAGTTTAAGGCGGCAATTGCCCGACTCTCTGGGACGGGCGGCGCATCGGCCGTTAAAAAAACCTGATTAGCGGCTATCGTTCAGCTACAAGTGAAGCCACCTTGGGGCATAATGCCGACACTTTCGTGACCATTGAGGGATTTTCTTATATACCCCTCGCCTTTTTCACCCTTCTCAGCAGTAGGGTTTTATTTCTTATGATCAAATCGTTGCGTTCTGTATTACTTGCCAGTGTCCTTTTGCCTTTGGCCCTTTCGGCCACTGCCGCCCCCATCAATACTGCCCTGCCCCCCAGCGTCGCGCAGGCCTTGCAGAAAGCCAAACTGCCCAATACCGCGTTGTCTCTGGTGATGCTGCCTCTGAACGGCCCCGGTACGCCAACCGTATTCAATGCCGACGTATCGGTGAACCCGGCCTCTACCATGAAGCTGGTGACCACTTACGCGGCCCTGGAGATGCTCGGCCCCAACCACCAGTGGAAGACCGAGTTCTACACCGACGGCACCCTCAGCGGTGGCGTGTTGCGCGGCAACCTGTACCTCAAGGGCGGCGGCGATCCCAAGCTGAACATGGAAAAGCTCTGGCTGCTGATGCGCGACCTGCGTGCCAATGGCGTGCAGCAGGTCACCGGCGACCTGGTACTGGATCGCAACTTCTTCAACCAGCCGCTGTTGCCTGATTTCAATGACGACGGCAACGACGAGAACAAGCCGTTCCTGGTCAAGCCCGATGCCTTGCTGGTCAACCTCAAGGCCCTGCGCTTCGTGACCCGTAATGATTCGGGACGCGTGATCGTGTCGGTCGAACCGCCGATTGCCAGCATTCGCATCGACAACCAGGTGAAAGTCACCAACGCCAAGCAGTGCACCGGTGACGTGCGTTACAACCCGGTGACCGCCGCCGACGGCAGTGTGACCGTGACTGTCAGCGGCCAACTGGCCGATGGCTGCAGCTCGCAGACTTACCTGTCACTGCTCGACCACGCCACCTACACCGCCGGCGCCGTGCGTGCGATCTGGAAGGAGCTGGGCGGCACCATCCAGGGCCGCGATATCCAGGCGCCAGTACCCAAGGATGCCAAGGTGCTGGCCCGCGCATTCTCGCCGGACCTGGCGGAAATCATTCGCGACATCAACAAATACAGCAACAACACCATGGCCCAGCAACTGTTCCTGAGCCTGGGCGCGCAATTTCGCAACGATGCCGATGGCGACGATGCCAAGGCCGCGCAACGCGTCGTGCGCCAATGGCTGGCCAAAAAAGGCATCACCGCACCGCACCTGGTAATGGAGAACGGCTCCGGCCTGTCCCGCGCCGAACGGGTCAGCGCTCGCGAAATGGCGGCCATGCTGCAAGCCGCCTGGAAAAGCCCCTACGCGGCGGAGTACATCAGTTCGATGCCAATCGCCGGCACTGACGGCACCATGCGTAAACGCCTGAAGACCACAGCGATGCGCGGCGAAGCTCATGTGAAGACCGGTACCCTGAACACCGTGCGCGCCATCGCCGGGTTCAGCCGTGACAACAATGGCAACACTTGGGCGGTGGTGGCGATTCTCAACGACTCCAAGCCTTGGGGCGCGTCATCGGTGTTGGACCAGGTGCTCCTGGACCTGTATCGCCAGCCGAAGGCCGTTGCAGCCGCGCCGGTTCTGTAAAGCATCACACTACCCTGCAGGAGCGAGCTTGCTCGCGAAAAACGTCAACGATCACGCGTGTTTCCTGAGTACACGCGGCGTCTATGGTTTTTTCGCGAGCAAGCTCGCTCCTACAGTCAGTAGGGCTTGCTCGCTCCCACACGCCTCGACCCGGTCCCTGCCCGCCTGCTTGGCCACATACACTGCCGAATCAGCGCGCAGCAGCAACCCATCGATATCTTCATCGGTCCGCCAACTGGCTACGCCAAAGCTGGCAGTGACGATGCCCACCGGTTCCATCGGCGTATCGCGCAACGACTGCCACAACTGAGTTGCCAGGCTATAGGCCTGGGCACCATTGGTACTTGGGCACAGCACCACGAATTCTTCCCCACCCAGGCGGCAAAACACGTCGGTACGGCGCAAGCGCTGGCCTATGCGCTTGCACAACTCCTGCAACACCCAGTCGCCCACGGCGTGACCATGCTGGTCGTTGATGCGCTTGAAGTGATCGATATCGAGCATGATCAACGACAGTGCACCCGAGGTGCGGTTGATCCGCAGCATCTCGCCCTTGAGCCGATCCTGAAAATAACGCCGGTTATAGATGCCCGTCAGAGAGTCAGTGATGGAAAGCGCGCGCAGTTCTTCCTCGACCCGTTTGAGATCGGAAATATCCGACACATAACCGTGCCAAAGCGTACCGCCTCCAGGTAACTCTTCAGGTGTCGCTTCGCCGCGAATCCAGCGCAAGCCTCGCTGAGGCAACTGCACGCGATATTCTTCGCGCCAATGGCTCAGTTGCAACGCCGACAAACGTATCGAGGCACGCACTCGCTCAATGTCCAAGGGGTGAATGCGTTCCAGCACCTTGCCTGCATCCTGCTGTAATGCGCCAAGTTCGATTTCATAGATATCGCGCATACCTTCGCTGGCGTAAATGAAACGCCCATTGCCCTGCAGGTCCTGGGTGAACTGGAAAATCCCGCCAGGCACATGAGCACTGAGTTTTTTCAGCAGACGGTCCCGGGCGGCCAGGGCTTCATAGGCGCGCTTTTGCTCGGTGATATCCAGGTAAATTGCCAAGTGCCCGACCCACAGGCCAAAGTCGTCCAGGAGCACGGTGGCCAGCATGTTGACCGTCAGTTGGGTACCGTCCTTGCGCACCAGCGTCCACTCGCGAGCTTCATGCAGGCTGTCAGGGCTCTCCACCAGCATTGCCTGGCTCGGCGCAATACGCTTGCCTAGCGCCAGGCTCAACGGCGCAGCCCGCGCTTCGAGTTCCACGGCCAGGTGCAGGCTTTCCAGGGTCAGGCGACCCAGCACCTCTTCGGCCTTGAAACCCAACATCTGTTCGGCGCCAGCATTGAAGGTGTTGATCACACCGCGCAAATCGGTGGCGATGATCGCGACCTGAGTCGCCGCATTCAGCACACTGCGTAATTGCCCGTGAGCCCCACGCAACTCTTGCTCACGCAAGCGCAACTGCACGGTGCGCTGTTCCACCAGTTTCAGCGCACGCTGGCGCTGGCTGACCAGCACGTAGAGCAAGGCACTGAGCAAGGCGCTGAGCAGCATACCCATGCCCAGAATGGTGTTCATCGAGGAATGATTGGCCTTGTCGAACACCTCGCTGGCACGCAGGCTCAGGGCATAGACGTGATCGCCAAGGGTGAGGCGGCGTGTCGCCCTCAGGTCGCTGTTGCCCACCGTATTGCTGGATGCATACAACACCCGTTGCTGCGTATCGGAAGTGTCGACGATCTGCATGACCAGATTGTCGCGATTCGGTTTGGGCAACCCATCGGCCACCAGTTGGCGCATGCTGAGCACCGCCATGACAAAGCCGTAGGGCTCGCTGCCAACGGCTTTGCTCACTGGCGCCACCAGCAGCACGCCGGCCGCGTAGGCAGGCTCCACGCCCACCAATTGCATGGGCTGTGACACTGCCGGCCTGGCGTTTTTTTGCGCACGCTCCAGGGCTGAACGGCGCAAGGGCTGGGCCAGCAGGTCAAAACCCAAGGGCGAACCCAACAAGCTCTGCGTCTGGCTGTACAACACCGGTACGTATTCATCGCGCTCGGGCGCGGGCGCCAACTCACCCAAGCCATTGAGTTCACGGATGCTGAAAGGGATGCCACGCTGACGGGAAATCTCTCGCTCGAACGCCCTGCGCTGCTCACGAAATATGCGCGGTGCCCAGGCGTAGGCACGCGCATTGAGCAACAGAGGCTGGGCGAAGCCGTCGAACTCGGCACGGGAGACATCGCCAGAGTTGATGAAGAAACGCTGCAGGCTACCCAGGCGCAACTCCTGATCCTCAAAACGCTCCTGGATGCGGGTGTAGCGCTCATTGACCAGCAACTGGAAACGCTGGCGCACCTGTTGCTGATACAGGTCGGCAGTCGCCCACGCGACAACCATCGTCAACGCGCTGCCAGCCAACAACACCACCAATGCCACCAGCCAAGCCGACGCCTGTTCACTGATAAAACCAAGGATTTTCGGGCGGACAGCTTGCATCGGCATAGGCAACACTCACAACGCCAGTGTGCGGGGGTGTCACGTTGGCTGGGGTTTAAGTTATAGCCATTGGTCGGGTGTTTGACCAGCCTAAAAACTGCAGGGGCTTAATGTGGGAGGGGGCTTGCTCCCGATAGCGGTGGATCAGCCATTCCATTGGTGACTGATACTCTGCTATCGGGAGCAAGCCCCCTCCCACACTGGATACTCAGCGCATTCAGAACTGCTGATATTAATCAGCGAGCAGTGATTTTCCAGGCCCGGTGGATCTTCGCATTGCGCGCAAAATCCGGGTCGATGGTCTTGTCGCTGATCTCCTCGACCGCATAGCGTTCGCTGAGGTTGTCTTCCAACTGGAACTTGCGGAAGTTGTTGGAGAAGTACAGCACGCCACCCGGCGCCAGACGCGCCATGGCCAGGTCGAGCAACTGCACGTGGTCACGCTGCACGTCGAAGATACCTTCCATGCGCTTGGAGTTGGAGAAGGTCGGCGGATCGATGAAAATCATATCGAACTCATCGCGACTGGCCTCCAGCCACGCCATGACATCACCCTGCTCCAGGCGGTTCTTGTCGGAGAAACCATTGAGGGAGAAGTTGCGACGCGCCCAGTCCAGATAGGTTTTGGACAGGTCGACGCTGGTGGTGCTGCGCGCTCCACCCTTGGCAGCATGGACGCTGGCGGTGGCGGTGTAGCAATACAGGTTGAGGAAGCGCTTGCCGGCCGCTTCTTTCTGGATGCGCATACGCATCGGGCGGTGGTCGAGGAACAGGCCGGTATCCAGGTAGTCGGTGAGGTTGACCAGCAGCTTCACGCCACCTTCGCTGACCTCGGTGAACTTGCCCTGGGCGCTCTGGCGTTCGTATTGCTTGGTGCCGCTCTGACGCTCGCGACGCTTGACCACCACGCGGCTCTTGTCGACGTTCAGGGCCTGGGGAATCGCTGCCAGGGCGTCGAACATGCGCGCCGAAGCTTTTTCCGGGTCGATGGATTTTGGTGCCGCGTATTCCTGTACGTGAACCCAATCGTGGTACAGGTCGATGGCCATGGAGTACTCGGGCATGTCGGCGTCATACACACGGTAGCAATCCACGCCTTCACGCTTGGCCCATTTGCCCAGCAGCTTGAGGTTCTTTTGCAGGCGGTTGGCAAACATCTGCCCGCCTTCGCTCAAGCGCGCCTGTTCGACCACCGGGGCCGGGGCTGGCTTGATCGGGTTGCCGTTCTTGTTGTACTGGCGCTCAACGGGCTCGGTCGGCGCCTGGTCGTAAGCCGCTTGCTCACGCTCAGCCTGGCGCTGCTCCGGCGTGCGACGTTCGCCGGTGACGAACTGATCCGGGTTGACCTTGATCAGCAGCAATTTGCACGGCAACGCGCCGTTCCAGAACGAATACTGTTTGTGGCTGCGGATGCCCATGCGCTTGCCCAGGTCCGGCGCGCCGGTGAACACCGCAGCTTCCCAGCCCATGCAGGCCTGGCGCAGGCGCTCGCCGAGGTTCTGGTAGAGGTACAACAGGCTGGCTTCGTCACCCAGGCGCTCACCGTAGGGTGGGTTGCAGATCACCAGGCCTTTCTGGTTCTGGTCCGGGCGCGGCTCGAACGTGCCCACTTCGCCCTGGTACACCTTGATCCAGTGGCTCAGGCCGGCGCGTTCGATGTTATTGCGGGCGGGTTGAATCAGGCGCGGGTCGGCTTCGTAACCGCGGACCCACAGCGGTGGCTTGTTCATACCAATGGCCGCACGCTCGCTGGCCTCGGTGTGCAGCTTTTTCCACAGCGCCGGGACGTGACCCAGCCACGTGGTGAAACCCCACAGCTCGCGATTGAGGTTGGGGGCCATGTCGGCGGCGATCATCGCGCCTTCAACCAGGAAGGTGCCGACGCCGCACATCGGGTCGGTCAGCGCACCGCCTTCGGCTGCAATGCGTGGCCAGCCGGCGCGAATCAGGATCGCCGCTGCCAGGTTTTCCTTCAGCGGTGCCGCGCCCTGCTGCAGGCGGTAGCCACGCTGGTGCAGGCTGTGGCCGGAAAGATCCAGGGACAGGATCGCTTCGCCACGGTCCAGGCGCAGGTGAATGCGCAGGTCCGGGTTGATCTTGTCGATGGATGGACGCTCGCCGGTTGGGGTGCGCAGCTTGTCGACGATCGCATCCTTGACCTTCAGCGCGCCGAAGTGAGTGTTGTCGATGCCCGAGCCGTGACCGCTGAACTCGACCGCCAGGGTACCGTCGGGAACCATGTGGTCGGCCCATTCGATATCCAGCACGCCGTGGTAGAGGTCTTCGGCGTCCTTCATCGGGAAGCGCTTGAGCACCAGCAGCACACGGTTGGCCAAGCGTGACCACAGGCACAGGCGGTAGGCGGTTTCCATGTCGGCCATGCCGCGAACGGCCGAGGTGTGCTCGCGGGCGTCCTCAAGGCCAAGCCCGACGGCTTCCTCGATCAGCAGGCCTTCGAGGCCCTTGGGGCAAGTGAGGAAGAGTTCAAAACGGTCCGACATGGGGCATTCCAGGCTTTTCAGCAATAAATGAACGGGCGACGCATCGCCGGCTCGGTTTTCAATCAAGCACTTTTCTTGAAGAGTGCTCGCGTGGCACGAATGTGCCGTCCCACCCCGCTTTCCGGGCCGTTGAGCCTTGTTTGACGGGGCAGAGAAACAATGTGAAGCAACAAAAGGAAATATTCAGACCCTTCGTCGAATAATAACCGACTGCAACAGGCGGGCATTCTCACTAAAGGATTAACCCGCTTCGCTGTGCAGGGCACATCATAGCTGGCTTTGCTGCATAAAAGGGGCGAAAAACCATCCCAGCTTATGGCTATAGCATCGTTATCGTTACGTGCTTATGACAAAACGATCATTGAATACATGTGACCTATTGGTTAGAACTCAACACAGGTTGGCGCCGTAACGACGCCGACACATCGGCTCGCCACGCCGGCAGCGAGCCCACCAACGGCAGAAAAACTCTGCCCGGCCTTGGACAAGGCCGAAGGATATCTAGACAGTCAACAAGTGAGGGAAACACCCTATGAGAAGACTTAAGCGTGATCCGTTGGAAAGAGCATTTTTACGCGGATATCAATATGGCGTTCATGGAAAATCCCGTGAGCTTTGCCCATTTACTCTACCGTCGGTACGCCAAGCCTGGATCAACGGCTGGCGAGAAGGACGCGGCGACAACTGGGACGGTATGACTGGCACTGCGGGCATCCACAGACTCAACGAACTTCACGCCGTCGGCTAATCAGGGGCATTTTATTCCGACACACATCTTTGAATGAGTAACGACTTAACCACGCGCGCCCCATCCGGGCGGCGGGCTTCGGCCCAGGGGCTCCTTTATGGAGCCCTTTTTATTGCCTGGCAGATTGTCAGCGCAGGGCAGCGATGGCATCCACCGACTCGCGAATCAACGCCGGCCCCTTATAGATAAAGCCGGAGTACAACTGCACCAGGCTGGCGCCAGCCGCGATCTTCTCGGCCGCGTGCTTGCCTTCGGTAATACCGCCCACCGCGATGATCGGCAAACGCCCGGCCAACTCGGCCGCCAGCACCTTGACGATATGGGTGCTCTTGTCCCGTACCGGCGCGCCGGACAGGCCGCCCGCCTCGTCGCCATGGGCCAGCCCCTCGACGCCCACGCGGCTGAGGGTGGTGTTGGTCGCAATCACTGCGTCCATGCCCGCATCCACCAGGGCCTGGGCCACCAGTACGGTTTCTTCATCGCTCATGTCCGGGGCGATCTTGATTGCCAGGGGTACGCGCTTGCCATGACGCACGGCCAAGTCTTCCTGACGCTGGCGCAAGGCTTCGAGCAGTTGTTTGAGGGAGTCACCGAATTGCAGGCTACGCAGGCCCGGGGTATTGGGCGAGCTGACGTTGACGGTGACGTAGCTGGCGTGGGCGTAAACCTTGTCCAGGCAGATCAGGTAATCGTCCACTGCACGCTCCACCGGCGTGTCAAAGTTCTTGCCGATATTGATCCCGAGGATGCCTGTGTATTTTGCCGCTTGAACCCGCGATAACAGGTGATCGACGCCGAGGTTGTTGAAACCCATGCGATTGATGATCGCCTCTGCGTCCGGCAGGCGGAAAATGCGTGGCTTGGGATTTCCCGGCTGTGGCCGTGGCGTCACGGTGCCGATTTCAACGAAGCCGAACCCCAACTGTGCAAACCCGTCGATGGCCGCGCCGTTTTTGTCCAGGCCGGCTGCCAGGCCGACCGGATTGGGAAAATCCAGGCCCATCACCGACACCGGCACTTTCGCCGCAGCCTTGCATACCAGGCCATTGAGCCCCAGGCGGCCACCGGCACCGATCAAGTCCAGGGACAGATCGTGGGAGGTTTCCGGGGAGAGTTTGAACAACAGCTGGCGGGCCAAGGTATACATGGGCGGGCTAGACTCGGATGGCGGCAAAAGGTGACGCGATTATAGCCGGGGTGGCGGGCCTCATGCGAGGCGTGCTGCGCTCATCGGCGCTGAGCAATCAACGCCTGATAACGCACCCAGATCCTTTCGGCGTAGCGCTGGCGCAACGCCTCACGCTGCGAGCCAGGGCCCGGTCCAACATTGTAGGAACCCACCGCCATCCAGTTGTAGCCGAAACGCTGAATAAACTCGGCCAGAATCGAGGCACCGACTTGCACCGACAAACAAGGTTCGCTCAACAACCGCTCCTCGGTAATGCCCTGTTTGAGCAAACGCGGCAGGTGGATGCTGTTGATCTGCATCAAGCCGATATCACGCGTGCCATTGCGGTTGGCGTAGTTGATCGCCTGCGCACGCGAACCCGATTCGACATCAGCGATAGCCTGCAACAGTTCCGGTTCGAGATCGTACCGGCTGGCCGCCTCGTCCCAGCAATAGGCCAGTACCTGGTGACTGCCCATCAGCCCACTGAGCAGCAGTACCACGCTCCAAACCTTAAGCATTGCTGGCCTGGCCACACACAGAGCACACATGCACGACACCCCGTGGTGGTTCCCCCACCCGCACCGGGCACGTAAAGCGATACCCCTTGCCATAAATCGTCTTGATAAACCCTTTGTCGGCCCTCAAATGTTTGCGCAGGGAATAGATACAGCGCGTCAGTGACTCATCGGCCACCTCTCCCCGGGGCCAGGCCAGCTCCAGCAGGCGATCCTTGGTCATCAGCGTGCCACCGGAGGCCAGCAACAATCGCAGCACATGCCACTCCTTGGGCGGCAACTGAATATCCGCATCGCCGCCCGTCAACCGGCCATCGCCATGCAAGGTCCAGCGAGCGAAGACCAGGGAGGTCGTCGATTCATCAATCACGACGGCCATACGCACCTCTGCTTTTTACTACTGACATTCACATCCTTAGTTTCCGTACCGGCTCACCTGCCAATGTCACGACTATAAAAAACCGGCCTACGGCTCGCGCTAGGACAAAGCCCATTCGGGCGCCCTTTTTTGGAAACTTTCGGTCAGACAATTCTCCTGACGCACTTATTGGGGTAGCCATTCCTGATACGTCTCCTGCAACTCAACCCCCAGCCGATCCTCCAGTTGCACCAGCTCACCCAACGCCATCAGTTGCCCATTGACCCGTACCTCCACACATCGAGTCGCCCCTGGATCCAGAGGCAGCACCTTCCCCGGTGCGAACGCAGCCAAACGCTTGCGGCTGATCAATTGCTCCTGCAGCAGTATTTCCAGGTGCATGGACAAACGCCTTTTTCATGGGGAAAACTCACGATCGGTGCGCAGGAACGCACGCTGCACACGCTCATGTTGTGCTGTGCTCAATTGCGCAGGCGCGGGAGGTGGCGGTAATGGGTCAGGGCCTGACGAAACGTCATCCTGGACCGTGGCGCTATCCAGCTCCGCCACCAGTTTTTCGATAAGACTCACCTGGGCAGGCTGGCCCTTGATCAACAAACTGTTGGTATCCGAATAGGCCACCAACACCAGGCTACCGTCTGCCAATTGGCCTTTCTGCTCAGGGGATAGCCGGGCTTCGATCATGGCAGCCATACCCGGTACGCGGACCTTATTGGCACCCTCTCCTTGCTGGCGGTCCTGAACAGCTGCATTGATCACCTGGACAACGCCGAATGCCGTTGCGCCTTCGGGCTGCTTGCGGCGTGGCTGGTCCATCAGGCTGGCCAGCCGCAAGACATGATCGACATAGCTCGGTGGCCCGTAAACGTAGAACGTACGTGCCCCGCTCTCACGCAATGGGTAGCGCGGCTCATCCAGCCCCGCACGCCGCATGATGCCGCGCAGCCGATTGACTGAGATATGCCGCAGCACCACCGCAGAACTACGCACCTCATCGGCGGTGTAGAGATGCACCACTTGCCCGCTGCGGTGCCAGATCAGGTCTTGCTGCCCAGCGAGGGTTTCCAGGACCCGTTGCGGCGCTGCAAAGTCGAAGGTTCCGCTGATGCGCCTGCGCGCCACCGCACGGCTGGTGACCACAGGCAGGCCCAATGGCCCCGACAGCGCGGTAAAGAAAGTATGCAAACTTTCATCCTGTGCCTGGTACGCCTGGCCCCAGGCTGCGCGGCTACCCAGCAACAGGGCGGCACACAGTAACCCGCAGTGCAGCCAGCGGCAGTTCATGGGGTTCGGGGAATCAGTGTGCACCGTGGGTATTCCTGGGCGATCTGGCCTGAAGAAGCGGCCATACTGCGAGGCGCAAGAGGTTCAATCATGATGGAAAGTTGACGGCAGACTGCACCACGCCCCCGTGGCATGTGCCTTGCTTCGCACTTTGTATCAGGCCCGCACCAAAGGCGGCGCGGGCCTACGGACAAAGGCGTCGTTACCCGGCAATGGCCTGTCACGCCAAGCCGGGAAACGACGCTTTTTTTTCAGAAAAGGCAGGTATTGATGAACGATCCGCTGGCTTGGGTAAACGGCAGCGATGCCCCGGAAAAGAGCAGCCTTGACCTGGGGTTCATGGCCCTGACCGATTGCGCGTCGCTGGTGGTCGCTGCCACCCAGGGCTTCGCCCAGCCCTACGGCCTCACACTGAACCTCAAGCGCCAATCATCCTGGGCCAACCTGCGTGACAAGCTGGTCAGTGGCGAGCTGGACGCCGCCCACGGGCTGTACGGGCTGATCTATGCCGTGCATCTGGGCATCGGCGGCGTTGCGCCTACCGACATGGCCGTACTGATGGGCCTCAACCAGAACGGCCAGAGCATCAACCTGTCCCACGGCCTGCAACATCAGGGAGTGGTCACTCCTGAAGCGCTGGAACGCCACGTGCACCAAAGCCGGACAAAACTGACCTTCGCCCAGACATTTCCCACGGGCACCCACGCCATGTGGTTGTATTACTGGCTGGCGAGCCAAGGCATTCATCCATTGCAGGATGTGAACAGCGTGGTGGTGCCGCCGCCGCAAATGGTGGCGCACCTGCAGGCCGGACGCATCGACGGTTTTTGTGTCGGCGAGCCTTGGAGTGCCAGTGCAGTGCAACATCATCAAGGCTTTACTCTGGCGACCACCCAGGCGATCTGGCCCAATCATCCGGAAAAGGTCCTGGGCTGCACCCAGGCGTTCGTCGACGCGTTTCCCAATACCGCCCGCCTATTGGTCATGGCGATCCTCGAGGCCAGCCGGTTTATCGAACAGAGCATTGAAAACCGCCGTTCCACCGCGCAGTTGCTCAGCGCTCGCGACTACCTCGACGCCCCGTTGGACTGCATCGAGCCGCGTCTGCTGGGTCATTACGAGGACGGCTTGGGTAACCAGTGGCAGGATCCCCATGCTTTGCGCTTTTTCGCCGGTGGCGAGGTGAATTTGCCCTACCTCAGCGACGGCATGTGGTTCATGACCCAGTTCCGGCGTTGGGGCTTGTTGCGTGAAGACCCTGACTACCTCGGCGTCGCCTGCCAGGTCCAGCAATTGGCACTGTATCGCCAGGCCGCCGATGCGCTGGGCCTCAGCGTTGGCGACGCGCCGATGCGCAGCAGTCAATTGATCGACGGCAAAATCTGGGACGGCTCCGACCCCGCCGGTTACGCCCGCAGCTTCCGCCTCAATGCCCTGGGCGATGACAACCACCGTCAAGCGCTGCGCTGACAGGAGCTCAATGATGCTACGAATCCTGTTGATCAATGACACCCCGCGCAAGGTCGGGCGCCTCAAGGCCGCCCTGACCGAAGCCGGCTTCGAGGTGATCGATGAATCCGGCCTGACCATCGACCTGCCCGCACGCGTCGAAACAGTGCGCCCGGACGTGATCCTGATCGATACCGAGTCACCCGGCCGCGATGTGATGGAGCAAGTGGTGTTGGTCAGCCGCGACCAGCCCCGGCCTATCGTGATGTTTACCGATGAGCATGACCCGAATGTGATGCGCCAGGCAATCAAGTCCGGCGTCAGTGCCTATATCGTCGAAGGCATTCAGGCCCAACGCCTGCAACCGATCCTTGATGTGGCCATGGCCCGCTTCGAGAGTGACCAGGCCCTGCGCGCGCAGTTGCAGGCCCGCGACCTGCAATTGGCCGAACGTAAACGCATCGAGTTGGCCAAGGGCCTGCTGATGAAAATGAAGAGCTGTAATGAAGAAGAGGCGTACACCCTGATGCGCCGTCAGGCCATGAGTCGCCAGCAGAAACTGATCCAGGTGGCAGAGCAGATTATCGCCATGAGCGAGTTGCTCGGCTGATCTGGCTCAGCTCTTGCTAAAGAATCCTCACAGGTAACCAACGGCGGTTGCCCCTCCACGACAAAGACGTCGCCCACCCGGTTTGCCCTCGCGAACCCGGTGGCGGCGTTTTTTCGTTTCAGACCCCCAACCGTTGAGGTGCGTGATGAAATCAAGCTTCTGGAAATCCGGGCATACCCCGACCCTGTTTGCCGCGTTCCTGTATTTCGACCTGAGTTTCATGGTCTGGTACCTGTTGGGCCCGCTGGCGGTGCAAATTGCCGCCGACCTGCACCTGACCACCCAGCAGCGCGGCCTGGTGGTGGCCACGCCGATCCTGGCGGGCGCGGTCCTGCGTTTTCTGATGGGCATGTTGGCCGACAAGCTGTCACCCAAGACCGCTGGGCTGATAGGCCAAGTGATTGTGATCGTGGCGCTGTTCTGCGCCTGGAAGCTGGGGATCCACAGTTACGAGCAAGCCTTGCTGCTGGGCGTGTTTCTGGGCATGGCCGGTGCCTCCTTTGCCGTGGCTCTGCCCCTGGCATCGCAGTGGTATCCCGCAGAGCACCAGGGCAAGGCCATGGGCATCGCCGGTGCCGGTAATTCCGGCACCGTATTTGCCGCCTTGCTGGCACCGGTGCTGGCGGCTGCGTTCGGCTGGAGCAATGTGTTCGGCTTTGCGCTGATTCCGCTGGTCCTTACCCTGATCGTATTCGCCTGGCTCGCACGCAACGCGCCACAACGTCCGAAAGCCAAGTCCATGGCCGACTACTTCAAGGCCCTGGGCGACCGCGACAGCTGGTGGTTCATGTTCTTCTACAGCGTGACCTTTGGTGGCTTCATCGGCCTGGCCAGCGCCCTGCCCGGCTACTTCAACGACCAATACGGCCTGAGCCCGGTGACCGCCGGTTACTACACCGCGGCCTGCGTGTTCGGTGGCAGCCTGATGCGCCCGCTGGGCGGCGCCCTGGCCGACCGTTTTGGCGGGATCAAGACCCTGCTCGGCATGTACAGCGTGGCGGTGATCTGTATTGCCGCAGTGGGTTTCAACCTGCCCAGCTCCTACGCGGCGCTGGCGCTTTTCGTCTGCACCATGCTCGGCCTGGGTGCCGGAAATGGCGCGGTATTCCAATTGGTGCCGCAGCGTTTTCGCAGTGAGATCGGCGTAATGACCGGCTTGATCGGCATGGCCGGTGGCATCGGCGGCTTCGCCCTCGCCGCCGGCATGGGCGCGATCAAACAGAGCACCGGCAGTTACCAGTTGGCGCTGTGGTTGTTCGCCAGCCTCGGAGTGCTGGCCTGGTTTGGCCTGCATGGCGTCAAGCGCCGCTGGAGAACCACCTGGGGCTCGGCTGCGGTCACCGCTGCCCGCGTCTGATGAGCCTTCGACTGAGCGTCGCCCAGGCCAGCGCCATTGGCCCACGCAGTGAAAACCAGGATGCGCTGCGGGTGGTCACACCGATGGCGGAACTGGCGGCGAGCAAAGGCTACCTGTGCGCATTGGCCGATGGCGTCAGCCAATGCGCCGACGGTGGCCTGGCCGCGCGCTCGACCTTGCAGGCGCTGGCGCTGGACTACTACGCCACGCCGCAGACCTGGGGGGTGGCCCAGGCGCTCGAACGTCTGTTGGTCGCGCAAAATCGCTGGCTGCAAGCCAACGGTGGTGGGCAACCGTTGCTCACCACCCTCAGCGCCCTGGTGTTTCGCGGCCAACGCTTCACGCTGGCCCATGTCGGTGATTGCCGTGCATATCGCTGGTTCGACGGCGAGTTGCAACGCCTCAGCGAAGACCATGTGTGGGAACAGCCGGGTATGCAGCACGTACTCAAACGCGCCCTTGGCCTGGATCAGCACCTGGTGCTGGACTTCCTCGACGGCCAATTGCGCGAGGGCGAATGTTTCCTCTTGCTCAGCGACGGGGTGTGGGCGACGTTGGGCGATCACAGCATTGGCGCGATTCTGCGTGAGCAAGACGACCTCGACCTGGCCGTCAGCACCCTGGTCAGCGCCGCCCACCTGGCCGGCAGCCAAGACAACGCCAGCGCCTTGCTGGTGCGCATCGACCAACTCGGCGCCGCCACCCTCGGCGACGCCTTGGTGCAGTTGCAGCAATGGCCAACGCCGCCGCCGCTGAAGGTTGGGCAGATCTTTGAAGGCTGGGAGGTGCAAAGCGTGCTCGCGCAGAGTCGGCAATCGTTGCTGTACCGCGTGCACGATGCGCAGCGGCAACCCTGGCTGCTCAAGACCTTGCCCTTGCGCCACGATGACACCGACGCCGCCCAAGCCTTGTTATCGGAGGAATGGTTTCTGCGCCGCGTCGCTGGCCGTGCCTTTCCGCAGGTGCATGCCGCCAGTGGTCGTCAGCATTTGTACTACGTGATGCGCGAATACCCCGGGCAGACCCTCGCCCAGCTGTTTCAACAACAAGGCCCGCTGCCGCTGGCGCAATGGCAGTCAATCGCCGAACGCTTGCTGCGCGCCGTGGGCCTGCTGCATCGCCGACAGATTCTGCACCGCGACATCAAGCCGGAAAACCTGCTGCTGGGCGATGACGGGGAACTGCGGGTGCTGGACTTTGGCCTGGCCTACTGCCCTGGCCTTTCTGAAGACCGTGCCCACTTACTGCCCGGCACCCCGAGTTTTATCGCGCCCGAAGCTTTCGCAGGCGAGCATCCTACTGCGCAACAGGATTTGTATAGTGTCGGTGTGACCTTGTATTACCTGCTGACTGGGCATTACCCCTACGGCGAAATCGAAGCCTTCCAACGCCCGCGTTTCAACCAGCCTGTCAGCGCCAGCCGCTATCGCCCCGACCTGCCGGATTGGTTGCCCCACAGCCTGGAGCGCGCCGTGGCCGCCCTGCCCGCACAGCGCTATGAAACTGCCGAAGAATGGCTGCTGGTACTGGAACAGGCCGACCGCCGCGAACTGAGCGTGCGGCCACGGCCACTGCTGGAGCGCGAGCCGCTGAAGGTCTGGCAAACCCTGGCAGCGGCCTCACTGTTGATCAATCTGGTGCTGCTGTACTGGCTGCTGCACCACTAACGAGCAAAATCCACCTCTCTCCTGTTTAAACGCCCAATAAAACTGGGGGTATGTAACTTGGCACAGCTGCTGCATTAGGTCTTCCAACAACCCACATATAGCCGCCCCTTCAACGTCGAAGGGTCGAGCTTCCCGAGAGAACGGGACCAGGACAAAGGCGTCCTCGCTAGCTGACTAGCGGGGACGCCTTTTTTTGTTTGCGCACGATTTGTCGAGCCATTGCGGAGAACGACATGAAAAAACTCAAACTGGTGATGATCGGCAACGGCATGGCCGGGGTTCGCACCCTTGAAGAATTGCTCAAGCTGAGCAGCGAACTGTACGACATCACCGTGTTCGGCGCCGAGCCCCACACCAACTACAACCGCATCCTGCTGTCGCCGGTGCTGGCCGGTGAGCAAACCTTCGAAGAGATCGTGCTCAACGACCTCGACTGGTACCTGGATAACAACGTCAAGCTGCTGCTCAACCGCAAGGTGGTGCAGATCGACCGGGTCAAGCGCAAAGTCATTGCCGAAGACGGCACCGAGGCCGAGTACGATCGCCTGCTGATCGCCACCGGTTCTACGCCGTTTATCCTGCCGATTCCCGGCAATACCTTGCAGGGCGTGATTGGCTACCGCGACATTGCCGATACCCAGGCGATGATCGACACCGCCAGGACCCACAAGCACGCGGTGGTGATCGGTGGTGGCCTGCTCGGCCTGGAAGCGGCCAACGGCCTGATGCTGCGCGGTATGCACGTGACGGTGGTGCATCTCGGTGAATGGCTGCTGGAACGCCAACTGGACAAGACCAGCGGCCAGTTGCTGCAAACCGAACTGGAAAGCCGTGGCCTGGTGTTTCGCCTGTGCGAGCAAACCCAGGCCCTGCACGATGCCGGCAATGGTCGCGTCGGCTCGGTGCAGTTCAAGAATGGCGACATCATCCCCGCCGACCTGGTGGTGATGGCCGCCGGTATCCGCCCCAACACCGAACTGGCGGAGAAGTCCGGCATCCCCTGCAACCGTGGGATCCTGGTCAACGACACGATGCAAACCTACGACCCGCGCATCTACGCGATCGGCGAATGCGCCAGCCATCGCGGGATCGCCTATGGCCTGGTGGCGCCGCTGTTCGAACAGGCCAAGGTCTGCGCCAACCACTTGGCCCAACTGGGCTTTGCCACTTACAAAGGCTCGGTGACCTCGACCAAGCTGAAGGTGACCGGCATCGACCTCTTTTCTGCCGGCGACTTCATGGGCGGTGAAGGCACCGAGACCATCACCCTCTCCGACCCGATCGGCGGCGTATACAAGAAGCTGGTAATCAAGGACGACATCCTGGTCGGTGCGTGCCTGTACGGCGATACCGCGGATGGTGGTTGGTACTTCCGCCAGATCCGTGAGAACCATGCAATTGGCGAGATCCGCGATCACCTGATGTTCGGTGAGAACGCCTTGGGCGATGTGGGCCATCAAGGCCAGGACAAAGCCATGAGCATGGCCGACAGCGCCGAAGTCTGCGGCTGCAACGGCGTGTGCAAAGGCACCATCGTCAAGGCAATCCAGGAACAAGGGCTGTTCAGCGTCGATGAGGTGAAAAAACACACCAAGGCCGCCAGCTCCTGCGGTTCCTGTGCCGGGCTGGTTGAGCAGATCCTGATCAACACCGTGGGCGGCGCGGCTGACGTCAAACCCAAAAGCGAAAAGGCCATCTGTGGGTGCAGCGACCTTAATCACGGGCAGATCCGTCAGGCTATCCGCGAGCAGCACTTGCTGACTATCGACAGCACCATGCGCTACCTGAACTGGCGTAACCCCAATGGCTGCGCCACCTGCCGCCCCGCTCTCAACTACTACCTGATTTCAACCTGGCCGGGCGAGGCCAAGGACGACCCGCAATCACGACTGATCAACGAACGGGCCCACGCCAATATTCAGAAAGACGGCACCTACTCTGTAGTCCCACGGATGTGGGGCGGCGTGACCAATCCTTCGGAGCTGCGCCGCATCGCCGATGTGGCCGACAAGTACAACGTGCCGATGGTGAAAGTCACCGGCGGCCAGCGCATCGACTTGCTCGGCATCAAGAAGCAGGACTTGCCAGGGGTGTGGAAGGACCTGGACATGCCGTCCGGCCATGCCTACGGCAAATCCATCCGCACCGTGAAAACCTGCGTGGGCAGCGAGTTCTGCCGTTTCGGCACGCAGAATTCCACCCAACTGGGCATCGAACTGGAGCATGACCTGTTCAATATGTGGTCACCGCACAAGGTCAAGCTGGCGGTGTCCGGTTGCCCACGCAACTGTTCGGAAGCGGGCATCAAGGACGTGGGAATTATCGGTGTCGACTCCGGTTGGGAGATGTATATCGGTGGCAACGGCGGCATCAAGACCGAAGTCGCGGAGTTTTTCGTCAAGCTCAAGACCGCCGATGAAGTGCGCGAATACAACGGCGCATTTCTGCAGCTGTACCGCGAAGAAGCGTTCTACCTGGAACGCACGGTGCACTACCTGCAACGGGTGGGAATGGAGCACATCAAGAAGGCCGTTCTGGAAGACCCGGCCCGCCGCCAGGCGCTCAATGAGCGTTTGCAGTTCTCGCTGTCATTCGAACAGGACCCGTGGAAGGAACGCCTGGAACAGCCGCTGCTGAAAAAGGAGTTCGACGTTATCCCGGTCAAACAACTGGAGGTGTCGCTATGAACTGGCTGGATATCTGCGCCCTTGATGAAATCAATACCCTGGGCTCGCGCATCATCAGTGGGCCCAAAGGCGACATCGCGATTTTTCGTACCAGTGACGACGAAGTCTTCGCCCTTGACGACCGTTGCCCGCACAAGGGCGGCCCGCTCTCCCAAGGCTTAATCTATGGCAAGCGCGTCGCCTGCCCGCTGCACAACTGGCAGATTGACCTGGCGTCCGGCGAAGCCCAGGCGCCGGATATCGGCTGCGCCCACCATCATCAGGCCCGGGTAGAAAACGGCCGGGTGATGCTGGCCCTGCGGGACGCGGGTTGATGAACCGCCAGACCACCGCGTCCACCTGCTGTTATTGCGGCGTGGGCTGCGGCGTGCTGATCGAGCATGACGGCGAGCAGATCCTGGGGGTACAAGGCGATCCGAGCCATCCGGCCAACTTCGGCAAATTGTGCAGCAAAGGCGCCAGCCTGCACCTGACCGGCGACGTGAGCGCACGCGCCCTGTATCCGGAGTTGCGCCTGGGCAAAGGTTTGGCCCGTACCCGTACCGACTGGGACACCGCCCTGGATCACGCCGCCAACGTGTTCGCCGAGACCATCGCCGAGCACGGCCCGGACAGCGTGGCGTTCTATATCTCGGGGCAACTATTGACCGAGGATTACTACAGCTTCAACAAGCTGGCCCGGGCGTTGGTAGGCACCAACAATATCGACAGCAATTCTCGGCTGTGCATGTCATCGGCGGTGGTCGGCTACAAACGCAGCCTGGGCGCCGATGCGCCGCCATGCAGTTATGAAGACCTGGAAAACAGCGACTGCGTGATGATCGTCGGCAGCAATATGGCCTACGCCCACCCGGTATTGTTCCGACGCCTGGAGCAGGCCAAGGCGCAGCGCCCGCAGATGAAAGTGCTGGTGATTGATCCTCGGCGTACAGACACCTGCGATTTGGCTGACCTGCACCTGGCAATCTTGCCGGGGACGGACGTGGCGTTGTTTCACGGGATTTTGCATTTGCTGCTGTGGGAAGACTGGATTGATCGTGCGTTCATCCAGGCCCACACCGATGGCCTGGCCGAGCTCAAACGCCTGGTGCATGACTACACGCCGCAGATGGTCACGCAGTTGTGCGGGATCAGCGTCGAACAACTGCGCCTATGTGCGCAGTGGGTCGGCACATCCAGCAGCTTCTTGTCGCTATGGTGCATGGGCCTCAACCAATCCACTGCCGGCAGCGCAAAAAACAGCGCGTTGATCAACCTGCACTTGGCCACGGGCACCATTGGCAGGCCGGGGTGCGGGCCGTTTTCCCTGACCGGTCAACCGAATGCCATGGGCGGTCGCGAAACCGGCAGCCTGTCCAACCTGCTGCCGGGCCACCGCGAGGCGTCCAACCCGGCACATCGCGCTGAAGTGGCCACCTATTGGGGTGTGGAGCAACTGCCTGCACCCGCTGGCCTTACCGCGATCGAACTGTTTGAACAGATGCAGGCAGGCAAGATCAAGGCCCTGTGGATCGCCTGCACCAACCCTGCACAATCCTTGCCCGACCAGAACGCCGTGCGTGCGGCCTTGGCGGCGTGCCCGTTCGTGGTGTTGCAGGAGGCTTTTCGCACCACCGAAACCGCCACTTATGCCGACCTGCTGTTGCCTGCCGCCAGTTGGGGCGAAAAAGACGGCACGGTCACCAACTCCGAGCGGCGTATTTCCCACGTACGCCGCGCCATCAGCCCACCGGGAGAGGCGCGGGCGGACTGGGCAATTACCGTAGATTTCGCACAGCGCCTGGAGCGTCGCCTACGGCCAGGGTTGCCCAGCCTGTTCGCCTTTGCACAGCCGGCGCAGCTGTTTGACGAGTTCAAGGGGCTCACTCAAGGGCGTGACCTCGACTTGTCCGGTATCAGCCATGGCCTGCTCGACCAACTCGGCCCGCAGCAATGGCCGTTTCCCACAGGCGCACAGACAGGCACAGCGCGCCTTTATAGCGATGGCATCTTCCCCACCGACAATGGCCGGGCGCGGTTTGTGGCCGACCCTTACCGCGCGGCCAAGGAACAACGGGACGCGCGCTTCCCCCTGACCTTGATCACCGGCCGTCTGCGTGACCAGTGGCACGGTATGAGCCGCACCGGCACGGCCGCACAGTTGTTCGGGCATGTCAGTGAAGCGCTGTTGAGCCTGCACCCGGACGAGCTTCGCCGCCACCGCTTCCAGGAAGGTGACCTGGTCAGCCTGAAAAGCCGTCGCGGCAGCGTGATCGTCGCTGTCAGCAGCGATGACAGCGTACGGCCCGGCCAGGCATTTCTGCCGATGCATTGGGGCGACCGCTTTCTCAAGGGCGGCGTCAATGTGATCACCCAACCGGCGTTTGACCCACTGTCCAAACAGCCTGAACTCAAGCACAGCGGGGTGCGTCTGGAAGCCGTGCAACTGCCGTGGCAGCTGTTCGCCTTGATCGAGGGCAATGTGCAGCAGCATTTCGAAGCGCTGCGCCCGCTGTGTGAGGAATTTGCCTACGTCAGCCTTAGCCTGGCCGGCCGTGAACGCCCTGCGTTGCTGGTACGGGCAGCCCATACCGAGGCGCCGGACCTGCATTTGTTGACTCGGATTGACCACTTGCTGGGCCTGAACGACGGTCCGGTCATGGCCTACGACGACCCGCGCCGCTCGATCGGCAAGCGCGTGAAAATCGAAAAAGGCCGTATCACCGCCCTGCGCCTGGCCGGCGAAACCCTGGCCCGCCACTGGTTGCAAAGCCTGTGGCTGGAAGGCCGCGCCGACGAGCAACTGCGACGCTGGCTGTTGGCACCTTTAAGCGCGCCACCCGGTGCCGCAACGGCCAGCAACAAGATTGTGTGTAACTGCAAGAACGTCAGCGAAAACGCCGTGTGTGCGGGCGTTGGACGTGGCCTGGACCTGGATGGACTTAAACGGGAACTGGGCTGCGGCACCCAATGCGGCTCCTGCGTGCCGGAAATCAAACGTCTTTTGGCCTGCAAACCGCAGCCAATCGCCATCAGTGTGTAAGGGGTACAACATGAGCGCAAAAGTGTGGCTGGTAGGCGCGGGGCCCGGTGATCCGGAGTTGCTGACCCTCAAGGCAGTCAGAGCCCTGCATGAAGCGGACGTGGTGCTGATTGATGACCTGGTCAACCCGGCCGTGCTCGAACACTGCGGCGATGCACGCGTGATTACCGTCGGAAAACGCGGTGGCTGCCGCTCCACGCCCCAGGATTTTATCCATCGCCTGATGCTGCGTTATGCCCGCCAGGGCAAATGCGTGGTGCGGCTCAAGGGCGGCGACCCGTGCATTTTTGGTCGCGGTGGCGAAGAGGCGCTGTGGCTGCGCGAACGTGGCATTGAGGTGGAGTTGGTCAACGGCATCACGTCGGGGTTAGCCGGGGCGACGAGCTGCGATATCCCCCTGACGTTACGCGGTGTGAGCCGTGGCGTGACGCTGGTCACTGCTCATACTCAGGACGACAGCGCGTTGAACTGGCGCGCACTGGCAGAAAGTGGAACCACACTGGTGGTGTACATGGGCGTGGCGAAGCTGGAGGAGATTCGTCAGCAGTTGCTCGAAGGCGGCATGGCCCCGGACATGCCCGTGGCGATGATCGAAAATGCTTCGCTGCCCCAGCAGCGCGAATGCCGCAGTGATCTGGCGCGGATGCATGAGGATGCGCAAGCGTTCGCCCTGAAAAGCCCGGCTATCCTGGTGATTGGTAGCGTTGCTGGTGCTGCGCAGGCGGCTTGCCTGGCGACGGCGGCCAGTGCCTGAGGCAAATTCCAGGCGAAAAAAACCCGGCCTAAGCCGGGTTTTTTTGTAAAGCCAGGCTAATTACTTAGCGGTGGCTTCAACAGCTGCTTCTACGCGACGGTTAACAGCGCGGCCAGCTTCAGTTGCGTTGTCAGCAACTGGGCGGGACTCACCGTAACCAACGGAAGTGATGCGGCTAGGAGCTACGCCATCTTTAACCAGGACTTGCTTAACAGCGTCAGCACGACGCTGGGACAGCTTCTGGTTGTAAGCGTCTGGACCGACGGAGTCAGTGTGACCAGCAACTTCTACGTTGGTGTCTGGGTACTGAGCCATGAAGTCGGCCAGGTTTTTCACGTCGCCGTAGCTGTTAGGCTTAACAACCGACTTGTCGAAGTCGAACTTAACGTCCAGCTCAACACGAACAACCTGAGCAACCGGAGCTTCTGGCTCTGGAACTGGCTCTGGAGCTGGTGCTGGGGTAGGAGCTGGAGCAGCTGCGCCAGCGTTACCGCCGAAGTTCACGCCCAGGCCAACCAGTGCGGAGTAGTCCCACTTGCCGTTGTCCAGACCGTAGTCAGCTTCAACACCAGCACGAGCGTACAGGTTGTTGGTGAAGTAGTACTTCACGCCAGTACCGATGGTGGCGAAAGTGGTCTGGTCGCGACCGCTGTGGCCGTCAGCCTTGACGTTGGTACGGCTCTGGTGGCCGAAACCGCCTTCAACGTATGGACGCAGGCTATCAACGCCAGCCTGACCGAAGTGGTACTGAGCAACGAGGCTGCCAGTGTCACCTTTGATCTTCTGGTTGCCAGTGCCGTCGTTCGAACGGGTGTGGTTGGTCTTGTCGTACGACAGATTCAACGACAGATCGTCGGTCAGGAAGTAACCAATGCGAGCGCCTGGGTTGAAGCCGTCTTCGATGTGCTTAACGCTATCGTTGTACTGCTTCTTGTAGAACAGCTCGCCTTCAACTGCGCCTTGGCCTTGTGCCAGAACGCCGAAAGAAGTAGCGGCAATAAGAGAACCAATGGCCAAGCCCAAGGTGTTTTTCAGTTTCATCCGTTAAATCCCCATCTGGTGATTGTAAAGCAGTCCCACAAACCGGGGGACAACTCGGCGACAAGTCTAACAGAACTTGCCTACACGTAAGAGATATTTGCTACGCACTAAGTTTCAGTCTCGCCCGCAAATTTCTCACGTAATTTATCAAGAGCACGTTTGTACCGCATTTTTGTAGCACTCAAGCCCATATGCATGATGTCAGCGATTTCCTGGAATTCCAGCTCTGCGACAAAGCGAAGCACCAGAATTTCCCGGTCAATCGGGTTCACATGCACCAACCAGCGATCAAGTCCGCCCTTCTCCTCGGGTGCCGGCGCCTTTTCTTCAGACGCCTCCTCAAGGGGGTCCAGACTCAAAGCGTCCATCAAGCGACGCTTTCGCCGTTCCTTCCGATACTGCGTGATGCACTCGTTGTACGTGATGCTGTACAGCCAGGTCTTGAACTTCGATTTGCCCTCGAAGTTCTTCAGGCCATATAGCACCTTGAGCATCACTTCCTGACAGACATCGTCCGCGTCTCTATCGTTCCCCAAATACCTTGAACAAACGTTGAACAGAGTGCGTTGATACCTGCGCATCAATTCTTCGTACGCGCGTGTTACGTGAAACAGCTCCGTGTGCGAGCGCGCGACCAACTCCTCATCAGAGAGCTCACGGGGGTCATAGCGCGTGGACAGCGTTTGGGCTTTATTCAAAACAAGTCGTGCCGGCAGTCAGGTCAATGTCCGTTGCAACCCGGTCACCCGGGTTTGCGGCGGCGTACATTAGCAGGGTTTGCCGGATTAGCGGCTACTGACCTGCTGCTCCAGGAGAATCCGGTTGGACAGCGAAACCAGTTCTCCGTCATCGGTGAGCACTGTCGTCTTGACCGTGCCGATCTCCTCGATCTGCCCTTCAACCTCGCCCACACGCACTTGTTGCCCAACCTGATATAGCTCACGCACATAGATTCCCGCAAGAATCTGACCGGCAATTTCCCGGCTTCCCAAACCCATGGCCAGTGCAACGGCCAGACCAACGGTAATCAAAACAATCACAATGACGTGGTTCAGCAGGTCAGTCTTGACCTCCAACTGGCTGATCGCGACGGAAATACTGATGATGATCACCAGCCCCTGTGCGATTCGCCCCAAGCCTGCCGCGTAGTCCAACCCCACGCCTTCAGCGGCCCCGCGCACCAGCCCATTGGCCAATTGCGCGAGTAAAACACCTACCAGCAACACCAGCGCGCCGCCGAAAACTTTCGGCAAATACAGTGCCAGCATGTCGAGCGTAGCTGAAACTCGCTCAAGTCCAAGGGATTGCGCTGCAGAAACCAGAAAAATAAGTAGAACAAACCAGTAGACGATCTTGCCGATCAAGGTAGAAATCGGCACCTGCAGCCCGGCGCGACCCAGCAATTTGGTCAAACCGGTGCCGGCCATCAGGCGATCCATCCCGAGTTTGGCGAGCAGCTTGGACAACAGGGTGTCGAGCAACTTGGCCACGACAAAGCCCAGCAACACCAGGACCAGGGCACCAAACAGGTTGGGAATGAAATTCGCAACCTTGGTCCACAATGCGGTCATCGCGGTGACCAGGCTCTGGGTCCAGAGATCAAGTTCCATATTCAATCAGCCTTATCAGCAGTGCGAGCAAGAGGTTTACGGCGCGAAACCGGTGACACATGGGCCGAACCGTTGTTCAGGGCCATCATCAATGCCGGCAACCAACGCCCGAGCAGCCCGAACAGATCACCCGCACCGACCTGACGGTTGGCGGTTTTCAATACGCGACCCAGGCAAGCATCGTCATCACGGTTGGATGGCGAAGCATTGAGCATGTCACGCAAAGACTGTTCGAACGGATCGTGCATAGAGACCTCTCGCAAGTGATTTAAAAGACGAGGGTAAAATTCATCGGGTCACATCGACCCTTTCTTACGTTCAGGTCATATTCAGCTCAAACCCATCGTAATCGTCGAAATAGCCACCATTGTCCCAGGGCCACCGAGACCATCAACAGGCACGCAATCATGAATCCGTAGGGGCTCTCGGAGAACGGAATGCCACCCACATTTATACCGAGCAAACCGGTGAGAAAACTCATCGGCAAGAAGATCCCGGTGATGATCCCGAAGCGATACATGGTGCGGTTCATGCGCAGGCTCAAGCGCCGGTCTTCGGCCTCAAGCACAAGCCCCACGCGCTCTCTGGCCAGTTCCAGCTCTTCCAGGTAACGGGTCAGACTGTTGTGCAACTCGTTCCAATAGTCAGCATCGTCATCGCAAAACCATGCCAATTTTATTCGCGTCAGCTGGGCAAAAATATCCCGCTGTGGTGCCAAAAACCGCTTGAGCCCGGCCGCGCGCCGACGGATCTGCAAAACGCTGCCGTGCTCTGGGGTATACCGTTCGTCGGCATCGAGTTTTTCTTCCTCGGAATCGACGATTTCAGACAACCCTGTAACCAGATCCTGCACTTTGTTGGTCAGGTACTGAGCCATATAAAGGATGAGTTCAGACGCCGTTTTTGGGCCTTTGCCGTCCGCCAGTTGCACCAATAGCTCATCGGTGGCGCGCAACGGGCGCAAACGCAGGGAGATCACACGATTGGCGGCGGCGAAGATACGCACCGAAACCATGTCCTCCGGCTCTGCCCCGGGGTTGAGATTGATCCCGCGCAGAAACAACAGCAATTCGGCGTCGGGCAACGGCAACAACCGTGGGCGGGTGTTCTCCTCCAGCAGCAGGTCGCAGGCAAATTCGCTCAGGCCGCTGGATTTGCGCAGCCAGGTCTGGGTCTGGGGATGGCTGCGATCCCAATGCAGCCACAGGCTTTCCTGGGGTTGCAACTGCAGATCGTCGAGCTCAGTCCGGGCAATCGAACGCGCACCGCCTTTACCATCCAGCACCAGGGCATGTACCAGCCCCCATTGCGCGTTCTCTTCCTCGAACATCCAGACTCCTTGGGTTTATTCAGGCATTTTCAGCGGGCTGGGCGACACGATCACGCCGTTATTGTCGGCGTAGATGTACTCACCCGGACGGAACGTCACACCCGCGAACGTCACAACGACGTTCAGGTCACCGAGGCCACGCTTGTCGGTTTTCATCGGGTGGGAGGCCAGTGCCTGCACACCCAAGTCGGTCTGGGCGAGAACATCCACATCCCGGACGCAACCATAGATCACCAGCCCTTCCCAGCCATTTTTCGCAGCTTTATCGGCAATCAGATCGCCCAGCAACGCGCGGCGCAGTGAGCCTCCGCCGTCAACGACCATCACTTTGCCAGCGCCCGGCTGGTCAGCCTGTTCCTTTACCAGGGAATTATCTTCGAAGCATTTGATGGTGACGATCTCACCCCCAAAAGAATCTCGGCCACCGAAGTTGCTGAACATCGGCTCCACTACCTGCACCAGTTCCGGGTAGGCGTCACACAGGTCGGGGGTCACGTAATGGTTCATCGAGAAGCTCCTGTCGTCAAAGAAGAGATCGAACATCCACGGTGTACATCAGAAAAACGCGCCGCGACAGGCATTCTTTAAGTGCCTGCCAGTGGTGAGCCGCCATGATCGGACCCGCATCAGCGCAACGCAATACACGTTGCGCGACTGAATATGACCAGAAGCGCCCAGCGCGTCATATCTTAGCCGCAACCACTCAAGAGTGAAACGCCCTTGGTAGAGCGTTTGCTCAAACTGCTGCGGCCACTTGGGGTCGAGTCCCGAATAATGGTGTCAGTGGGTCGTTCAACCACCGTTCCACCAATGGCCATACTTCGGCCTGCGCGGCTTTGCTGACCAGCATCTGCACATGCCCGAAGTCCTCGCTGAAACCCTGCTCGCGCCCCAGGCACAGATACTGGCGATGCTCGCTGCCGACCTGCTCGAAGAGCTTGCGACACGCCCAGTCCGGGTCTTGCCGATCGCCCGCCGCGCTGACCGCGAGCAACGGCACATCGATCTGCGCCAAGCCCTTCCACCAGTCACATTCGGCATCGCCGAAGCGGCCGAACAGGCCATTCCAGCGCATCGCTTCGATCATCACTCCCGCCGGCTCATCCTCGGGGCCGCGCTTGAAGCGTGGGCCAGACACATGGGCAAGGCGCTTGAGGATCAACCGAGTACCCCACTCCACGGGTGGAATTTTCAACGGCCAATGGGTGCGGCTGACCTGGCAGCCGAACAATGCCACCGAAGCCACCTCAGGCGCCCCCAAATGTTGCCCGCCCAGGGCCGCAGCCAAGGTCGTGGCACCGAGGGAATGCCCGATCCAGTGCGGGACCTGCCCGCTTTGCTCACGCACAAAGGCCCCCATGGCCGGCAAATCGTAGCGGGCGTAATCGGCGACGCGGTTTCTGGCGTACTCATGGTTGCGCTTGGACAGCCCATGGCCGCGCATTTCCGGGATCCACACATCAAAACCCCGGCGCGCCAGGTACGCGCCCAGGCCGATCCCCTTGGGCGAGTACCAGAAGCGCCGATTGGAAAAGCTGCCATGCAACAAAATAATCGGCGTGCCCCGGTTTTCCGGGACATCGGCCAGGCCCAAACGGGTAACCGCCAGCTCGACGGTGCCATCAGGGCTATTGCCGGGCTTGAGCCGGTAGACGTCTTCACTCAGGTCGCCACGACGTTCAGCGCTGATCAAGGCGACGGGAAACAGGTTGCTGCTGCTTTGCATAATGCTCTTGCACAAAAAAGGGCGGCGTCCGCAAGGAGTTCCCGCCCAGTACAGATAAGAATGCCGGTCACCCTCACGAGTGACCGGCACTTTTGACGTTGCGACTTTAAGCGGACGCTTGGCCTTCCGCCAGGAAGAACCAGGTTTCCAGCACAGAGTCCGGGTTCAGCGAGACGCTTTCAATGCCCTGCTCCATCAGCCATTTAGCCAGGTCAGGGTGGTCGGAAGGGCCTTGGCCACAGATACCAATGTACTTGCCGGCCTTGTTACACGCCTGGATGGCATTGGCCAGCAGCTTTTTGACCGCAGGGTTACGCTCGTCAAACAGGTGAGCGATGATCCCGGAGTCGCGGTCCAGGCCCAGGGTCAGCTGGGTCAGGTCGTTGGAGCCGATGGAGAAACCGTCGAAGAACTCCAGGAATTCCTCGGCCAGGATGGCGTTGGACGGCAACTCGCACATCATGATCACGCGCAGGCCGTTCTCGCCACGAGTCAGGCCGTTTTCGGCGAGCAGGTCGACCACCTGGCTCGCTTCGCCCAGGGTGCGCACAAATGGCACCATGATCTCGACGTTGGTCAGGCCCATCTCGTTGCGCACGCGCTTGAGTGCACGGCACTCGAGCTCGAAGCAGTCACGGAAGGCTTCGCTGATGTAACGCGAGGCGCCACGGAAGCCCAGCATCGGGTTTTCTTCTTCCGGCTCGTAGAGCTTGCCGCCGATCAGGTTGGCGTACTCGTTGGACTTGAAGTCCGACAGGCGCACGATGACCTTTTTCGGGTAGAACGCCGCGGCCAGGGTACTGATGCCTTCCACCAGCTTCTCGACATAGAAGCCTACCGGGTCGTTGTAGCCGGCGATGCGCTTGTCGACGCTTTCCTTGATATCCAGCGGCAGGCCGTCATAGTTCAACAAGGCCTTTGGGTGCACGCCGATCATGCGATTGATGATGAACTCCAGGCGGGCCAGGCCCACACCGGCGTTCGGCAACTGCGCGAAATCGAAGGCGCGGTCCGGGTTGCCGACGTTCATCATGATCTTGAACGGCAGGTCGGGCATGGCGTCGATGGAATTTTGCTTGATATCGAAGCCCAGCTCACCTTCGAAGATGAAACCGGTATCGCCTTCGGCGCAAGACACGGTGACACCCTGGCCCTCCTTGAGCAGTTGGGTGGCGTTGCCGCAACCGACTACCGCCGGGATCCCCAGTTCACGGGCGATGATCGCCGCGTGGCAAGTACGCCCGCCTCGGTTGGTGACAATGGCGCTGGCGCGCTTCATCACCGGCTCCCAGTCCGGGTCGGTCATGTCGGAAACCAGCACGTCGCCGGGCTGGACCTTGTCCATCTCGGACACGTCCTTGATGATGCGCACCTTGCCAGCACCGATGCGCTGGCCGATGGCACGGCCTTCCACCAGTACGGTGCCGGTTTCCTTGAGCAGGTAACGCTCCATGACATTGGCCGAAGTGCGGCTCTTCACGGTTTCCGGACGCGCTTGCACGATATATAGCTTGCCGTCGTCACCGTCCTTGGCCCACTCGATGTCCATCGGGCACTTGTAGTGCTTCTCGATGATCATCGCCTGTTTGGCCAGTTCGCTGACTTCAGCATCGGTCAGGCAGAAACGCGCGCGCTCGGCCTTGTCGACGTCAACGGTTTTCACCGAGCGACCGGCCTTGGCTTCGTCGCCGTAGATCATCTTGATCGCCTTGCTGCCCAGGTTGCGGCGCAGGATGGCCGGGCGGCCGGCCTCAAGGGTGTGCTTGTGCACGTAGAATTCGTCAGGGTTGACCGCGCCTTGTACGACGGTTTCGCCCAGGCCGTAGGCACCGGTAATGAATACCACATCACGGAAGCCCGACTCAGTGTCCAGGGTGAACATCACGCCAGCAGTGCCGGTTTCCGAACGCACCATGCGCTGCACACCAGCAGACAAGGCCACCAGCTTGTGGTCGAAACCCTGGTGTACACGGTAGGAAATAGCGCGGTCGTTGAACAGCGAGGCGAATACTTCCTTGGCCGCGCGAATGACGTTTTCCACGCCACGGATATTCAGGAAGGTTTCCTGCTGGCCGGCAAAGGAAGCGTCCGGCAAGTCTTCGGCGGTGGCCGAGGAGCGTACGGCGACAGCCATGTCCGGGTTGCCGGCGGACAGGGTGGCGAAGGCGGTGCGAATTTCTTCGTTGAGCTTCTCGGGGAACTCGGCTTCCATGATCCACTGACGGATCTGGGCGCCGGTCTTGGCCAGGGCGTTGACGTCGTCGACGTCCAAGGCATCCAGCGCGGCGTGGATCTGGGCGTTGAGGCCGCTCAGCTCGAGGAAGTCGCGGTAAGCCTGGGCCGTGGTGGCGAAACCACCGGGCACCGAGACACCAGCGCCTGCAAGATTACTGATCATCTCGCCGAGGGATGCGTTCTTGCCCCCCACATGCTCTACATCATGGACGCCGAGCTTATCGAGGGAAACTACGTACTCTACCAAGGTGATCTCTCCACTTTCTGTGTTGGAAAAGCTCAGGACGCGGGTTGCTCAGTAGGAGCTAACGCCAGCGCTTGTGGCCTGGACCTGGAAAATAAGTGAGAATGCGGCCCACTGCGGGACGGCAAAATCGCGCCTATCATATCCAAGATTCGCCATCAGCTTAAGGCCCAGGGCTCAAATGAAACGATCTGCTTTCTTTATTTCCGACGGCACCGGCATCACAGCCGAAACACTGGGCCAGAGCCTGCTTGCGCAGTTCGAAAACATTACCTTCGCCAAATTCACCCGGCCTTATATAGACAGCGTGGATAAAGCGCGGGCCATGGTACAACAAATCAATCTGGCGGCTGAAAAAGACGGTTTTCGCCCGATCATTTTCGACACCATCGTCAATCAAGACATTCGTGAGATTCTCGCAACGTCGAATGGTTTCATGATCGACATTTTCTCGACCTTCCTGGCGCCATTGGAACAGGAGTTGAGTGAGCATTCTTCATACTCTGTCGGAAAGTCCCATTCCATCGGGCATAACTCCAACTATATGGAGCGCATCGAGGCGGTGAACTTTGCCCTCGACAACGATGATGGCGCCCGCACCCACTACTACGACAAGGCCGACCTGATCCTGGTGGGCGTGTCGCGTTGCGGCAAGACCCCGACCTGTCTGTACATGGCCATGCAATTCGGTATCCGTGCGGCCAACTACCCGCTGACAGAAGACGATATGGAGCACCTGACGCTGCCCGCCGCCCTGCGCGCCCACTCGCACAAACTGTTCGGCCTGACCATCGACCCGGACCGCCTGACCGCCATCCGTAACGAACGCAAGCCCAACAGCCGCTACTCCAGCTATGCGCAGTGCGAGTTCGAAGTGCGTGAAGTGGAAAATCTGTTCCGTCGCGAGAATATTGCACACATCAATTCCACGCATTTTTCGGTGGAAGAGATTTCGGCAAAGATTTTGGTTGAGAAGGGTGTGGAGCGGCGCTTCAAGTGATCTCTGTCGCCTGATCTGACGCTATCGCAGGCAAGCCAGCTCCCACAGTTGGAATGCGTTCCCCTGTGGGAGCTGGCTTGCCTGCGATGAACGGTAACGCGGATTTACAGATGAAACCGCCCCCCCCCCTGCCCCAACGCCGTCGCCAGCGCATCAAACCCCTCGCGCAGTAACTGATCATCGCCAGACGTATTGCAGATACTCGCCCGAATAAACTGCGGCACCGCCGTCTGCCCCACGGCAAACGCCTCGGCGGTGGCGATCAGGTAATTGTTCTGCCTGAGCTCTGCCTCGATTTCCGACGCACGCCATGGCTCCGGCACTTCGATCCAGAAATGCGGGCTGTTGAGGTGGGTGCGATACGCCAGCCCGGTCAATAAATCCTCGACCAAGGTCTTGCGGCGGCTGATTTCGTTGATTTGTTGGCGCAACAGATATTCCGCCGTGCCGTTTTCGATCCACTGGGTGGCCAGTTCCAGGGTCACAGGCGTCGCCATCCAGCAGGTCGAGCGCAGTGCCGCCGAGATGCGGCTGACCAGTGCCGGTGGCGCGTGCACGTAGCCTACCCGCAACCCTGCCGACACCGCTTTGCTCAGACTGCTGATCAAAATCGTACGCTCAGGCGCGAAATAGCTGAGGGGCGGCGGGCGATCCTCAACCAGCACGCCGTGGGCTTCGTCCTCGAGAATCAGCAGGTTGTGCTCACGACACACCTTGGCCAAGGCTTCGCGACGCGCCACCGACAACACCGCCGTCGTGGGATTCTGAATAGTCGGCGTGCAGTACAACGCCGAAATGCGGTGATTACGACAGACCTCATCCAGCGCCGTGGGCAACACGCCTTCTTCATCCATTTCCAGGCCAATCAGGCGCACGCCCAACATGCGCGCAGCCGTAATCAGCCCAGGATAAGTCAGTTGCTCGGTGACTACCGTATCGCCAGCACGCAGCAGCGCCATCATCGCGCACAGCAAACCGTGCTGGCCGCCGTTGACGCAGATGACCTGCTCTGGAATCGGATGAAAATCGCGCTGCACCAGCCATTGCGCCCCGGCTTCACGGTAACGCGGCAAGCCGGCGTCGGGGGTATAGGCGCTGATGTCCTGCAGGAACTTGGCGTTGGTCGACAGCGTTTGGAAGCTCTGGGCAAGAAACACCGTTTCCTGCCCCGGAATGTGCATGTTGCGACTCATGTCGAAGTACTGGCGCGGCTCCTCGCTGAAATTGCGAAAGCCTTCATCACGCTGACGCTCCATCCCACGCTTGCGCACGAAGGTTCCGTCACCGACCCGCGCAACCACCAAGCCCAGGCGCTCCAACTCACCGTAGGCCCGGCTGATGGTGCCAATGGTCACCCCCAGGTTGTCGGACAGCACCCGATGGGGCGGCAGTTTTCGTCCCGGCTCAATCAAGCCTTCGAGGATGCCCCGCTCCATCACATCAGACAGGCGCTTGTACTTCACGCCCTGCCCGTTGGACAGGCCCTCACGCATAATTGACACCATGTCAATATTTGTTTTGACAGCCATCTTTCGCCCTAATAGTGTGCTTTTACGGGTTCAATCGCCGATAAACATAACTCATTACAAGTTCAATATAGAGTTCAATTCCGGCTCAGGGAAGCAATAAAAGATGCCAATGTCCGCCGTTCTCGAAAACACTGCAAAAACAAAAACTCAAAAACAGTGGCTCGCCGGGCTGGTGACCAGCTTGATGTTTCTGATCGTGTGCCTGAGTTGGGGCACTACATGGCTGGGCATCAAGATCGCCGTAGAGAGCGTGCCGCCGCTGACATCCGCCGGGCTGCGCTTTCTGATCGCGTTTCCGCTGTTCCTGTGTTTTGCCATGGTGCGTCGCGAGCCGATCCTGTTCCCACGGGAAAGCCGCTGGTTCTTTGTGTTTGTGACCCTGTCGTACTTCAGCGTTCCCTACTACCTGCTCAACTATGGCGAGATGCACGTGTCATCCGGCCTGACGGCCCTGCTGTTCAGCTGCATGCCGGTATTCATCCTGATCTTTTCGGCGCTGTTCCTGCGTGAGCGCATCTACTTCTCCCAGGTCGTTGGCATCGGTATCGGGTTTGGCAGCCTCTACATGATCATCAAGAGCCAGGGCCTGCACCTGGACCACGCCGAGTTCTTCGGGGTGTTGGCGATACTGAGCGCCGCGATCATGCACGCGTTGTGCTACGTGATTACCAAGCAGAAAGGCAGTGCCATCAGCGTGATTACCTACAACACCCTGCCCATCGGCATCGCCGGGCTGATGTTGTTCGTCGCCGGCCTGTGGTTTGAAACGCCAGCCTTCAATGACATCACCCTGCGCTCCTGGACTGCACTGTTCTACCTCGGGCTGGTGGCCTCGGTAGGCGGGTTTATTGTGTATTTCATGCTGCTCAAGCGCCTGAGCCCGATCATCCTGTCGTTTGTCTTCATCATCTTCCCGGTATTCGCGGTGATCATCGGTGCCTGGTACGAAGGCGTGGAAATTTCCCGCGACCTTATGCTGTATTCGGCGATTCTGCTGGCCGGCTTTGCGATCACCAAGCTGCCGGTTGAAAAACTCCTGGCCAAGAAAAAATGACCCTCAACCAACGCGAGAGAAACATGGAAGTCCTCCGCCCCACCGCCCTGGAACAGATCTACGCCCACGCCAGCCGCAGCTACCCAGAAGAGTGCTGCGGCTTCGTCTTCGCCGACGGCAGTGTGTACCTGGGCAGCAATATCCAGAACGAGCTGCACCACAAGAACTCCCAGATGTACCCCCGCAGCGCGGCCAACGGCTACACCTTCTCGGTGGCCGATACCCTGCTGCTGAACAAGTCGTTTCGCAGCGACAACCCGGTGGTGGTGATCTATCACTCCCACCCGGATGTCGGCGCCTATTTCAGTGATGAAGACCAGGACAAGGCGCTGTTCATGGGGGAGCCGATCTACCCCGTCAGCTATCTGGTGGTGGATGTTCGCCAGAGCCAGGTCCTGGGCTCAAAACTGTTTGCCTGGGATGGCAAGCATTTCGCACCTCAACCCTTCAACGACCTGCACACGGAGTTGTCCATGAACGCTGTCTCTTTCCCCGACATTCTGGTTCGCGTGGCCAAGCTGCCGGAATCGACCCTTGAGGGCGCCGGATCGACATTGCGCGAAGTCATTGAAAATCTCTGCACCAATCACCCCCAATTGCGTCAGTACCTGTTCCATGAAAAGAACAACCAGCTCAAGGAACACTTCCTGTTTACCGCCGAGGAGGCGCTGATCGAAGCCGATGAAGTCCTGCCGCCAAAATCCCGGATCGAAGTGTTGCTCGCCACCTCAGGCGGCATGGACATCGACACCCTGAGCAACGAAGAAGTGCAGCGCTACGTGCGCCACATCACCCTGCCGGGCGTCGGCCGCGAAGGCCAATTGAACCTGAAGAAAGCCAAAGTTCTGGTCATCGGCACCGGGGGCCTGGGCTCGCCCATCAGCCTGTACCTGGCAGCGGCAGGCATCGGCACCCTGGGGCTGGTGGATTTTGATGTGGTGGAAAGCAGCAACCTGCAGCGCCAGATTGTCCATGGCAACAGCACCCTGGGAATGCCCAAGGTCGAGTCCGCCAAGCAACGCCTGCTGGACCTCAACCCTCATATCCGGATCAATGCGCACAACACCGCGCTTGACACCGACAACGCTCTGGAACTGGTGGGCGCCTATGACCTGGTGATCGACGGTACCGATAATTTCGATACCCGCTACCTGGTCAACGATGCTTGCGTACAGTTGGGCAAACCTTTGGTCTATGGCGCCATCTACCGTTTCGACGGGCAGATCAGCGTGCTCAACTACAAAGGCGGGCCGTGCTATCGCTGCCTGTTTCCCAAGGCCCCGCCCGCAGAACTGGCGCCCAATTGCAGCGCCGGCGGCGTGATCGGCGTGCTGCCGGGTGTGGTCGGAATGATCCAGGCCACCGAGGCGATCAAATTGCTGATCGGCATTGGCGAACCTTTATCCGGCCGCTTGATGCGCTTTGACGCGCTGGCGATGAAGTTCAGCGAGATCCGCTTCAAGCGCCGCCTCGACTGCCCCTGCTGCTCGGAGCTGCGCAGCAGCGAAAGCGCCGCCCCCACGGCATGTGCCGATGCCGTACCGAGCCAACCGTCGCTGGCGGCAGAACGCTACATCAAGCCTCAGAACCTCAAGCAGGTGCTTGAGCACCCCAACAGCGCCGATGTATTGCTGGACGTGCGCGACGCCAGCGAATTGGAAGTATGCAAGCTGCCAGGCGTGCTGCACATTCCCCTGGCCGAACTGGATGGGCAACTCGACAACCTCAGCCGCGACAACACCCATTACCTGATCTGCTACGCGGGCACCCGCGCCGAACAGGCCGCCAGCACCCTGCTGGCAGCCGGGTTCGCGAACACCAAAGTCCTGCAGGGCGGCATGAAGCACTGGGTTCGCGACGTCGAACCCGACATGCCTCTGTACTGATCGTGGAGACTTGCTGATGCTGCATAACTCCATTCTCGACGTCATCGGCCAAACGCCTATCGTGCGCCTGGCCCAGTTTTCCGAAGACCTCGGCATCGAGGTCTACGCCAAGCTGGAATCCCTCAACCCCGGTGGCAGCCACAAGGCGCGCATCGCCTTGGGCATGATCCTCGATGCCGAGCGCCGTGGCGTACTGATCCGCGACTCCGGGCAAACCATCATCGAACCCAGCGGCGGCAACACCGGCATTGGCCTGGTGATGGCCGGCAATGTCCTGGGCTATAAAGTGGTGCTGGTGATCCCTGACAACTACAGCCCCGAAAAGCAGAAATTGCTACGCCTGTATGGTGCCAAAGTGGTGCTGTCAGACAGCCGCCTGGGCAACAACTCCCACGGCGAAAAGTGCATGGAACTGCAGTTGGAAAACCCCAACTTCGTGATGCTCAACCAGCAGCGCAACGGCGCCAACCCGCAGACCCACCGCGACACCACCGCGCCGGAGATCATCCGCGCCTTCGGTGATCAGCGCGTGGACTACTTCGTCAGCGGCATCGGCACAGGTGGCCATATCACCGGCATTGGCGAAACCCTCAAGGCCGCCTGGCCAGCGATCCGCGTGATGGGCGTGGAGCCGCAGGAATGCGACCTGCTCAAAGACCAGCACGCTGCGCACGCAATCCAGGGCCTGTCGATTGGCCTGATCCCGAGCATCCTCAACCTGGACGTGATCGACGGCATGCTCAAGGTGTCGCACTCGGCGTGCCTGGACATGATCAAACGCATCATGCGCACCGACGCCATCAGCCTGGGGCTGTCCTCCGCCGCCAACATGGTTGCCATCGCCCAACTCGCCCCCGAACTGCCGCCTGAAACGGTGGTGCTGACCATGGTCTACGACAATGCCGACAGCTACCTGCCCAGTTTCGAGTAACGGGTTTTTCAATCATCCAGAATGCGGGGGTGCCTCCATGGGGGGCTTTATCGACATGCAACTGCTGCACGATGAGTTGCTTACCCATCTCATCACGACCCTGACGCCCGGGCAGATGAAGCAGTTGGAACCACACCTGGCGCCACTGATCCAGAACGCCGCCCAAGCAGTGGCCGAGGACCTGATCGCCTACGCCTATCGAGATCCGGCATCGCGTGGGCGCGGTGAGTTGATCCTGGAATCCTATGCCTCGTTCAAGGCAGTGCTGTTCTATCGTCTTGCGCACCAGGTGTGGAATTTCCCCGACCCGGGCCATGGGATGTTTTCGCGCATGGCGCTCAAGCTCAGCAACCAGGGCAAGATTCTCTCCGGTGCCGAGATTCATCCGGCGGCGCGTATCGGCCGGCGCTTTGTACTGGACCATGGCTACGGCACCGTCATCGGCGAAACCTGCGTGATCGGCAACGACTGCTACATCCTGTGCGGCGTGACCCTGGGAGCCCGCGGCATCGCCAACAACCCGGACGGCAAACGCCACCCGCGCCTGGGCAACAACGTCGAAGTGGGCGCCGGTGCCAGGGTGCTGGGCTACGTGTCGATCGGCGACAACGTATTTATCAGCCCCTCCTGCGTGATCACCCAGGACGTACCGGCAGGCACCAAGGTCAAGGTAGTCAACCAGATCCAGTTGCAAAAAAACGACGAATCGGACCGCAGCAATTACCTAGGCGCCTTTGCCCTGGATGAGCGCTTGCACGTCGTCGGTGAGGTGAGTGCCGGTCATAAGGTCACGGTGCTGGATGCCGACTTTCATCCGCTGCAAGGGTTAATGCTCGAACCCACGGTGAAAGAGCGCCACCACCTGCAATTTCGTCTGCACCGTGTCGATACCGGCGAACAACTGCCGCGCTTGCCGCTGAACCTGAAAGTCTGCGGGCCGGAATTTGAAATCACCCTGCTCTCTCCCCCTGGCTTGAGCGCGATGGTGCGCCATCTCTTGCAAGCCAGCCCACTGATCGTTGGAGGTTGAACATGTCCGTGCATACCATGGAAACCCTGGCGCTGTTCGACAGCGCGCCCTATCAGAACGCGTTCAGCGCCCGGGTTATTGCGGTCAGTGAACACGGCATCGCCCTGGAGCACACACTGTTCTACCCCACCGGCGGCGGGCAACCGGGCGATACCGGCCATTTCACCCTGCCCGATGGCACGCGGGTCGAGGTGACAGGTACCGTGCGCGATCCGGTGTTGCGCTCGATCATCTGGCATCAGGTGGACCATTGCCCCGAGCAGTTGACGGCGGGCATCCAGGTAGACGCCGGCCTGGATTGGGAGCGGCGCTACCAGCACATGAAAATGCACACCTGCCTGCATTTGTTGTGCTCGCTCATTGACGCGCCCGTGACCGGTTGCAGCATCAGTGCGGATAAAGGCCGACTGGATTTCGACCTGCCGGAAATGACCCTGGACAAAGACGGTCTAACCCGTGACCTCAACGCCCTGATCGAGCAGGCCCACGCGGTGAAGACCCTGTCGATGCCCGCCACCGAATACGCGACCTTGCTACAGATCACCCGCACCCAGGCGGTTGCGCCACCGGTGGTGTCGGGCTCGGTACGGGTGATTGAGATCCCCGGCATCGATATCCAGCCATGCGGCGGCACCCATGTGCTCAACACCGAAGAAATCGGCCGGGTGTTCTGCGAGAAAATCGAAAAGAAGAGCAAGCACAACCGCAGGGTGATACTGCGGTTTGAACAAGCTTGCGCCTGACCCGATAGTCGCCCCAATGGAGGAAAAATGTGGGAGGGGGCTTGCTCCCGATAGGGGTGGACCAGTCAATGAATCTGTTGACTGACACCCAGCTATCGGGAGCAAACCCCCTCCCACATTGGCCGCGTTGTTTTTTAGATCACCAACAGATCCATGAAACGGTTCACAGCCGTCGCCTCAAGCCGTGCCTGATCCTTGCACAACGCAACAATCTCGGCGCTGCGCTGCGCAGTGAACCGCGTCGCCAGGTTGGCTTTGAACTTGTCTTCCAGCAATGGGATACCGTCCACCCGACGGCGGCGATGGCCAATCGGGTATTCCACCGCTACCTGCTCAGTGCAGGTGCCATCCATAAAGAACACCTGCACCGCATTGGCAATGGAACGCTTGTCCGCCTCCAGGTATTCGCGGCTATAGCGTGGGTCTTCAACGATGACCATCTTGTCGCGCAGCTCGTCGATGATCGGGTGGGCCGCGTGGAAATCATCTTCGTAGTGCTCGGCCACCAGATTGCCGAACACCAAGGGCACGGCGGTCATGTATTGCAGGCAGTGGTCGCGATCGGCAGCGTTGGCCAATTGGCCAACCTTGGAAATAATCCGAATCGCCGACTCATGGGTGGTGATCACGATACGTTCGATTTCATGCAGACGATGCTTGACCTGCGGGTGCAAGGTCACCGCCGCCTCGCAGGCGGTTTGCGCGTGGAACTCCGCCGGGAAACTGATCTTGAACAGCACGTTTTCCATCACGTAGGTGCCGTAGGCCTGAGGCAGGCTGAAGGCGCGCTTGTCTGTGGGCTTGAGCGCCAGGTCCTTGTTGGTGTGGCTGAACAACACGTCGTAGAACCCCCACTGCGGCGCACTCAACACACCGGGGATGCCCATTTCGCCACGCAGGGCGATATCCGCCAGGCGCACACCACGGCTCGATGCATCGCCTGCGGCCCAGGATTTGCGCGAGCCGGCATTCGGTGCATGACGATAGGTGCGCAACGCCTGCCCATCAACGAAAGCCTGAGACAAGGCCGCCAGCAGTTGTTCACGATTGGCGCCCATCAGCTTGGCGGTGACAGCGGTGGAGGCGACTTTGACCAGCAGCACGTGGTCAAGGCCGACGCGGTTGAAAGAGTTTTCCAGGGCGATCACCCCCTGGATTTCGTGGGCCATGATCATCGCTTCCAGCACCGCACGTACGGTGAGCGGCGCCTCGCCATTGGCCACGCGTTTTTGCGAAAGGTGATCGGCCACGGCGAGAATGCCCCCGAGGTTGTCCGAAGGGTGGCCCCATTCAGCAGCGAGCCAGGTGTCGTTGTAGTCGAGCCAGCGCACGATGCAGCCAATGTCCCAGGCGGCCTTGACCGGGTCGAGGCGAAACGAAGTGCCCGGCACGCGCGCGCCGAACGGCACCACGGTGCCCTCCACTATCGGCCCCAGGTGCTTGGTGCACTCGGGGAACCGCAGGGCCAGCAGGCCACAGCCAAGGGTGTCCATCAGGCAATTGCGGGCGGTGTCCAGTGCATCCCGGGATTCGATGCGGTAGTTGAGGACATAGTCGGCGATGTCCTGCAAAAACTGGTCGTAGTCGGGGCGGTTGTTCTGGTCGACGTTGGCGCTCATGGCAGTTCTCCTAAAAGTTGGGTTGTTCCATCCTCAGGGTCAGGGTTAATCGTTGCGCAGGTCTGATTGCCTGCTTGTATCCCTGTGGGAGGGGGCTTGCTCCCGATGACGGTGGGTCAGTTAATGAATGGGGCGACTGACACCCTGCTATCGGGAGCAAGCCCCCTCCCACATAAAGCTAAAAAGCGTCACCGGGGACGCGCACGAAACCTTCCATTAACACCCGCGCACTGCGGCTCATGATGGCTTTCTTCACCACCCATTCACCGTTCACTTGGCTGGCTTCGGCACCGACGCGCAAGGTGCCGGACGGATGCCCGAAGCGCACGGCATTGCGCTCCACGCCGCCCGCCGCCAGGTTGACCAGGGTGCCGGAGATCGCCGCCGCCGTGCCGATCGCTACCGCCGCCGTACCCATCATGGCGTGGTGCAGTTTGCCCATGGACAAAGCACGCACCAACAGATCCACATCGCCGGCCTTGATTACCTTGCCGCTTGAGGCCACGTAGTCCGCAGGCCTGGCCACGAACGCAACCTTGGGCGTGTGCTGGCGCTGAGCGGCCTCGTCCAGGTGCTTGATCAGGCCCATGCGCAACGCGCCATAAGCCCGTACCGTCTCGAACATGGCCAGGGCCTTGGGGTCGCTGTTGATCGCGCCTTGCAGCTCAGTACCGGTGTAGCCGAGGTCCTGGGCGTTGATGAAAATGGTCGGAATACCGGCGTTGATCAACGTGGCCTTGAAGGTGCCGACGCCCGGTACTTCCAGGTCGTCGATGAGGTTGCCGGTGGGGAACATCGAACCACCACCTTCCGCCGCCGGGTCGATGAATTCCAGCTGGACTTCGGCGGCCGGGAAGGTCACACCGTCCAGTTCGAAGTCGCCGGTTTCCTGTACCGCGCCGTTGGTGATCGGCACATGGGCGATGATGCTCTTGCCAATATTGGCCTGCCATATCCGCACCACCGCCACCCCGTTCTCGGGCACGCGGGCCGGATCAACCAGGCCAGCGCTGATGGCGAACGAGCCCACTGCTGCCGACAGGTTGCCGCAGTTGCCACTCCAATCGACAAACGGCTTGTCGATGGAGACCTGGCCGAACAGATAGTCCACGTCGTGATCGGCGCGGCTGCTTTTGGCCAGGATCACGGTTTTGCTGGTGCTCGAGGTGGCACCGCCCATGCCGTCGATCTGCTTGTCGTAAGGGTCGGGGCTGCCGATGACCCGCAGCAACAAGGCATCGCGGGCCGCCCCCGGCACCTGCGCGACTTCGGGCAGGTCCTTGAGGCTGAAGAACACGCCCTTGCTGGTGCCGCCACGCATGTAGGTGGCTGGGATCTTGATTTGCGCTACGTGTGCCATGGTAGTCCTCTTCAGGCGGTGGCCGCCGATTCCAGGAAATCCTGGGCAAAACGTTGCAACACGCCGCCCGCCTCGTAGATCGACACTTCTTCGGCGGTATCCAGGCGGCACGTCACCGGCACCTCGACACGTTCGCCATTCCTGCGGTTGATCACCAGGGTCAGTTGCGCGCGCGGGGTGCGCTCGCCGATCACGTCATAGGTTTCACTGCCGTCGATCTTGAGGGTGTGGCGGTCGGTGCCCGGCAGGAATTCCAGCGGCAACACGCCCATGCCCACCAGGTTGGTGCGGTGAATGCGCTCGAAGCCTTCGGCGGCAATCGCTTCCACACCGGCCAGGCGCACGCCCTTGGCGGCCCAGTCGCGGGACGAGCCCTGGCCGTAGTCGGCACCGGCGATGATGATCAGCGGTTGCTTGCGCTCCATGTAGGTTTCAATCGCTTCCCACATCCGCGTGACCTTGCCTTCCGGCTCGATTCGCGCCAGCGAGCCCTGCTTGACCTTGCCGTTTTCCTGCACCATTTCGTTGAACAGTTTCGGGTTGGCGAAGGTGGCGCGCTGCGCCGTCAGATGGTCACCGCGATGGGTCGCGTAGGAGTTGAAGTCGACTTCCGGCAAGCCCATCTTCGCCAGGTATTCCCCGGCGGCACTGCCCGGCATGATCGCGTTGGACGGCGACAGGTGGTCGGTGGTGATGTTGTCCGGCAGCACCGCCAGCGGGCGCATACCCTTGAGCGGCCGCGCGCCGGCCAGCGCGCCTTCCCAGTACGGCGGGCGACGGATGTAGGTGCTCTGCGGGCGCCAGTCATACAGCGGGGTGACTTTGGGGCCGGTGTCTTCGTGAATCGCGAACATGGGGATGTACACCGCACGGAACTGCTCGGGCTTGACCGATGCTTTGACCACCGCGTCGATCTCTTCGTCGCTCGGCCAGATATCCTGCAGGCGAATTTCCTTGCCGTCGGCATCCAGGCCGAGCACGTCCTTCTCGATATCGAAACGGATGGTGCCGGCAATCGCATAGGCCACCACCAGCGGCGGCGAAGCCAGGAAGGCTTGCTTGGCGTAAGGGTGAATGCGCCCGTCGAAGTTGCGGTTGCCCGACAACACGGCGGTGGCGTACAGGTCGCGGTCGATGATTTCCTGCTGGATCACCGGGTCGAGCGCGCCGGACATGCCGTTGCAGGTGGTGCAGGCAAAGGCCACTACGCCGAAACCGAGTTTTTCCAGCTCATGGCCCAGACCGGCCTCTTCCAGGTACATGGCCACGGTTTTCGAGCCCGGCGCCAGCGACGACTTGACCCAAGGCTTGCGGGCCAAGCCGAGCTTGTTGGCGTTACGTGCCAGAAGCCCCGCCGCGATGACATTGCGCGGGTTACTGGTGTTGGTGCAACTGGTGATGGCCGCAATGATCACTGCGCCGTCGGGCATTTGCCCTGGCACTTCGTCCCACTGGCCGCTGATGCCTTTGGACGCCAGGTCGCGGGTGGCAACACGGGCGTGTGGGTTGCTGGGCCCGGCCATGTTGCGCACGACGCTGGACAGGTCGAAGGTCAGGCCACGCTCGTACTGAGCCCCCTTGAGGTCGTCGGCCCACAGACCGGTGTGGCGCGCGTACTGTTCGACCAGGGCGACTTGTTCGTCTTCTCGGCCAGTGAGTTTGAGGTAGGCGATGGTCTGCTGATCGATATAGAACATCGCTGCGGTGGCGCCGTATTCAGGAGCCATGTTGGAGATGGTCGCACGGTCGCCCAGGGTCAGTGCACTAGCCCCTTCGCCGAAGAACTCCAGCCAGGCGCCGACCACTTTCTGCTGGCGCAGGAACTCGGTGAGTGCCAGCACCATATCGGTGGCGGTGATGCCCGGTTGCAGCTTGCCGGTCAATTCCACGCCGACGCTTTCCGGCAGGCGCATCCACGACGCACGGCCGAGCATCACGCTCTCGGCCTCCAGGCCGCCGACGCCAATGGCGATCACGCCCAGGGCATCGACGTGGGGAGTGTGACTGTCAGTACCGACGCAGGTATCCGGGAAGGCTACGCCGTCACGGACCTGAATCACCGGCGACATTTTCTCCAGGTTGATCTGGTGCATGATGCCGTTGCCCGGCGGGATGACATCGACGTTCTTGAAGGCTTTTTTGGTCCACTCGATAAAGTGGAAGCGGTCTTCATTGCGACGGTCTTCAATGGCGCGGTTTTTCTCGAACGCCTGTGGGTCAAAGCCGCCAGCCTCGACAGCCAGGGAGTGGTCGACGATCAGTTGGGTCGGCACCACCGGGTTGACCTGCGCCGGGTCGCCGCCTTGCAGGGCGATGGCATCGCGCAGACCAGCGAGGTCCACCAGGGCGGTCTGGCCGAGGATGTCATGGCACACCACGCGCGCCGGGAACCAGGGGAAATCGAGATCACGTTTGCGCTCGATCAGTTGGCTCAGGGATGCGTTGAGGGTGGCCGGGTCGCAACGGCGCACCAGGTTTTCGGCAAGCACGCGCGAGGTGTAAGGCAAGGTGGCGTAGGCGCCGGGGGTGATTGCTTCGACAGCCGCACGGGCGTCGAAGAAATCCAGGCGGCTGCCGGGGAGCGGTTTGCGAAATTCAGTGTTCATCGTCAGGACTCGGTCACGGTAAGTTCGAAAGGTGAACTGTCGACACTGGCTTTGTTTCCTGTGGGAGCTGGCTTGCCTGCGATTGCATCACTGCGGTGTGACAGGTACACCAAGGTGATGCCATCGCAGGCAAGCCAGCTCCCACAAAAAAGCACATTAGCCAGCGAACACAGCCCATCCCATTCAGCGACGTTCGATTGGCACGAACTTGCGCTGCTCAACGCCGATGTACTCGGCGCTTGGACGGATGATGCGGTTGTTGGCGCGCTGTTCGAACACGTGCGCGGCCCAGCCAGTCAGGCGCGAGCACACGAAGATCGGTGTGAACAATTTGGTCGGGATGCCCATGAAGTGGTAAGCCGAGGCATGGTAGAAGTCGGCGTTGGGGAACAGCTTTTTCTGCTCCCACATGGTCTTGTCGATGGCTTCAGACACCGGGAACAACACCGTGTCGCCCACTTCATCAGCGAGTTTTTTCGACCAGCCCTTGATCACTTCATTACGCGGGTCGCTGTCTTTATAGATCGCGTGGCCGAAGCCCATGATCTTGTCCTTGCGCGCCAACATGCCAAGCGTGCCTTCGACCGCTTCTTCGGCCGAGGAAAAGCGCTCGATCATTTCCATCGCCGCTTCGTTGGCACCGCCGTGCAGCGGGCCGCGCAGGGAACCGATGGCGGCGGTGACGCAGGAATACAGGTCGGACAGGGTCGAGGCGCACACCCGGGCAGTGAAGGTCGAGGCGTTGAATTCGTGCTCGGCGTAGAGAATCAGCGACACATTCATGACTTTGACGTGCAGCTCGCTGGGTTTCTTGCCGTGCAGCAGGTGCAGGAAGTGGCCGCCGATACTCGGCTCGTCGGTCACGCAGTCGATGCGCTTGCCGTCGTGGCTGAAGCGGTACCAGTAGCACATGATCGCCGGGAATGCGGCAAGCAGGCGGTCAGTGACATCGCGCTGTACGCTGAAATCTTTTTCCGGCTCGATATTGCCCAAAAACGAGCAACCGGTGCGCATCACGTCCATCGGGTGGGCGTCGGCGGGGATGCGTTCGAGCACTTCTTTCAATGCCTGGGGCAAGTCAAGCAGCTTGCTCAGCTTGGCGCTGTAGGCGGCCAGTTCGGTCTTGGTCGGCAACTCGCCGTACAGCAACAGGTAGGCGACTTCTTCAAACTGCGCATCGGCGGCCAGTTCACGCACATCGTAGCCACGATAGGTCAAGCCTGCACCAGCCTGGCCCACGGTCGACAGTGCGGTCTGCCCGGCAACCTGGCCACGCAGGCCGGCGCCACTCAATACTTTTGCTTCAGCCATGTTCGTTCTCCAATCTTGAATTTATTAGGGAGGCGCACCGCATTATTTTTTTGCGGCAAACAGCGCGTCGAGCTTCTGCTCGAAGGTGTGGTAGTCGATGCGATCGTAGAGCTCCATGCGCGTTTGCATGGTGTCGATCACGTTCTGTTGGGTGCCGTCGCGACGGATCGCGGTGTAGACGTTCTCGGCGGCCTTGTTCATGGCACGGAAGGCCGAGAGCGGGTACAGCACAATGGAAACATCCGCAGATTTCAACTGTTCGGTGGTGTACAGCGGCGTCGCGCCGAACTCGGTAATGTTAGCCAGGATCGGCGCCTTTACGCGGGAAGCGAACAGCTTGTACATCTCGAGCTCGGTGATGGCTTCCGGGAAGACCATGTCGGCACCGGCTTCGATACACGCGGCGGCACGTTCAAGGGCAGACTCCAGGCCCTCGACCGCCAGGGCGTCGGTGCGCGCCATGATCACGAAGCTGTCATCGGTACGCGCATCCACGGCAGCCTTGATGCGGTCGACCATTTCCTGCTGCGACACGATCTCTTTATTGGGGCGATGCCCGCAGCGCTTGGCGCCGACCTGGTCTTCGATATGGATGGCGGCGGCGCCGAACTTGATCATCGACTTGACGGTGCGCGCCACATTGAACGCCGAGGAGCCGAAACCGGTGTCCACGTCCACCAGCAGCGGCAGGTCGCAGACGTCGGTAATGCGGCGCACGTCGGTGAGTACGTCATCCAACCCGGTAATACCCAGGTCCGGCACGCCGAGCGAGCCGGCGGCGACACCGCCACCCGACAGGTAAATAGCCTTGAAGCCGGCGCGCTTGGCCAACAACGCGTGGTTGGCATTGATTGCACCAACAACTTGCAAAGGCTGTTCGCTGGCGACTGCGTCACGGAAACGCTGGCCGGGAGTGCTGTTGTTATGGGAACTCATGACTCACCTCGTGATGAAGGAGCACCGTCCGGGAAGTGACGGGCGATGTTGCGTTTGGAGGCGCCGATATGCCGGCGCATCAACAGTTCGGCCAATTCACCATCGCGATCGGCAATCGCGTCGAGAATGCGGTGGTGTTCGGCAAAGGCCTGGCGTGGACGATTGGGGGTGGCGGAAAACTGGATGCGGTACATGCGCACCAGTTGGTACAGCTCGCCGCAGAGCATTTGGGTCAGGGTGCGGTTACCGGCGCCCTGGATGATCCGGTAATGAAAGTCGAAGTCGCCTTCCTGCTGGTAGTAGCCAACACCGGCCTGGAACGCGGCATCGCGCTCATGGGTGTGCAATACCTGGCGCAGCTCTTCGATTTCTGCGTCGGTCATGCGCTCGGCAGCGAGGCGGCAGGCCATGCCTTCCAGGGACTCGCGGATCTCATAGAGTTCGATCAGCTCGGCATGACTCAACGACACAACCCGTGCGCCGACGTGGGGCACGCGCACCAGCAGGCGCTGGCCTTCCAGGCGGTGGATCGCCTCGCGCAGCGGGCCGCGGCTGATGCCGTAGGTACGCGCCAGTTCCGGCTCGGAAATCTTGCTGCCGGGGGCGATTTCACCTTTGACGATGGCGGCCTGGATACGCCGGAAGACGTTCTCGGACATGGTTTGGGAATCGTCTGACGCCGCTATCGGAATTTCCGCCTGACCCAGCATATTGTCGACACCTTTAAAAGCAATGCTGCAAAAACTAGCTAATTACCCCTTAACAGTCAAAGAATAAATACATATTGTCGACAATCGTCTAATACGTCTGAATAACCCATCCAAGGCATGGCCGCCTGCCAGCGCTGGCGCCAAAAAAGCATCATGTTAGAATGCCCGGCGTATTTGCCTGACATCCCTGGATGAAACGGCGCACGAGGGAGTTTGCGCAGCAATGCCAGTCGCCTTGAATTGAACATCGCACGGCACCGCCTCAGGATTTATGAGACTCAAGCCCTTCCCCCTGTTTGTTTGCCTACTGTTGCTGCCCAGCCTTGGCTTCACCGCCGAGAAAACGGTGTATGGCCTCAATGAATACGCCAAGCTGGACGGTATCGACCTGGAGGTCGCGGCCAAGCTCGACACCGGCGCCAAGACCGCCTCGTTGAGCGCCCGCGATATCAAGCGCTTCAAGCGCAACGGCGAAACCTGGGTACGCTTCTACCTGGCCATCGACACCGCCCACTCCCACCCCATCGAACTGCCCCTGGCCCGCGTCAGCAAGATCAAGCGCCGCGCCGGCGACTACGACCCCGATGAGGACAAGAACTACACCGCCCGTCCGGTGGTTGCCCTGGATATCTGCATGGGCACTGCTTTACGCAGCATCGAAGTGAACTTGACTGACCGCAGCAGCTTCCAATACCCGCTGCTGATCGGCTCCGAAGCGCTGAAACGCTTTGATGCGCTGGTCGACCCCAGTCTTAAATATGCAGCAGGCAAACCCGCCTGCGTCGCCGACGCTCATACCGCCGAGTAAACCGAATGCGCTCTCTGACCCTGCACCTGAAAATCCTGATCACCTTCCTGGTGGTGCTCGGCATTTCGGTCACCGCCTATCAGATTTTCGTGCTGGGGATCCCCGTGACCGAGGATGCCACCGACGACTTGTGGAACATCGACGCCAAGGTCGAGTTCGTCGCCAACCCCAAGGACCCGGTCAAGATCCAGATGTTCGTGCCGCCACTGAGCCGCGACTTCGTCAGCCTTAATGAAAGCTTTATCTCCAACAACTACGGAGTCAGCGTCAACCGCATCGACGGCAACCGCAAGGTCACCTGGTCGGCACGCCGGGCCAAGGGCAACCAGACCCTGTATTACCGCCTGGTGCTGACCAAGCGTTACAGCGGCGAAAAGGTCAAGATCAAAGGCCCGACCTTCCGCGACAGCATCGCTGTGGAAGGCCCGGAAAAAATCGCCGCCGAAGCCTTGCTGGCGCCGATCCGCCAGCACTCGGCCGACGTCGAGACCTTTATCAGCGAAGCCATCAAGCGCACCAACAACCTCAACGACGACAATGTGAAGCTGCTGCTGGCCGGCGACCCGTCGACGCCGCACAAGGCCAGGATCGTCGAGCTGCTGCTGTCCATTGCCCATGTGCCGGTGGAGAAAGTCCACACCATCCGCCTGGTGGCCGACCAGCCGCAAACCCCGGAACTGTGGCTGCGCAGCTTCAACGGCAACGACTGGCTGTACTTCAACCCGGAGACCGGTGAACAGGGCCTGCCCGCCGACCGCCTGCTGTGGTGGACCGGCGATGAAAACCTGATCACGGTCGATGGCGGCAAGAAGGCCATGGTGACCTTCAGCCTCAACAACAGCGAAATGAACGCGATTCGCCTGGCCAAGCTGACCGACGAAAACACCGACGCCAACTTCCTCGAATACTCGCTGTACGGCCTGCCGCTGCAAACCCAGCAGACCTTCATGATCATGGTGATGATCCCGATTGGCGTGCTGGTGATTCTGATCCTGCGCAACCTGATCGGCCTGCAGACCCTGGGCACCTTCACGCCGGTGCTGATCGCCCTGGCGTTCCGCGAGACGCAACTGGGCTTCGGCATTGTGCTGTTCACGATCATCACGGCACTGGGGCTGTCACTCAGGTCGTATCTGGAACATTTGAAACTGCAGATGCTGCCGAGGCTGTCGGTGGTGCTGACCTTCGTGGTGGTGCTGATCGCCGCCATCAGCCTGTTCAGCCATAAGCTGGGGCTGGAGCGTGGCTTGTCGGTGGCGCTGTTCCCGATGGTGATCCTGACCATGACCATCGAACGCCTGTCGATTACCTGGGAAGAGCGCGGCGCCAACCATGCACTGAAAGTGGCGATTGGCACCCTGTTCGCCGCCTCGTTGGCCCACCTCATCATGAGCGTTCCGGAGCTGGTTTACTTCGTGTTTACCTTCCCGGCGATCCTGCTGATTCTGGTGGGCTTCATGCTGGCCATGGGTCGTTATCGCGGCTATCGCCTCACCGAGCTGGTGCGTTTCAAGGCATTCCTGAAGGCTGACTCCTGATGTTTGGCTTCTGGAAAACCTGGAAGGCCCTGGAAGCGCGCGGGATCATGGGCATCAATCGGCGTAACGCCGACTACGTGCTCAAGTACAACAAACGCAGCCTGTACCCGATTGTGGATGACAAGATCATCACCAAGGAACGGGCGCTGGCCGCCGGTATCCATGTGCCGGAAATGTACGGGGTGATCTCCACCGAGAAGGAAATCGACAAGCTCGACGAGATCATCGGTGGGCGCAGCGATTTCGTGATCAAGCCCGCCCAGGGTGCCGGCGGCGACGGCATCCTGGTGGTGGCAGACCGTTTTGAAGGGCGCTATCGCACGGTGTCCGGCAAGATCATCAGCCATGAAGAGATCGAGCACCAGATTTCCAGCATCCTCACTGGCCTGTATTCACTGGGTGGCCACCGCGACCGCGCACTGATCGAGTACCGTGTGGTGCCCGACCAGATCTTCAAAAGCATCAGCTACGAGGGTGTGCCGGATATTCGCATTATCGTACTGATGGGCTACCCGGTGATGGCCATGCTGCGCTTGCCGACCCGCCAGTCCGGCGGCAAGGCCAACCTGCACCAGGGCGCGATTGGCGTAGGCGTCGACCTTGCCACCGGCCTGACCCTGCGCGGTACCTGGCTGAACAACATCATCACCAAGCACCCTGACACCACCAATGCGGTCGATGGCGTGCAACTGCCCAACTGGGACGGTTTCATGCAGCTTGCGGCTGGCTGCTACGAGCTGTGCGGACTGGGCTATATCGGCGTGGACATGGTACTGGACCAGGAAAAAGGCCCGCTGATCCTTGAATTGAATGCACGGCCGGGGCTGAATATCCAGATCGCCAATGACTGCGGGCTGACCTTGCGCACCCATGCGGTGGAGGCGCGACTGGAGGAACTCAAAGCTGCCGGCGTGACGGAAACCCCGCAAGAGCGGGTGAAGTTCGTGCAGGAGATGTTTGGGCATATACCGCCCGTGGAAGGCTGATCCGGTCTTCAAACTGTCTATCCCCGACATCCCCTCTAGGAGCAAATCCTACAGGGGACTACAATCCCCCTCCCCCGCGCCATTGGCTGATCCAACCCCGCATGTTGACCTGCTCCGTACACCCATTGCCCTACCGGGCCAACCCCGCCGAGTATTTTGCGGCGATTCGCCGTGCTCCAGGCGCGGTACTGCTCGACAGCGGCCGGCCGACGGCTGAGCGCGGCCGGTATGACCTGCTCAGTGCCTGGCCGGAAGCGACATTGACGGTAGAGCCGGACGAAAGCGGCAGTGATTTCCTGCAACGCTTACGGGAAAACCTCACGCGATTGGGTGAAGCCGCAATCCCCGCCGATTTACCGTTGCCGTTCGCCGGAGGCTTGATAGGCTACCTGAGCTACGACTTCGGCCGGCACCTTGAGAACATGCCGCACCTGGCGGTGGATGACCTGCACCTGCCGGACGCGCGCTTCGGGCTGTACGCCTGGGCGCTGATCAGCGACCACCAGGCCCGGAGCAGCCAACTGGTGTTTCATCCCACGTTGGCCGATAGCGAACGACAACGGTTGATCGCGCTGTTCAGCCACGGGACTGTCGACACCTCTGCGACGTTCAAACTCCAGGGCCCGATGGCACCAGACCTCACCGCAGAGGCCTACCGCCAAGCCATCGCGCGTATCCAGGATTACATCCAGGCCGGCGACTGCTATCAGGTCAACTTTGCCCAGCGCTTTCGCGCACCCTGCATGGGGGATCCCTGGGCAGCCTATTGCGCCCTGCGCGAAGCCTGCCCCACGCCGTTTTCCGGGTTCCAGAGCTTGCCCGATGACGGTGCGGTACTGAGCCTGTCACCGGAACGCTTTGTGCGCATCAGCGAACGCCAGGTCGAGACCCGCCCGATCAAGGGCACCCGCCCTCGCGGCGTAACACCTGCAGAAGATGCCGCCAACGCCGCCGAGTTGCTCGCCAGCCCCAAGGACCGCGCAGAAAACCTGATGATCGTCGACCTGCTGCGCAACGATCTCGGTCGCAATTGCCGCATCGGCTCAGTGAAAGTGCCAGAGCTGTTCAGCCTGGAAAGCTACCCCAACGTGCACCACCTGGTGAGCAGTGTCACCGGTGTACTGGCCGACGACAAAGACGCCCTCGACCTGATCGCCGGCAGCTTCCCCGGCGGCTCCATCACCGGCGCGCCGAAGATACGCGCGATGCAGATCATCGACGAACTTGAGCCAACCCGCCGCGGGCTTTACTGCGGCTCGCTGGTCTACCTGGACGTGCGCGGCGAGATGGACAGCTCCATTGCCATCCGCAGTTTGCTGGTCAAGGACGGGCAGGTGTGTTGCTGGGGTGGCGGTGGGATTGTGGCGGATTCGCAGTGGCAGGCTGAGTATCAGGAGTCGCTGACGAAGGTGCGGGTGTTGTTACAGACTTTGGAAAGTTTGTAGGGCCTGTACCGGCCCTATCGGGGGCAAGCCCCCTCCCACCTTCGACCGCGCCGCGATCAAAGGTGGGAGCTGGCTTGCCTGCGATGGGGCAATCAGTCGCGTCGCATAACTTACAGGCTCAACTGCCGATTCGACGCCTTGATAAACTCTTTCTTCAAGTCTTCAAACGTATGCACCGCCGGGAACTGCGGGAATTCGCGAATCACATTCTCCGGCGCATGGAACAGAATCCCACGGTCCGCTTCCCCCAGCATGGTGGTGTCGTTGTACGAATCACCGGCAGCGATCACGCGGTAGTAGAGGCTTTTGAACGCCAATACCGACTGGCGCTTGGGGTCTTTCTGGCGCAACTGGTAGCTTACCACCCGATCATTTTCATCAGTGATCAAGCGGTGGCACAGCAAGGTCGGGAAACCCAGCTGGCGCATCAGCGGTTGGGAGAATTCGTAGAAGGTGTCGGACAGGATCACCACCTGGAAGCGTTCGCGCAGCCAGTTGACGAACTCGACGGCCCCGTCCAACGGTTTGAGCGTAGCAATCACCGCCTGGATATCGGCCAGTTTGAGCCCGTGCTCGTCGAGGATGCGCAGGCGCTGCTGCATCAGCACGTCATAGTCGGGAATGTCGCGTGTGGTGGCGCGCAGGGATTCAATACCGGTTTTTTCGGCGAAGGCGATCCAGATTTCCGGAACCAGCACCCCTTCCAGGTCAAGACAGGCAATTTCCACAAGACACTCCATTGGATTTATTAGTTGAGCGGGCAAAAGGACTGCCGAACTCTAGCGACTCAAGCACGCCGCCGCAACGCACGGCAGATTTTGATACCATCGCCGCCTATAGAGCGCTCAGCGCCACTGACCTGTAGGAACCGTCCTGATGAACCAAGCCTTCGACGTCGCTGAACTCGCCGCGACTTATGCCAACAAGTCTGCACAGGATATTCTCAAGCTGGCGTTCAGCCAGTTCGGCGATGACCTGTGGATTTCCTTCAGCGGTGCCGAGGATGTGGTGCTGGTGGACATGGCCTGGAAGCTGAACAAGAACGTCAAGGTATTCAGCCTCGACACTGGCCGTCTGCACCCGGAAACCTACCGGTTTATCGAGCAGGTGCGCGAGTTCTACAAGATCGACATCGAACTGATCTCGCCGGACCAGAGCAAGCTGGAACCCTTCGTCAAGGAAAAGGGCCTGTTCAGCTTCTATAAGGACGGCCATGGCGAATGCTGCGGCATCCGCAAGATCGAACCGCTGCGCCGCAAGCTCGCAAGTGTAAGTGCCTGGGCCACCGGCCAGCGCCGCGACCAGAGCCCCGGCACCCGCAGCCAGGTGGCTGCGCTGGAAATCGACACGGCTTTCTCCACCCCCGAACGTACCCTGTACAAGTTCAACCCGCTGGCGCAGATGACCAGCGAAGAGGTGTGGGGTTACATCCGCATGTTGGAGTTGCCTTACAACAGCCTGCATGAGCGCGGCTTTATCAGCATCGGCTGCGAGCCCTGCACCCGCCCGGTATTGCCGAACCAGCATGAGCGCGAAGGTCGCTGGTGGTGGGAAGAAGCCACGCAGAAGGAATGCGGGCTGCATGCGGGGAATATCATCAGCAAGGCCTGAGGCCTGGCAAACTGGTGAGGTAAAAATGTGGGAGGGGGCTTGCTCCCGATAGCGGTGGGTCAGTTGCAGATTTTCTGACTGATATACCGCTATCGGGAGCAAGCCCCCTCCCACATTTTGTTTTGTGCGCAGCATAAAATGTACACAACCTTGTAACCATCGGTGCCATTTTTGTGTGCAACTCATATTCGAGCGCACCAAAACGTAACATTCATCTCTGCTAGTCCCCACACCCCCGAATCACGCTACTCCCAATCAAAAATAAATACCTGTTCAAACGGTCAATTTATATTGCTTTCAATTCAGTAGTTTATTTAAAAATACTATAAAAAAGAAATTATCCCCGTTTTTCATATAACGAAAACTGGCACGCATGTGGCTTAGTGAAAAGTACGCTTTGTATACAATCAATACAAAACCTACATACACTTTGCCATCCGCCGCTTTGCTGCCGATGCGCTGGAGCCTGCCGGAATGCGTACAAGTCTTTCGAGCAATATCGCGCTGGATCTGCCCTCCTCCACCCTCCACCCCGAGGCTGCAAGCCCCGGCCCCCTGGTCCTCAGCCCGCGCCTGCACAACAAGGACCTGGCCCCCACCAAAATCGAGGGCCGACGCTGGGGGCGCTATAGCATCTTTGCGCTGTGGACCAATGACGTGCACAACATCGCCAACTATTCGTTTGCCATCGGCTTATATGCATTGGGCTTGGGCGGCTGGCAAATATTGCTGTCCCTGGGGATCGGCGCGGCGCTGGTGTACTTCTTCATGAACTTGTCGGGGTACATGGGACAGAAGACCGGTGTGCCGTTTCCCGTGATCAGCCGCATCAGTTTCGGTATCCACGGGGCGCAGATTCCAGCATTGATCCGGGCGGTGATTGCGATTGCCTGGTTTGGTATCCAGACGTACCTGGCGTCGGTGGTTTTCCGTGTATTGCTGACGGCGATTCATCCGGGCTTTGCCGACTATGACCACAACTCGATCCTGGGCCTGTCGAGCCTGGGCTGGGCGTGTTTTGTCGCGATCTGGCTGGTGCAGTTGGTGATCCTCGCCTATGGCATGGAAATGGTACGCCGCTATGAAGGCTTCGCCGGGCCGGTGATTTTGCTTACGGTGGCTGCGTTGGCCGGCTGGATGTACTTCCAGGCAGGCGGGCATATCGCCTGGTCGATCCGTGAACCGCTGAGCGGCGGCGAGATGTGGCGCAATATCTTTGCCGGTGGCGCGCTGTGGCTGGCGATCTACGGCACCTTGATCCTCAACTTTTGCGACTTCGCCCGCTCTTCGCCCTGCCGCAAGACCATCCAGGTCGGCAATTTCTGGGGCCTGCCGGTGAATATCCTGGTGTTCGCCGCCATTACCGTGCTGCTGTGCGGCGGCCAGTTCCAGCTCAATGGCCGAGTGATCGAGAGCCCGACCGAAATCATCGCGGCAATCCCCAATACCTTCTTCCTGGTGCTCGGTTGCCTGGCCTTCCTGATCGTTACCGTGGCGGTGAACATCATGGCCAACTTCGTCGCCCCGGCCTTTGTGCTGAGCAACCTGGCGCCCAAGTACCTGAACTTTCGCCGCGCCGGGTTGATCAGCGCCTTCGTGGCGGTGCTGATACTGCCGTGGAATCTCTACAACAGCCCGCTGGTGATTGTGTACTTCCTTTCTGGCCTGGGCGCGCTGCTGGGGCCGTTGTACGGGGTGATCATGGTCGATTACTGGCTGATCCGTAAAAGCCGGGTGGACGTGCCGCAGCTGTATAGCGAAGACCCCAATGGCGTTTATTACTACAGCCGGGGGGTGAATATGCGCGCCGTGGCGGCGTTTATTCCTGCGGCGGTGATCGCCATCCTGCTGGCGCTGTTGCCAGGGTTTGCCAGCGTTTCACCGTTCTCCTGGCTGTTCGGCGCCGGCATCGCAGGGTTGCTGTACCTGCTGATCGCCAAGCGTCAGCCGCACTACGCCGATGTCAGCGGCGAAAGCATTGCCGTCGATAACGTCAGTCATTAAACAAGGACTCTTCATGCGTATCCTCGTGGTCAACGTCAACACCACCGAATCCATCACCGACACCATTGCCCAGCAAGCACGGGCCGTGGCTTCACCGGGCACCGAGATTGTCGGGCTCACCCCGTACTTCGGCGCAGAATCGGTGGAAGGCAATTTTGAAAGCTATCTGGCAGCCATCGCCGTGATGGATCGGGTAATGGCCTACGACCAGCCCTTTGATGCGGTGATCCAGGCCGGCTATGGCGAACATGGCCGTGAAGGCCTGCAGGAGCTGCTCAATGTGCCGGTGGTGGATATCACCGAGGCGGCGGCCAGCATCGCGATGTTCCTGGGGCACGCCTACTCGGTGGTGACGACCCTGGACCGCACTGTGCCGCTGATTGAAGACCGGCTGAAACTCGCCGGCCTCTACCAGCGTTGCGCTTCGGTGCGCGCCAGCGGCATGGCAGTGCTGGAGCTGGAAGAAGACCCGCTGGGCGCCATGGAAGCCATCGTGCACCAGGCGGAACTGGCCATTCGCGACGACAAGGCCGAGGTGATCTGCCTGGGCTGCGGCGGCATGGCCGGGCTGGATGAGCAGATTCGCAAACGCACCGGAGTGCCGGTGGTGGACGGGGTGACGGCGGCGGTGATGGTTGCCGAGTCGTTGGTGAGGTTGGGGTTGTCGACGTCCAAAGTCAGGACGTATGCGGCACCCAGGCCTAAGAAAGTCATAGGTTGGCCCGGTAAGTTCGGCCACTGAAGATCAAATGTGGGAGGGGGCTTGCTCCCGATAGCGGTGTATCAGCCAGCTTATCTATAGCTGGCCCACCGCAATCGGGAGCAAGCCCCCTCCCACATTTTGATCACTACAAGGTGTTAGATGGCACTGAATCTTTGGCCTAACTGCTGCTCGGCAAACTGCTCGATGATGAAATCCACAAACGCCCGAGTCTTGCCTGGCAGCAGTTTATGTTCGGCGTAGTAGATGCAAATATTGCCGTCGTTCACATACCAGTCCGGCAATACCCGCAGCAACTTGCCGCTCGCCAGCCAGGGTACGGCAAACGGCATGCTCACCAGCGCAACGCCCAAGCCCTGTTCGGCGCAGATGCAGGCGGCCTGCGAGTCGCTCATGGTCATGCGCGGTTTGAGACTCAGCGGGCCGTGCTCGCCATTGCGATGAGTCAGTTGCCAGGAGCGCACTCGCCCGGTTTGCGGTGAGCGAATCAGGATGCCGTCGCAGTGCTCCAGGTCTTCTGGCTGCAACACCGCTGGGCGTGCCGCCAAATAGTCAGGCGATGCCACCAGCACGCGGTGAGCCGGTGTCAGCTTGCGTGCCACGACGCCTTGGGGCAACTCAAAGCCGCCGCCAAGGGCCGCGTCGAAGCCCTGGCCAATCAGATCGACCTGGCGATTGTCGAAATGCCAATCCGGGCTGATATCGGGGTAGCGTTTCAGAAACTCCCCCAGCAGCGGCACGATATACAAACAGCCGACCACCGTGCCCATGCTGACCTTGAGCGTGCCCACCGGTCGCCCTTCGGCGCTGGCCAGGTTGGCCACAGCATTCTGGATAGTGGTGAGGCTGGCGCTGACCTCTTCCAGGAATAACTTGCCGGCTTCAGTCAACGTAAGCCGCCGAGTGCTGCGCTGAAACAGCCGCACACCCAGGCGCGCTTCCAGTTTGGCGACACTTTTGCCCACGGCTGCGGGCGTCAGGCTCAGGTGCCGGGCCGCCTCGGCAAAGCTGCCACCCTCGGCGCTGCGCACAAAGCATTCGATACTGCCAAAGCTCTCCATATCGGCCACTCTAAACTTTTGGTTTACACAGACTATAGCAATCACGGTCTACCGGCGTACCGGAGGCAGGTCGATACTCAGCCCATCAACTACTTGGAGATCGACATGACCACACAAAACCTCACCGGCAAAGTCGCCCTGATTCAAGGCGGTTCCCGCGGCATCGGCGCCGCCATCGTCAAGCGCCTCGCCGCGCAGGGTGCTGCAGTCGCCTTTACCTACGTCAGTTCGGCCGCCAAGGCCCAAGCGTTGCAGCACGACGTGATCAGCGAAGGCGGCAAAGCCCTGGCGATTCAAGCCGACAGCGCCGATGCCACGGCAATTCGCAATGCCGTCAACGCCACGGTCGATGCGTTTGGGCGCCTGGATATCCTGGTGAACAACGCAGGCGTGCTGGCCATCGCGCCGCTGGAAGACTTCAAGCTGGAGGACTTCGACCAGACCCTGGCAATCAACGTGCGCAGCGTATTTATCGCCACCCAGGAAGCCGCCAGGCACATGGGCGAAGGTGGCCGCGTAATCAATATCGGCAGCACCAACGCCGAGCGTATGCCCTTCGGTGGTGGCGGGCCTTATGCCATGAGCAAGGCGGCGCTGGTGGGGTTGACCAAGGGCTTGGCGCGGGATCTGGGGCCACGGGGTATCACCATCAACAACGTGCAGCCCGGGCCGGTGGATACCGATATGAACCCGGCGAACAGTGAGTTTGCCGAAAGCTTGATCGGGTTGATGGCGGTGGGCAGGTATGGGCACGTGGAGGAGATTGCCAGCTTTGTGGCGTATCTGGCCGGGCCGGAAGCCGGGTATATCACGGGCGCCAGCCTGACCATCGATGGTGGTTTCAGCGCCTGATTTTGCAAAACCGCAAACCAAATGTGGGAGCGGGCTTGCCCGCGAAGGCGGTGTGTCAGTGCCACATCTGTCACTGCACTACCGCTTTCGCAGGCAAGCCAGCTCCCACATTTTTGACCGCGCGGGGTCAGGCCATGGGGGGCAAGCCGTAGGCGGCCAAATCAAAGTCGGCGAGCTTGCGAATAATCTGGTCAGCATGTTGGTACTTGCTGTCCGCCATGGCCTCATCGGGCACGGCGATGGCGGTCATGTTGGCAGCCTTCGCCGCAGTCACGCCGAACGGCGAATCTTCGAACACCAGGCAATCCTCAGGCGCCACACCCAGACGGCGCGCAGCCGTGAGGAAGATATCCGGCGCCGGCTTGGCCGCACCGACTTCCGGGTCGTCGGCAGTGACGATGGTGTCGAACAGGCCAAACCATTCGCGGTGCAAGGTGGTCTTGTGGCCAAACGAGTTACGCGATGAACTGGTGCCCACCGCAATCGGGATATTGTGCGCCTTCAGATGCCGCACCAACGCTTCAGCGCCCGGCATACCCAGGGCCTTGGGAAAGCGCTCGCTCATCAACGGCTCGCGAATTTCCAGAAACTGCGCGGGCCTGATCGGCAAATCCAGCGCCTTGACCACGTAATCGGCCAGATCCTGAGCGCCTCGCCCGATGATGTGCTGCTTGATACCCCAGTCATAGGTACGGCCATAGCGCTCGGCGATGATCTGCGTGACTTCGGTGTAGATGCCTTCGGTATCCAGCAACAACCCGTCCATATCGAAAATCACGGCTTTGATCGGGACAGCGGTACGCGGTGCATTCATCACGATACAACCTTGGGGCAAGGACTAAATGGATTCAGCACAATAACGGCCACCCTTGCCGGCGAGCAACCCTTTAGACTGTTTGCCCCTCCTTTCGAAGTGCCCACAATGCTCTACCGACTCGTCGCCGACGGCCTCGTGCTGTTTCACCTGACCTTTATCCTGTTCGTACTGTTCGGTGGCCTGCTCGCCCTGAAATGGCCCAGGGTAATGTGGCTGCACTTGCCCGCCGTGGCCTGGGGGATCGCGGTAGAGGTGCTGCACCTGCCCTGCCCCCTCACCCGCTGGGAAAACCTGTTTCGTCACCTGGCCGGGCAAGACGGTTATGGCGGTGGGTTTATCGAGCACTACATCCTGACGCTGATCTACCCCGCCGGGCTGACGGCGAATATTCAACTGGTGCTGGGGGCGGTGGTGATATTGATCAACGCCGTGGTGTATGGGCGGTTGATCCGGAGTTTGCTAACACGCAGACGCGCATGACCTTCAGCTCCGAGCTTGATCGCCTGGGCGCACGCACAAGCCTGAACATGAAACCTGGGCAGATTGTTTTCAATCTGCCAACCGAGCGCTTAAAGTGTCGCCCCCTCGGGAATTGAATCTCGAGGTTGAGTCCATGGAGTTTCAAGTGAAATACGTCAGTAAAGCAGTTGCAGCAGCGGTTCTTGGTTTCACCCTGGCAGGTTGCACCGGCACCGCCATGAAAACCCAGCAATACGACGCCAGCCAATACACCGTCCTCGGCCACAGCGAAGCCAGCGCCACCGGTATCATGCTGTTGGGCGTCATCCCAATCGGCCAGAACAACCGCTTCGTACGCGCTCAGGATGCAGCCATCAAAGCCAAAGGCGGCGACGCGCTGATCAACACCCAAGTGCAAGAAAAGTGGTTCTGGGCCTGGGTATTGAACGGCTACACCACCAAGATTTCCGGTGATGTGATCAAGCTGAAAACCGCGCAATAAAGTATGAAACTGCCAGGGCGCTGACCCCGGCAAGCGACGTATCATGGGCCTGACCTTCGAGGATGGCCCATGAACCTCAGCATCATTTACGCCCTCGTAGCCGCCGCCCTGTTCGGCGCCAGCACTCTGTCTAGTCCTGAAATAGATTTACACCTGTTTCAGTCTCAAAACGCCCGAT
>NZ_SPKO01000008.1:112933-144080 GCF_023127795.1 Pseudomonas sp. W2Jun17 | reverse complement strand
GAAGAGATTTTGCCGGAGGCCAGTCAGGGGAGCTACTTTTTCAACAGAATCGAACTGTAGCGGTCACAGAGTAGAGGTGCAACGAAATATGACTCTAGCCTTCCATACCGAGCATCAGCAGCTAACATTAATAAGCTAGATTCCATTCATTCGACAAAGGGACGCGAGTCATGATCTCTACACTAGAGCTTCGTCGCATTATCGAATGTGGGTTCCAGCCTCTCTCCTGCAAATGCCCAGCCATCCGGGCGGATCTTTGATGATCAAGGTATTCGATTCGACCACTGAGCGTGCCGATCTCCTGTTCACTGCGGTTACGGCCAGCGAACTGACATCCAGCCGGGCCATTGCAAATTTGATTCGAGAGCCTCGTTCTGAAATGGCAGCGCACCGAGCGACGGGCACGGTGGTATTAACCAAATGGTGATCCTGACCATAAAATGGAGCTGCCGAAGAGATCAATAATGGCCGATCGCTGGCTACCGAGAAGGGCCGCGATCAACTCAAAGGTGTCGCTCGTCTCTCTCAATAAGAGACGTGTGTTCGCGGACGTCTGGTCATTAGTTTCTCAAAAAAGTACCTAAAGTCGCGGCGCCAAAACCGCATATGGCTACCTCCGAACAAGGAAACACTGCGTGAACATAGAATGGGAAAAACTCTCACCCGTATCAGGATTGGGGATCGTTGTTGAGGATGACCCAATACTTCGCGTGTTGATGGTCGAAATTTTGGCCGAGATTGGTCTCCACTCCTTGGATTTTGAAACCGCCGATGACGCTTTGATTTACTTGCTGAGCAGGTCGAATGATTGTTCGCTTGTGATCGCGGATCATGGTTTGCCAGGTCAACTGCAAGGCGCCGAATTTATAGCGTTGGTGAAGACGAAATGGCCGTCCATCGCTACGATCCTCACTTCCGGCTACGCGCTGGATGCCTCAACAGTTTCCACCTCAACGACGTACCTGCACAAACCTTGGTCTATGGAAGATCTAGTGATGGCTGTAGCAAACCAACTTCAACCTGGTCGTTCGCTCCAAAAAACATCATGAAGACGGTGGAGGTATGCCAACAGCAGATGGTCACGACTGACCGCTTATTGCGATTTCTGCCGTTCGTGAAGGGCGGACCTCTCCAGCCCAACCTCAGAAATCACGCGCTTAGCAACAAACCATTTCAGATTGCTGGCACGCGCTCATTATTGAAACCCTGGTAGCTCTGCACATTGAGGACGTCGCCATGGGCCGTCAGAAATTTGAATACCACACTGAGTTCTCTCCCTTTCAGTACGTTGTAAGAACCAAAAAGCTCTTCACGTTTAAGTCCGAAGAGCCCACCACTGAACCCGACACCCAGGGTTTTCTGGAAGATTCTGAACGTGAAAACCGCCTTGCTCAATTAGGCAGCGAAGGCTGGGAGCTGGTCAGCGTCCAGCCTGTGGTCAAAGGAGAAGTCAAGGTTGGCAATCAAAACGCCCAAGGCTGGGCTTACGGATTCGCCTTGCCCATCGGGTATCTGCTGTTCTTCAAACGCCCTATCCACTGCGATTGATGATGTCAGTACCGCCAGAAGAAATCCTTACAGTCCTGAATATGGTTTTCTTGCGGCGACCATAGCTTGATCACGGCAAGCTGACGGCATCAGGAATGACTAGAGCCTAGCCGTGATCCAGTACCCGCGTCTCACTGCACTCACTCGCCGAATTGCCTTGCCAGGTCTCATCGTACTTATCGGATGCAGTCTGCCTGTCTCTCGTGCGGCCGCTACTTCAGCCTCTGAACAGGCCAACTTGGACGTGATGATCCGCCAGTTAAATGCCTTGGAGGACACCGCACGTCGTAGCGCTCAAGTGGCCGACGAACCTGGCAAGCGTTACTTCTTCGATTACCAGCGCCTAGCAGGTGATATCGCCCGAATTCGTCATGGGTTGGAGGGCTATCTAACCCCATCCCGAGCCCAGCCTCGTGATCCTGTTGAGCTGTCAGGCCAATACACGACAGAAGGACGCAAGCCATGAGCATGAGCGGCGCTCAGGCTGCTGCGTTTCAAGCGGCGGGAGGGTTCCCTGCCTCGACGAGCTACCTGTTTTTCGTCGGCGTCGCTGTAGCCATCATCTTTATGTGGGGCGCCTGGGCTATCTGGAGCTGCTACCGAGGATGGGCCACTGGCAACCTTGATCGAACGATTGCCTCGACCTCGGTCGTCCGCATCCTACTGCTTTGCATGATCCTCATCACATTTGTTCTTAGTTGACCCTATGGGAGATACACCATGACTTCATTCTTAAAACCGGGCCGCATGCTGATCGGATTGCTTGCTCTCCCCCAACTGGCCATGGCGGCTCTTCCGCAGTCTCAGCCTCCTACCCGGGGGGAAGGCTCTAACCTGATGCAAACCATGCAGAACTACGCCTTTGACGGTTTTTCTTTACTTGGTCTCATCATCTGCGCGGTCATTTTCAGTGGCGTTGCTTGGCATGCCTTCGGCACCTACCACGAAATTCAACTTGGCAAAAAGAAATGGGGAGATCTGGGAGCGACAGCTGCAGTTGGCGTAGCCATCCTGGGCGTCGCCATTTTCCTCGTTACGAAGGCTACCAACATTCTTTAAAGAGCCTAGGCCATGACAGAACTCTCAGACGACGGAACCTTAATTTTTCTCCCAGTGAGACTGAACAATCAGCCAGTCATCATGGGCGGCCTTACCGCTGATGAAATGTGGGCCACCTTGGCGTTGAGTACCGGTGCAGGGCTGGTGATCGGTATTCCGGCCGCGATATTGACCCAGATTTGGGCACTGATCATCGGCGCAGCCATGCTCTGTGCAGTCCTCGGGCTGATTCTTGCCAGCCGTTTCTTGCGTCGGTGGAAACGCGGTCGACCTGATACATGGCTTTACCGTCAGATGCAATTGAACATCGCACGTTTTTTTCCGACCTGGAATAAAGGCCTGCTGATCACACGTTCAGGCGCGTGGACCTGCCATCGGACGGAGGCTCAATGACTTACCGTAAAAAAGTAGACGCCCAACTGGCCCACATCAACAGCCTGCGCATGGTCATTGGCTTTCTCATTGCCCTGGGTCTGTACATGGCTTATGGCTGGCAGAGCGCACCGCGTGACCTAACTGTTCATGTACCTCCAGATCTGCGTTCAGGTAGCACCCGTAAGTGGTGGGATATTCCACCGGAGTCGGTATACGCCTTCGGTCTGTACATTTTTCAGCAGATGAACCGTTGGCCCGTTGACGGTGAAACCGACTACGAGGACAACATTACCCGCTTGGAAAGCTACCTGACTCCCAGCTGCAAAGCCTACTTGCAGAAAGATTTCGAGCTACGCCGCAATAGCGGGGAACTGCGCAAACGTGAACGGGGTGTATTTGAAATTCCAGGCAGAGGCATCGACGATAAGTCTGAGCAACATATTGAACAGCACAGCATCAATGACTGGACCGTCAACCTGGATATCACCGCTGACGAGCACTACGGCGGGGAGCGCGTAAAGCGGGCATTTGCTCGCTATCCATTACGAATTATCCGATCTGACGTCGATCCCGAAAAAAACCCATTCGGCCTGGCCTGGGACTGTTATAGCAGTAATCCACAACGCATCGAAGTCTCCGAAGAAACGACCAGAGCAGGAGGCAAATGATGACACGCCGCCTACTGATCATCGGGCTCTTAGCCCTTCACTTCTGCGGGTTGGCCAACGCCGTCGAAATCCTGCGCTGGGATCGTATCCCTATAGCACTGCCCTTGATCGTGGGTCAGGAGCGTATTGTCTTTGTGGACCAAAACGTACGGGTGGGTCTGCCTCGTAACCTCGTCGACAAACTGCGCGTGCAGAGCACCGGTGGTGCCCTCTACCTGTTGGCGAAAGAGCCGATTGAACCGACTCGCTTACAGCTGCAGAACATGAACTCCGGTGAGATCATGCTCGTGGATATCATCGCAACGGTAGGGAAACCGAATCAGGTCGCATCCGAGCCGGCTAAAATTGTAGCCGGGGACAGTCCCGCCCCGCGTTACGGCCAAGTCAACGCCAAACCTACAAGCAACCATGCAACTTCTTCCACGGCCCAAGCCAGCGCTCAAGCCGAGGAGGATGAGGACGCGCCGAAACCGCGTCGTGAGACCCCACTTCCGGTGGTCATGACGCGCTATGCCGCACAGATGCTTTACGCGCCCCTACGCACCGTTGAGCCCGTGGAGGGGATTGCTCAGATCAATCTGAGGCGCAGTTTGGACCTCACCACCCTAATGCCGACATTGCCGGTCGAAGCCTCTGCGTTGGGGTCGTGGCGGTTAGACGAGTATTGGGTCACGGCGGTGAAGCTACGTAACACAAGCGCCCAAAACCTCACATTGGATCCGCGTGACCTGATGGGTGACTTTGTCACCGCGACTTTTCAGCATCCCTACCTTGGCGCCAAAGGTGATTCCAGCGACACCTCGACGGTCTACCTGGTGACCCGTGGCCATGGTCTAGCCGAATCGTTATTGCCGGCCGCCATCAGCCAGATCGATCCGAAGGGAGGCCGTCGTGAAGAGTAATCCACTTGTTAAATACCTGGTCATACCGTTCGCGATCCTGGCGATATACGTGGTGGTCAAATTGTTCAATCGCGAAAGTGCCGATCAACAGGTTCATGCACCGGAAACGGTTGTACTTAGTACGAAGGAGGCTAAAAAGCTTGGGGTTGACGGAGATACACCCAGCGACACATTGCGCACCATTGTCGTGGAAAGCAGACAACTCAAGGACCAAGTCTCCAATGCTTTGAAGAACAATGACGAGCTAAAGCAACAGAACATCGAGCTGCAAAAACGCCTGCAGAACATCGACCTCAACGTCGATAACAAACTGCAGAACGTTCAGCAAACGATGAAGCAGGAGGCGCAACAACAGAGCCAAACCCTCTTGGACACACTGCAGCAGCAGTACAATACCCTGAGCAGCAAATCGGGCAGTGGCAATGAGTCTGGATCTGATTTGCCGATCGGCTTCGGCGTTCAGCCAGGTGACGGTCAAGGCTTCAAAGGCAGACCTGGCGCGGACGTTGTTTGGATAGAGCCGCAGGACGCAACGCCGGTCGATGTCAACGGCAAGCCCATCGCTGCAGGGTCAAATCAAACGGCAAGCGGCTTCAACTTCCCGACCTCTTTTGGCGAGTCCGTGGACCGAGGACAAAATGCACTGCGCACGGGCGCTCAAAGTGTTGCGAATGAAATCTCGCCACAGGAGGCCCGCAAACAGGTGCGTAAGGTCTATACCTTGCCGCAGAACTCGACATTGATGGGTTCGGTGGCCATGTCCGCGCTGATCGGCCGGGTGCCCATTGACGGCACTGTCAACGACCCCTACCCGTTCAAGGTATTGATTGGGCCGGACAATCTCACGGCCAACGGCATCGACTTGCCCGACGTCGCCGGCGCGGTGGCCAGCGGAACGGCTTCCGGCGATTGGACCCTGTCTTGCGTACGCGGTCAGATAAAAAGCCTGACGTTCGTCTTCAATGACGGCACTGTGCGCACGCTGCCACAACCTCAAGAAGAAACGAATAGCAGTCAAAATAGTAATAACCAGAACAATGGCAACCAAACCACCATTCAGGGTGGCCTGGGCTGGATAAGCGATGCCTATGGCATTCCTTGTATCAGTGGCGACCGCAAAAGCAACGCCTCGCAATACATTGGCTCGCAGGTACTGATTACCGCCGCCGGCGCAGGTGCTGCCTCCCTCATCAAGTCAGATGGAAACAGCGGCTCTTTTATAAACCCTCAGTCCGGGACCATCGGTTCTGTCGGCGGCTCGGGCAGTGAAGCCATGGGCAAAATCATTGGCCAGGGCGTCAATGACGTCTCCAGCTGGGTCAACAAACTCTACGGGCAAGCCTTCGCAGCGGTGTATGTACAACCCGGGGCAAAGATAGCTGTGCACCTGGACCAGCAACTGACCATCGATTACGAACTCAATGGCCGCAAGGTCAACTATCGCTCAGGAGCCCGTCATGTTTCGACTGCGCTTGACTAATCATGGCTTAAAACTAGGTGCATACCTGGCCATCGCCCTACTCGCCTCGGCCTGTTCCACCAACAAAGACGAATTGCTCCCCCATGGGGACCGCACAATGATGGACGTTTGGGATCAAGGTTCCAGCGGCTCAAGCAGCTCGAGCAGCCGCCAATTGCTCGATGCACGCCAAGATCTTCGTCGGCCTCTGGAGACGAGGGAAACAGACAGCACCATGTTCACACGTACCGCACAAAACGAGATCTACAGCCAATTTAAACGCCTACCCAATCCCGACCTGGTGATGTACGTCTTTCCTCATTTAGCGGGTTCAGACCCGGCACCGATCCCAGGCTACACCACGGTGTTTCCGCTGTATCAGCGGGTGCAATACGCCATGCCTGGCGAACGCACGGAGGCATATTGATGGGTTTTTTTGAACGATTCAAAACGCGACGGGCGACAGAGCGTGTGGAACCTGGCGTAACACCAGGTTCGCCGTTATCTGACGATGTGCAGGGACCAGCAACCGAGACGTTTGAGGCTGCGACAGAGCGTTACTACGAACGCCTTGCTGCCATGGGTATTCCCTCGCCGAGCGATTGGCGTAACCCAAAGAAAAAGCCAGCCACAACCGCTGATGCTGACCGTCTATACGACGTCAACTCCTCCTTCGTAGACCTACTGCCCTGGGTGAATTACCTGCCTGCAGAAAAAGCCATGCTATTGGAAGACGGCGTGTCACGCGCTGCCTTTTTTGAGCTGACACCGATTGGTACCGAAGGTCGGGATCCCGAATGGTTACGCAAGGCCCGCGACGCCCTGGAAAACGCCCTCCAGGACTCTTTCGACGAGCTTGAAACCTCACCCTGGGTGGTTCAGCTCTATGCTCAGGACGAAACCAGCTGGGACGATTACCTTCAGCAACTGCATGACTACGTTCAACCACGCGCACAAGGCACTGCATTCACCGAGCTTTATTTGAAGCTGATGAAGCAACACCTGGAATCCATCTCCAAACCAGGCGGGCTGTTTGAAGACACCAAGGTCAGCCAACTGCCCTGGAGGGGCCAGCAGCGCCGCGTCCGTGTTGTTGTCTACCGCCGTACCCAAGGCGCGCAAGCGGATGTGCGAGGCCAGGCGCCAGGTCCTTACCTGAAAATCATCTGTGATCGCTTGGTGGGCGGCTTGGCGAACGCCGGCATTAAAACCCATCGCATGGATGGTCACGCCATTCGCCATTGGCTGATTCATTGGTTCAATCCACGTCCCGATCATCTTGGCCCTGCCGATGCAGATATTCGCCGCTTCTACGAAGTGGTGTGCAAGCAAGCACCTGGTGCTGCAGAGGGCGAGCTGCCGCTCGCCAGCGGCACTGACTTCTCGCAAAACCTGTTTTATCGCGAACCGCTGTCAGATATTGAGAAAGGTCTGTGGTATTTCGACGGCCTTCCCCATCAGGTGGTGATGCTTGACCGCTTGAGGGATGCTCCCAAGACCGGCCACTTAACCGGTGAAACCCGAAAGGGCGGTGATGCGCTCAACGCGCTGTTCGACAAAATGCCAGAGGACACCATTCTCTGTATCACTCTCGTGATCACCCCGCAGGACATTCTCGAAGGGCATCTGGAACAGCTTTCACGCAAGGCAGTTGGAGACACTCAGGCCTCGATCCTGACACGCGAAGACGTCGCCACCGCCCGTCAGTTGCTCGGGCGCAAGCACAAGCTGTACCGAGGTAGCGTAGCGTTTTACCTGCGGGGTAAAGACGATGCCCAACTGCACGAACGCAGTTTACAACTCAGCAGCGCATTGCTGGGTGCTGGCATGGAGCCGGTGGAACCTCGGGATGAAGTGGCACCGCTGAACTCCTACCTTAGATGGCTACCCGGCAACTTCGACCCTAATGCGCGCAAAGCACTGGAGTGGTACGCACAACTGATGTTCGCCCAACACATTGCGAACCTGGCTCCCGTCTGGGGTAGATCGACCGGAACCGGGCACCCGGGTATTACCCTGTTTAACCGTGGGGGAGCGCCGATAACTTTCGACCCGCTGAACAAGCTGGACCGGCAGATGAACGCGCATTTGTTCATTTTCGGGCCTACGGGTTCAGGTAAATCGGCCAGCGCGACAAACATCCTTAGCCAAATCGTTGCCATCTATCGGCCACGTCTGTTCATTGTGGAGGCAGGCAACAGCTTCGGCTTACTCGGTGATTTCGCCAAAAAGTTGGGTTTGACGGTAAACCGGGTTCGACTTGCCCCTGGATCGGGTGTCAGCCTCGCGCCATTCGCTGATGCCGTGAAGCTCATCGAACCCAGCCAAAACGTGAAGATTATCAAAGCTGATGATCTTGAGGCGTCGGACGAACATCTGACTAGCCAGACCGAGGATGAACAACGCGACATCCTGGGCGAGATGGAAATTGCGGCCAGGCTGATGATCACCGGTGGTGAAGAAAAAGAGGATGCACGTCTTACTCGTGCCGACCGTAGCGCCATCCGCCAATGCATACTGAATGCAGCGAAAAAATGCGTGACGGAACAACGTATCGTTCTGCCGGAAGATATCCGTGAAGCGCTGCGAGAAATGGGTCTCGAGCCCGGTATTCCAAACGCCCGAAGCACACGATTCTTGGAGATGGCGGAAGCCTTGTCCATGTTCTGTATGGGCACCGAAGGCGACATGTTCAACCGTCCTGGCACCCCATGGCCTGAAGCGGACATTACCATTGTCGACCTGGCCACCTATGCGCGAGAAGGATATAGCGCACAGATGGCCATCGCTTATATTTCCCTGCTCAACACGGTCAACAACATTGCCGAGCGTGACCAGTTTAAAGGCCGTCCGCTGATCTGCTTCACGGACGAAGGCCACATCCAGTTGAAGGTCCCACTCCTGTCCCCCTACTCCGTCAAGATCACCAAAATGTGGCGAAAGCTCGGCGCCTGGTTCTGGATGGCTACCCAGAACGTTGACGACGTGCCTCCAGAGGCCTCAGCCCTGCTCAACATGATCGAATGGTGGATGTGCTTAAACATGCCGCCTGATGAGGTGGAGAAGATCGCGCGGTTTCGTGAACTGACTCCTGCACAGAAGTCGATGATGCTGTCAGCGCGTAAAGAAAGCGGCAAATTCACCGAGGGCGTCGTGTTATCCAAAAGCATGGAAATGTTATTCCGGGCGGTACCACCGAGTTTGTACTTGGCCCTGGCCATGACCGAGCCGGAAGAGAAAAAGCAACGCTTCGACATCATGCAAGCCAAAGGCTGCAGCGAGCTCGATGCCGCCATTGAAGTTGCTGCAACCCTAGACCGCTATCGCGGTATCGAACCTCACATCATTACTTTCCCCGAGCAAGTCACGGCCTTGGAGCGCCAAGCATGAGAGCATTGAATTCCCTGACCCAGAACCTGATTGAAAGTCTGACCCAGCTGCTTGAACAACCGGGTGAAGACGCCCTTCAAACCCTTGAGGTGTGTGCACCCGTTTTGATAGAGCAACTGCAACAGGTTTTGGTTCGTGCGGTGGATCGTCGTGACATCGAGTCCCAACTTCACGCGGTTTTAGCCAACTGGCTGCGACAGCACCCACAACCCGAGAATGCTGAGAACGCTCTGCTTGAGTCCCTTCGTAAACAAGCGCTTCTTTCATCGAAGCCAGCCGAGGCTCGGGCATGACAGGCCTACGCAAGTATTGGGTGATGCTGGGGTGCGTTTTGGCAGGCACATCGATGGCCTGCTTAGCCCTCACTCGAAGTGAGATACCAACCCAGCACAACACAGGCCCGTGGTTGTTTGGCCCTTCCCAAGCACGCTGGACTGTGACTGAGTTCGCGGATCTGGAGTGCCCCTACTGCAAGACCTACACACCTGCGTTGAAAACCTGGATACAGCAGCAGAAGGATGTAAACCTGCAGTGGCATCATCTGCCACTGGATGTGCACGGTCCGACCGCAGTGCACGAAGCCAAGCTCGCTGAATGTGCGGGGGCGCTTGGTGGCGCACCTGCGTTCTGGCAAGCCATTGACCAGATCTTTGACCGAACCCGTAGCAACGGTGAAGGATTCGATGGGCATCTGAAAGTTGTTGGTGTTACTAACCAGGCCCTGTTGTCCTGTGCAGCCACCGATAAAGTGATCGCCCAGCGTGTCGGCCAGCAGGCCGAGGACGCCGTCAAAGCTGGGGTTACGGCCACTCCTACTGTCATAATTACAGACAACACGACAGGCAGCTCCGTAAAGCTTGAGGGACCAGCTGACGGGGTGTTGCTGTTATCAGCCATTGATTGGCTAGCTCAAAAAAACGCACCAACGCTCTGATAAAATTGATCGTTGAATCATAGCTTTACGCTCCAGACAAATGTTCGAACTGAATCTATCCAACTGACTGCTTCTACAACATCTGAAGGGTATAGGACCCACGGTCTGTCCTCAAAGTCAGTGCACGCATGGATACGCTGAGCCCATCCGAGATTTAGATGGTCAACTTAGAGGTAAAACCCGCAATCAAGCCGACAGACGGGTAATGTCATGTTTTTGACGAGTAGGTATGTGAGTACTGCGAAGCACTGGTCCAGGCGCCAGTGCATGACATCGATAACGGCATCCCGACTGCCTGGCTATGTGCTCGCACAAAGGAGCGGCTTGACCAGTTTACCATCCTTAAAAACTCGATCTTTACCGTCATGCTTGGCTTTATACATATTGATGTCCGCACATTTGAGCACTGCTGACATGTCTGATGACGCCGAGAACTGCGCGACCCCCGCGCTGCAGGTGTATTGATGCGGAGGCAATACGCTGCAACGGATGTTTGCCAATAAGCGCAACGCGTATTCATGGGCGACGGCGTCATTGTCCCCCAGCAACAAGACACCGAATTCCTCCCCTCCGAGCCGCCCGACACTGTGGCTGCCTGGAGTAGATTTCAGACAAGCAGCCATGGCGCATAAAATCTTGTCGCCCACATCGTGACCGTACTGGTCGTTTTTCTGTTTAAAACCGTCAATATCTAACATGATGAAATACCCGCTACGCCCTCCCGCCAATGCACTTTGGAAGGTCGCCATGAAGGCGCGCCGGTTGAGAATTGAGGTAAGAAAGTCAGTCTCCGCCAACGCTCTGAACTCGCTTTCCACCAAGAGTACCGAACGCATGTTCCTTAAATAGGTAAAGCTTAGGGTAAAGCCGACAGACATGGACGTAATGCAGAAAATGGCGAGATACACTTCGAGTCCATTATACAAACCGACGTCAAGCGTGGGCCACATGATTACCCACACCAGCAGCGCAGAAAGGAAATAGTCTTGAACCGCAACAAACAGGATGGCGCTGCTCACCACGATGATTACAGCAAGCGGAAGAGTGAAAACGCTTAGCTCCGCATTGGCATCAATGACATGCGCAAAACCCAATGACAACAACAAAATATAAAGAACGCCAAGCACTCTCCAGATCCAGAAGTGAGCGATTATGCGATGGACATACCAGACCCCTAACAGCGACAGCGTGATAATAATGTTTGGCACGTCCAGCGTCGTCATAGGGTCTATCAGCAGAACCCCTATCCAGGCAACCAGCCCCACCCTTTCAATCATGTTCACAGCGGGTGATAGCAGTGTTCGCATTCTTGGTCTGATCTTGAAAATCGCCGGCACTCTGAAACTCCGTTGCCAAAAAGACTTGGATGTATGTTAAATGTCCGGGCGAGCGTTAATCCATGACGCAAACGATCCTTGACGGGTAACACCCTCCTTAATCAGAAAATGCATATAACACTGCGTCGGCTACTTAATCACTATTGCGCAGCACGTTGAGAACTTAATCCAGGTCGCTGGTGACCCTGCCAATGGCTTCCACGACTTGCCTGGCGCCAAGCTGGATATCAGCCATTGCCACGCCTGCCTGCTCGGATAATTTCAGCAAAACATCAGCCTGGTCTCTGCTGCACTGGACGTGCAATGCGGCTTGAGCGGCCAATTCACGGTTTTCCCGTACCACGCCCGTAATCTCCTGCGTAGCTAAGCTGGTGCGGCCGGCGAGTTTGCGCACTTCATCCGCCACCACCGCAAAACCTCGTCCGTGTACTCCAGCGCGTGCCGCCTCGATGGCAGCGTTAAGCGCCAAGAGGTTGGTCTGGGTGGCAATGGCGCCGATGGTGTCAACGATGGAACCGATCAACTGCGACTGGGATTCAAGCGCGGTCATGCTGTCGTTTACTGAGGCCATCTGTTGGGCAATAGTTTGAGCACCAAGCACCGAATCAGCGACCAGATCCATACCTTTGTTAGCTTTTACATCGGTAGCCAATGACACGTCATAGGCCAACGTAGCGGCGCTCTTGACTCCATCGGCTTTCTCCACTTGCGCGGTTACTACGCTGGCGAATTTGGCTATTTTATAAACTCGGCCGGCAGTGTCCTTGATGGGATTGTAAGTAGCTTCCAACCACACCACGTTTCCGCTTTTATCCACCCGGCGAAAGCGCCCGGCGTGAAACACGCCTCTGTTTAAAGTCTTCCAGAACTCGGGGTAATCCGCAGAAGCCACGTCCTCCTCCAGACAGAAAATACGGTGGTGTCTGCCCTCTATCTCGGCAAGGCTATAACCCATGGTCTGGACGAAGGACTCATTGGCATAAATGACTTCACCCGCAAGGTTGAATTGAATCATCGCCATCGAACGGTTCAGCGCGCTAAACATTTCAATAGCCTCCCGTTCATCCTGGGCCAGAGGGGGCGCAATGACGCCGTAGCCCTGAAAGGTACGGTTTGCTGCCGTAATCCAACCGATATCGAGCATCGCCACGCGGCCGTCGGCGGATCGAAAGCGTTGACGTTCGATGGCGCACAGGTTCGGAGCGAAATCTTTGTGCGGCTGATCCATGATACCGCTCAATTCGGTGTTCGACAGCCTTTCGACCGTATAGCCCAGCGTCGCCGCAAACCGCTGATTGGTCGAAATAATTCGTCCGGTCCCATCGACACGTATTGAGAGAAAAACCGATTCGATACTGGCGAGCGTACCAAGCGACGTTATCAGTTCCTCCTGGCAGTCAAGCAAAGCATTCTTGATTCGACGATTAAACACACTGACCTCCGGTAAGAGCGAGCGCAAGTAAGGACAATGTTTAAGAGAGGACAGCTGAACAACCGGGTGTCATTATCAGACCCAAGCCTTAACAACTGCACGCATCGACAGACTTACTTTCCATCTGGTGCTCAGCTTCACCTAATTCCATACTGATACGGGTGATTGCGAGACATATCGACATGGCCCGCCTCATTAACTCAATAAATGCCGGACTCAGTACAATTAATCGTTTATCGCATTTGAAGTAACCCTTTGACTCGCCCTCTTTGATCATGCGTTGCATGTGCGTTTTTGACACGCCAAGGCACCGTGAGAGTTCAACATAGGACGAGACATTGTAACCGGTTTCCAGCGACCCGTTCCGCAAGGCGTCGGCATAAAGCGCGAGCATGGGTAAGTGACCGCCATCCCGATTAAGGATCCATTTTGCCTCAGGTAAAATTTTGTCGAGCAGGAAATCCGACTCCAGTATTTTGGCAAGACCACGAGCATAAATTCTTAATAAATCCACGTCGCGCCTTAAACCCGGCATCCAACTATTAAGCGGAAGGATTATCTGCGATGGAAGCAGATACGACTTGATAAGCTGGGTGGCAGTATACAACGCTTTATCCGTTTGTTGAAAACTACGCATGCGCCCATCTTGTGCGTGTAGCTGGACGTCCATATATCCGCTGACCACCAGAAAGGAAAAATAGGCGTCCAGACTGTTGCGAGACATATAACCGCGCTTCTGGCAAAAAGCTCTAACGTCGGACAGAGGAACTTTTTCATCTTTGTAGCCAAAGCTGATTAATGAAAGAGCCACCATGAACCTGTCATACTTCAACAGGTTTTTATAGAAAAAAGGTTTGTCCCGATAGCTCTCCATGATCAAATCAAAATGAAGAAGCATCGCTTCATCTATACTGCCTCGGGTCATTTCGGAACTGGTCTTTACCAAATACTGAAGCAGTTCAGTTGTGTTCATCGACGTCAAACGACCCTCTCTATACAGAAACACTTTTTACTGCTCACGATGCCGGTAGTATATGCGTATTCCAACGGCTGGCCGATTCACCCCAAAAATGTTTTATGGCCTTGCCTCGTCTCAAACACAGTCGACTGGGTGCGGGTCATCGACTATTCCTGGCTGAGTGATGCCTAACGTGAGGTGAAGGACCTCAGCCAATAACCCCCCTACTACAATTTCATGGCCATCACCGTTGGATCAGCGACTCCCAACGCGCCCCGAAAAAATATAGTTTTCTGCCGCCTATGGTGGAATTAGCTTCGCGGCTTTGATACCCCAGTTGGGCCAGACAGATATGGTTCGCCACCTGTTATTAGCGCATTCAATCGTTGATCAATCTGGCCGACGCTGACCCAAAACACGGCAAAACCCTCCACCCCGCATTAGTTCTTGTTGTGATCAAATTTCCGATTCCGGTCACTCAAAGACATAGGCCGCCGTGTTGATCGAGGCCCTGAAAAGTCATGATAAAATAGGTTATCAAGACTTTTGAACAGGGTTCGCCGTATGTCGATTTTTGAGCCGATGCGCGACTTTTTTCGTAGACGTGCGGTAAGAAACCTGAATAAGGAGGCCGACCGCGTGCATCTGGTCAATCGCCGGCAAGAATCCCCCCGGGGTAACTTTGTGTTTCCCGGCACCGACTACCTGGACGACATCGAGGTCGGTGGCCATCGCGTTGGCCATGTCGATTACGGCATCAATCCCCTCGGCGATCGGCTGTACATCAACATGCTGGAAATCAACCCTACACATCGGCGGCAGGGGCTCGGCCTGGGTGTGCTGTGGAACCTGTGGCGCACACACCAGGTGCCGATTGTGCCGCTGTATCAATACACCTCATCCGATGGGTTCTGGTACCGGGCCCGCCGACGGTTTGCAGCGTCCGGCGCCGTGATAAAGGACGAGCTGCGCGGCGCAGATCAAATGGAGTTGGAACAACAACGCTGGCAGCACCTGGTGCCGGAACCCGAGCATGAACGCTTGATACGGGAGCTGAAAGCGTCACCGGAATGGCCCCAGATTCAGGCACGCTTCGAAACCTGGAAAGACTTATGAACTCGCTGATCCACCACGCCAACCCCAGCGAACGCCGATTGAGCATCGTTGAGTTCCAGCAGCTGGCCGAAGTGCCGCCAGCGGTGGAATGGTTCGCCAATATCGACAATCCGCGCACCCGCCGCGCCTATCAAAATGACCTGGAAGACTTCTGCGGCTTTGTCGGGCTCTCCGGCGCTGATGAACTCCGCGCGGTCACCCGCGCGCACGTGCTGGCCTGGCGCGCCCAGTTGGAAACCCGGGGCCTGGCCGGGGCCACTATCCGGCGCAAACTGGCCGCGCTGACCAGCCTGTTCGATCACCTCCTGGAGAACAATGCAGTCGCCGGCGGCAATCCCGTGCACGGCGTGAAACGGCCACGGATTGAGACCAACGAAGGCAAGACGCCGGCACTCGGGGATGACCAGGCTAAATTGCTATTGTCCGCGCCGGATGGCTGGACGCTCAAGGGCATGCGTGACCGCGCTATTTTGGCCGTGCTGCTGTACCACGGCCTACGTGTAGCGGCTCGCATTTGAAAACCCTCGGGCTCGCATTCGACGGCGCGGGCTCGCATTTCATTGCGACGGGCTCACATTATCTGCAAATGACCAGCGACAATTTTGGATCACAGAGGAATGCCGGCCGCGAGCATCTTGTCGCGCAGCTCAGTCGGCCGTTCGAGGTCCAGCGTGTTATTGAACAAGGGGTTGGGGAGCAACGGAACAGAAAGTGCACTTAAGCCCAGCAGCTCGTGGTCGGCACAGGTGGGAGAAAGCCTGCTGAGTAAGGTCAGGTGAGAACAGGTCAGCGAGGCTCTGAACCTGGTAAAACGCGGACAGCATTGATAATGCCGAGCCTGTGAAAGTTCCAATTTAAAAGGGCCTATGTTTGAACATCGGCCCTCTTTACACCAACCACCGGCTCGCTCAACCGGTCCTTAAACCATTGGCATTAAGCTAAAAGACTGCTATTTCAATTTATTTACAATCGTGAGAGATTTTTACTAGGGCAGCTTTGAAGACTGCATCGTTTTCAGAAGCAAATACAGCGATTCCTTTGACAAGCTCTCCTTCTTTCAGCGTGCCTGCGCTCAATTTTTCATCAACCGTATCGATCTTGAATTCTTTGTTGTCAGGAGAGTAAGCCTTCAGGCAAAGCTTTGATAAATCGATACTACCGCCTGATAATTTTGCCACTGATACCTCGAAGGTTTTAGTGTAGGCGTCTTTGCCCTCAATAGACATTGAACCTTGGGATTGTTCTGTGGCGTACACTGCAACATTATCAGGATTGGCGGCGTTTGCAGCAAAGCAGAAACCGGCAAGAGCCGAAGAGAAAATAATAGTAAAAGCTTTCATTTCAAGTCCTTTCTTTAGCCAAGATACGGGAATTCACCCGTTTTTAATACTCGTCAGAAGTAGAGATCAGGCCGCCACGGCCAACCTCTGTCTGGAGGTAATACCTCCAAGGCCATTTTGGAGCTTTCGTGCTTGTATGTCCAGATCCAATTCGTACCGTAGTCCTGGACCTGGGCCCCCCGCAGAATTCTGTTTCTGTCGACTCGCTGTTGCAGTTGCGGCAGCGATTGGATCTTTTGCCACGCAAAAGTCCTGAGCGCGCCAGACAGGTGCAGGCCGTTGCCGAGCTATACGGCATGTCGTCTACCACGGTCCACCGTACATTGCATGCTTTCAACAAACCGCACGCAGTACATCGCGCTGACCACAGCAAACCACGCAAACTCCCAAAAGCCGAGCTAGAGCGCTATTGCGATCTGGTCGCGGCTTTGAAACTGCGCACCACCAACAAGAACAACCGCCCTCTTTCTACAGCCAACGCAATCAAACTGCTGGAGGATTTCGGTGTTGAGACGAAGCAAGACTTAATAAAGGCCCCCAAAGGGGCTGTTGAACAAGACTACCGTCAATCGCTATCTGGATCGTTGGCACTTGGATCATGCGCATTTGACGCTAGAGCCACCTGCGGTGCGCTTCCAGACGGAGCAAAGCAACGCTTGCTGGCAGTTCGATATATCTCCGTCCGATCTCAAGCGCATCGACAAGCCAAACTGGATCGACCCTAGTAAGGGCGAGCCTACACTGGCGATTTTCAGTCTGGTCGATGACCACAGTGGTACTGCTTACCAGGAGTACCACTGCATCTTCGGTGAGGATGCAGAAACAGCATTGCGTTTTCTGTTCAATGCCACGGCGGTAAAGGCCGACGCCGAGAATCCATTCCAGGGCCGACCAAAGGTGATCTATCTCGACAATGGCCCTGTCGCTAAATCTCGCGTGTTTCAGAATGTGATGCAAGCGCTCGCGATTGAATGGCAGACGCACCTGCCTGCTGGCAAGGACGGGATGCGAACAACGGCTCGATCCAAGGGAAAGGTCGAACGTCCGTTTCGTACGGTCAAGGAGGCGCATGAGACGCTGTACCACTTCCACAAGCCGGAAACTGAGCAGCAGGCGGACAAATGGCTGTCGCACTATCTGGTGCACACCTACAATCAGCAGCGTCATCGTTCAGAGTCGCGCACCCGCATGGCGGACTGGCTCACTATGCTACCAGATGATGGCCTGCGCGAGATGTGTACGTGGGAGCAGTTTTGTCGTTTTGCACGCGAGCCGGAACGGCGCAAGGTTGGCATCGATGCGCGTATTACCATTGATGGTACACAGTATGAGCTTGAGCCCGGCATGGCCGGAGACCATGCGATTTTGTTGTGGGGCCTGTTCGACGATGAGTTGTACGCCGAATATGAAGGCGAGCGCTTCGCCCCCCTATTATCCGGTAGACAGTCCTATTCCGCTGCGCCGGTATCGGGCATTCAAACGAACCAAGGCGGATGAGCGCGCAGACCGTATCCGTTTACTGGCCGACCAGCTTGGATTGCCGATTGCGGCAATATCTGGCACCGACGTGCGCTTGTCTGATACTCCCATGTCCGCGGCGGACATTCCACGTCAGCCGTTCGACGCGCATGCCGACGAATACCACTATCCGACAGTGATTGCTGCCAAGTTGGCTATCGCTGACGAATTTGCCAAACCGCTGGCCAAGTTTGTGGCTGAGGACAAAGTACTCATTGATCAGGTGCTGGCCGAAACGCTTATGCGCCGTGTCGTTCTGGAGCGCGTGCGCGAATATTTCCGACACAAAAAGGAGCTCAACATGCGGGCTGAAGTGATGCAGCATTTCGGGTTGACGGTGCCGTTCAAGCAGGCTGGCTACTATGAGACTGAACACCACAAGGATCTGATAAAGGACGTTCGTGGAGCGGTGCAGGAAGGTCGTTTGGTCGCAATCTGTGGTGTGATCGGCAGCGGCAAGACAGTGCTGCTACGCCGGTTGACCAAGATGCTGCAAGACGAAAAATGAATGATCGTCTCCAAATGTGTCGACGTGGATAAGCACAACATCAAACTGGCCACGTTGATAGAGGCTCTTTATTACGACTTATCGTCCGAAAAGCAGGTGCAAATTCTCAAGAAGATCGAGCGCCGGGACCGACCGCTTCAAGAAATAATTTTAAAGGGTAAGAAGCCCATCGTCATGTTCGTCGATTAGGCGCATTAATTGAATGGGCACACCCTCACTGGTTTGAAACGTCTGATGGAACTGGCCGAAGGCGTGGATGGACTGCGTTCGGTAGTGCTTGCGGGCCACCCTAAGCTGCGCAAGGACAACATGGAGGAAATCGGCGCCCGTACCGATGTGTTCTCGCTGGACGGCGTTACTGGGGCACAGCGCGAGTATATCGAGTGGTTATTACATACCTGCACTGGAGCGGAAGACGCTAGCGAGTCAATCCTGACGGACGATGCCATCGACATGCTCGCGAGCAAGCTGCGGACACCACTGCAAGTTCAACTTCACCTGACGCTGGCCTTAGAGGCTGGGTACCAGACCGGCGAACTCCCTGTGTCGGTGGATGTCGTCGAGTCGGTACTCTCAGGACATATCGATGACCTTGAGCCCACGTTGACGCGCAATGGATATCACATGAAGGACTTGGTGGAGCAATTCAGTGCCAAGCCGCACGAGTTCAAGGCGCTGTTCAATAACACACTGGACCTCGAACGGGCGACCGAGCTACGCGACAAGATGCTCGCGGCCGGCATTCCTCTGTGACCGAAAACCTCCGCTGGTCATTTGCAGATAGCGTGAGCCCCCCGCGGTGAAATGCGAGCCTACGCCGTCGAATGCAAGCTCATTTGCAATTAATGTGAGCCGGGGGCTCTGGCTGGATGCAGTTAATGTGAGCCAGAAATGACGCTGAATGCGAGCCCACGTGTTTTCAAACGCGAGCCGCTACACATAAGGGCCTCATAACCAGCATGGCTTGCTTTGCATAGCGCTCCATACTCAGAATACAGCACTCTCCGTTCTTCTTTCGAATACAGTTCATCGAGAAGGTCTATTAGTGCCATTACAGACAAAGGAGCCTTGACCGAGTCAATGGCCTTTAGCAGTTCTGTGTAGCGACGTTCTTCGGGGGTCGTTTAATCATACATATCGGAGCCCATCCTTTAATAGTTACCCGGCTTTCGCCAGATGATGCAATCTGCGGACTTCTGAAAAGGTGACAGAAGGATTGGCCTGCTCTTGCTGGCATCGAGCATCACGCTCCGCAAGTTGTTTTAAGCCTCGTCACGCTGGACGATATAAACAGTGACCGCGAGCGCGATTACAGCAACAATTACGATCAAAGCTCTCGCATTATCTGGCATGTACTTCATTGCAGCGCTGGACATATCGTCGTCCCTAATTGATATGAAAGCCGTCGGTGCATCCTGGTTTGTGGTGTGCCGGCCAACCCGGCATACCTCTATTGAGTGTACTGCGGAATTTCCTTTTCAATATCAGCCAGGTCTTGGGCAGACGCATGATCAAGCTGGCTCGATTCCTTATCGCGAGGATTCGTTTCGGGCTCCGGCTCTGCTGGCAAAAGTTTCACAGAAAAGGAGGTGATTTGCAGATGCAGTTCAAACCGCTCCTGTATCTGTTGAAGCATTTCGTCTCGGTTCATACAGTCACTCTCGTTTTCATCTGGCGGACTATGCATCATCTGCAGCCCCGTATCACATCGCTACGACCATGCGATCAGCCGGATACTGACGCATGAACTCCATACTATCGCTAGCCGAGGCTTTCAACCAATCGCCATAAAGTCCCTTGGGAAGGATAACCACCATTCGTTTCTCATCTTCGGGTTTATGGTAGTTGCGCATGAAGGAATGGTCATCCGCGTTGATCGGGAGCATCGTGAAACTATGCAGGATCCTATCGGTACCCGGTTCATGCCATTTTTCCCACAGACCGGCAATTCCCATCAACTCCCCATCCGACCGGACTATACGCGTGGGAATCGGTTTGCCCGTTCGCCAGTCAGGCTAATAGATGGCTACTGCTGGAATAATACAGTGGCGGGCCTGACGCCAGGCGGTGCGATAAGATGATTTCACACTCGCAGTCTCTGATCGGCAATTGTAGGTGTGCCGTACGATTTTGGTGTCTTTGCGCCAGGACCGGATCAGCCCGAACGAGCCTGCCAGCACTTCATTCGGCGCCGGCGACTCTGCCTCGAGGTCGACGTGTTCCACGCCGCGGATGAATGGCCCGGTGTAGCCTGGCCACAGATTCAGCTTGCCCTGTTCATAAGGTTCAACGCCGAAGGTTGCAGCTACCCGCTGCGGCGCCGGTGCTTCGTAATGACTGCACATTTTGAAACTCCCTCAATCCTGACGCCTCAATTGGCATTTACCGTCCAGAGCTGATCAAGCCTGGTGGTATAGTTCGGGCTCATCAACTCACGACGCATCGCCCAGGCCGGCGCAGCAGGCACCGCTGCAGCGCGCAGCGTTCCACGGCCCCATCGGCTGTTGATTTCATCGAGTACGCTCATCACCTTGTCCGCTGCAGCTGGTTGCGTGTGCGCGAACAGGTCGTCAGTGAACTCACCTGGTTGACGAAGATCCATCAACAAAATTTCAGCCTTGCTGTGTCGGAACCCTGGGCGGAACAGGCGTTCCACCGCCTGAGTTGCCACCTTGACAGGATTGGAGTACATCGGCAGGGAATGGCCACCGCCGGCGATGGGACCAAGAAGGGTCGCGCTCATAAACTTGGCCTGAATAGTTACTGTATGGATAGCCAGTTAACTGCGTACTCACTGCGTCGTCAATTTGAGCCGACCAAGTGCCATCTCTAATCCAACCCACACGAATTCGTCGCTCTCAAATACCCAAAGCTTCCAAATTCCTATTTCTTACTGCGCTCAAGACAGCCATCCGGTCTTCTGTACCTGAATCCATATCAGGTACGGTGCCATGCTCCAGATCCTTACCCACCTTAGCGGAACGCGGCGCTGGCTGTTTTCACTGCTACTGTTCTTGTCCACTGCGTCCCACGCGGAGACGTGGGTCATTACAAACCGAGCACATCCAGTATCCGCACCTTCTGGCGCTCGCGTCATCTTCCTGGATGATCAGCAGTGCCTTGAAGAACAACTTTCCAACCAACTACCCCCCGATCCACGCCAGGCAGAAGCGGCCATTCAACGCTACCTGGTCAGCCCTGCTGGGAAGCATCTGCAAAACGAGCTGGCCCAAGCCCAGCAGGGCGTCACAGACGCCTGGAGCCTGCGAGTCGAAAAACTCCCAGCCGTGATCGTAGATCGTAGCTACGTCGTGTACGGCGAGCCTGACGTAGCTAAAGCCGTCGCGTTGATTGAACGAGCACGGAGCCTGTCACGATGAGACGCTCACGTTTTGCGATCCGGCCTTTGTCGCTGGCTATCACTTTCAGCCTGTCATTCAGTGCATCGGCTGCGATCAACTCGGCAGCGATTATTGCCTCGACCCTATCACCAACCTGCCTGGAGTACAAAGTGGTCGGCATCTGCTATTGGCTGCTCTGCACGCCATTCGGATGCAAAGTCAAAACCTCGACCAAGGTTCGTCACTACGTACCGGACGCTGTGGTGTCTGCATATGCGAATACCGGGATGAACCCTTGGATAGAGATGTCACCTCTTGGCACCCCAAATCCGATGGCCCAAGCGGGCAACGACGGCACTACCAATCACGTTGCCGAGAACAACATCATCAAATTTAAGGAAGCCGATGTCATCGGCCATCCAGGTGGTGCGGCGTTGAGTCAGTTTGCCAGCGCCTCGGGCTATGTATGCAAAGGCGCAACCTTACCGCTTGTGCCTTACTTTCTGAGCACCCTTGACCCCATTGCTTGGCGATACGGCGTACCGGAATCCGTATACCCCGAAGCACTCATTCCGGGCATGCGTGAAGTCGGTAGCCTGCTCTCAGCAAGCGGCTGGGGGAACGTCTACCCGCGTAGCGGCTCCCTTAACCAGACTGACGACTACAAAACGGGCGCAGTTATTGCGCAGCGTGCCGGCGACGTGGTTACCCGCCCAGGCCAGGTCCATGTCTACTTGCCGATGCTCGCCCTTCCCTACCCCGGCTACTGGCCTGCAGGGCCGCTACGCGAAGGTGACGCCTCCACTGGTAAGTGGCAAGCGCTCACCCCAGTCCTCAACCCGACTTGCGCAACCTTTCCCACCATCGGTCCGAACATCGATGCGCAGGATGGCGGCTACGCCTGGGCACTCTGGCGCCCTTATTCGTGTTGCCAGCGTCGTGGCCAGACCTTCCTCGGCAGTACGGACTTCCAATGAAACAGCGATCGGAGCAAAGCATGAAACTCACTACCTTGGCGATAGGGCTCGCCTGCAGCCTCAGCAGTGCAATAGCGCTCTCTGCTGATCCAATCAACGTCTCATCCTCCGGAAGCGTCATTGGGGACAACGTGCTGTATAGCATTGGCGGCGGCAACGCAGTCACCATGGGGAGCGCAGGCAACATGGATAGTATTTCTGTGGGAGGCGGTTGGAATACCAATCTAATCTGCGGAAACATGAGCCTGAGCACAACCCTTGAAAACCAATTGAATGGTGCCACTTCCGGCTTCAAAAACATCATGAGCTCGGTGGTACAGAGCGCCACCAGCGCCGTGGCTTCGCTGCCGGCACTGATTCTTCAACGTGCGAACCCGGCGCTATACAACCTCATCACAAACGGCATTTTGCAGGCCCGCCTGGACTTCGACCGCTCCAAAGGCACCTGCCGCGCCATTGGCGAAAAGATGGCGGATATCGCCGGTAACCAAATGGGCTGGGGCAAGCTTGCTGAAGGTCAGGCTATGAGTCAGGCGCTAACATCCAACACAGACGCAGTATCGGCGGTGGAACAAGTCGAAAAGAAAGGTGGAAACGATGGCGTCACTTGGGTTGGTGGTGATAGAGCAGGTGGTTCCGGTCAGAAGCCAATTCGTATCGTAGGCGACGTCACCAAGGCGGGCTACAACCTTCTGAACAAGCGCGCGGCCGGCGACACCGCATCCATCAGTAAAGCGAACTGCAACAACGGCATGGTGTGCAATGTCTGGTCATCGCCCCAGGAAGCCACCACCTTTGCCAATCGTGTCCTGGGTGAACAACAACAGCAGACCTGTGACAGTTGCCCTAAAACGGTGACAGCCGCAGGCGTAGGCCTCACGCCGCTGATCCAGGAAACGTACGACATCAAGCTGAAGGCCCTGCAGGAACTACTGAGCGGAAGCAAAACGCTGTCGCTAGAAAACCTTGAAGCAGCGAGCAGTAACTCGTTACCCATCACCCGAGGCGTTGTAGCAGCACTCAAGGATGAGCGCGACCAGGACGTACTCGCTCGCCGGCTTGCCTCCGAAGTCGCGTTGTCCGATGTGTTGGAGAAAGCTCTGACCCTGCAGCGCACCTTGATGGCAGGCAGTCGGGAACCGAACGTCGCGGCTAATGACCTCGCCGTCCAGGCAGTCGGCCAGCAGAGCTCCTCGCTGCAACAGGAGATCGGCAACCTCAAAATGGAACTGGACATGCGTCAGCAGCTCGCGAAGAACTCGCCTCTGACCATCATTGAACGCAGCAAAGCACGAGCAGAAGACTCTCGTGGTGTGTCCTCGGGAGCACCAGAAACTGATCGATTAGACCAGTTGCAGTCACCCGCCCAGAACAAACAGTGAGAAAGGCCATGACCGATATGCCGGAGCCTGTCACCGCCCCCAACCGCTCGCTGGTTAGACAAACCGGGAGGAGCATTCTACTTGTTCTGGGTGTTTTGCTCGCGACTACCGCCCTCGTAGTACTACTCAGCGCTGCCTTGATGAACATGTTCGACAGCGCTGAGCAATGGCAAGCCTGGCGTACCAACCACTACTGGCCGCTCTTTACGTGGCGCCTGATGCTTTATATCGCACTGGCCGTTGCCTGTTTCAAATTCAAGGCTCGATTATCGAACTCAGAACGCTCGAAACGGCGCAAAGGCCTGTTGAAGATCGAGGTAATGGTGGTCCTATTATTTCTGATGGTTGAGCTGAGCAAGGTGCTGTATCAGGCAGGGGGTGACTTGTGACGCTCTACACCAATGATTATTTGGAGTACTACCTGACGTTGGTCGGTTGGATCATCAACAACGGTATCTGGGCGATGATTTCAGATACCGGACTATTCGCCCTGCCCTTCTGCATCATCGTTATTCGAGAGTGGCTGAAAGTCCGTGGTGAGGGGGCCGATGAGGGCAACAAAGGCGTTCTCTCACTGGCACGTATCGAGACCAATATCTACGTTGGCTACATCGTCGTCGCATTCTTCGCTGTACCAGCCGTCAATGTGAGTTTTGATACCTTGGCATTTGACCAGAGTAGAGCTCAGCAATGTCAATACAACTTACCTAAACCCACAGACACAGGCTGGAACACTACATTCAGCTCACTGGCAGGAAAGAGTGCCCAGATGCCCATGTGGTGGGCATTAATGCATGCATTATCAAAGGGATTAACCAGTGGCGCCGTAGCAGCAATTCCCTGCGGAACTGATCTACGGCAAGTACGCATGGAAGTTAGCAACACGAAGATCAACAACCCGCTATTGGCTCAGGAAATTGGCGACTTCACGCACGATTGCTATGGACCCTCCCGCGCCAGATTATTCATGCGCCAACCCGAATTGGGTGCGCAAGGGAATGACCCTCGTTTTACGCAGGAACTCAGCTGGATTGGTTCGCACTATTTATTGAACACCTCGGGTTATTACGACACGGATTACTCCAAAACTCCAAGGGTCTCATGGCCCTATAACGCATCTCGCGATGTGGGTTTACCACAAGTGAGTGGAGGTGGGGGCTATCCAACGTGCAAACAATGGTGGTCGGATAGCGGAGTGGGGCTGCGGGATCGTATCAAGGCTCAAGTGTCGCCGGACCTCATGACCAAAATGCTCGGCTGGGCAAAATGGTTGTCCCCGGAAGAAGTCACTGACTCGCTTGTCCGGCAACTGGTCTCGCCGTCGAACCAGGTGAAAGGGGATGTTTATACGGACTACGGGGGACAAATCGACGGAACTGTGTGGAATGGTGCAGCCCGGGCAGCGGGGACTCTCGGGGTTGCATTAGGATCTATGGCCTATTTTCCAGCGATGGACATGGTTCGCCAGGCGCTACCGATGGTCATGGCGTTCTTGAAAATGGCGATGGTGATTTGCATTCCCTTGGTGCTAATTGTCGGGGCTTACCAACTAAAAGTGGCCATGACTATGTCCGTTGTTTTTTTCGCTCTGATATTCGTGGACTTCTGGTTTCAACTGGCTAGATGGGTCGATACCACAATACTGGACGCTTTATATGGAGCCGGCTCTCCGCATTTATCATTTGATCCAGTGATGGGTTTGAACACTGCCACGCAAGACGCAGTATTGAACTTCGTGATGGGTGCAATATTTATTATCCTGCCAATATTTTGGATGGGCGCACTCGGATGGGCAGGAATTAGTGCAGGTAAAGTGTTGGAGGGGCTCTCACGTGGTGCGCAACCGGTAGAAAAAGCTGGCTCAGGAGGAGGAGATATTGTCAAAAAAGCAATAACATAAAATTAGGAAATATACGGATCCGCTCATCCTTCATAGAGGGGATCCGTCAACGGAATTAGGGAGTTGAGTTAATGGAAAAAATTATCGTCGTAGTTGCGTTCGGAAAGTAAACTATCTTCATCAGAAATTTCACCTTCGACGTTTCCCCATGAGTTTAACGGTTGACCAAATACATTTCTGCCATATGGGGCATCTTGATCGCCAGAGTTGCCAACACCCCTCAGTCTCGAAAAGTCCCCTACGGTTAAGGCTAGCAGGATAAAACCAACAGTCAGGACTGCCATGAACGCGTGTGCCAGCAAAGCTCCAAAATACACTGCCATTGCGATCAGTGCCAGACGCTTGACCCAGCGCACGGTGAGGTTCTGACTGCACCAAACGAGGCGCACAGCCTGACCCAGGCCATAGCCTAAGCGACTTGCTACTCCCTGAGAGGTCTGCGTGGTCATGGTGCGTCCCCTTCTAACCCCATCTAGGGGCGATATGACATTACTTATAATACCGATTTTTCTCTGCCGCAAGATCATGAGACAAACGGCCGTTTCCCTCGGCACCTAACGCCCGCCCGTTTTCACCGCAGAAATGGCCCAAAAGGTAAAGGGTTCTGTAGAAGCGAATGGAATGGTTCACAAGGGTAAAAGCCTTACCCGAAAGGGCCGCTTTCAGCGGGAAAAAGGTCCAATCTCATCAACGCATCTCCCGAGTCGGAAAATTTTCAACTAACTCGGCTTCTGTCAAATTACTAAGCAAAGAAAAGTAATCGGCTCTGGATTCAGACGTCAAAGGTTGGATAGGACCTAAATGGAGAAGCGTTGAAACTGCCTGATCAGGCGTCATTTCGCTAGTAAGTGGGGCTCTCTGCCCAGAGTAATAAACCTTGTCAGACGCAATAGCTACATCCAGCAGTTCACGTACTTCACCATAACGAGCGGAACGCGCAGCGGTTAGAAACACTCCATCAAAAACGACCAAGACGCTATCAACGTGAGGAATAATATATTTAGCTAAGGCGACAACCAGAGGAAGGTTGTTGTTCCACCTTGCTTCTTCATCGTCAATATCATTCCCTACGCTAGCAAAAAGAATGATCTCGTCACACTTATTGTCACGTATCAAATCACAAAGTGCCCAAACATTATCTGAGGTTGATTTCGTAGCGTAGCGAAGTGAAACCATCATTTTTTCCTCACATGGTCGATCTGCGGCACCGTGCCCTTAGACCGAAACGACGATAATTCTGCATTCCTTTCTCCGTCACCACCATAGAAAGATGGCTCTTCGCCAAAAGAAATACCCGAGACCACCAGTGATCCTTTCCCCTTGCTCGCTCCCCCTTTGATAGGAGAAAAGCCTGCCCCATGAATCATTTACGGAGCAGGCGATGTTCTCTATTTTCCGCCGCAATAAAGGGCTACCCGCCCAAAGCCCCTCCCCTAACGGTTTTATACAGCCGGCCACTAGCCAAGCACTACTGGCATCGCCACGCCGTCAAAAACTACTGGAGAACATTTGGCAGCGCGCATCGTTATCTCGCTCACAGTTTGTCGAGCTCTATCGGCGTCCACTTGAGCGCTACGCGGAGTTGGTCCAGCAGCTCCCTGCTTCGCAAAACCACCATCATGCACACCCTGGAGGCATGCTGGACCACGGGCTTGAAATCGTCGCCTATGCCTTGAAAATTCGACAGAGCTATCTGCTACCTATAGGCGCACCGCCGGAATCTCAATCAGCACAGGCTGAGGCCTGGACCGCCGCCGCGGCTTATGGCGCTCTTATACACGACCTGGGCAAGATCGCCGTCGACGTGCACGTCGAGCTGGTAGGAGGTAAAACCTGGCACCCCTGGCACGGTCCAATCGATCGTCCCTATCGATTCCGCTACGTGAAAGGACGCAACTACCAACTTCACGGAGCCGCTGCCGCACTGATCTACGCGCAGATCCTCTCCTCAGAAATCTTAGATTGGCTCAGTAATTTCTCCGAAGTGTGGTCGCAGTTAATCTTCATTTTGGCTGGTCAGTACGAACATGCCGGCATTTTGGGAGAGATCGTGGTCAAAGCCGATCAGGCGTCCGTCGCACAGGAACTCGGTGGAAATCCAGCCCGCGCACTGTCCGCGCCCAAACAGTCTTTGCAGCGTCAATTGACAGATGGGTTGCGTCACCTGGTCCGAGATACATTCAAACTGAATCAACCCGATGGACCGTCAGATGGTTGGCTGACACAGGATGCTCTTTGGCTGGTTAGCAAGCCTATTGCTGATCAATTGCGAGCCTATTTGCTGACCCAAGGCGTTGAAGGTGTACCCAGTTCGAATGCGCCTTTCTTCAACATGCTGCAAGATCAGGGGGTAATCCAAACCAATGCCCAAGACAAGGCAATCTGGAAAGCCACGATAGACAATGGTCGTGGCTGGCGAAACACCTTCACACTGCTGAAGCTCTCACCGGCACTGATCTGGAATGATCCAAGTGATCGGCCCGCAGCTTACGCTGGGACTCTTGAGGTGGAAGCTGGCAACCCGGCAGAAGACTCTGCAGCTGTAAATAACGTCGTCACACCGGCAAAAAAGTTGCCTTCGGACATTCAATCCAGCCCTGTGCCGGCCCCTTTAGCACCGGCACAGCCATCACCGTTCGAACACCCGCAGCATTCCTCAAGCAGTACCGATGAATTTGACGAGCTACTGGCGCTCCTTGGTAATATCAATGAGCCATTAGAAGGCACCAAAAATAAAGAGGTCTCAGCGGCACATACCGCGCCTCCGAAACTGGATGACATCCAGCCTTCCCAAACCTCCAATCAAGGAGGTGCGCCTTTAGCAATAATCGAAGAAGTCACTCCGATGCCTAGCAATAACACCGAGATCGGTCAGGGATTTGTTGAATGGCTTAAGAAAGGCATCGCATCCCGGACCATCATTATCAACGACACCAAAGCGCTGGTTCATACCGTAGCAGGGACCGCTATGCTGGTAACGCCTGGAATATTCAAACGCTACGTCCTTGAGTTCCCACACATCGAACAGCAGGCCGAGGTACAGCAAGTCAGCGCCTGGCAGCTTGTTCAACGCAGTTTCGAGAAACAAAAACTTCATCGAAAAACGCATAAGAGTCTGAATATTTGGACCTGCGACGTTGTTGGACCTCGAAAATCCAAGCAGCTCAAGGGGTACTTACTTCTAGACCCGCGAACAATCTTCTCTGAGGTCCCCTTCGACAATATCAGCCTGTCCTTGAAGTCAGAAGCAACGGAGCCGCCACAATGACGACGCCCTCGAATCTGACGGAGGAATATATCTTTGCCCATGATCTGCGGCCTGCCAGTGCAAAGATCTATCGTGCCTCGACCAAAGCACTACTTAAGCATTTCCGGACTGCTTCAGCTGAGGAGATCGATCATCGTGCGGTTCTGACATGGCGAAAAAAAGTCCTTGAGAATGGATTATCTAAACGCAGCTGGAACACCTATTCAAATCACCTTCGAACTGTTTGGGGCTACGCCATAGAACACGGCCTGATGACCCACACCACGATCAACCCATTCAAGAAAACCAGCGTTATCCCACCAAAGCGAGCCAGCAAGACAATCAATGGAGACGCCATCCAACGAGCACGCAACTGGCTCATATCTCTTGTAGGCCAAGAACGTTGTACGCATGAACGTAGCCAGATCACACCTGCCTGGTTCTGGCTCAGCGTCTTCGAGATGTTTTATTACACAGGCATACGTCTGAATGCCCTGCTGTGCCTGCGCTACAAAGATATCAACTGGGACAGCCAGATGATCTTGGTCCGCGGTGAAACAGAGAAGACCCATCGGGAGTTTTTCCTCCCCATTATGGAAGGACTCGCTCCACACTTATCCAGGATCCTGGGGGAGGCCGAGAAAATCGGTTTTTCACCAGACGATCAGCTGTTCAACGTCAACAGATTCTCTCGTCACTTCCATGGCAAGGAAATGAACATCGACCAGGTGGAGTCAATGTACGGCAAGCTCACCGATAAGATCGGCGTGCGCATGACCCCTCACCGCTTCAGGCACACATTAGCAACAGACTTGATGAAGCAGCCTGAGCGAAACATTCATCTCACGAAAAGCCTGCTGAATCACTCGAATCTAGCGACAACGATGAATTACATAGAGGCGGACTACGACCATATGCGTGCTGTTCTGCATGAGCGAAGCCTGGCTCAGGGCGCTCTAAGCCGAGTGAGACGGGTTGATCCAAGTGACACACCCTCAGCCCCCTTACCCGCCAAGATAGGTGTGCATTCACAGGAAACCGCTCCACCAGAGCCCAAGAAGCTGCCAGCTCCACAACAATCTAGCAGCACAGAGGTCAGTATTGACCGGCCGACCAAGTCGACTGGCCGAAGCGCGCTACAGAGGGCTCTCGAGCTCGCATCTGCGCAACTGCATCGCGAGTCAATGACATGCTCTATGGCCCCCCCGGTAGATCAAGTAGAGCAGAGTCTACTATTGACGCTAATGGCGAGCGGGCTTGGTATCGGCACATTCAGGAAACGCACCTCAACTGAGCATTCAATGCGAAGCTCATCATTTTCTCGAGCATCGCCCTAGTACGCTGATAGTCAAAGCGCACTGGCTATAGGGATTCTGGTTGGCCAGAGGCTTTCGCTTGCCCGGAATAAAGCACCAGGTCGAAATCCTGCTTTTTCAGACGAACGGTACGGCTTTGCTCAAGGCACAAAAAAAAGGCGCCATAAAGACGCCTTTTTTCATTAAATATGGTCGGGGTAGGGGGATTCGAACTCCCGACATCCTGCTCCCAAAGCAGGCGCGCTACCGGACTGCGCTATACCCCGGAATGCGCATCGCAAAACCGATGCACATTGACATCATGACGAACCGAAACTACTGTTCGCCTCAGACGGCTGCATGTCTACGGCAATTTCTAAGTGCGCTAACACTTTCCAAAACCGTAAAACCGCCTCTAATCAGAGCTAGAACCTCTGATTCTAAGATTTGATTCCAGCGCT
>NZ_SPKO01000008.1:0-112923 GCF_023127795.1 Pseudomonas sp. W2Jun17 | reverse complement strand
CTACGACCAATTGGTTAAAAGCCAACTGCTCTACCAACTGAGCTAACGACCCAAATATGGTCGGGGTAGGGGGATTCGAACTCCCGACATCCTGCTCCCAAAGCAGGCGCGCTACCGGACTGCGCTATACCCCGATTTGAAATTGGCTCCGTGACCAGGACTCGAACCTGGGACCCAATGATTAACAGTCATTTGCTCTACCGACTGAGCTATCACGGAACTACATATTTCAAATTTACTGCTGTGTAACCTTCTCTTCGACCCTGTCCGTATCGCTACGTTAGCGTCTCTGAGGCGCGCTATTCTACAATCTTAAAAACCCCTGTCAACCCTTTAAATTGCTTTTAAGACAATGATTTGCGCTTCTTTCTGATTTCTTCTTGGGGAGAAGAAACCCGTGGGCTGACGTTGCTGCGGGGCGCACTTTACAAGCCTTTGCCTTACAGTTCAACGCCCTATCGAAAAAAAAGGCCTCGCAATGCGAGGCCTCTCGTTATTACACCGGGTGCTGGCCTCAGTGGAAGACGATTTCGTCGTCTTTCACCGTTGCCGTGACGCGAGTGCCCGGCATAAAGCTGCCCGACAGGATCAACTGTGCCAGCGGGTTCTCGATCCAGCGCTGGATCGCACGCTTCAACGGCCGTGCGCCATACACCGGGTCGTAGCCCACTGCGATCAGCTTGTCCAACGCCTCGCCGCTCAGCTCAAGGTCGAGCTCACGCTCAGCCAGGCGACTGCGCAGGCGGCCCAACTGGATTTCGGTGATACCCGCAATCTGATCCCGTGCCAGAGGCTCGAAGATCACCACTTCATCCACCCGGTTGATGAATTCCGGGCGGAAGTGGGTGGTCAAGGCGTCCATCACCGCTGCTCGCTGGGCTTCGCGATCCCCCACCAGTTCCTGGATCTGTGCCGAGCCCAGGTTGGAGGTCATCACGATCACCGTATTGCGAAAGTCCACCGTACGCCCGTGGCTGTCCGTCAAGCGACCATCTTCCAGCACCTGCAGCAAAATGTTGAACACATCCGGGTGCGCCTTCTCGACCTCATCCAGCAGGATCACCGAGTAAGGCTTGCGTCGCACGGCTTCGGTCAGGTAACCGCCCTCCTCGTAGCCCACATAGCCTGGTGGTGCGCCGATCAGGCGAGCCACCGAGTGTTTCTCCATGAACTCGGACATATCAATGCGTACCATGGCCTCTTCAGTATCAAAGAGGAACTCGGCCAGGGCCTTGCACAGCTCAGTCTTACCTACGCCGGTCGGGCCGAGAAACATGAACGAGCCGCTTGGACGGTTCGGGTCGGACAAGCCGGCACGGGAACGCCGTACCGCATTGGATACCGCCACCACCGCCTCTTCCTGACCGATGACGCGCTGGTGCAACAAACTTTCCATTTTCAGCAGTTTGTCGCGCTCGCCTTCGAGCATTTTCGAGACTGGAATGCCGGTCCACTTGGAGACTACTTCGGCGATCTCCTCCTCGGTCACCTTGCTGCGCAGCAACTGGTTCTCAGGCTTGCCGTGCTGGTCGACCATCTGCAGGCTGCGTTCCAGGTCCGGAATCACACCATATTGCAACTCAGCCATGCGGCTCAGATCGCCTTTACGACGCGCGGCTTCCAGTTCCTGACGGGACTGCTCGATTTTCTGCTGGATCTGCGCCGAACCCTGTACTTCGGCTTTTTCCGAGGTCCAGATTTCTTCGAGGTCCGAATACTCACGCTCCAGACGGACGATTTCTTCCTGAAGTTTTTCCAGGCGTTTCTTCGCTGCCTCGTCCTCTTCTTTCTTCAACGCCTGGGATTCGACTTTCAGTTGAATCAGGCGCCGATCCAGGCGGTCGAGCACTTCCGGCTTGGAGTCAATCTCCATGCGAATGCGGCTGGCCGCTTCGTCGATCAAGTCGATGGCCTTGTCCGGCAACTGACGATCGGTGATGTAGCGATGGCTCAGCTTGGCCGCCGCAATGATTGCGCCATCCGTGATCGCCACCTTATGGTGGACCTCATAGCGTTCTTTCAGGCCCCGCAGGATCGCGATGGTGTCTTCTTCGCTTGGCTCTTCCACCAGCACTTTCTGGAAACGCCGCTCAAGGGCCGCATCCTTTTCAATGTACTGACGGTATTCGTTGAGCGTGGTCGCACCGACGCAATGCAACTCGCCCCGCGCCAAGGCCGGCTTGAGCATGTTGCCAGCATCCATCGAGCCTTCGCCTTTACCGGCGCCGACCATGGTGTGCAGTTCGTCGATAAACAGAATGATCTGGCCTTCCTGCTTCGACAATTCATTAAGCAGGGATTTCAGTCGTTCTTCGAACTCACCACGGAACTTGGCACCGGCGATCAGGGCCCCCATGTCCAGGGACAACAGGCGCTTGCCTTTTAAGCCGTCCGGCACTTCACCATTAATGATGCGCTGGGCCAGGCCCTCGGCAATCGCGGTTTTACCCACGCCAGGCTCACCGATCAGCACCGGGTTGTTCTTGGTGCGACGCTGCAAGACCTGGATGGTGCGACGAATCTCATCGTCACGACCAATCACCGGGTCGAGCTTGCCTTCTTCGGCACGCTTGGTCAGGTCGACGGTGTATTTGTCCAGGGCCTGTCGCGACTCCTCATGGTTGGGGTCGTTCACGGCCTCACCGCCACGCAGGTTGTTGATAGCGTTTTCCAGGGCTTTCTTGCTCACGCCCTGCCCCAGCAACAATTTGCCGAGCTTGCTGTTGTCGTCCATGGCGGCGAGCAGCACCAGTTCGCTGGAGATGAACTGGTCACCCTTCTGCTGGGCCAGGCGGTCCGCCTGATTGAGCAGGCGCGCCAGGTCCTGGGACATATTCACGTCGCCGGTAGGGTTTTGAATTTTCGGCAGTTGGTCGAGCTCTTTGCTCAACTCCTTGCGCAGGCTGTTGATGTCAAAGCCCACCTGCATCAACAAGGGTTTGATAGAGCCACCTTGTTGCTCCAGGAGCGCCTGCATCAAGTGCGCCGGCTCAATCGCCGGATGGTCGAGGCCGACCGCCAGGGATTGGGAGTCCGATAAGGCCAACTGCAATTTGCTGGTTAAACGATCAATACGCATTAGTCACCTTCCTTTTGAGCAGGCCGGAGCTATGAACAAACACATCCTGAATGAAGAAACCTGCCAGATACCCTTATAGATGGGGTGGATTCTGGGGGTTTCAAGCGGCGGACGGTTGATACAGGTCAGGACAGTCTAGCGTTCAAGCCAGATAAGGGAGGCGAATCGGCCCGTACGCGGGCTGCGGCGATAAGAAAAGAAGCGTGGATCGGTCACGGTGCAAAAACCACCACCATATACAGCGGTGACACCGTTTGCTGCCAGACGCAGGCGCGCCAGCTGGTAGATGTCGGCCATGAACTTGCCGGGGTTGTGGCTGGGAACAAAGGCTTCAGCGGTGGCCGGCAGTTGCTGCATGAACGCTTCACGTACCTCCGGGCCGACCTCAAAGGCTTGCGGGCCAATGGCTGGGCCGAGCCAGACCAGGACGTCTTCAGGAGCAGTATCCAGGCTTTCGAATGCGGCCTCCAGCACGCCAGCCGCCAAGCCACGCCAACCGGCATGGGCTGCGGCAACCCGGGTACCCGCACGATTACAGAACAGCGCAGGCAGGCAATCGGCGGTCATGGATGTGCAGGCGATGCCGGGGGTGCTGGTCCAACTGCCATCTGCCTCGACGGTAAGGCCTGGATCGGCCTCAACCACGTGAGTACCGTGGACTTGGCGCAACCAGGCAGGCTGGATATCGAAGGCGCTGCTCAGACGACGGCGATTTTCAAGGACGGCCTCAAGGCTGTCCTCGACGTGATCGCCCAGGTTGAGGCTGTCGAACGGCGCCAGACTGACACCGCCCGCACGAGTCGTGACGCAGGCTTTGACCTGAGACGGCGCGGGCCAGTCAGGAATCAGCCAGTCACTCATCCGATAAACGCCTCACGATCCTGCTTGAGCAGCGACAACAACCAGACCAGGTCGTCTGGAAGTGGCGATTCCCAACTCATGCGCTTACCGCTCGTCGGATGATCCAGTTCCAGGAAGCGTGCGTGCAGTGCCTGGCGCGGGAAGGACTTCAGCGATTCGACCATTGTCTGGCTTGCCGCCGGCGGAATACGGAAGCGCCCACCGTAGGCAGGATCGCCGACCAACGGGAAGTTGATATGCGCCATGTGCACGCGAATCTGGTGGGTGCGCCCGGTTTCCAGCTTGACCCGCACATGGGTGTGGGAGCGGAAACGCTCCAGCACACGGTAGTGGCTGACGGCTTGCTTGCCGCCTTCCATCACCGCCATACGCTGGCGCTGCTGGCCGTGGCGACCAATCGGGGCGTTGATCTTGCCCCCGGCCACCACCACACCGATCACGATGCACTCGTAGATCCGGCTGACGCTGCGACTCTGCAACTGAGTAACCAGTTGCGTCTGCGCCTGAATGGTCTTGGCCACCACCATCAAACCGGTGGTGTCCTTGTCCAGACGGTGCACGATGCCGCAGCGCGGGACATTGATGATGTCCGGGACGTGGTGCAACAGGGCATTGAGCAAAGTGCCATCAGCGTGCCCGGCAGCCGGGTGAACCACCAGGCCAGCGGGTTTGTTGATGACCAGGATGTCGTCGTCTTCATAGACGATATCCAGCTCGATGTCCTGGGCGACCCATTCTCCCTGGGCTTCCTGCTCGGCAGTCAGCTCAAGAATCGCACCGCCATGAACTATGTCTCGCGGGCGGATAACCGCTCCATCCACAGTCAGGCGGCCGTCTTTGATCCAGGCGGAAAGGCGCGAGCGCGAGTGCTCAGCGAATAATTGTGCGGCGACTTGATCGAGGCGTTGGCCGCCCAATTCGGACGGCACCTCTGCGCGAAGTTCAATTTTATCGGACATGCTCAGACTAGGCGTGGCACAGCCTTTGGTTTCGGCTGCGCGCTTGTGGTTAAATACGGCGTCTTTTGCCCCGAGGCTTTCAACGGGGCGCTCATCATAACAGGACGGCCCCGCCCAAGACAGCGGCCGTCATAGGGACGCAAGCCGCCATGCAAGTGAAACACCTGCTGCTGATCGCCATCCTCGCCATGACTGCTGCTTGCTCGTCAACAAAGGACGTCGTCGACGAAAACCTGAGCGAAGTCGAGCTGTACCAGCAAGCTCAGACAGACCTGGACAATAATAGCTACACCAGCGCCACAGCGAAGCTGAAGGCATTGGAGTCGCGCTACCCATTCGGCCGCTATGCCGACCAGGCCCAGTTGGAGCTGATCTACGCCAACTACAAGAACGCCGAGCCGGAAGCTGCCAAGTCCGCTGCCGAGCGTTTTATCCGCCTGCACCCACAGCACCCGAACGTGGACTACGCCTACTACATGAAGGGCCTGACCTCGTTCGACCAGGACGTTGGCCTGCTGGCGCGCTTCCTGCCGCTGGACATGACCAAGCGTGACCCGGGCGCTGCACGCGACTCCTACAACGAGTTCGCCCAGCTGACCAGCCGCTACCCCAACAGCCGCTACGCGCCGGACGCCAAGCAGCGCATGATCTACCTGCGCAACCTGCTGGCCTCCTACGAAATCCACGTGGCCCACTACTACCTGACCCGTCAGGCCTACGTAGCTGCCGCCAACCGTGGCCGCTATGTTGTGGAGAACTTCCAGGAAACCCCATCCGTGGGCGACGGCCTGGCGGTGATGACCGAGGCTTACCAGCGTCTGCACCTGGACACCCTGGCGACCACCAGCCTGGAAACCCTGAAGCTCAACTACCCAGATCACCCAAGCCTGAAAGATGGCCAGTTCGTGCCTCAGGTTGCCGAAGCCGACAACCGTTCGTGGCTGAGCAAGTACACTTTGGGCCTGATCGAGTCTCGTCCGCCACTGCCGCCGGGTGAAACCCGCGCCAACCAGGACGTGATCAAGCAGTACCAGGACGCCAAGGATGCCATCCCTTCGGACCTCAAGCCTCACGACGAGAACGGCGACGTTATCGAAGAAGAGGAGCCGCAGGCCCTTGGCAACAACGAAGACCGTTCGTGGTTCAGCTACATGACCTTCGGTGTGTTCGACTGATTGTTCGACGCAACGCAAAAGGGAGCTCTGAAGGAGCTCCCTTTTTTATGAGCGAGTATTTATTGCGCTGTGCGCCTGTGGCCAGCTTGGCTAAACTGGCGCATTCCTTGTCGAGAAACTGCCCATCATGCTTCGTCTACTGTTCTGGATTGCCGTCATTGCTGCCGCGGTATGGTTCTGGCGCAAATTCAAAAACCCTGCAGCCCGCCAGCAACGACCTGCCGAGCCGAACGCAGCGCTGATGGTGCGATGCGCCCACTGCGGCGTGCACCTGCCGCAGGATCGCGCACTGAGTTCGCGCCAGGAGTGGTACTGCACCCAGGCGCACCTGGAACAAGGGCCGAAGTCTATCCAGCGTTGAGGCGACCTGCCGGGGCATAAGGCGCCGGATCAATGATCGGAGCCCGCCCCAACAGCAAGTCGGCGAACAACTGGCAGGAGGCAGGTGCGAGTACCAGGCCATTGCGGTAATGCCCGCAATTGAGCCACAAGCCCTGAAAGCCGGGAACCTCTCCGATATAGGGGATACCTTCCGGCGAACCGGGCCGCAACCCCGCCCAATGCCCGACCACCTCGGCGTCCGCCAAGGCGGGGATCAGTTCAACCGCAGACGCCTTGAGGCTCGCCAACGCAGTTTCGGTCGGCGTCTTGTCGAACCCCTCATGTTCCAATGTGCTTCCAATCAGAATGTGCCCATCGCGGCGGGGGATTGCATAGCGCCCCTTGGCCAAGACCATGCTGGATAAAAAGTCGGACGCGCACTTGTACAGGATCATTTGGCCTTTGACCGGCTCCACGGGAAGGGTCATGCCCAGTGTGCTCAGCAACTGCCCGCTCCAGGCCCCGGCGGCGAGCACCACCTGATCGGCAAAAACCGGTCCCGTAGCAGTGTTCACCCCCACCACGCGATTGTTGTTCTGCACAAAACCCGACACTTCGCAGTGCTCGTGAATCGTCACATCCGGCAACGCCAGCAGCGCCGCCTTCAAGGATTTAACCAGGCGAGGGTTGCGCACATTGGCCACATCGGCCATGTAGATCGCCCGGGAGTAGCCGCCTCCCAGCGCCGGCACGGCATCATGAGCCTGGGACACATCCACCTTGCTCAATGGCCGCCCTTCACGCGCAGCCCAGGCCAATGCATCAGCCTCATCATCCAGGTCAAGCCAGTACAAACCCGTGGTATGAACCTCGGGATCGACACCGGTTGCGGCAAACAAGCGCTGTGCCAACTGCGGATAGAAATCCTGGGACCAATGGGCCAAGGCAGTCACGGCCGGGCTATAACGCCATGGATACAACGGTGAGACAATTCCGCCACCCGCCCAGGAAGACTCCTGCCCAAGCCCCACACGCTCCAGCAGCATGACTGCACGCCCTTCTCTGGCAAGGTTGTACGCCGTCAACAGCCCGATTACTCCGCCGCCGACAATCACCACTTGCTGTTGCTTTGCCATCATCTGATCCCGCCGATAAACAGGGAAAGGCGCGCCCGGCGCCCACTCTTCAAGCACTCTCATCACTGCCCCCAGCAGACTTTGCGCGACATTTCAGGCGCCGCTCCCGGGTTGCTTCGCATACCGGTGCTGCTCAAGCTGAAAGCTGCACACGCGTCGTCCGGCATGACTGAGTCCACGGCAGGCGTAGCGAGCAAGTCGAAATCCTGGGGGTTTAAAATCACACTGATTCTATAGTGATCGTTACCCGCAATGGCGCCGCCCGCATCAATAAAAGTGCCGTTTCTGGTATATGCGCGCTCCAGGTGCTGGGCTTGCTCGCTCAGCAACGCGACTATTTGCGCGCGATACACCTTTTTTACCTGGCCGATGTACCCGGGATACGCAATGCCGGCCAACAACGCAACGATCGCCACGGCGATCAATAACTCCATCAGGGTAAAGCCCTGGCTATCCATGCCCATCCCATTGCTCCTTATTGAAGTTGCCGCCATGAAATCCGTCGAAACCTGACGTTGCCGCCCTCCTCCACCCGTGCATAAACCGACTCCAGCACCGTGCGCGATTGGCCTGTAAGGCCCACGGCAGTGATGCGAAAGAGCGCTGCCCGTGTATCGGGCGGCAAATGAGCCAGCCCTGCTCCTTCCCCCAGGGATTGAACGCCATAAAACCCACCCCTCAAGGCCAACCAGGTGACCGCTGAGACAGGGTTTGCCCCTGCGCCAGTCAAGGAAAATGCTTCATTAGGCGGTACACATGTAATAACCGAGTTGCACACAGGCATCGCAGGGCCGCCCCTCTGCACAACCGACTCCCCCAGCCGCAAACCGCTTTCAGCAGACTGAAAGGATTGATTACGCTGCCACAGGCTACTCGCGACTTTTTGCTGGGCGACCGCCCCCTGTACCGACGACAGCCCCACCTGCGATAACAACAGCAGGAATACCAGACTGATCAGCAGCACCATCCCGTTCTGCCGTACCCGAATACCGCCAAGCATCGACATCGCCCCTAACCCAACCGATTTCGCAGCGCCGCAACGACACTGTAGGTCTGGTCCTTAACCCGCCCAGTTGGGTCTTGCAGAGTCATGGAGATACGCACACTACGTACCAAAGAACTGTCAGCTGGATGGCTGTCGTAACGCACCACAACCGTTGATGCAGGTTCAGCCGCCAAGCCAAAACTGATGTCGAATGCCCCCACGTTATCAATCAGTACCGCCTTTGCCGGCGCTGCCGGAGTACTGACCTTCAACTGGCCCGATTCATAGGTGTAGGTAAGCTGGCGTATGCCAAAGCGGATCAGGCCAGGGGCGGCAGCAGGTGCTGCCCCGGCATACGCCTGGGCCGTCTCCTTGCAGTCGGACAACACCGTCCAGTCGGGCTTGCCAGCGCCGTCACCGACGTACGCGGTGACCAACGTCAGCGACCTTGAACTTCCCGACGCGTCCCAGCTTATCGGTCGATCGAAGGCAGCCGGGGCGTTGTCGATAACGGTCGCGGCCAAACATCCCAACATGCCTGCCTGACGAATGTCCTGTGTGATCTTGCCCAGGGCAAGCCGCGCATCATCCTGCAGCACCATGGCGGCCTGCTGGCTGCCGTGAGTCAATCGTTAACTTATGAGCACCTGACTCACCCCCAACACCAGCACCAGCCCGACGGCGAGTGCCAGCAACAACTCCACCAGGCTGAAACCTCGGGCATGACGATTCATTGCAAGGCTCCCTGCTCACTGGTGACTCGACTGGTCAGCGTGAAGGTTTCCCGTGCTCCTGGGGTGCCTGCTGAGCGGCGATCCTCCCAACTGATGCTGATGGTGACCTCATGCCCGCTTACCGCCACTGAACCCTTGGCGTCCTTGCCAGCAAAACCAATGATATTGGCCTCGAAATCGTGCAGGTCCAGGTCGCGCACACTGGCGGCCGAAGTGTTGGGCGGCCCCGACTCGTCCCTCCCCCACGTGTAATCCGCACCAGCATTGGCGCGAATTCGGTCGAGCATGTCGTAGGCGATAAAACTGGCTTGGCTGATCATCCTGGCGCTGTCGGTGTACTTGAGCGCGTTGAGCTGAAGCATTGCAGCGCCCATCAGGCCGACAGCCAGGATCAACAGCGCTATCAGCACCTCGATCAGCGTCATGCCGGATTGGTGCCGATGCGCGGAGCGCAGAAAAAATCGATTCGGGCGGGCAGGCATTACCGTCGTCATCCATGTCGAAGGCCGGAAAAAAGCAGGCAAACCCTGCTGTGCGATCCAAGACTAGCGGCGGATTTCGAGCAGCGCTGCTGCCGGAACAAAGGGAAATACTTTGGACATAAAGGCCATCACCCAGCATTCGCGGCCAGGCGCTATACCTAGGTCTGCAACTCGAAGATTCACTCGCGTCCACGGAGGGAACGCACATGACACAACGAGGGTTCACCCTGATTGAAATGCTGCTGGGGCTGATCGTCACCAGCTTCCTCGCGCAATTGGCCGTACCCGGTTTCAAAGGTTTGCTTGAATCGCAGCAACGACAAAGCGTGGCCCAATCACTTGCCGCCGGACTGCGTTACGCACGCATGGAGGCCATCACGCGCAATCAGGCGGTGGTCATTCATGCAAACGACAGGGACTGGAGCCTGGGGTGGCGGGTGATACTGGATGTCAGTGGACGCGGCCATCAGGACGACGACAACCCGGTGCTGCTGGAGCGCCAGGGCGATGGTCGCGTGCCCGTGGCAGGCAATGGCCCGGTCACGAACCAGGTGCGTTTCAGCGGCTTGGGAGAACCGGTTTTCGCCGGCGGAGGCTTCCGTGCCGGCACCGTGCATGTGTGCGACACGAGCCAGGCACAGAGCCTGTATCAGATCGTGCTGGCCCCCAGCGGACGCATCAGCCTGCGCAGTGACAAGACCGAGCAGGCATTATGCCGAGCCGATGCCGGCATTGTTGGCGTCAGAGCAGCGAGCGGACCCGCAGTTCCTTCGGCATCGAGAACGTGATGTTCTCTTCACGACCTGCCAGCTCATCGGCGCCAGTAGCGCCCCAGGCCTGCAACTGCTGGATCACGCCGCGTACCAGCACTTCCGGTGCGGAGGCGCCTGCCGTGATGCCGATACGCTCGACACCATCGAACCAACTGCGCTGCATGTCTTCGGCACCGTCGATCAGGTACGCCGGCGTAGCCATGCGCTCGGCCAGCTCACGCAGGCGGTTGGGGTTGGAGCTGTTAGGGCTGCCGACCACCAGCACTACGTCACACTCATTTGCCAGTTGCTTGACCGCATCCTGGCGGTTTTGCGTGGCGTAGCAGATGTCATCCTTGCGCGGGCCGCCAATGGCCGGGAACCGCGTGCGCAGGGCATCGATTACGCGGCTGGTGTCGTCCATGGACAAGGTGGTCTGGGTCACGAAGGCCAGGCGTTCCGGATTGTGCACCTGCAAGTTGGCGACGTCTTTCTCGTCCTCGACCAGGTAGATAGCACCGCCGTTGCTGGCGTCGTATTGGCCCATGGTGCCTTCTACCTCCGGGTGACCGGCGTGGCCGATCAGGATGCACTCACGACCGTCGCGGCTGTAGCGCGCCACTTCGATATGCACCTTGGTCACCAGTGGGCAGGTGGCATCGAACACCTTGAGGCCACGGCCCGCCGCTTCGGTACGTACAGCCTGGGAAACACCGTGGGCACTGAAGATGACGATCACGTCGTCGGGCACCTGATCGAGTTCTTCGACAAAGATCGCCCCGCGCGCGCGCAAGTCTTCGACCACAAATTTGTTATGGACGACTTCATGGCGCACATAAATCGGCGGCCCGAAGACTTCCAGGGCGCGATTGACGATTTCGATCGCCCGGTCCACGCCGGCGCAGAAGCCACGGGGGTTGGCGAGTTTGATTTGCATGCTGTGCCTCGTGTATTGCAGCCATATTGAGTCAATTTGACACTGACTCAACCGACAATGGAGATCAAAGGTGGGAGGGGGCTTGCTCCCGATATAGGTATATCAGTCTGCACATTTAGCTGATACACCGCTATCGGGAGCAAGCCCCCTCCCACATTTTAGACCGCGTACGGTCGGTTACAGCGCTTTGACGTCGATAATCTCGACGTCAAAGGTCAACGTCTTGCCGGCCAACGGGTGATTGAAGTCGATGGTCACTTGCGCGTCATCAAATGCTTTCACCACGCCAGGCAATTCAGTGTTCGCCGCATCATTGAAGATCACCAGCAAGCCTTCCGACAGGTCCATGTTCTGGAACTGCGAACGGGGGATGATCTGCACGTTTTGCGGGTTGGGCTGGCCGAAGGCGTTTTCCGGCAGGATTTGCAGGGTGCGCTTGTCACCGGCCTTGAAACCGAACAGTGCCGCTTCGAAACCCGGCAGCAGGTTGCCGTCGCCGACCTTGAAGGTCGCGGGGGCCTTGTCGAACGTGCTGTCGACCGTGTCGCCATTCTCCAGGCGCAGTGCGAAATGCAAAGTGACTTCCGTGTTCTGGCCGATGCGTTGCTCAGCCAATACCTGATCAGTCATTGACGGTTTCTCCGGTTTTCTTGCTCTTGAACATATCCAGCGCCAGCATGATTGCGCCGACGGTGATAGCACTGTCGGCAAAGTTGAACGCCGGGAAGTAGTGGCGGTTCTGCCAATGCACCAGGATAAAGTCGATCACATGGCCCAGGGCGATGCGGTCATACAGGTTGCCCAGCGCGCCACCCAACACTAGGGCCAGCGCGATGGCCAGCCAGGTGTCGTCGCGGCCCAGGCGCTTGAGCCACACCACCAGTACGGCACTTACCACCACGGCGATCACAGCAAACAGCCAGCGCTGCCAGCCACCGCCGTCAGCGAGGAAGCTGAAGGCGGCGCCAGTGTTGTAGGCCAGGGTCCAGCTGAAATAATCCGGGATCACCACGATTTGCTGGAACATTTCCAGGGAGCCCTCGAAGTGAGCCTTGCTGACCTGGTCAATGACCAGGACCAGCAGGCTCAGTACGAGCCAGCCCAGACGTCCGAAACGACTGTCTGCATTAGGCATAGTGGCGAACCTCGCCTTCACCGCTGATGTTGTCGACACAACGACCGCAGATTTCCGGGTGCTCAGGGTTCACGCCGACGTCTTCACGGCAGTGCCAGCAACGAGCGCACTTGGGGAAGGCCGACTTGACCACTTTGAGCTTAAGGCCAGGCACTTCGGTAGCCACCGCATCTGCCGGAGCCTTGGTAAACGGCGCCAGGCTCGCAGTAGAGGTGATCAGCACGAAGCGCAGCTCGTTGCTCAGCTTGGCCAGGTCGGCGGTCAGGCCGTCTTCGGCAAACAGGGTGACTTCGGCTTGCAGGTTGCCACCCACGGCCTTGGCCGCACGCTGGACTTCCAGTTCCTTGTTCACCGCAACCTTGACGGCCATCACGCCTTCCCAGTACTCGCGGCCCAGTTCGAAGTCAGCCGGCAGTTCGGTCAGGCCTTCGTACCAGGTGTTGAGCATGACGGACTCGTTACGCTCGCCCGGCAGGTACTCCCACAGTTCGTCAGCGGTGAATGCCAGGATCGGTGCGATCCAGCGCACCAGCGCTTCGCTGATGTGGTACAGCGCGGTCTGCGCCGAACGGCGCGCCTTGCTGTTGGCGCCAGTGGTGTACTGGCGGTCCTTGATGATGTCGAGGTAGAAACCACCCAGCTCCTGCACGCAGAAGTTGTGGATCTTGGAGTAGACGTTCCAGAAGCGGTATTCGCCGTAGTGTTCCTGCAACTCGCGCTGCAGCAACAAGGTACGGTCCACAGCCCAACGGTCGAGGGCGAGCATGTCTTCGGCCGGCAGCAGGTCGCTGGCCGGGTTGAAGCCGGTCAGGTTCGACAGCATGAATCGCGCGGTATTGCGGATACGACGATAGGCGTCGGCGCTGCGGGCCAGGATCTGGTCCGACACGGCGATTTCACCCGAGTAATCGGTGGAAGCCACCCACAGGCGCATGATGTCGGCGCCCAAGGTGTCGTTGATCTTTTTCGGCTCGATCACGTTCTTCAGCGATTTGGACATCTTGCGGCCCGTCTCGTCGACGGTGAAGCCGTGGGTCAGCAGCTCGCGGTACGGCGCATGGTTGTCGATGGCGCAACCGGTGAGCAACGACGAGTGGAACCAGCCACGGTGTTGGTCCGAACCTTCCAGGTACAGGTCGGCACGCGGGCCGGTCTCGTGGCCCATCGGGTGCGAACCACGCAGCACATGCCAGTGAGTGGTGCCCGAATCGAACCACACGTCGAGGGTGTCGCTGATCTTGTCGTACAGCGGCGCTTCGTCGCCCAGCAGCTCGGCAGCGTCCAGCTTGAACCAGGCTTCGATGCCTTGCTGCTCGACACGCTGGGCCACGACTTCCATCAGCTCGACGGTGCGCGGGTGCAGCTCACCGCTTTCCTTGTTCAGGAAGAACGGGATCGGCACGCCCCAGTTGCGCTGGCGGGAGATGCACCAGTCCGGACGATTGGCGATCATCGAGTGCAGGCGCGCCTGGCCCCAGGCCGGGACGAACTTGGTGTCTTCGATGGCCTTGAGCGAGCGTACACGCAAGGTGTCGCCGCTGGTCGGCTCTTTGTCCATGCCGATAAACCATTGCGCCGTAGCGCGGTAGATCAGCGGGGTCTTGTGACGCCAGCAATGCATGTAGCTGTGCTGGATGGCGGCGGTTTGCATCAACGCACCGACTTCACGCAGCTTTTCGATGATCGGATGGTCAGCCTTGAAGATGAACTGGCCACCAAAGAACTCGAGCGAAGGCACGTATACGCCGTTGCTCTGCACCGGGTTGATGATGTCGTCGTTGACCATGCCGTACTTCTTGCAGATCACGAAGTCGTCCACGCCATAGGCAGGCGAGCAGTGGACAATGCCGGTACCCGAACCCAGCTCGACGTAGTCAGCCAGGTACACCGGCGACAGACGGTCATAGAACGGGTGACGGAAGTTGATCAGTTCCAGCGCGGAGCCGGTGGCGGTGGCGATCACCGAGCCTTGCAACTCGTAGCGGGCAAGGCACGACTCGACCATTTCTTCGGCCAGCACCAACAGGCGATCACCGACATCCACCAGAGCGTAGGTGAATTCCGGGTGCACGTTCAGCGCCTGGTTGGCCGGGATGGTCCACGGGGTGGTGGTCCAGATCACGATGGCAGCCGGCTTGGCCAGGCTTGCCAGGCCGAATGCCTCGGCCAGCTTGGCGTCATCGGCAATCGGGAAGGCCACGTCGATGGTCGACGACTTTTTGTCTTCGTATTCGACTTCCGCTTCGGCCAGGGCCGAACCGCAGTCAAAGCACCAGTTCACGGGCTTGAGACCCTTGAACACGAAGCCGCCCTTGACGATTTCAGCCAAGGCACGGATTTCACCGGCCTCGTTCTTGAAGTTCATGGTCTCGTAGGGGTTGTCCCACTCGCCCAGCACGCCCAGGCGAATGAATTCGGACTTCTGCCCTTCGATCTGCTCGGTGGCGTAGGCACGGCAGAGTTCGCGGGTCTTGTCCGCGCCCAGGTTCTTGCCGTAGGTCACTTCGACTTTGTGCTCGATCGGCAGGCCATGGCAGTCCCAGCCCGGAACGTACGGCGCGTCAAAGCCCGACAGGGTTTTGGAGCGCAGGATCATGTCCTTGAGAATCTTGTTCAGCGCATGACCGATATGAATCGTGCCGTTGGCATAAGGAGGGCCGTCGTGCAGGACGAATTTCGGACGATCCTTGCCAATTTCGCGCAACTTTCCGTACAGGCCAATACTGTTCCAGCGCTGCAGGATCTGCGGTTCGCGCTGTGGCAGGCCGGCCTTCATTGGGAAGGCGGTGTCCGGAAGGTTTAGCGTGGCTTTATAGTCGGTCATTTAAGGCTCTTCGGTTAGCGATGGGCGCTAGGTGCGGCTAGTGCACGGGCGGCGGCGACATCCGCATTGATCGCCGTTTTCAACGCCTCCAGGGAGGCGAAACGCTGCTCTTCACGCAGCTTCTGGTGGAAAACCACCGTCAAACGCCGGTCGTATAAATCACCGGCAAAATCCAAAAGGTGAACTTCCAGGTGGGCCTTGCCATCACCTGCAACCGTGGGCCTGACGCCTATATTGGCGACTCCCGGCCACGATTGGCCGTCGATGTCGACGCTGACCAGGTAAACCCCGGTCAGCGGCACACGGCGGCGCTTGAGTTGCACGTTGGCAGTTGGCGTGCCCAATTGGCGCGCCAGCTTCTGGCCGTGCAGTACCCGCCCGGCAATGCGGAAGGGGCGACCGAGCAAACGCTCGGCCAGGTCGAAGTCGGCGGCAGCCAAGGCGTTACGCACCTGGGTGCTGCTCACACGCAGGCCGTCCAGTTCGACGGTTTGGGCGGCTTCAACGGTAAAGCCCTGGTTGACGCCGGCATGTTGCAGGAAATCGAAATCCCCGACCCGATCGCAACCGAAATGGAAGTCGTCACCGACCTCCAGGTGTTGTACACCCAGGCCATCGACCAGGATGCGGTCGACGAACTCGGCGGCGCTGAGGCTGCGCAAACGCTGGTTGAAAGCCAGGCAGAGGACGCGGTCCACGCCCTCCTCCGCCAGCAGTTGCAGCTTGTCGCGCAAGCGCGCCAAACGGGCCGGCGCTGTTTCCGGGGTAAAGAACTCCCGCGGTTGTGGCTCGAAAATCACCACGCAGCTGGGCACACCCAACTCGACCGCACGCTCGCGCAACCTTGCCAGGATAGCCTGGTGGCCACGGTGAACACCGTCAAAGTTGCCAATAGTGGCGACGCAGCCCCGATGCTCGGGGCGCAGGTTGTGGAGACCTCGAACCAGCTGCATAACGCGCTTCTTGCTCATAAAGTGGTCGATTATAACCACACCCGGCCCCGGACGACAGGCAACAGCGCAGGCCAAATGGGTCGAATCGATAAAACAATCGTTTTATCGCGGCGAAGTCTCTATCCCAGCGACTTGCGATTGAAATCGCGCAGGCGGAAACCCTGCAACAGCAACATCCCGAAGTACACCGCCACACCCGCAACCACCAACACGCCCAGGCGCATAAAGCGCTCCAGCATATCGCCATCGCCCCAGGCTGGCATCACGTGCATCAAGCCCACCAGCACGGCGGACATCGCAGCCACCGCCACGAGCAACTTGAGGGTAAACATCCCCCAACCCGGCTGTGGTTGATACATCTGCTGTTTGCGCAGTTGATAAAACAGCAGGCCGGCATTGATACAAGCTCCGGCACTGATCGCCAGCGCCAGCCCGGCATGGGCCAAAGGACCGATAAATACCAGGTTGAGCAGTTGCGTGACGATCAACGTGAAAATCGCGATTTTCACCGGCGTACGGATGTTTTGCTGCGCGTAGAAGCCCGGTGCCAGAACCTTGATCACAATAATGCCGAGCAGGCCGACGGAGTAGGCAACCAGCGCGTGCTGGGTCATCAAGGCGTCATGCGCATCGAATTGCCCGTATTGAAACAGCGAGACCGTCAGCGGCTCGGCCAGGATTCCCAGGGCCAGTGCGCATGGCAACACCAACAGAAAGCACAGACGCAGGCCCCAATCGAGAATGCGCGAATACTCCTGACGATCCTTGCTGGCATAGGTGCGTGCCAGGGTAGGCAGCAGGATCGTGCCCAATGCCACGCCAAGCACACCGGATGGCAACTCCATCAAGCGGTCGGCGTAGTACATCCACGATACCGAGCCGGATACCAGCAACGAGGCGAACGCGGTGTTGATGATCAGGGAAATCTGACTGACCGATACCCCGAGTATCGCCGGCAGCATATTGCGCATCACCCGCCAGACGCCGGTGTCCTTGAGGTTCAGGCGTGGCAGTACGAGCATGCCGATTTTTTTCAGGTGCGGCAGTTGGTACAGCAACTGCGCCAGGCCGCCGGCCAGGACCGCCCAGCCCAGGGCCATGACGGGCGGATCGAAATACGGCGTAAGGAACAGCGCAAAAATAATCATGCTGACGTTCAGCAAGGTCGGCACAAAGGCCGGTACCGAGAAACGATTCCAGGTATTGAGGATCGCCCCGGCGAGCGAAGACAGGGAAATCAGCAATATATAAGGAAAGGTCACCCGCAGCAGATCAGTGGTGAGCGCAAACTTTTCCGGCGTATTGGCAAAACCGGGCGCCGTGGCCCAGATCACCCAGGGCGCGGCGAGCATCCCGACGATGGTTACCAGCATCAGTACCAGCGTCAGCAAACCCGAGACGTAGGCGATGAACGTACGAGTCGCCTCCTCGCCATGCTGGGTCTTGTATTCGGCCAGAATCGGCACGAACGCCTGGGAGAACGCGCCTTCGGCAAAGATACGTCGCAGCAGGTTGGGGAGTTTGAAGGCAATAAAGAAGGCATCCGTGGCCATACTGGCGCCAAAGATGCGCGCCAGCAGAGTGTCACGCACAAACCCCAAAACCCGGGAGATCATCGTGATAGAGCTGACCGCAGCCAACGATTTGAGCAGATTCATTGAAAGAGTTTGCGCCTATAGATAAAGAGCAGGCGAACAAAGCGCCCACTTATGCGATACTGCGCGCCTGCAACAGCACAGAGCCAAAGCTCGCGAGTTTACAGGTCAAGCGCCGGAAATAAATCACCCGCCTCTTCAGATCGACCACTCAGCAGTTCGCATCAGCCGCCCTTGACAACCCATCAAGTCATCGGCATGATTCGCGGCCTATTTTGTTTGCTATTTCCTAAAAAGTCTTTCGAGGAGCTCGACGGTGGCCAACACACCTTCCGCCAAAAAACGTGCAAAACAGGCTGAGAAGCGTCGCAGCCACAACGCCAGCCTGCGTTCCATGGTTCGTACCTACATCAAGAATGTAGTTAAAGCCATCGACACCAAAGACGCTGAAAAAGCTCAAGCTGCTTACGTTCTGGCCGTGCCAGTTATCGACCGTATGGCCGATAAAGGCATCATCCACAAGAACAAGGCCGCTCGCCATAAGAGCCGCCTGAATGGCCACATCAAGGCTCTGAGCGTTCCTGCTGCAGCCTAAGTGGTAACAACTGCCACGCAGCCCAGGCTGCGTAACAGTTAAGAAATGCCCCGTACCGAAAGGTCCGGGGCATTTTTGTTTGCCCAAAGATTCATCACAACTTCCCTTGTGGGAGGGGGTTTGCTCCCGATGGCGGTGTGTCAGTCAGAATATCTGGTACTGATACACCGCTATCGGGAGCAAGCCCCCTCCCACATTAAAACGCAAAAAAAAACGCCCCGAACCAGTCGGGGCGTTTTTGCTACCGATTGATCAAACCACAATCAATGGTGGTGACCGCCTTCACCGTGGACGTGGCCGTGAGCCACTTCTTCCTGGGAAGCATCGCGGATGGCAACGATTTTCACTTGGAAGTTCAGGCGCTGGCCAGCCAGAGGGTGGTTGCCGTCGACCGTCACATCATCGCCGTCCAGGTCACGGATGGTGACGATCTGCATTTGGCCGTCCGGCGCGGAAGCGTGGAACTGCATGCCCACTTCCAGCTCGTCAACGCCTTCGAACATGCTGCGGCTCAAAGTGCTGACCAGCTCGGCGGAGTATTCGCCGTAGGCATCTTCAGGTTCTACGGCTACGGTCAGTTCGTCACCGACTGCCTTGCCTTCCAGGGCCTTTTCCAGGCCTGGGATGATGTTACCTGCGCCTTGCAGGTAGACCAGCGGCGCGCCGCCGGCTGAGCTGTCGATGACCTCACCAGCGTCGTTGGTCAGGGTATAGTCGATGGAGACAGCCTTGTTAGCGGCGATCGTCATGGGGCGAGACCTTTTGCATAAGAATGAAGAACGGACAAGTCTAAACAAGGATTTGCCCGAAAGCGAACAGAACCCGGACAGACGGGGCCGACCAACGGTCTCGACGATCACCGGATTCCACCAGGATGACGACCTGCACTGGGTTGCCGAGCTGTCCTGCGGCCACACCCAGCACCTGCGCCACCAGCCGCCGTGGCAGTCGCGCGCCTGGGTCGTCGACCCCGCGCAACGCCTTGAAAAAATAGGCCAACCCTTTGCGTGCGGCTGGTGTGCGCAAGTGCGCGAATAACGATAACCTTGACGCCTGATTCGCGGTAGGCGCCCATGCATAGGGCGCCACCCAAGCCATGCACCTCCAGAGAATTCGCATGCAGACTTTTTTTATCGCGCCCACCGATTTTGGTGTGGGTCTGACCTCCATCAGCCTTGGGCTGGTGCGCACCCTGGAACGGGCCGGCCTTAAAGTCGGCTTCTTCAAACCGATTGCCCAGCCACACCCGGGCGATACCGGTCCGGAGCGCTCCACTGAGCTGGTGGCACGTACCCACGGCCTGAAGCCACCACAACCCCTGGGCCTGGCCCATGTGGAGCGAATGCTCGGCGACGGCCAACTCGATGAGCTGCTTGAAGAAATCATCACCCTGTATCAGCAGGCCGCCGTAGGCAAAGACGTGCTGATCGTCGAAGGCATGGTGCCGACCCGCAGCGCCAGCTACGCCGCGCGGGTCAACCTGCACCTGGCCAAGAGCCTGGATGCGGAAGTGATCCTGGTCTCGGCGCCGGAGAACGAAGTGCTCACCGAGCTTTCTGGCCGGGTGGAATTGCAGGCCCAACTGTTCGGCGGCCCCAAAGACCCGAAAGTATTGGGCGTGATCCTCAACAAAGTGCGCACCGACGAAAGCATGGAGGCATTCTCGGCGCGCCTTAAAGAGCACTCGCCGTTGTTGCGCAGCGGCGATTTCCGCCTGCTTGGCTGCATCCCCTACCAGCCCGAACTCAATGCCCCGCGCACCCGCGATGTGGCCGACCTGATGGGTGCGCAGGTCCTCAACGCCGGTGACTATGAAACCCGGCGCATGACCAAGATCATCATTTGCGCCCGTACCATGCGCAACACCGTAGAGCTGCTCAAGCCCGGCGTCCTGGTGGTCACCCCAGGCGATCGCGACGACATCATCCTCGCCGTCAGCCTGGCCGCGATCAACGGCGTGCCGCTGGCCGGCCTGCTGCTGACCAGCGACACCCTGCCCGACCCGCGCATCATGGATCTGTGCCGCGGCGCCTTCCAGGCCGGGTTACCAGTGCTGTCGGTGAGCACCGGCTCCTACGACACCGCCAACCAGCTCAATAGCCTCAACAAGGAAATCCCCATCGATGACCGTGAGCGCGCGGAGATCATCACCGACTTCGTCGCCAGCCACCTCGACGCACGCTGGCTGCACCAACGGTGTGGCACGCCCAGGGAGATGCGCCTGTCGCCGGCGGTGTTCCGCTACCAGTTGATCCAACGGGCCCAGGCCGCCAACAAGCGCATCGTGTTGCCCGAGGGCAGCGAGCCGCTGACGGTGCAGGCCGCCGCCATCTGCCAGGCCCGAGGCATTGCCCGCTGCGTGCTGTTGGCCAAACCGGCGGATGTCGAAGCGGTCGCCCGTGCCCAGGGTATCGAGCTACCCGAGGGCCTGGAGATTCTTGACCCGGACCTGATTCGCCAGCGCTATGTCGAGCCGATGGTTGCCTTGCGCAAGACCAAGAGCCTCAACGCCCCCATGGCCGAGCAACAGCTGGAAGACACAGTGGTGATCGCCACCATGATGCTCGCCCTGGACGAAGTGGACGGCCTGGTCTCCGGCGTCATCCACTCCACCGCCAATACCATTCGCCCGGCCCTGCAACTGATCAAGACCGCGCCCGGATGCACCCTGGTATCGTCGGTGTTCTTCATGCTGTTCCCCGAGCAGGTGCTGGTGTACGGCGACTGTGTGATGAACCCACACCCAAGCGCCGCGGAACTGGCGGAAATCGCCTTGCAAAGCGCCGATTCCGCCGCCGCGTTCGGCATCACGCCACGCGTGGCGATGATCAGCTACTCCAGCGGTGATTCGGCCAGCGGCGAAGAAGTGGAAAAAGTCCGCGAAGCCACCCTGCTCGCCCACGAACAGCAAGGCTCGCTGCTGATCGACGGACCGCTGCAATACGACGCCGCCGCCAATGAAAGCGTGGCCCGGCAATTGGCGCCCAATAGCCAGGTGGCGGGCAAGGCCACGGTGTTCGTGTTCCCCGACCTGAACACCGGCAACACCACTTACAAAGCCGTGCAACGCAGCGCCGATTGCGTGAGCCTGGGGCCGATGCTCCAGGGCCTGCGCAAACCGGTCAACGACCTGCCGCGCGGCGCCCAGGTAGACGACATCGTGTACACCATCGCGCTGACTGCGATCCAAGCCGCCAACCGACCTATGGATATCTAAATGCTGGATTTTCTACCTGCCGCCGTACGCGGGGTGATCGCTTCGCTGTTGCTGGCGCTGAACACGATCCTGCTGTGCTCGTTCCTGTTTATTGTCGCGCTGTTCAAGGCACTGCCCTTCGCCAAGCGCTTCAGCGAATGGCTGATGAACCACACCCACGAAGCCTGGGTGACCAACAACAAAGGCTGGATGAACCTGGTGCGCCGCACACGCTGGCACCTGAGCGGCCTTGAAGGCCTGGACTATCAGCATTCGTATCTGGTGACCAGCAACCACCAGAGCTGGGTCGATATCATGGTGCTGCAATACGTGCTCAACCGGCGCATTCGCCCGCTGAAGTTTTTTCTCAAGCAAGAGCTGATCTGGGTGCCGGTGATTGGTCTGGCGTGGTGGGCACTGGGCTTTCCGTTCATGAAGCGCTACACCAAGGCTTATCTTGAGAAGCACCCGGAAAAGAAAGGCAAGGACCTGGAAACCACCCGCAAGACCTGTGCGAAGTTTCGCGACAATCCGGTGGGCATTTTCAACTTTGCCGAGGGCACACGGTTTACGCCGGGCAAACATGCGCAGCAAAACTCCCCATTTCGCTATTTGCTCAAGCCCAAGGCCGGCGGAATTGCGTTTGTGCTGGATGCCATGGGGGAGCAGCTCAAATCACTGGTGAATGTAACCATTCACTACCCTGCCGGGCGCCCTGGCTATTGGGATTTGCTGTGCGGGAATGTGAAGGAGGTGGTGGTGCAGTTTGAAGAGGTGCAGATCCCGGCTGAATTCATTGGCAAGAATTATGAGCAGGATGGGGAGTACCGGTTAGCGTTCCAGGGCTGGATCAACCGGTTGTGGGAAGACAAGGATGCGTTGCTGGAGCAGTTGCACAAAGACTTTCCAGCCAGCCGCTGATCAACATGTGGATGCAATTCAATGTGGGAGCTGGCTTGCCTGCGATAGCGGTGGATCAGCTAAGGATAAATAAACTGACAGTCCGCCATCGCAGGCAAGCCAGCTCCCACATTGACCGAGTCCACATTTGAGAATGTGTAAAAAGCCCGCCACCGATCACTCGGTGGCGGGCTTTTTTGTGCGGCAATAAAGCCTAGATCGCGCCGCGCTGACGCAACAACTCCAGCACTTGCTTGACGCTGTCTTCCAGCGACAAGGCCTGGGTATCGATCACCAGGTCGGCATTCAACGGCACGTCGTACGGGAAGGACTCGCCAGGGATATTATCCCCACCGGCCGCGTACAAACCTTGCGGATCACGCTCGGCACATACCAGCGGCGACGCCTGCACATAGACGGTCAACAGGCGATCACTGCCAATCAGCGCCTTGGCCTGTTCACGGCCTTCGGCATCCGGCGCGACAAAAGCCGCAAGGGTCAGCAAACCGGCTTCGTTGAACTGACGCGCCACGTGAGCCGCACGGCGCCAGTTCTCGGTACGCCCGGCACGGTCCTGAGGCAAGCCTTTGTTCAGGTCATGCCGCAGGTTCTGGCCGTCCAGCACGAACACCGCACGCCCCATGTCGAACAGCTTGCGCTCAACCGCATAGGCCAACGTGCTCTTGCCGGCACCCGACAAGCCGCTGAACAACACGGTGGCCGGTTGCTGGCCGAAACGCAGGGCACGCTCTTCAGTGGCCACGTGTGCCAATTTGTCGTGCTGCGCTGCACCGCCCTGGCTGGTCGGTGGCGCGATGATCATGCCCGCGGCCACGGTGCCATTGGTCAGGCGGTCGATGACGATAAAGGCACCGGTGGTGCGATTGCTGTCATAGCCATCCAACGCAATGGCGGCATCAAGGCTGACCTTGACCCGGCCAATTTCGTTGAGCTGCAGCGAACTCGCCGGACCTTCGGCCAGGGTGTTCACGTCCACGCGATGCACGATGCTGGTGATAGAGCCCGGCACGTAGCTGGTAGCGCGCTTGATGTCGTATTTCTTGCCCGGCAGCATCGGTTCTTCAGCCATCCACACGAGCATGGCGTCGAACGCATCGGTCACTTGCGGCACATTGTCGGCATGCACCAATAGGTCGCCACGGGAGATATCGATCTCGTCTTCCATGGTCAGGGTTACGGCCTGGCCTGGGCCGGCGTGCTCCAGCTCACCTTCGAAGGTGACGATGGATTTGACCCGGCTGCGTTTGCGTGACGGCAGCACCACGACTTCGTCGCCTTTGTGCACGATGCCGCTGGCAAGAGTGCCGGCAAAACCACGGAAGTTCAGGTTCGGGCGGTTGACGTACTGCACCGGGAAACGCAGGTCGGTGTAGTTGCGGTCGTTGGCGATCTCGACGGTCTCGAGGATCTCCATCAGCGACTGGCCGGTGTACCAGGGCGAACGCTCGCTCTTGTTCACCACGTTGTCGCCCTTGAGCGCCGACATCGGCACGAAGGCCAGGGTACTTGGCTTGAACGCGATGCCTTCCGCGAACTTCAGGTAATCGGCCTTGATCGACTCGAATACGCTTTGGTCAAAGCCGTTGATGTCCATCTTGTTGACGGCCACCACGATGTGCTTGATGCCCAGCAACGAGGCGATAAAGCTGTGGCGACGGGTCTGGGTCTGCACGCCATAGCGGGCGTCGATCAGGATAATCGCCAGGTCACAGGTGGACGCACCGGTGGCCATGTTGCGGGTGTACTGCTCATGGCCGGGGGTGTCGGCGATGATGAACTTGCGCTTGGCGGTGGAGAAGTAGCGGTAGGCAACATCGATGGTGATGCCCTGCTCACGCTCGGCCTGCAGGCCGTCGACCAGCAAGGCCAGGTCGATGTCATCGCCGGTGGTGCCGGACTTCTTCGAATCGCGGGTGATGGCTTCCAGGTGATCTTCGTAGATCATCTTGGAGTCGTGCAGCAGGCGCCCGATCAGGGTGCTCTTGCCGTCGTCGACGTTGCCGCAGGTCAGGAAGCGCAACATCTCTTTGCGCTCGTGCTGGCCCAGGTAGGCGAGGATGTCCTCGCTGATCAAATCAGATTGATGCGACATGACAGCCCCTTAGAAATAGCCTTGACGTTTTTTATCTTCCATGGAGCCTGCGCCATCGTGGTCGATGACCCGGCCCTGGCGCTCGGAAGTTCGCGTCAGGAGCATTTCCTGAATGATGTCCGTCAGCGTCTCGGCTTCGGACTCCACCGCGCCCGTCAACGGGTAGCAGCCAAGGGTACGGAAACGGACTTTCTTTTTGACGATGCGGGCTTTGTCTTCGTCGGACAGGTGTTCGAGGATGCGGTCGTCGTCGATCATGATCAACGTGCCGTTCTTCTCGATCACTTCGCGCTCGGCGGCGAAGTACAGCGGCACGATCGGGATACCTTCCAGGTAGATGTACTGCCAGATATCCAACTCGGTCCAGTTGGACAACGGGAACACGCGGATCGACTCGCCCTTGTTGACGTTGCCGTTGTAAACGTTCCACAGCTCCGGACGTTGGTTCTTCGGGTCCCAGCGGTGCTTGCTGTCGCGGAACGAGTACACGCGCTCTTTGGCACGGGACTTCTCTTCATCGCGACGGGCGCCGCCGAACGCTGCATCGAAACCATGCTTGTCCAGGGCTTGCTTGAGGCCCTCGGTCTTCATGATATCGGTGTGCTTGGCGCTGCCGTGGGTGAAGGGGTTGATACCCTGCGCCACGCCATCCGGGTTGACGTGAGTGATCAGGTCCAGGCCAAGCTCTTCGACCATTTTGTCGCGGAACTTGTACATTTCCTGGAATTTCCAGCGCGTGTCGACGTGCATCACTGGGAACGGCAGCTTGCCCGGGAAGAAAGCCTTGCGTGCCAGGTGCAACATCACGGCGGAGTCTTTACCGATCGAGTAGAGCATCACCGGGTTGTCGAACTCGGCGGCGACCTCGCGGATGATGTGGATGCTTTCCGCCTCCAGCTGTTTCAGATGCGTCAGTTTGTCGACCATGGTTACTCACGGAAAAACGATCTTATGGACGGCCAGGCGGGCCGTGTTCGAGCGGGGCATGCTAGCACAGCACCTTCTTCTATTCAGGGCGCCATCTAGATCGAAACGGTATATGAATATACCGGCCAGTTTGGCCGCAAATAGACTCAAGTGTGGGAGGGGGCTTGCTCCCGATAGCAGTGTGTCAGTTAGTACATATTTCAATGATCCATCGCCATCGGGAGCAAGCCCCCTCCCACATTCAGTCGCGCTCTAAGGCTCAGATCGGGTTCGGGCAGTCGATAAATAGATGCTCCAGGGCAAAGCGTCGCGCCAGATAATCGCCCAACGCCTGCACCCCATAGCGCTCGGTGGCGTGATGACCAGCAGCAATGAAGCTGACGTCGTTTTCACGGGCGCTGTGGAAGGTCTGCTCGGATGCCTCGCCGCTCAGGTACAGGTCGACCCCGGCGGCAATCGCCTCGTCGATATAGCCCTGGCCACCTCCGGTGCACCAGCCGACGCGACGGATCATCTGGCTGCCTTCGATCAGTAGCGGTTCGCGCCCCATTGCATCCTGCACACGGCGGGCGAAATCACGCGGTGACAAGGGTTCGGCCAGCGACCCCACCAGGCCGACCACCTTGGGGTTGCTCGGGTCCAACGGGCCTTCGACGGTGATGTCCAGTTGCTTGGCCAGTTGCACGTTATTGCCCACCTCAGGGTGAAGGTCCAATGGCAGGTGATAGGCCAATAGGCTGATGTCGTGCTTGAGCAGGGTTCTCAGGCGGCGCTGCTTCATGCCGGTGATACACGGGCTCTCGCCCTTCCAGAAATAACCATGATGCACCAGCACCAGATCGGCCCCGGCTTCGACGGCGGCGTCCAGCAGCGCCTGGCTTGCGGTCACACCGCTGACGATGCGCATCACCTGCGGGCGGCCCTCGACCTGCAAGCCATTGGGGCAATAATCGGCAATTTTGGCACTGCCAAGGTAGCGGTCGGCTTCCTCAACGAGGGTGGTAAGAGGGACGGCCATAAAAGACTCCTAAATATCCGGTTCGCAGGCATCGCAGCCTCGTATAATGCGCGACATTATGGGCGCTCGCCCGCCCCCTGCAACCTGTCAGGACTTACTTGATGCTCAAGGCACTGCGTTTTTTTGGATGGCCATTGTTGGCTGGCGTGCTGATCGCGATGCTGATTATTCAGCGTTATCCCCAATGGGTGGGCCTGCCTACCCTGGATGTGAACCTGCAACAAGCACCGCAAACCAACACGGTGGTGCAGGGCCCGGTCACCTATGCCGACGCGGTCACCATTGCGGCCCCTGCGGTGGTCAACCTGTACACCACCAAGGTCATCAACAAACCGGCGCACCCGCTGTTCGAGGACCCGCAGTTTCGCCGCTATTTCGGTGACAACGGCCCCAAGCAGCGCCGCATGGAGTCGAGCCTGGGTTCCGGGGTAATCATGAGCCCCGAAGGCTACATCCTCACCAATAATCACGTGACTACCGGCGCCGACCAGATCGTGGTCGCCCTGCGTGATGGCCGCGAAACCCTGGCCCGTGTGGTGGGCAGCGACCCGGAAACCGACCTCGCAGTACTGAAAATCGATTTGAAGAACCTGCCATCGATCACCCTCGGTCGCTCCGACGGGTTGCGCGTGGGTGACGTAGCACTGGCTATCGGCAACCCGTTCGGCGTGGGCCAGACAGTCACCATGGGCATCATCAGCGCCACCGGGCGCAACCAGTTGGGCCTTAATAGCTACGAAGATTTCATCCAGACCGACGCAGCCATCAACCCGGGCAATTCCGGCGGTGCGCTGGTGGATGCCAATGGCAACCTGACCGGCATCAACACAGCGATTTTCTCCAAGTCCGGCGGCTCCCAAGGCATCGGTTTTGCGATCCCGGTGAAGCTGGCGATGGAAGTGATGAAGTCGATCATCGAACACGGCCAGGTCATTCGCGGCTGGCTGGGCATTGAAGTGCAACCCTTGACCAAGGAACTGGCCGAGTCGTTTGGCCTGACCGGACGCCCAGGCATCGTGGTCGCCGGGATCTTCCGCGATGGCCCGGCGCAGAAAGCCGGCCTGGAGTTGGGCGATGTAATCCTCAGCATCGACGGTGCACCGGCCGGTGATGGCCGCAAGTCGATGAACCAGGTGGCGCGAATCAAACCGACCGACAAGGTGGCGATCCTGGTCATGCGTAACGGCAAGGAGATCAAGCTCTCGGCGGAAATCGGCCTGCGTCCGCCACCGGCGACCGCACCGATAAAAGAAGAGCAATAACCGTCGCGACCCTAGCGCCCGTTCGCGGGCGCTTGTAGGGCGACATTTCTTAGCGATTCATTCTCATTAGGCATGTTATATTGTTTCAATATCGCTATTGGAACGCTCTATCATGCCGTCTCGAAAGTTTGTGCCCTTGGCCGGCCTGGCCTTGGGTTTGCTGCTCGACCATGCCTACGCCGAAGAAAACACCCTGGAACTGGACACCATCAGCGTAACCTCCGAGGCGTATGAGTCCGCCACAGGCCCGGTCCAAGGCTATCGCGCCACCCGCTCTGCCAGTGCCACCAAAACGGATACCGCCCTTCGCGACATACCGCAATCGATCAGCGTGATCCCCGCCACGGTGCTCAAGGACCTGGGCAGTACCAGCGTGGAGCGCGCCCTGGAATTTGCCGGCGGCGTATCCAAGCAAAACAACTTCGGTGGCCTGACCCTCTACGAATACAGCGTGCGCGGCTTCACCACGTCTGAGTTCTACCAGGACGGTTTCAGCGCCAACCGCGGTTACCCCAGTACGCCGGACGCGGCAAATATCGAACGCATTGAAGTTCTCAAAGGCCCCGCCGCCAGCTTATATGGGCGTGGCGATCCTGGCGGCACGGTGAACATCGTCACCAAGAAACCCCAGCCCGAAGCGTTCACCACCTTGCAAACCAGTGCTGGTAGTTGGGACCGCTACCGCACTGCGCTGGATGTGAATACGCCGCTGGACAGCGAGGGGCGCGTCTTGTCACGGGTGAATCTGGCGGTTGAAGACAAGCACAGTTTCCGCGATCACGTGGACGCTAAACGAGTGTTCGTCGCGCCGTCGTTCAGTTGGCAGTTGACCCCGGACACTCAGTTGCTGGTCGAAAGCGAATTCGTGCGCCACAGCTCCACCTTCGACCGGGGCATCGTCGCCGATACTGGCATGTCCCATTCCACCTTTCTGGGCGAGCCCAACGACGGCAATATTCGCAACCACAACAACCGCATCCAGGCCGCGTTGGAACACCACCTCAACGACGCCTGGAAGCTGCGCCTGGCCAGCCACTACAAGCAGGGCAGCCTGTGGGGCGATGCGTCGGAAAGCCGTGCGCTGAATGGGGATGGTCACACCGTCAACCGTCGCTACCGTGAACGCTCGACCGGTTGGCATGACAGCATCACCCAGCTGGAACTGCGCGGGCTGTTCGATATCGGCAGCTGGCAGCATGAACTGCTGATCGGCACCGAATACGAGGACTACCGCAAAAAGGAGCGTGTGACGGCGATTGGCGGTGACTACCCTATCGACATCTATAAACCGGTCTATGGCCAGGCCAAACCCAATGGCGCACGCTCCGGCACCGACTTCTTCGAACAGACCAAAAGCCACGCCCTGAACCTGCAAGACCAGATCATCTTCACCGACCGCCTGCGAGGCATGATCGGTGCGCGCTTCGAGCACTTCGAACAGAGCACCGAGAACTTCGCCCGCAACCACGCCAAAAGCCGCCAGACCCACGACGCCCTGACCCAACGCGCCGGCCTGCTCTATCAGCTGACACCGCAAGTCGGGGTATTTGCCAACGCATCCACCTCGTTCAAGCCGAACAGCGGCCTGGATGCCGGCGGCAAATCCTTCAAGCCAGAAGAAGGCGTGGGCTATGAGGTGGGTATCAAGAGCGAGATGTTTGACGAGCGCCTCAGCGCGACGCTCGCGGCCTTCCATATCGAAAAGGAAAACGTCCTCACCCTGGACCCGGCGACCAACACCGACCGCGCCATTGGCAAGGCGCGCAGCCAGGGGTTTGACCTGCAGGTGACCGGGCAAGTGACCGACGCCATACGCGTGATTGGCGCACTGGCCTATATCGACGCCGAAGTGACCAAGGGCGACAAAGCCATCCCCACGGGCAGTCGCATTCTCGGGGTCGCCAAGCGCAGCGGCAGTCTGTTGGGCGTTTATGAATTCCAGGATGGGGCGTTGCGCGGTTCAGACCTGGGGGCGGCGTTTACTTATGTGGGTGACCGTTCCGGCGAGGCGGGCACAGGCTTCGAACTGCCGGCCTACCACACCGTGGATTTACTGGCCCACTACAAGGCCACGAAGAATGTCACCGTGGGGCTGAACCTGAATAACCTGTTCGATGAGAAGTACTACGAGCGCTCCTACAGCCGCTATTGGACCAACCCCGGTGAACCGCGCAACCTCACCGTCAGCCTGACCCTCAATCTCTGACGAGCATGGAACTGAATGTGGGAGGGGGCTTGCTCCCGATAGCAGAGTATCAGGCAGTATATCTGTCACTGATCCACCGCCATCGGGAGCAAGCCCCCTCCCACATTTGAGTCACCGCAAGGCTTGACTACAAGGCAACGGGCGCTCGTTCGCACAGGGTATTGAGCGCCGCCGCCCATTGCGGGTCATCATTCAAGCACGGCACCAACACCAACTCCTCGCCCCCCGCCTCGCGGAACTGCTCCCGCCCGCGATCACCAATTTCTTCCAGGGTCTCGATGCAGTCGGCGACAAACGCCGGGCACATCACCAGCAGCTTCTTCACGCCCTGCTGGGCCAGCGCGTCCAGGCGGGCCTCGGTGTAGGGCTCGATCCACTTGGCCCGGCCAAGGCGCGATTGAAACGCCACCGACCACTTGCCATCGGGCAAACCGGCACGCGCGGCAAAATCCCGGGCGACGCTGAAGCATTGGGCGCGATAGCAGGTGGCGAGCACCTCTGGCGATGCGTTCTTGCAGCAGTCGGCATCCTTGAAGCAATGCCCGCCGGTAGGGTCGAGCTTTTTCAGATGGCGCTCGGGCAGACCATGGAAACTGAGCAGCAAGTGATCGAAATCCTGCTCCAGGTAAGTGCGTGCGCTGGTTACCAGAGCATCGAGGTACTCGGGCTGGTCGTAAAAAGGCTGCAGGATCGAAAACTGGATAGCGAGTTTCTTGTCGCGCACCACGCGCCTGGCTTCTTCTATCACCGTGGTCACGGTGCTGTCGGCAAATTGCGGATACAGCGGCGCCAGTGTCACCTTGCCGATACCCTGGGCGGCCAGCCGTGTCAGGGCGGTTTCCAGCGACGGCTCGCCATAACGCATTGCCAGTTCCACAGGGCCGTGGGTCCACTGCGCAGTCATCTGCTGTTGCAGACGACGGCTCAAGACCACCAACGGCGAGCCCTCATCCCACCAGATCGACGCATAAGCATGGGCAGACTGCTCAGGGCGCTTGATCAGGATCAGCGACACCAGCAAACGCCGCACCGGCCATGGCAGGTCGATCACATAAGGGTCCATCAGGAACTGATTGAGGTAGCTGCGCACATCAGCCACCGAAGTGGACTTTGGCGAACCCAGGTTGACCAGTAACAACGCGTGATCGGTCATGCAACATCCTATCTTTAGAGGCGGCTGGACAGGTCGTCCAGAGCCGCACGCAACTCAGTGAACTGGAAAGTGAAACCCGCCGCCAGCAGCCGTTCAGGCAAGGCCTTCTGCCCGCCCAGCAACAAACCAGACAATTCGCCCAGGCCAACCTTCAGTGCAAACGCCGGCATCGGCATGAACGCCGGGCGGTGCAACACCTGGCCGAGGGTCTTGGCAAACTCGCGATTACGCACCGGGTGTGGCGCGCAGGCATTATAAGGACCGCTGGCGTCAGTCTTGTGCAGAAGAAAATCAATCAGGGCGATTTGATCCTTGATATGCACCCATGGCATCCACTGCCGACCGTTACCGATCGGCCCGCCCAGCGCCAGTTTGAAGGGCAGCAACAGGCGCGACAAAAAGCCGCCCTGCGCCGACAGCACCAGGCCGGTGCGCACCAGCACCACGCGAACGCCCAGGGCTTCGGCACGTTGGGCGGTTTCTTCCCAGGCAATACACAACTGGCTGGGGAAATCGTCCAGCACTGGCCCGCTGGCTTCGGTCAATTCGCGCTCGCCGCCGTCGCCATACCAGCCCACTGCGGAGCCGGAGATCAGTACCGCCGGTTTCTGCTCCAGGCTGTCGATCCAGGCCAGCAGGGTTTCGGTGAGGTTGATGCGGCTGCTCCACAGCAATGCCTTGCGCTTGTGGGTCCAGGGCCGGTCAGCGATGGGTGCACCCGCAAGGTTGACCACCGCGTCCACCGCGCCAATCACCTCTTGCAGGCGAGCCACCCCAAGCACCTGTGCGCCGCAGACCCTGGCGACCGTTTCCGGTTGCCGGCTCCACACCGTCAGGCGATGACCCTGGGCGAGCCAGTGTTGGCAAAGTTGACGGCCAATCAGGCCGGTACCGCCGGTCAGCAAAATATGCATGGGACTCTCCTCATGTAACGTTCGCCGCCGCTCACTGGTCTATTTTATAAGCAGGGATCAATTTGATAATCGAGCGTGACGCGCGTTCAAGCCTGAGCTTAACCATAGGTCACGCCACACAATCAGGCACGCCAAAACTTATACCAAAAAACAATATTGTACAGCTATTGGTGTCGGCGTAGTCTGTACCCAACGGTAAAACGAGGCCTCCCATGACTGTCCCCATCGCGATCATCGGCACCGGCATAGCCGGTCTCTCCGCCGCCCGAGCGTTGAAAGACGCGGGCCACACCGTACAACTCTTCGATAAAAGCCGCGGCAGCGGTGGCCGCATGTCCAGCAAGCGCAGCGATGCCGGCGCGCTGGACATGGGCGCGCAATACTTCACCGCCCGCGACCGGCGCTTCGTCAACGAAGTGCAGCGCTGGCAAAGCAATGGCTGGGCCGAACAGTGGAAGCCCCAGCTGTACAACTTCAAGTCCGGCCAACTGACGCCTTCCCCCGATGAACAGATCCGCTGGGTCGGTACACCGCGCATGAGCGCGATCACCCGCGCACTGCTCGATGACCTGCCGGTGGAGTTCGGTTGCCGCATCACCGAGGTGTTCCAGGGCACACAGCACTGGAACCTGCTCGACGCCGACGGTGAGAGTCACGGCCCCTTCAGCCATGTGATCATCGCCACACCGGCCCCTCAGGCCACTGCCCTGCTGGCCGCTGCCCCCAAGCTGGCAAGTGCCGCCGCCGGGGTGAAAATGGACCCGACCTGGGCCATTGCGCTGGCCTTCGACAAGCCCCTGGATACACCGATGGAGGGCTGCTTCGTGCAAGACAGCCCCCTTGACTGGCTGGCGCGCAACCGCAGCAAACCCGGGCGCGACACCACCCTCGACACCTGGGTGCTGCACGCCACCAGCGCCTGGAGCAAGGCGCACCTGGACCTGCCCAAGGAAGCGGTAATCGAGCACTTGCACGGCGCCTTCGCCGAACTGCTGCACAGCGCCATGCCCGCGCCGTCATTCAGCCTGGCACACCGCTGGCTCTACGCTCGCCCGTCGGGCAGCCATGAGTTCGGCGTACTGGCCGATGCCGACCTGGGCCTGTTCGTCTGCGGCGACTGGTGCCTTTCGGGCCGGGTGGAAGGCGCCTGGCTCAGTGGTCAGGAAGCGGCACGACGCTTGATCGCACACCTGCAATGAACCGCCTCAACCCCAGCAAGCTGCTGCTGTCGAAATGGACGGCAGCACAGCCACGCAACAAGGAAAAACACTTTTTGGTCACCGAGTTGTTTCGTGATGACGAAGGCACGGTGCTGGAAATCGAGCTGCAAGCGGTGCTGACCCACCGTGCCGAACGCCTGCCATGGCAGACCCTGCAAAACGCCGAGTGCTGGAAAATCGGCTGGAAGTAACACTGCAAAAAAACCTATACAAACTATTTGACTTGTACAACATCGAATCTATGATGAGACGTAGTTGTACAAACTTTATAAGTTGTACAGGATTATTGCAGAGGTTTTGGGTATGTCGAGTAGTACAAAACCGAAGATCGCCATCAGCGCCTGCCTCCTTGGCGAAAACGTGCGCTTTAACGGTGGGCATAAACAGTCGCTGCTGTGCACCCAGACACTCAGCGACTACTTCGACTTCGTGCCGTTGTGCCCGGAAGTTGCCATCGGCATGGGCATCCCCCGCGAGCCAATCCGGCTGGTAGGCGACCCTGCGCAGCCGCAAGCCGTTGGCACGGTAAACCGTGAACTCAACGTCACGCAGCCACTGCACGACTACGGCCAGCAAATGGCCCAGGCACACACAGACCTGTGCGGTTATATCTTCATGCAGAAGTCGCCATCGTGCGGCCTGGAGCGGGTCAAGGTGTACCGCGCCAACGGCACGCCCGTTGACGGTGGCGGCCGCGGCATTTACGCCCAGGCGTTTTGTGCGCGTCACCCTAACCTGCCGGTAGAAGAAGACGGCCGGCTGAACGACCCTGTGTTGCGGGAAAATTTCCTGACCCGCGTATTCGTGTATGCCAGCTGGCAACAACTGCTGGCCGAGGGGCTCACCCGCCACGGCTTGCTGACGTTTCACTCGCGCTACAAGTACCTGCTGATGGCCCACAGCCCGGCGCATTACAAAAGCCTGGGCCATTTGCTCGGCAGCATGGGCAAGGACGTCGATCTCCAGGCTCTGGCCCACGGCTACTTCGGCGAGCTGATGACGGGCCTGAAGAAGTGCGCCACCCGCGGCACACACAGCAATGTGCTGCAACACATCAGCGGCTACCTCAAGCAGGTCATCAGCGCCGATGACAAACAGGAAATGCAAACCGTGATCGGCCAGTACCGTCAAGGCATCGTGCCGCTGGTAGTGCCACTCACCCTGCTCAAGCATCACTTTCGCCAACATCCGGACCGTTACATCGCGCAGCAGGCCTACCTGCAACCGCACCCGGAAAACCTCAGCCTGCGTAATGCGATATAACCCATGAAAGCTGCCCTGCTTGACGAACCCGGCGAAGACATTGCCCTGGCCATTGAAAACGGCTGGTTGCCAATCCGCGAAGTGGCGCGCCAGACCGGCGTCAACGCCGTGACCCTGCGCGCCTGGGAGCGCCGCTACGGCCTAATCGTGCCCCAGCGCACGCCCAAGGGGCACCGGCTGTTCAGTGCCGAACATGTACAACGCATCCACGCCATCCTCACCTGGCTCAATCGAGGCGTGCCGGTCAGTCAGGTCAAAGGCTTGATCGACTCAGCCCAGGCCAGCCCCGCGCCCATGGAAAACGAGTGGCACGCCCTGCGCCAGCATTTGGTGGATGCCATCAGCGAACTGGCCGAACGCCGGGTCGATGACGCCTTCAACCAGGCCATGGCGCTCTACCCGCCACGCACCTTGTGCGAGCAATTGATGCTGCCGCTGCTCAAGGAGCTGGAACAACGGTGGCAGGGCCAGTTCGGCGCGCAGATGGAGCGGGCGTTTTTCCTGTCGTGGCTGCGCAGCAAGTTCGGCGCGCGGATTTATCACAACAATCGCCAACTCCACGGCGCGCCGCTGCTGCTGGTCAACCATTCCGACTTACCGCTGGAACCGCACCTGTGGCTCAGCGCCTGGCTGGCGAGCAGCGCCGACTGCCCGGTGGAAGTATTCGATTGGCCGCTGCCTGCCGGCGAACTGGCCCTGGCGGTGGAACACCTGCAACCACGCGCCGTGCTGTTGTATTCGAGCAAGACCCTCCATTTGTCGACACTGACAAAACTATTGGGCGACGTCAGTTGCCCAATAGTGATTGCCGGCCCGACGGTGCGCATTCACAACGCCGAGTTGTCCGTACTCACCCGCGACATCCCTGAGTTGTTCATGGCGCAAGACCCGTTGTCGGCCCACCAATTATTGATCCAGCGTGGAATCGTCTAAATGCATCTGATCTGGCTGCGCACCGACTTGCGCCTGCACGACAACACGGCCCTTGCTGCTGCGTGCCAGCGTGGCCCCGTCGCGGCCATTTACCTGATCACTCCTCAGCAGTGGCTGGCCCACGATGACGCGCCGTGCAAAATCGATTTCTGGCTGCGCAACCTGCAGCACTTGAGCCAGGCGCTGGGCGAACTGAACATCCCTTTATTGATCCGCTACGCCGCGACCTGGGACCAGGCGCCCGCTGCACTGAGCGAACTGTGCCGGGAACTGTCGGTGGAGTCTGTGCATGTCAACGAGGAATACGGCATCCACGAGAGCCAGCGTGATGCTGGCGTGGCAGAGACGCTGCAAACGCAGGGAATCACGTTTCACAGCTACCTGGACCAACTGTTTTTCCAACCCGGTAGCGTACTGACCAAGACCGGCACCTATTTCCAAGTGTTCAGCCAGTTTCGCAAGGTTTGCTACAACCGCCTGCACAGCGCCCTGCCGCGCCAGGTGGCAACGCCGAAAGCTCAGGCCAGGCTCGACGTGAAAAGCGATCCGGTGCCGACCACGGTCGACGGTTTCGAGTCGCCCAGCGAAACCTTGCGCGCCCTGTGGCCAGCCGGTGAAGACGAGGCGCGCCGCCGCCTCGACGCCTTCACCGACGAGCAGATCAGCTATTACAAGGACGAGCGCGACTTCCCAGCCAAACCCGGTACCAGCCAGCTTTCGGCCTACCTCGCCGCCGGTGTGGTTTCGCCGCGCCAGTGCTTGCACGCTGCGCTGCAAACCAATCAGGGCGAGTTCGAGAGCGGCGACATCGGCGCCATCACCTGGATCAACGAGCTGCTATGGCGCGAGTTCTATAAACACATTCTGGTCGGCTACCCACGGGTGTCCCGCCACCGCGCCTTTCGCCCGGAAACCGAAGCGCTGGCCTGGCGCAATGCCCCCGAAGACCTCGCGGCCTGGCAACAGGCGCGCACGGGTTTGCCGATCATCGACGCGGCCATGCGCCAATTGCTGGAGACCGGCTGGATGCACAACCGCCTGCGCATGGTGGTGGCGATGTTCCTGACCAAGAACCTGCTGATCGACTGGCGCGAAGGCGAGCGCTTTTTTATGCGCCACCTGATCGACGGTGACCTGGCGGCCAATAATGGCGGTTGGCAGTGGAGCTCATCGACCGGTACCGACTCGGCACCGTACTTCCGGATTTTCAGCCCGTTGAGCCAATCGGAGAAATTCGACGGCGACGGCATTTTCATCAAGCGCTGGCTGCCGGAACTGGCCACGCTGAATAAAAAAGAAGTGCATCACCCGGCAGCGGCTGGCGGTTTGTTTGGCGTGGCGGATTACCCCTGCGCCATCGTCGACCTCAAAGCCTCTCGGGAACGCGCATTGGCTGCCTTTCGCCGCCTGCCTTCACGTCAGGAGATGGCTGATCATGAGTGACTTCCTGCGCCGCTTCGCCGAAGCCTTCACCACGCTGGACAAGCACAACCTGCACCTGCTTGGCAGTTTGTACAGTGATGACATTGTATTTGCCGACCCGCTGCATGAAGTCCATGGGCTGCCCGAACTGCAGCGTTATTTCGCTCAGCTATACAGCAACGTCAGCCAACTGGATTTCGAGTTTCAGGGTATCGACCAGACGGCCGAAGGCGAAGGCTACCTGCGCTGGATCATGAGTTTTCGTCATCCGCGCCTGGCCGCAGGCAAGATGATCCGGGTAGAGGGCTGTTCCCACTTGATGTGGCGCGACAAGGTCTACCGGCATCGCGATTACTTCGATGCGGGCGCACTGCTTTATGAACATGTGCCGATTCTCGGCCGCGTCATCAGTTGGCTGAAAAGGAGAATGGGATGAGCCTTGCATCGCCCCGCCGTTATTGGCTGACCGGCGCCAGCAGTGGCATCGGCGCCGCATTGGCCGTAGAGCTGCTCAACAGTGGCGCCCATGTGGCCCTCAGTTCCCGCACCAAAGGCCCGCTGGAAGCACTCGCCCATCGTTATCCAGGGCAAGTGCTGGTGGTGGCCGGCGACCTGACCGACAGCCAGACCGTGCGCGAGATCGGTGAACACATCGCCCAGGTCTGGGGTGAGTTGGACACGGTGATCCTCAATGCCGGCACCTGTGAATATGTCGACGCCCGGCAATTTGACGCTTCGATCATCGAACATGTGGTGCGTACCAATCTGTTGGCCAGCAGTTATTGCATCGAGGCCGCGCTGCCGCTGTTGCGCGCGGGGCGTACCCCGCATCTGGTGGGCGTGGCCAGCGCGGTGACTTACCTGCCGATGCCACGCGCCGAAGCCTATGGCGCATCCAAGGCCGGCCTGCGTTACCTGTTCGAGTCCCTGCGCATCAGCCTGTCACCGGAAAACATCGACGTCACCGTGATCAGCCCAGGCTTTGTTGACACACCGCTGACCGAACGCAATGACTTCCCGATGCCCCTGAGCTGGTCCGCCGACAAGGCGGCGCGGCACATCTTTGCGAAACTGGAGAAACGCCCGCTGGAAATTGCCTTCCCGGCCATGTTCATTGCCACCCTGTGGCCGCTGTCGAAGTTGCCTAACCGCGCGCAATTGATCATCGGCAAGCGCATGTTGCGCAGCCCGCCACCGAAAAAGGACATTCCGTGAAGATCGCCATTGTCGGCAGCGGTATCGCCGGGCTGACCAGCGCCTACCTGCTCAGCCGCCGCCACGACATCACCGTGTTCGAAGCGGGCGACCGCATCGGCGGGCACACGCACACAGTCCACGTTACCGTAGAGGGCGAACGCTATGCCGTGGACACCGGCTTTATTGTGTTCAACGACTGGACCTACCCCAACTTCATCCAGTTGCTGGGCCAGATCGGCGTGACGTTCAAACCCACCGAAATGAGCTTTTCGGTGTGTGACCAAAGCAGCGGGTTCGAGTACAACGGCAACAACCTCAACAGCTTGTTTGCCCAACGCCGCAATATTCTGTCGCCCGGGTTCTGGGGCATGTTGCGCGATATCCTGCGCTTCAACCGCCAAGCGCCTTTGGACCTGCAAGAGCAGCGTATCAGTGCCGAGATGACCCTCGGTGACTACCTCGCAGCCGGCGGTTACGGCCAAAGGTTTATCCGCCACTACATCGTGCCAATGGGGGCTGCGATATGGTCAATGTCCCTTTCGGACATGCTCGGTTTCCCACTGCAATTCTTCGTGCGCTTCTTCAAGAACCACGGCTTGTTGTCGGTCAACAACCGGCCGCAATGGTGCGTGATCGAAGGCGGTTCAAGCAGCTACATCGAACCGCTGACCCGCAGTTTTCGCGAGCGTGTGCGCCTCGGTTGCCCTGTGCATAAAGTGCAACGCACCGACAATGGCGTGGTTATCCACAGCCCGTACGGCAGCGAAACCTTCGACCGGGTGGTATTGGCCTGCCACAGTGATCAGGCCCTGGCATTGCTTGACGACCCGAGCCAGGCCGAACAAGAGATCCTCGGCGCCCTACCCTACGCCGACAACGACGTAGTGCTGCACACCGACACGCGCTTGCTGCCTGACCGCGAGCTGGCCTGGGCCAGTTGGAATTACCGGTTGACCGGCCACTCGCAGAATCAGGCCGCCGTCACCTACGACATGAACATCCTGCAGGGCATCGACAGCGACACCACGTTTTGTGTCAGCCTCAACCAGACGCAAGTGATCAACCCGTTGAAGATCCTCGCGCGCTACACCTACGCCCATCCGCAGTACAGCCTGGCCGCCGTGGCCGCTCAAGCACGCTGGGAAGAATTGCACGGTACCCGCAACACCTTCTACTGCGGCGCGTACTGGGCCAACGGCTTCCACGAAGACGGCGTGGTCAGTGCCCTGCGCGTGGCCCAGGCGTTCGGGGAAAGCCTGTGAACAGCGCCCTGTATAGCGGCTGGATCGCCCATCGCCGGTTTACGCCCAGGGCCCACGCTTTTCGCTACCGCATCGGCCTGCTGTATCTGGACCTCAGCGAACAGGATGCAGTACTCGGGCTTTCACCCCTGGCCGGCACTGGTCGCCTGGCGCCTTTCGGCTTTCGCCAGCAGGATTACCTGCGTGAACTCACGCGCCACGGCATGAGTTTGAGCGATGCCGTGCGCCACGAAGTCGGCAAAGCTCTGGGGCGAACACCCCAGGGCGCTATCTGCCTGCTGACCCAGGCCCGCAGTTGGGGCCTGGCGTTTAACCCGGTGAGTTTCTTCTACTGCTTCGAGGCCGACGGGCAGTTGGCCGCGATTCTGTGTGAAGTGACCAACACGCCATGGCGCGAGCGCTATCACTACGTGCTGCCGGCCCAGCCCCTCGACGCCGATGAGCATCAGCACTTCGCCGTGGCCAAGGGGTTCCATGTGTCGCCCTTCTTACCGCGCGACCTGGAATATCGCATGAGTTTCAGCCCTCCATCTGCCCGGCTCGGCGTGCACATGGCCGACTGGCAGGGCACGCAAAAGGTTTTCGACGCCACCTTGAGCCTGGAAAAACACTCACTCAGCCGCGCAAGCCTGCATCACTATTTGTGGCGTTTCCCCTGGATGACCGCCAAGACCTGCCTGGCAATCTACTGGCAAGCCTTGCGCCTGCTGCTCAAGCGCACACCGATTTTTTCCCACCGGGCCGCCGATGGCGCCTCTCGCACCGCCGTCGGGTACACCAAGGATCGCCGCCATGAAACACCCTAGTTTATCGGTCAAGGCTAACCGCCTGAACGTCAATGGCATGACCGCTGCGCTGTTGCGCAAGGCGGTGCTGCGCCAGCTCAGCCAACTGCGTCACGGCCAGTTGGTGGTGATCGAAGACGGCGAGCGACAAGTGTTCGGCGCACGGGAAGCGCACCTGTTAGGCGAAATTCAGATTCTCGACTCGGCGGTATGGGGCCTGGTGGCCGCCAATGGTTCGATCGGCGCCGGCGAGGCATTTATCCATGGTTACTGGACCAGTCCCGACCTCACCGCCGTGGTCCGGGTGATGGTCAGCAACCTGGAAGTACTCGACGCCATGGAAGGTGGCCTGGCACGCATGGCCCGCCCGTTCACCCAAGGCCTGCACTGGCTCAACCGCAACACACGCAAGGGCTCGCAGAAAAACATCGCCGCCCATTACGACCTGGGCAACGACCTGTTCGAAGAGTTTCTCGACCCGACCATGATGTACTCGGCGGGGCAGTTTTTGACACCCGATGACAGCCTGGAACAAGCGCAACTGAACAAGCTGGAGCGCATCTGCCAGAAACTGGCGCTCAAGCCCAGCGACCATCTGCTGGAAATCGGCACCGGCTGGGGCAGCATGGCGTTGTATGCGGCGCAGCATTACGGCTGCAAGGTCACCACCACGACCCTGTCCAAGGAGCAATTCGCCTACACCGAAAAACGCATCCAGACGCAGGGCCTGCAAGATCAAGTGACCTTGCTGCTCAGCGATTACCGCGACCTCACCGGCGAGTATGACAAGCTGGTGTCGATCGAGATGATCGAAGCGGTGGGCCATCGGTTCCTGCCGACCTATTTCAAACAATGTGCGCACTTGCTCAAGCCCAACGGCCTGATGCTGCTGCAAGCCATCACCATTCGCGAACAGCGCTTTGAGCAGGCCAAGCGCAGCGTCGACTTCATCCAGCGCTACATTTTCCCCGGTGGCGCCCTGCCCTGTGTACAGAACATGCTGCACATCGTCAGCCGCGACACCGACATGAACCTGCTGCACATGGAGGAATTCGGCCTGCACTACGCCCGTACCCTGCGCCTGTGGCATGAAAACTTCCGCCGCGCCCATGGCCGTCTCATGGAATTGGGCTACGACGAATATTTCCTGCGTTTGTGGGAGTTCTACCTGTGCTATTGCGAAGGCGGGTTTATGGAACGCACCATTGGTACCGCACAACTGCTGCTGGCCAAACCCGCGGCGATCAACCCGCCATTGCTTGGGCGCTTCAGTGCTTAAAACCCTGGCCAATGCCGCGCTGTTCCAATGCGGCTGGTTTGCCTGCGTACTCGGCGGCGACAGCCCATGGCTGCTGGTGGGTTTGGCGGCACTGGGCGTGCATCTGCTGTGGATAAGTTCGCCGGCGGATGACGGCCTGCTCGTGCTCAACGTGACACTGGCGGGCACACTGCTGGACACGCTGTTGCGCACCCTGGGCGTTTTCCACTTCAGCGAGCCCGGGCCGTTGATTCCATTCTGGTTGATCGTACTGTGGGCGCTGCTGGCCACGACCCTGCGCCATTGCCTGGCCTGGAGTGCACGGCCCTGGTGGCTGGCCGGCCTGTTGGGCGCAGTGGGTGGACCTTTGTCTTATTACGCCGGCAGCCAATTGGCCGGCGTGGGTTTTGGCTACGGCACGGCAGCCACTCTGACCGGTCTGACGCTGCTATGGGCCATGCTGTTTCCCTTGCTGCACGGGCTCGCGCGCAAGCTCGAACACTGACGCTTGTCCGAGCATTCATACACGCTTAACGCACTTGCCTTACACTGCGCGGCTATGACCAACATCCCCCATATCCAAATCACTGAACCGGCCGTCACCTGCTCGACGTGCGCGGCCTGCTGCTGTCAGCTGGAAGTCATGCTGATCACCGACACCGGCGTGCCGCAGCGCTTTATCGATACCGATGAGTGGGGCGGCGAAGTGATGCTGCGCCTGGACGACGGCTGGTGCGCCGCGCTGGACCGGGACACGATGATGTGCACGATTTACGCGCTTCGCCCGCTGATTTGCCGGGAGTTTGAGATGGGTGCGCCGGAGTGTCTTGAAGAGCGGGAAGGCATCGCGACGGTCTACCGCTGATCCTGCGATGAGCAAAGATCTAAATGTGGGAGCAGGCTTGCTCGCGAAGGCGGTGGGTCAGTCTATGCATGTGCTAGCTGATACACCGCCTTCGCGAGCAAGCCCGCTCCCACAGGGGGGGCTTCGTTGTTGTTGAATTACAACGGCATGGTGTAGTGCAACGAGTAGCTCTCTACCCCATCGTTATTGCTGCTGATGCCGGCGTTGGAATAGTGCGTGGCGCGAATGCCCACTTCATGCCCACCGGTAAACCGCAGGCCGAAACCCAGGCGGTCTTCGAACTGAAAGGCTTGGCCGATGTTGTTGTCTTCCAGCCGGGTACGGGAGAACACCGCCACGCCGATACCGGCTTCGATGTAGGGCTTGACCGACTGGCCGGCAAACTCATACACAAACACCGGCGAGAACGACAGGCTGCTGGCACCTGCCCGGTCATCACCTTCCCAATACGTGTAGGCGCCGCTCCAGTAGCCGGTCAGACGGCCAACATCGCTTTGCATCCAGCTTTTATCCCAATCCGAAGTCAGGCCCAGTCGATAGGTCAACGTCGAATCACTGGTACTCCCCAACCCGAACTCCAGGCCGGCGGCCTGGGCTGAAACAGAGTGTCCCAACACAGCGGCCGCAATCGCAGCCAAACAGAACAAGCGCTTCATAAGAAACATCCTTCCGAACGAAGTTATATAGTTTTAAACAGGCTAACTGGCTATAGAAGCTGACGTAGAGCCGGAAGTTCAGCTTTTATCAGCACCATTTCACGAAATTTTCACGAGCCAAAGCTTCGCACAACTCCGGGATGTTTCCAAAGTGTCGGTAGGATATTTCTTAGGTGGGTCAGATCGCCGCTGGTCCAGAACTGTGCAGTGTCGGGATTGCCAGCTGCCAGCAGGTCGCGCTCATCCAGCAAACGCTTGAGCTGGCGCGCCACGGCGGCGCCGGTGTCGATCAGGATAATACTGGGGGGCAGCATCTGCGCCAGGAGCGGCTTGAGGAAGGGATAGTGGGTGCAACCCAGGATGATGGTGTCGCAACCGGCGCTGAGCAGTGGCTCGATATAGCCCTGCAACAGTATGTGCAAAGCCGGGCTGTTCAGGTCACCGGCTTCAATCAGCTCCACCAGGCCCGGACAGGGTTGGGTCACCACTCGTACATCAGTGGCGAAGCGGTCGAGCAAGGCCGCGAATTTGGCGCTTTGCAGCGTCCCGGTGGTGGCGAGCACACCCACCACGCCGCTGCGGGTAGCGGCAGCAGCGGGCTTGACCGCAGGCTCCATGCCGACCAAGGGCCAATCTGGGTAGTCCTGGCGCAAATCGGCAACGGCGGCGACCGTTGCGGTGTTACACGCGATAACAAATGCCTTGGCACCGCGCTCGCGGAAAAACTCGGCGACGGTTCGAGAACGCTCAAGGATGAAAGTGGGCGTTTTCTCACCATAGGGGATATGCCCGCAGTCGGCCACATACAGCAGCGATTCATGGGGCAATAACTGCTGGATTTCTTCCAGCACCGTCAGGCCGCCGACGCCGGAGTCGAACACACCGATGGGCGCGCCCTTAACCATGCAGGGTTCCACACACGCTGCAACCCGGGTCGCGCTTGACGCGCAATTCGCGAAAACGCGTGGTCAAGGCGTCGATCAGCAACAGGCGACCCACCAGCGGCTCACCGAAACCTGCCAACAGCTTCAAGGCTTCCAGCGCTTGCAGGCTACCGACCAGCCCCACCAACGGCCCGACCACACCGGCTTCGCTGCAGGTCAGTTCGGTGTCGCTGCCGTGCCCGTATAAACAGTGATAGCACGGGCTGTCGGCGCGACGCGGGTCGAACACCGACAATTGCCCCTCAAGGCGAATGGCCGCGCCACTGATCAATGGCTTGCCCGCCACGACGCAGGCCGCATTCACCGCTTCGCGGGTAGAGAAGTTGTCGCTGCAATCGAGCACCACATCCACCGCGCCGATTGCAGAGACCAGCGAGTCAGCATCCAGCGCCACGCGATGGGCGGTCAGGGTGATTTCAGGGTTGATCGCGCTCAGCCGACGCATGGCCGAATCTACCTTGGTCTGCCCTACGCTGTGGGTGTCATGGATGATCTGACGTTGCAGGTTGGTCAAATCGACCGTGTCAAAATCCGCCAGGTGCAGCTCACCTACACCGGCAGCGGCGAGGTAGAGCGCAACCGGAGCGCCCAGGCCACCGAGGCCGACGATCAACGCGCGGCTCTGTTTCAGGCGCAACTGCCCTTCGATGTCGACATGCTGCAACAGAATCTGCCGGCTATAACGCAACAGCTCCTGATCGGTCAGCACGGTCGGTGCCCCAGGGTGATGCGTTCGTGACCGCCAAGATCGATACGACTGTGTACGCCTTCAAAGCCTTGGCTCAGCAACAAGTCACGCACAGCCAAGGCCTGGTCGTAGCCGTGCTCAAGCAACAGCCAGCCACCGGCATTCAGATGGGCCGGTGATTGATCGATGATCAGGCGCAAATCGTCCAGGCCATCAGGCCCGGCCACCAGGGCGCTCGCCGGTTCAAACCGAACATCCCCCGCCACCAGATGCGGATCGTTGTCGGCAATGTAGGGCGGGTTGCTGATGATCAAGTCAAAGCGATCGCCTTGCAGGGCGCTGAACCAATGGCTGTTCAGCACCGTCGCGTTATTGAGGTGCAGACGCTGGCGGTTGCGCTCGGCCAGGGCCACCGCTTCGAGCACGCGATCAACGGCGGTGACTTGCCAGGCCGGGCGTTCGCTGGCCAACGCCAAGGCAATGGCGCCACTGCCGGTGCCCAGGTCCAGGACTTTGGCCGGGGTAGCAGGCAGCAGTTCCAGAGCGGCCTCCACCAGCAATTCGGTTTCCGGACGCGGAATCAGCGTGTGCGGCGCGACTTCCAGATCCAGCTTCCAGAAGCCTTGCTGGCCGAGGATATAGGCCACCGGCTCGCCGCTGCGGCGGCGCTGCAGGTAGTCGGCAAAGGTCAGGGCGTCTTCGCTGCTGACGATCTTTTCCGGCCAGGTGTGCAGGTAGCTGCGGGACTTGCCCAGGGCGGCGGCCAGCAGCAGTTCCACATCCAGGCGCGCAGTGGGCGAATCGGGCAGGTCGGCCGCGCGCAGCAGGCTGGCTATGATGGTCATTTATTCACCTATCGCGGCCAGTTGATCCGCCTGATATTCGGCGAGCAACGGCTCGATCACCGCATCCACGCCACCAGCGAGAATCTCGTCCAGGGAATAAAGGGTGAGATTGACACGATGGTCGGTTACCCGGCCTTGGGCAAAGTTGTAGGTTCGGATGCGCTCGGAGCGATCGCCCGAGCCCACCAGCAGCTTACGCTCGCTGGCAATCGCGTTTGCGGCGGCGCTGGTTTGCTGGTCGTTCAATTTGGCCGACAGCCAGGACATGGCCCGCGCCCGGTTCTTGTGCTGGGAACGCTCTTCCTGGCATTCCACCACGATGCCCGACGGCAAGTGGGTAATCCGAATCGCCGAGTCGGTCTTGTTGACGTGCTGGCCACCGGCGCCCGACGAGCGGTAGGTGTCGACACGCAAGTCCGCGGGGTTGATCTCGATGGCCTCCTGCTCGTCCGGCTCAGGCAACACCGCTACGGTGCACGCCGAGGTATGGATACGGCCCTGGGACTCAGTCGCAGGGACACGCTGCACACGGTGGGCGCCGGATTCGAACTTCAGCTTGCCGTAGACGTTGTCACCTTCGACCCGAGCAATGACTTCTTTATAGCCACCGTGTTCACCTTCGTTCTCGGACAGGATCTCGACCCGCCAGCCGCGTCGTTCGGCGTAGCGCGAATACATGCGGAACAGGTCGCCGGAGAAAATCGCCGCCTCGTCGCCACCGGTACCGGCGCGGATTTCGAGGAACACGTTGCGCCCGTCATTAGGGTCCTTGGGCAGCAACATGCGTTGCAGGTCGCCTTCCAGTTCGGCGAGTTTTTCCTTGGCCTCGCGGACTTCTTCCACGGCCATTTCACGCATGTCCGGGTCATTGTCCTTGAGCAGCGCCTGAGCGCCTTCGAGGTCAGCCTGCACTTTGGTGAGATGTTTGTAGGTGGCTACAATCGGCTCAACTTCGGCGTACTCCTTGGAATAAGCGCGAAACTTGGCCTGATCAGAAATGACCTCGCCGTCGCCGAGCAAGGCGGTCAGTTCTTCGAAACGGTCCTGGAGCACGTCCAGTTTATTGAGCAGTGACGCTTTCATTGCGGTTTTTTATCCGAAGAGCTGTCTGACGCGCCCTCACCGAGGGCAAAGAGTTCCTGAGCCATGGCCAGCGCATCGAGGCGGCCTTCGGCGGTAAGCTTTTTCAACTGAACGCTGGGTGCATGGAGCAGTTTGTTGGTCAGGCCACGGGCCAATTGCATCAGCACCTCTTCGGCGCTGCTGCCGTTGGCGAGCAGACGCTGGGCCTTGAGCAACTCTTCATCACGCAGGCGTTCGCCCTGCTGACGATACGCCTTGAGCACATCCACCGCCGCCAATTCACGCAGGCGCACCATGAAATCTTCAGCACCGGTGCTGACCATCTCCTCAGCGGCCTGGGCGGCACCCTGGCGGCTCTTGAGGTTCTCGGCGACCACTTCATGCAGATCGTCGACGCTATAGAGGTAAACGTCGTCCAACTCGCCGACTTCGGGTTCGATATCCCGGGGAACGGCGATATCCACCATGAAGATCGGCTTGTGCTTGCGCAGTTTCAACGCGCTCTCGACCGCACCTTTGCCGAGGATCGGCAACTGACTGGCGGTGGAGCTGATAACGATATCACTGCGTACCAGTTCAGCCGGAATGTCTGACAACAGCACGGCATGGGCACCGAACTGTTCGGCGAGGATACTCGCCCGTTCGAGCGTGCGGTTGGCGACAACGATGCGCTTCACGCCTAAATCGTGCAGGTGCCGGGCTACCAGGGTAATGGTTTCACCGGCACCGATCAGCAGCGCCTGGCTGCGCTGCAAGTCGCTGAAAATCTGCTTGGCTAGGCTGACAGCGGCAAAGGCCACCGACACCGGGTTTTCGCCGATAGCCGTGTCGGTACGCACCTGCTTGGCCGAATTGAAGGTGGCCTGGAACAGGCGCCCCAGCAGCGGGCCGACCGTGCCGGCCTCACGCGCTACGGCATAGGCAGACTTCATCTGGCCAAGAATTTGCGGTTCGCCCAACACCAGCGAGTCGAGACCGGCCGCCACACGCATCATGTGACGAACTGCCGCATCCTCTTCATGCACATAGGCACTGGCGCGCAGGTCATCGAGGCTCAAATGGTGATAATCGGCCAGCCAGCGCAGTACCACATCCGCTGAAAGATGTTCCTGCTCTATATAGAGCTCGCTGCGATTGCAGGTCGAAAGGATCGCAGCTTCGCGGCTGTCGGTGAGCCGGCAGAGCTGCTGCAAGGCCTCAACCAACTGCTCTGGCGTAAACGCCACGCGCTCGCGCACGTCTACGGAGGCAGTCTTGTGGTTAATACCGAGTGCGAGGAAGGCCATTCAATATCGCTGATGATGTCGGGAAGCCGACAATTGTCCTACTTCGAAAGATCCAGAACAACCACCGTCGTCTATTGTCCTAATGCGTTATGCCTATAAAGGCCTCCACTGAGACTCGGTTATGTTTGGCCGAAGGCTTGTGTCATGATGATCCGACCGCAGGTTAGTCGTCCTCTTCCTATATGAATAGATCTTCCGCGTTGCTCCTTGCTTTTGTCTTTCTCAGCGGCTGCCAGGCCATGGCACCCGTGTCGCCGGAGGCTACGCCGCCGGTAGAAGACACCTCCCCCGCCCCTGAAAAGCCCAAGGTTTATTCCTCGTTCAGTGAAGAAACGATCTACAGCCTGCTGACCGCGGAACTGGCCGGCCAGCGTAATCGTTTCGATATTGCGCTGGATAATTACGTGACCCAGGCCATCAACACCCAGGATCCGGGCATTTCCGAGCGTGCGTTTCGCATCGCCGAATACCTGGGCGCCGACCAGGCTGCGCTGGATACGTCGCTGATCTGGGCAAAAAATGCCCCCGATGATCTGGAAGCCCAGCGCGCCGCCGCCGTGCAACTGGCGCGCGCGGGCCGCTATGACGACTCTATGGTCTATATGGAGAAAGTCCTGCAGGGCAAGGGCGACACGCATTTCGACTTCCTGGCACTGTCGGCCGCCGACACCGATCAGGACACCCGCAATGGCCTGATGAAGAGCTTCGACCGCCTGCTGCAAAAGCATCCGAAGAACAGCCAGTTGATTTTCGGCAAAGCCTTGCTGTTGCAACAGGATGACGAAGCCGACGCCGCACTCAAATTGCTTGAGCAGAACCCGCCGGAAGACGGCGAGATCGCGCCGATCCTGCTGCGAGCACGCCTGCTGCAGAACCTCAACCGCGGCAAGGAAGCGATTCCTCTGCTGGAAAAAAGCATCAAGAAATACCCGGACGACAAGCGCCTGCGCCTGACTTATGCGCGAATGCTGGTTGAGCAGGACCGCATGGAAGACGCCAAAGTGCAGTTCGCCAACCTGGTCCAGCAATACCCCGACGACGACGAACTGCGCTATTCGCTGGCCCTGGTGTGCCTGGAAGCCAAAGCCTGGGATGAGGCCAAGGGCTACCTGGAACAGTTGATTGAACGTGACAGCCATGTCGACTCGGCGCACCTGAACCTGGGCCGCATCGCTGAAGAACGCAACGACCCGCAGGCCGCCCTGCTCGAGTACGCCCAGGTCGGCCCCGGCAATGACTACCTGCCCGCCCAGTTGCGCCAGGCCGACATCCTGATGAGCAATGGCCGTACCGACGAAGCGGAAAAACGCCTGGCGGCGGCCCGCGATGCCGAGCCGGACTACGCCATCCAGCTGTACTTGATCCAGGCCGAGACCTTATCGGCCAACAAGCAGGGCGAACGCGCCTGGAAGCTGCTGCAACAAGCTTTGTTGCAATATCCCGACGATTTGAACCTGCTGTACACCCGCGCCATGCAGGCAGAAAAACGCGATGACCTGGCCCAACTGGAAAAGGACCTGCGCCTGATCATCAAGCGCGACCCGGATAACGCCATGGCACTCAACGCCTTGGGTTATACCTTGTCCGACCGCACCACGCGTTACGCCGAAGCCAAGGTACTGATCGAACAGGCCCATGCGCTCAACCCTGAAGACCCGGCTGTACTCGACAGCCTGGGTTGGGTGAATTACCGCCTGGGCAACCTCGACGAGGCCGAGCGCTTGCTGCGCCAGGCACTGGAGCGGTTTCCCGATCAAGAAGTTGCCGCGCACCTGGGCGAAGTGCTCTGGGCCAAGGGCAAGCAACGCGAAGCACGACAAATCTGGGAAAAATTCCTCAAGGAACAACCCGAAAGCCCAATCCTGCGCGGCACCATCAAGCGCCTGACCGGATCCGAGACCCTTTAAGCTTATGTTCTTGCGCCACATTATCGTTTTCAGTTTTATCGCCCTGCTCGCCGGTTGCGCGGGCGTAGGCACCCGTGAATCCGTTGAAGGCCAGGGCAACCCGGCGCAATGGCAACAACACAAGGATCAGCTCAGCAGCATCGACGGCTGGCAGATCGAGGGCAAGGTCGGGGTTCGCGCGCCGAAAGATTCCGGCAGCGGCACCCTGTTCTGGCTGCAACGCCAGGATTATTACGACATTCGCCTCTCGGGCCCGCTGGGCCGGGGGGCGGCTCGCCTGACGGGCCGGCCGGGGCAGGTGAGCCTGGAAGTGGCCAACCAGGGCCGCTATGAAGCGACCTCCCCGGAGGAACTGCTGGAGCAGCAGATCGGCTGGAAGCTGCCTGTCTCGCATTTGGTCTGGTGGGTGCGCGGTCTTCCGGCGCCCGAGAGCAAAAGTCGCCTGAGCCTCAATGGCGACAGTCGCCTTGCCTCCCTGGAGCAGGACGGCTGGCAGGTGGAGTACCTGAGCTACGTGCAACAGAACGGTTATTGGCTGCCCGAGCGCATCAAGCTGCACGGCACCGACCTTGATGTCACGTTGGTGATCAAGGACTGGCAACCGCGCAAGTTGGGGCAATAACGTGACAGAACGCCTGACCCTGCCCTCGCCTGCGAAACTCAATCTGATGCTGCATATTCTTGGTCGCCGTGAAGATGGCTATCACGAGCTGCAGACCCTCTTTCAGTTCCTCGACTATGGCGATGAGCTGACCTTCGCCGTACGCGACGATGGCGTGATCCAGCTGCACACCGAATTCGAAGGCGTGCCCCACGACAGCAATCTGATCGTGAAGGCGGCGAAAAAACTTCAGCAACAATCCGGCTGCCCGCTCGGGATAGATATCTGGATCGACAAAATCCTGCCCATGGGCGGAGGTATCGGGGGCGGGAGCTCGAATGCTGCAACGACGTTGCTGGGGCTGAACCACTTGTGGCAACTGGGCTGGGACCACGATCGCCTGGCTGTGCTGGGCCTGACGCTGGGCGCGGACGTCCCGGTTTTCGTGCGCGGCCACGCCGCGTTTGCTGAGGGCGTAGGGGAGAAACTTACCCCTGTAGAGCCCGAAGAACCTTGGTATGTCGTGCTTGTGCCGCAAGTATCTGTAAGTACAGCAGAAATTTTTTCAGATCCGTTGTTGACACGTAACTCTTCTCCCATTAAAGTGCGCCCCGTTCCCAAGGGAAACAGTCGAAATGACTGCTTACCGGTTGTAGCAAGGCGTTATCCAGAGGTACGTAACGCTTTGAATTTGTTAGGTAAATTTACCGAAGCAAAATTAACCGGAACTGGAAGTTGTGTGTTTGGGGGCTTCCCAAGCAAAGCTGAAGCTGATAAAGTCTCGGCCCTTCTTACAGAGACCCTTACAGGGTTTGTAGCAAAGGGAAGCAACGTTTCGATGTTGCATCGCAAGCTGCAAAGTCTGCTCTAAAAGGAATCGAGTGTTAGGCACTCGTTGCAACAGATACAGGGGCGTCGCCAAGCGGTAAGGCAGCAGGTTTTGATCCTGCCATGCGTTGGTTCGAATCCAGCCGCCCCTGCCATTTTCTAATACTCATCCAGGTTACCCTCAGCCTCTAGGTACTGCGCGTGTCCAAGATGATGGTCTTTACGGGGAATGCCAACCCCGATCTGGCTCGACGTGTCGTACGTCAGCTGCATATCCCTCTCGGTGACATCTCTGTCGGTAAGTTTTCCGACGGCGAAATTACAGCCGAGATCAATGAAAATGTCCGCGGTAAAGACGTCTTCATTATTCAGCCGACCTGCGCTCCGACCAACGATAACCTGATGGAACTCGTCGTGATGGCTGATGCCTTCCGCCGCTCCTCAGCGACTCGAATCACAGCTGTAATCCCTTACTTTGGTTATGCCCGTCAGGATCGCCGTCCGCGTTCCGCACGTGTGGCTATCAGCGCGAAAGTCGTTGCTGACATGCTGACCGTGGTAGGCATCGACCGTGTTCTCACGGTTGACCTGCACGCTGACCAAATCCAGGGTTTCTTCGATATTCCGGTAGATAACATCTACGGCTCCCCCGTTCTGGTGGATGACATCGAAGACCAGCGCTTTGAAAACCTGATGATCGTGTCCCCGGACATTGGTGGCGTCGTGCGTGCACGGGCCGTTGCCAAATCCCTGGGCGTGGACCTCGGGATCATCGATAAACGCCGTGAAAAAGCCAATCACTCTGAAGTGATGCATATCATCGGTGATGTCGAAGGGCGTACCTGTATTCTGGTTGATGACATGGTCGACACCGCCGGCACCCTGTGCCACGCGGCGAAAGCCCTGAAAGAGCACGGTGCTGCAAAAGTCTTCGCCTACTGCACACACCCTGTGCTGTCGGGCCGAGCGATCGAGAACATCGAGAACTCCATGCTGGACGAACTGGTGGTGACTAACACCATCCCGTTGTCCGCTGCTGCTCAAGCCTGTTCGCGTATCCGTCAACTGGATATCGCACCGGTAGTTGCCGAAGCGGTTCGCCGCATCAGCAATGAAGAATCGATCAGCGCGATGTTCCGTTAAGGGTCAAACCTTCGGAGCACCTCACTGACGAAAAGCGCCCCGCCCCAACATACTGTTGGGGCGGGGCTTTTTTGCCCATATCGCCTTTAGCGCTGGTCGCAAACGCTGGGGCGAATGTGGTTATTTTGGAGATACAACATGAACGATTTTACTCTGAATGCTGAAGTGCGTTCCGACCTGGGGAAAGGTGCGAGCCGCCGCCTGCGTCGTCTCGCAAGCCTGGTTCCAGCTGTAGTTTACGGTGGCGACAAAGCCCCTGAATCCATCAGCATGCTGGCCAAAGAAGTTGCCAAACTGCTCGAAAACGACGCTGCCTACAGCCACGTTATCGAACTGAACGTTGGCGGCAAAAAGCAGAACGTTATCATCAAGGCCCTGCAGCGCCACCCTTCCAAGGGCCACGTACTGCACGCTGACTTCGTACGCGTCGTAGCTGGTCAGAAACTGACCGCTATCGTGCCTGTGCACTTTGTTGGCGAAGAAGCTCCAGTCAAGAAAGGTGGCGTTGTTTCTCACACCACTACCGAGCTGGAAGTAAGCTGCCTGCCGAAAGACCTGCCTGAGTTCATCGAAGTCGACCTGTCGGCTGCTGAAATCGGCACCATCATCCACCTGTCCGACCTCAAGGCCCCTAAAGGCGTTGAGTTCGTTGCACTGGCTCACAACGACGACAAGGCTGTTGCCAACGTCCACGCGCCACGTGTTGTAGCAGAAGATGAAGCCGGCGAAACCGCTGCCGAGTAATACACTCTGCAACGAAGGAGCTTGAGGGAACATCGCGGACCGAAACGTAGCGAGAAAGCGGGCAACAACGCGAAGTTTATCTCTGGATAAGTGAGCTCCTGTCGTCCACTTTCGCCGCACGCTGGTGTAGCGATGTTATCCACAACTCCAAAGGAAGGGCCCCTGTCGTGACTGCCATTAAACTGATCGTTGGCCTGGGAAATCCAGGCGCCGAATACGAACAGACCCGGCATAACGCGGGGGCCCTTTTTGTTGAGCGCATCGCCCATGCCCAAGGCATCAACCTTGTGGCCGATCGCAAATATTTCGGCCTGACCGGGCGCTTTTCGCACCAGGGTCAGGATATTCGTCTACTGATTCCCACCACCTACATGAACCGCAGCGGCCAGGCTGTCGCGGCGCTTGCGGGCTTCTTCCGGATCAAACCCGAAGAAATCCTGGTGGCCCATGACGAACTGGACCTGCCACCCGGCGTTGCCAAGCTCAAGCAAGGCGGCGGACACGGCGGGCACAATGGCCTGCGCGACATCATCGCGCAGCTGGGCAATCAGAATACCTTTTACCGTCTGCGGCTCGGCATTGGCCACCCAGGCGTTGCCAGTATGGTTTCAAATTTCGTCCTGGGTCGTGCGCCACGCGCCGAACAGGAAAAACTCGATGCCAGCATCGATTTTGCCCTCGGCGTGCTGCCGGATATCTTCGCCGGTGAATGGAACCGCGCGATGAAAAACCTGCACAGCCAGAAGGCCTGACTTTTACCCGAGGGGAAACACCATGGGATTCAATTGCGGCATCGTCGGCCTGCCCAACGTCGGCAAATCCACCCTGTTCAACGCCCTGACCAAGTCCGGTATTGCGGCGGAGAACTTCCCCTTCTGCACCATCGAACCCAACAGCGGCATCGTGCCGATGCCGGACCCACGCCTGGAGGCACTGGCAGCGATCGTCAACCCCAAGCGCATCCTGCCGACCACCATGGAATTCGTCGACATCGCGGGCCTGGTCGCTGGCGCATCCAAAGGCGAAGGCCTGGGCAACAAGTTCCTGGCCAACATCCGTGAAACCGATGCCATTGCCCATGTGGTCCGCTGCTTTGAAGACGAGAACGTGATCCACGTCTCCAACAGCGTCGACCCCAAGCGCGACATCGAAATCATTGACCTGGAACTGATCTTCGCCGACCTCGACAGCTGCGAAAAGCAACTGCAGAAAGTCGCGCGTAACGCCAAAGGCGGAGACAAGGACGCAGTGGTCCAGAAAGGCCTGCTGGAGCAGTTGATCGCTCACTTCACCGAAGGCAAGCCGGCACGCAGCCTGATGAAGAGCATGGGCACCGACGAGAAGGCTGTGATCAAGGGCTTCCACCTGCTGACCACCAAGCCTGTGATGTACATCGCCAACGTCGCCGAAGACGGCTTCGAGAACAACCCGCTGCTCGACGTGGTCAAGGCCATTGCCGAGGAAGAAGGCGCCATTGTTGTTCCGGTATGCAACAAGATCGAAGCTGAAATCGCCGAGCTCGATGACGGCGAAGAAAAAGATATGTTTCTTGAGGCCCTGGGCCTTGAAGAGCCTGGCCTGAACCGTGTGATCCGCGCCGGCTACGAGATGCTCAACCTGCAGACCTACTTCACCGCCGGTGTCGAAGAAGTTCGCGCCTGGACCGTCAAGGTTGGCGCTACCGCGCCACAAGCTGCCGGCGTGATCCACACCGACTTCGAAAAGGGCTTCATCCGCGCCGAAGTGATCGCCTACAACGACTTCATTCAGTACAAGGGTGAAGCCGGCACCAAGGAAGCCGGTAAATGGCGCCTGGAAGGCAAGGAATACGTCGTCAAGGATGGCGATGTAATGCACTTCCGTTTTAACGTGTAAGTACAACCCGCGGTATTGACTGCGGGACCAGAAAAAGCCGATGCATTGCATCGGCTTTTTTGTGGGCGAGCGCTTATGAAAAAAGACTTGTATCCCCAAAAAAAACAGACTCTCAGAATATTCCTACTTACCAATCGACCGATTAACCCCGCACTTATTCCTGCGACCAACAAGCCTTAACTTACCATCATTTTCCTACATCACTCCTCCGCTTAAACCTCTCTACACCGAGTGACAACTTTTATAATCTACGCTCTACTGAAATGGCGCTTGCACACCGTATTTGCAACAGTGAAGTAATAGCGAACAGGGAGTATCAATTCATGTCGACCTACGTCCAGAAGGATAATAAAACAGACGTTTCACTCATCGAAGGTCCGGAAATTGAAACCACGCTTAACAACACTGCCGCGCTCAACGTTGACATTCTGTTGCTGGGAGAAACCGGCACCGGAAAAGACACTCTTGCACAGCGGATTCATCGTTTATCGGGGCGACGCGGTAATTTTGTTGCCGTGAACTGTGCGGCAATCCCAGAAAGCCTCGCGGAAAGCCAGTTGTTCGGTGTCAACAGCGGGGCTTATACCGGGGCAATACAATCAAGGGCTGGATTCGTCGAAGCAGCCCACCTGGGTACCCTATACCTGGATGAGATCGACAGCATGCCCCTGAACCTGCAAGCCAAGCTCCTGCGCGTGCTGGAGTGCCGTGGGGTGGAACGCCTGGGCTCGACTCGGCTGATCTCCGTGGACATGCGCGTCATCGCATCAGCCCAGCAGTCGCTGCAAATCATGGTCGAACAAGGCGCCTTCAGGCGTGACCTCTACTTTCGTTTGAATGTGGTCAACATCGAGCTCCCCGCCCTGCGAGATCGGCGCGAACGCATCATCCCGTTGTTTCTGGAAATGGTTCAGGAAGAAGCGGAGCAGTTCAAATGCAGTGCCCCATCGCCTCCTGACAGCCTGCTGCATCAACTGCTCTGTCACTCCTGGCTGGGTAATGTGCGCGAACTACGTTCGACGGCGAAACGGTTCGTCTTGGGCCTCCCGCCGCTCTCAACTCCCGCATGCAGACAGCAACCACTTCAGACGGACCTGAAGACACGCCTCCAACAAATTGAAAAAGCATTGATTGAAGAATCCATGTACCGCCACCACCACTGTGTAGATACCGTAGCAATTGAACTGGGGGTCGCTAAGCGCACGCTGTATTACAGGATGAAACACTTGAAGATATCACTGGCATAAGCTCAATCATTCCTCTCACAGCTAACAAGTAGGCCATAAAAACCCTGTATCGCCAAAGACCTGATCAAACAACCACTCAAGAAAACAATTAGTTACATCGCGACCTGGAAACATCTGGAACGCATTACTAATACGGGCCACACAGTTGTTGCCAGAAGCAAATCTCTGTAACACGTAGATGCTGCCGTGATTTGACCGATGGAAAAATAAAGACCCAAAAAACTCATAGTAGGATTTCTATATGAATGTTGGCGCAGGAAGTGGTACAGGCTCTATACCGCAGACATATTCAGGGAGTATGGATGGAGTTGGAGGCGCGAACGAGGGCTCAGCCGAAGCTATCTTCGAGAAAATGAAGGCTGATGCAATAAAAAATGGCTGGAAGAGTGCTGAAGTAAAAAATATTCAAGCACTGATCCGGTCGGGCTCAGGCCAATAATCGCGAGGTGATCGATTACCTTTCAGGCTTTGCAGCCCGAAAGGTAATCATCCAACCGGCCCGACAGACCATTTTAGTGCTCTAGAGCCGCTGTCCACCCTGAATGAGTAGACACTCCATGCAAATAATAAACGACCGCTTTTCACAGAAAAGCAGCAATACCGAACACGACCGTAAGCCACAGGAACAATCGGCAGGCGGTACGGACGTCAGTTTTTTCACGTCACTGTTCGAAGGTTCCCATCCCACAAGCACAATCTCTGCCAAGCCTGAAGGCTCACTCCTTTTGACAGAAGCATCAAAGCACCTGAGCAACTCAAGAGATGGCTTCGCAAAAATAATCCGCTCAACCAAAAAGGGGATTGATGTTGAGGCCATAGGAAATTACCCACGCGAGTTACATAACGCGCAACTTACAACACAACTGATGGTGAAATGTCTTGCCAAGACAACGCAGTGCATTGACAAGATCAGCAACATGCAGTCTTGAGCATGAATAACTCTCTGCTTGTCGCTTTAGTTTTGAGTATGACTTTTATATTGAGCGGATGTGGTGACCGGGTAGAACTGCATCGCCAACTGTCCGAACAAGAAGCCAATGAGGTTGTAGCCGAATTGGCTGATAAACATATTCGTGCGCAAAAGGTACCGGCCAAAGACGGGGTCGTCGTAACGGTTAATACAAGCGACATCGGGCGCGCCGTACGTACCTTGGAAGCCGCCGGCCTTCCCCGGCTCGCCCGGACCACTATGGGGGATACCTTTCGCAAGGAAGGGGTAATTTCCACCCCTCTGGAAGAGCGTGCCCGCTACATCTATGCCTTATCTCAAGAGCTTGAAACCACGTTATCCAAGATCGACGGTGTGATCGTCGCACGTGTGCATGTGGTATTGCCTGAACGCATAGCGCCAGGAGAGCCGGTCCAACCCGCATCCGCTTCCGTATTCATCAAGCATGATCCACGCCTGGACCCCGACAACATTCGCGCCCGGGTCCGCAGAATGGTGGCGAGCAGTATCCCGGGGATGACCACCGCAGTGGATAACCCGCAAAAACTCACCGTGGTGTTTGTACCGGCCTCCACTTATCAGGAACAACAACGCCTGGTGTATTTCGGCCCCTTCCTGGTGCCCGGCGACGATCTCGGATTCTGGCGAGCCAGCATCATGATCTTGCTGCTCGGTCTGGCTTCGGCCGTGGCAGCCATGATCTTCCTGCAAGCGCGGCGCAAGCGTCCTCATCTGGAGCCCGCGCTTACAGGAAACTCAACGGGGCCAACGCATGGCACCTAGACCCGATCATCTGATGCGTGAGCAACTGGCCTGGGCTCAATGGTGGGCTTTTCCCTGGAAACAGGCCCACGAAGACTGGAGAGGCGACAAGTATCGTGCGATTGAAAGGCTTTTTTATAGCGGTCGGTCAGCGCCAGAAGACCTTACGGGTTTTGTCGCCTGCTTGCCGGCTGCACCTCATGCCACTGTGCTTCGGTTGGCCCTGGCCTCCACGGACCAACTCAACCTGGCGCTGGCATTGGCCAACCACACGTTCAATCCCCAGGCAGCATCACCCTTGAGTGAAGATCATCATGAGTGGTGCATGCGCCTCTCCATGGCGCTGCACCCTTCCATGCTGCCCCCACATTCCGATCCGCTGCGACTACTTCATAGCTGGGTTGAGCCCGCTACCTGGCAGCGCCTTCGATTGCGTTTCCCCCGTACACGTGTGAGCGAGGCTGAAACAGCAGACGCCCCACTCGAAAGTGCGAGCAGCCGATTGAACACCCTCTGGCAGGCCGTCGTCTGGCGCGTCGCAAGCATGGCGAGCGACAACATGCCCCTGTCTCGCAAGGATGAGGAAAGCAGCGATGTTATGCCGACATACTATTGAGTTACGCAAGGACGCGTCCGGTACGCGAGCCAACCTTATCCCGCGCGAAGAGCTAGCCAATTGGGAACAGGCCAACCATCTCTTGAGCCACGCCAATGCCCAGGCCGACGAATTGATACGTATGACCGAAAAAAAATGCGAGGCCATGCTTGAACAAGCCTCACTGGAAATCTGGCAACGCGCCGATGCTCAACTCAAACAATGGGAACGCGACCGTCAATCGATGTGCGACAACCTTGAACACTACGCGACCGCCATCACCAACCAAGCCATTCGCTGTCTGCTCGACGAGACAACTGCCCCGCAACGGCTCGCAGCGCTGTTGAAACAATTGCTGGATAGCCAAGTTCAGGAAGTCAGTGCGACGTTGCTCTGTCATCCCCATGATCTTGAGGAGATAAGACAGGGCCTTGCCCGTCACAAGAGCAGATTCTGGAAGTTAAACGCCGACGACACGGTTCATCCTCAAACACTCGTATTGAAAACAGATGAGGGGGACTTCCGTATCAGCTGGAATGCCATGCTCGACACTTTTTTCAACCAGGGCAAAGAGTACTCGATCGAGATCTAATCCTACGAGCACAGAGACTTTATTTATATTCTCCACTCAGAACTAACTGTTTAAATTCACCCATCAACATAGCTATCAGAGGGAAATCATGGATTTTTTCAAAGAGCTGACTCATTCGATTGCCAGAAATAAAACTTCTACATACAAAGAGTTCAAGTCCGGTTTTGAAGAAAGCCTGGCGGCCGAAGACAGCGAGCGGTTTCACAATTTAGTAACGCGCAGAGAGGTCACCTTTGCGCTTTATAGTGAGCACGGTAAAACAGTCAATCAGATGCTCAAAACAACCATTGAAAGTTTTCAGTAAATGAAAGCGCTCGTGGGTGACTGGTTGAGCGGCAGGGAGGAAAAAATCGCCATATTTGAAGGTGACGACGAAGTCACCTTGCGACGTCAGGGCGACGCCGTTTTATTGGGTGTTCAACTGACCTCAGCGGTGACAGATAACTCAGCCTTGCAAGGCTGGCTGCGCCTGGGTGCTGCCAGCTTGAACCATTTTCAGGGTGCATTGGCTCAAAAAGCTGACACAGGTGCGCTATGGCTGATTCAAAGTCTGCGCACCGACCGTGGTGAAGCCCACGTACTGAATTGCCTCGAGACCCTGCTGAACCAACGTGACACATGGCGCGCCATCGTTGCGCGTCTTGCTCGTCCAGCCCAAAACCTCAAACCCACCCCGCTACGTTCACGCGCGTACTAATCAGAGAACTGTCTATGCCTAACAAGACCCATAAGGGCGGCCGCTTGTGCCTTGACTCGCCTGATGCTTCATTCAAAAGAGCCCATTGGCGGAATGTGTTCCTGTTTTCCTGGCTGCTGGTTTCAACTCAAAGCGCGGTGGCGGCGATCCCCGCCGAATGGAAGAACACCGCCTACGCTTATGAAGCCGAGCATAAGCCAGTCCGGGACGTGCTCGACGACTTCGCCCAAACCTTCGGTACGCAACTGCAAATCGAGGGCCTGCTGGAGGGCACCGTCAACGGCAAGATACGCGCCAATACCCCACAATCCTTGCTCGACCGGCTGGGAGTAGAACATCGCTTCCAATGGTATCTGTACAACAACACACTCTACATCAGCACCCTGGACCAGCAGGAGTCCGCGCGCCTGGAGGTTTCCTCTGAGACCATTGCCGACCTCAAGCAGGCGCTCACTGATATTGGCCTGCTCGATAGTCGCTTCGGCTGGGGTGAGTTGCCCGAGGATGGCGTCGTGCTCGTCTCCGGGCCTCGGCGCTATATCGAACAAATCAAGCAGTTCAGCAGCCAACGCCGCACCGTGGATGAAAAACAGACGGTGCTGAGCTTCCCGCTGAAGTTCGCCAATGCCGCTGATCGTCAAGTGGATTACCGCGGCCAGAAGCTGACCATTGCCGGTGTTTCCAGCATTGTGCAAGGGCTGCTGGAGCCCCGTTCAAATCCGATCTCCTCGGTGCTGAGCCAGCGCCCTTCCTCACAGCCCTCGCCTATTGCGCCGAATGTTCCCCGCTTGAGCAATCCCATGCTGGGGCAGATACTCGGTACAAACAGCAACACCATGCCATTGGATATTGGCGCCACACTCCCCCCGCGTGCACCGATACCCAGCAGCCGGATTCGCGTCGAAGCCGACATTCGCAATAACGCAGTCCTGATCTATGACCTGCCAGAGCGCCAGGCCATGTACCGCGAGTTGATCGCTCAACTCGATGTGGCGCGCAAACTGGTGGAGATCGACACGATCATTCTGGATATCGAGCGTACGCAGTTGGATGAGTTCGGCGTGAACTGGGGGTTTCAGAACAGCCGGTTCCGTGCAGGTTCGTCATCCCAACAGTTGTCGCTTGAGAATCGCGAACGTTTCTATGCCGACATACGCGCCCTGGAAGCCAAGGGGCTGGCGACGATGGTTTCCAACCCGTCCGTGCTCACCCTGGAAAACCAGCCGGCGGTGATCGACTTCAACCGCACTCAATACCTGACACCTGGTCGGCAGAACGCAACCATCTTGCCGGTCACCGTGGGGACCAGCGTTCAGGTCATACCCCGCGTCATCACCAGCCGCGGCAGCCATCAGATTCACTTGGTCGTGGATATCGAGGACGGCACGTTCGACGAATCCAACCCCAACCGTAACCTCAGGGACCTGGATGTTCGCCGCGGTAACGTCAGCACCCAGGCCGTCATGGCGGAAAAGCGCTCTATGGTTGTAGGCGGCTTCCACGTCACGGAAAGCACCGACAGGCAAAGCAAGGTGCCACTGCTGGGTGATATCCCGTTGCTGGGCAAGGCGCTGTTCTCTTCCAGCGAAAGGCAGAACAATCGGCGGGAACGCCTGTTTATCATCACGCCGCGCGTCATCGGCGACCAGGCCGATCCGTCTCGCTATTTACCCCAGGCAGATCAGGCCCAATTGCAGGCGGCGCTGGCACCGCTGGCCAGGCGTAACGCCCCTCACCAGCCGGTGATCAAGCGTAGCGACGTGATCAGTACCCTGGCGCACCTGGTGACTGGGCAAGTGCCCAAGGCCTTCAAGTTGGCGCCAATGCCCGTGGGGTTGAACACGCTGTGCAGCACCCGCGACCTGCTCGCACTGAGTACCGAGCGCAGCCAATGGTATGCAGGCCCTGAGTACAACGTTGCAGTCGTAGTACTACGCAACCAGTTCAACCGCAATGTGCGCATCGATGAAAAAGAATGCAGCAACTCGCAAACGCTTGCCGTCACCGTGTGGCCACACGCCTGGTTGAAACCGGGAGAGGAAGCCGAGGTATTTATTGCCATGCGTCCGGTGGTGAAGGATGAACACCTCAGCGTACCGCGCCCCACCTTGATTACGCCATCTCAAAAGGTCCGCCCATGAAACATCAATTGTTGTGCGTCACTCTGATCGGTACGGCGCTGCTTGTCAGCGCTTGCACCCCCACGTGCAAAGGCGACTCCTGCTCACGTCCCCAATCGACCGCACAAAAGATGGTGATCTGGTGGCCATCTCACATGCGCGTCGAGCCCGGCCCTTCCGGGGAGCGAGCGGATTACCAGACGATATCGCTGGAACGATGAGCATCAAGGAAATACCCGACGAACCACGCCAGGTATTTCTGGAGAACCTGGTGAGCGGCGCTGCCACTCACCAGGTTCTCACTCGCGGCATCGAGGTGCGCGCGCTCAACGCGGGTAATTACCCTGGACTGGCCTTGCACATCATTCGCGAAGCGTTGCAAGCCGGGCAACTACAACGCGTATTGCAGCGCCGCTTTGAGCAGGCACAGGTGTTTGATGGCTGTTTTATCTATCTCGATACCCAGGGCGCCTTGGTGATCTGGCACGCATTGCCCACCTCCCACTGCAATCCGGGCAGGATCCTCAGCAGGATGCTCTCGCTGGCCAATCTCAGCGCTCTGGACCCAGGCTCCAGTCGCTGATCAGCGCTGATCAAGCTCAGGCAATTCCAGCGTTTCGCGCTTGGCTTCGTCATCCAGCTCGCGCAAGGTGCGGTAGATCAACGCTACGGCCTGCAAGGTCTCGCGAGGAATGCTTGCACCCAGCTGCTTGGTATAGATCGTGCGGGCCAGCCACACACATTGAATCACCGGGACCTCGGCGACCTTTGCGCGCGCGATCAGTTTTCGCGCTTCGTCGTCCGTGCCCTTGCTGATCAGCAGGGGCAAAGGCGTCTCGCCTGGGCGGTAGTACAGCGCGACTGCAAAGTGCGTCGGGTTGACCACCAACATGTCGGCTTCTTCCAGCTTGGGCAGCTTGACCTTCGGCTCCTCTTGCGCCAATTCCTGCGCCAACTGGCGGCGCTGGCCTTTCACATGCGGGTCGCCCTCCATGTCCTTGTACTCTTTGACGACCTCAACCTGTGTCATGCGCATACGCTTGGCGAAGAAGTGCTTTTGCAAAGTCAGATCGATCAGCGCCAACACCAGCAACAGCCCCAGGCAGGCATGCAGCAGGTGACGGAACAACGCGATCAGCGCCAGCAGATAGCTCTGCAGGTCGCTGTTGGCAAGGTTAATCAACGCCCCCAACGCGGGCCAGACCACCACGTACACAATCAGGCCCAGTAGGAACGCTTTGGCGATGCTCATCAGCAGATTCATTAACGACTGGGCAGAGAACATCTGCTTGATCTGGCTGATAGGGTTGAGGCGATTGAAATCCATCTTCAGCGTGTCCGGCGCGAACAGCAGGCCGAACTGCATCCAACTGGCAATCAGCTTCGCGGCAATCGCAAGCCCGGCCATCAACAGAGAGAACGAGAAAAACATCACCAGGCCCTCCACCAGCACTTCTTCCAGCACCCGCGCAAACGGCTGGCCCAAGCGTGATATCGGCAACACCAGCAGTTGCTGAAAGCGTTGCAAGCTGGTTTCGGCAGTGAACAAAGCGACCTCACTGATAGCCGTCAGCGCCAGCAGCTTGCTCACATCCTGGCTCTGCGCAACCTGACCTTTCTTACGTTGGTCACGCAGCTTCTTGGCGGACGCCGGATGCTTTTTTTCCCCCGAATCACTCACGGCGCCGAGACCTTGAACAAAAGCCCCAGGTAGTGCTTAAGGTCACCCAGCTGGCTCATACGCCCGACAATAAGATCCTGTAACAGTGCGAAGTACAGCAACAAAATACCGATTCCCGCCAGGCACTTGACCGGCGGAGCCAAGGTACTCACTTGCAATTGCTGGCTGTAGACCCCCAGTAACGCGATACCGAACTCCAACAGCAACAGCACGGCAATAAAGGGCGCGGCATAAAGCATCATGTGCATGAATGTGTCACTGAGCAGCCCAACAAATACGCTCATGCCATTAGCTGCTGGAAGCGGAAACCACACGGTGGGTGGCCAGATCAGGTAACTGTCCCAGATCACCTGGGTGAGCGCGCCCAACCCCAGCATGGCCATCAGCAAGTAAATCGCCAGTTGCTTGAACATGTGCCCGATCGGCGTCGCGTCCGGCCCCAGTGACGGGTTAAGTTGGCCACCGGCCAAGGCTCCACGCTGGTTGTCCAGCAGCGCTCCCACCGACTCGAACATCCAGAACGGCATCGCCAACAACACCACCAGCAGCAACCCCAACGCTACCTCCTTGAGCATCAGCGCACCGAGCATCAATGCTGAATAGTCCTGCCCTGCCAAAGCAGCATGAATACCTGGAGCGGGCAACAACGCCATGACCATCACGATGGTGTGCCGGGGCAGGCCGCGCACATGTTGAAAACAAAACGCCGCTACCAGGATGCCACAGGGGTAGATACGCGCCATGCCGATCAACAGGCTGGGGAGATACTCAAGATAAAGCAGCACAGGCAACGCCTTAGTTCAGGGCCGAACGGCCGATCATTTCAAACGTCAGGTTGATCAGCTGGATCAACTCCACGCCAATCCATCGGCCCGTGAGGATCAATGTGACACCCACCGCCACTAGCTTGATACCAAAGGGTAATGTCTGGTCCTGGATCTGCATCAGCGCTTGTACCAAAGAGGTCAGCACCCCCACCACCACCGCCACGATCAGCGGCGGTGCAGACAGTACAACCACCAGCAATATGCCCTGCTTGAACAGCACGATAGGTTCCATACGCCACTCAGAGATAGGAAAGGAACAGACTGTCGAGCAACCGCGACCAGCCAGACACCAGCACAAACAGCAGCAGCTTGAGCGGCAGGGAAATGGTCATCGGCGAGACCATCTGCATACCCAACGCCAGCAACAGGTTGGAAACAATAAGGTCGATCACAATGAAGGGAATGTAGATCAGGAAACCGATCTCGAACCCCGCCTGCAATTGCGAAAGCACAAAGGCCGGGATCAGCAGGATAAGATCCTCACGCTGTACCTCCTGAGCCATTTTCGCAGGCCACAGACGTGCGGTATTGTCCAGCAGATGGGTCAGCACATCCGGGTCCACATTACGCAACATGAATGCACGCAAGGGGTTGATGGCCTCATTGCCGGTATGCAGAAACGTTTGCACGTTGCTCATGTCCAGAGGCGACGCCTTGATATTCTCGGCGATTTCGTACCCCACCGGCGCCATGATGAACAAGGTAGCCGCCAGAGCGATTCCGTTGATGGCCATGCTCGGAGGTACTTGCTGTACGCCGATGGCATTGCGGGTAATCATCAGCACAATCACGATTTTCAAGAAGGCTGTGCAGACCACCAACAGCATGGGCATCAACGACAGCGCGCCCAGAAATATCGCCAGGACGATCGGGTCCAGCCCTTGAAGTATCATCGACCGAACACCACTCGGGACAACTGCAACCCAAGGCGCCCGTCAACTTCCACCAACTGCCCCTGGCCGATGGGCCGATCGCCATAAAACAGACCCGCCATGCCTGGGGCAAAGCCGGTAATGCCCAGTACCGAGCCGGGCACGAGGTTACGCAACTCCCCCAGGGTCAGGTTCAGTGTTCCGCAGCGTACGCTCAGCGTCATGCTCAATTCATCGAACGGCTCGGGGCCGAATACGTCCATTACGGGTTCATCGTCTTCATGCCCCGAGTGATGAGGTACATCTAAATCTTCGTCCACAGACACGTCCTCGATAGAAGTAAGAGTGAAACGTAACCACCCGGTGTCATCGTCAATGCCGCCATGCAGGCGCTCTCTGCCGACCGACACATAGCCGCTGCCCCGGGCCTGGAAAAAGGTCTGTTCAAGCACCAGCACATCGCCAGCTCGCAGACTGCCGGCCTGTACAATCGGTAACCGCAACCGCCCAAGGGTCACGGCAATTGCCAGTTGAAACGACAACGGCAGCGGCGCAGCCGTGGCCCGCCAGGCCCCCGCCTCGTACAACGCCAAAAAGCTTTCGGGGCTCAACCACACATAACCCTCAACCCACGATGCCCCCAGGGTCACGGTGAGGCGACAGCCAAAGCCTTTTGGTCGCCCGGTGTGTAGCAATCGCACATAACCCAACAGCGCTCGCACTTCGGGGCTCAGGTAATACTGAAACAACGTCCAGAACCAGGAATCCGGTTCGTTGTCGGCCCCTGCAAGGGTCACCGGACATTCACCCAGCAGGCTAAGCAACGGCCCCGCCTTAGCGAGCGCCAGCACACCGCACTGCGTGTCGAAGCACACCACGTCACCGCCAACAGGCGCACGTCCAGGCTCAAGCCGCAATTCACCGGCCTGACCCGCAACATGGAACGGCAGGTACAGGCCGCGGCCCAGCTGGCGGCGCGCGGCAACCCCGTCGCTCTTGATCGAAGGTAATGTCAGTAGCGGTACGATCATGGGTTGCCGACGCTTGGCAGAAGCAGGCTGACCGGCAGACCCAGCGCTTGCGTAAAACGGTCCTCACACTGTTGCCGTACGCCGCTGAGCCAGCGGGCCGTGGCGTCGTGTTCCGCTTCCAATTCAATGGCCCAGCCGCTCTGCTCTCGGCGCACGCTGGCGTTGATCCGTCCCAGGCGTGGCAAGTACAACACTGCCTGCAACGGCCACTGCGAACCGGCCAACACACGAGGCGTCAGTTGTTCGGCCAGCGCCTCGATCATGGCAATACCGGCCGCAGATTTTTTTCGCGACAAGGAGGCGCTCGTCCCTGCGCCCTCCCCATCACCCGCAAACAACCGCGTAAACAGTCGCCCTTGTTCCCACGCAACCATGCCCGCTGCTCCCGAGTCACGCTCTTCGCGGGGCTCACGCAGGGGGGGTCGTTCGGTGGGTTTATTCGCAACCTGGGTCATGTCGGCTCCTGTGCAAGCAAAAGTGATAGCTCCTGTAACTTTTCCACCTGCCGCAGGCATTCGGTGGCTTGCCTCTGGGCACTGCCAACGTGGTGTTCCTTTTCTTGCCGTTGGTTGCGCAGCGCCTCAAGCTGCCCCTCTTCGCGCTGGGTACTGGCGGATAAGGAGCGCTCCTGTGCGTTCCAGGATTTCAGGCCCGCCAAGGTCAAGAGCTGGCCCTGGTGCTGACTGAGCAACTCAGCACTTTGCCGGGCTTGCTCCTGCCGAGTGTGTTCAAGTGCATCCTGGGCCTGCTGGATATGCGCGAGCAGGGCCTGCTGCGCACGCTTGGCCTCACGCAGGGCACGTTCGGCACGATCAGCCCTGTGCCTGCGCAGGCAACGCAGCATCTGCACTTCACCGTGCAGCACATCAGAAGGGGACATAGGTCGTCAGCTCCTTGAGTTGCTCCAGCGTGACGGCCATCGGTGTCGGCTCACGCAAATCCTGGCGCAGGAAACCGTCCACCGCCTGGCGACTGTTCACGGCCAGGTCCGTCAACGCATCGCTGCCAGGCTGGTACTCGCCCAGCTTGAGCATCAACTCGATCTGCTGGTACGCCGATAACAACCGTCGCAACGCCGTGCCCGCCTGAATATCCTCTGGCGCCGCAACGTTGCTCAATATTCGTGAAAGGCTCGCCAACACATCCACCGCCGGATAGTGCCCACGCTCAGCCAATTTGCGCGACAGCACGATATGGCCGTCGAGCAATGAACGTACTTCATCGGCCACCGGATCGTTCATGGAGTCCTGCTCAATCAGCACTGTGTAGATCGCTGTGATCACGCCGTCACGGGTCAACCCGGCGCGCTCCACCAAGCGCGGCAGCAAGCTGTACACCGAAGGCGGCAGGCCTCCGCGCCCCAGGGGTTCGCCGGCAGCCAGGCCGATTTCACGCTGGGCCCTGGCGAAACGGGTCAGGGAATCGATCAGCAGCAACACCCGCTGGCCCTTGCGCCGAAAACCTTCAGCCAGTGCCGTGGCGGTAAAAGCGGCGCGGGCACGCTCCATGCTGGAGCGATCAGACGTGGCACACACCAGTACCGCTTTAGAGCGCAGTTGCTCATCGAGTTCATGGTCGAGAAACTCACGCAGCTCGCGCCCCCGCTCGCCGATCAAGCCGAACACGATGACATCGCATTCGACGTTACGGGCGATCTCGGCCAACAAGGTGGTTTTGCCACAACCGGCCCCAGCGAACAGACCGACACGCTGGCCTTCACCGAGCGTCATCAATCCATCGATGGACCGCACCCCGGTGGCCAACGCACGGTTGATACGCGGCCGCTCGGTGGGCAAGGGCGCTTCACATAACACCGGGCTGGTATCCGGCAGTTCGGATTCGACAAATGCGCTGGCACCCTGGCCCGTAATCGGCCTTCCGAAACCGTCCAGAACCTGGCCCAGGAGCGCCTCGCTGACTTGCACTCTATGCGACACGCCCAGGCGCTCGACAGGCGCCCCCACGCGCACGCCTTCCAGGTTCCCAAGGGCACTGAGCACCGCATCCTGCTGATCAAAACCAATGATTTCAGCGAGCATGCAGTCACCCGGACCTTTTTCCACCTGGCACAAATCACCGATACGCGCCTGAGGCAGCCGGCACTGCAGCAGCATGCCGTTGACGCGCTGGATTCGCCCGCGCATGGACACCGGCGCAAAGCTGCCGAGCGCCTGGGCCTGGCGTTGCTGCCAGGCGTCCAGACGCGCTTGCTCGGAGGTACTCACCAGTGCACCTCGTAACGCTGTGCGCCATCAAAAACCACTTTGCTGTTGTCGATCAGCACCAGGCGCAAGCCGTCCACCTGATCCCCCAAAAAGAGCCGGCTACCCTCTTCCAGAACCACATGACCGTTAGGTCCGCCGACAATTTGCACGATCCTGAACGGCAAGGCGTCATCTCGCACACGTACACGACTGATCACCGGCACCATACTGTCGAATTGCTCACCAAAGCGGCTGAGCATCCGCGACACCAGCTCCACATCGTCCTGGGAAACATCGCCGTTGAGCACGACTTGACCGTTGATGACTTGCAGGTCGATCCGTTGGCTCAGCTCACGCTCGCCGAGCATTTTCAACAACTGCTGACGCACATCAAACGGTGAGGCCAATTCGTGTTTGCCAATCACCGATGGCATCAGGGAAGCCTGCGCGTCATGCTCCCCTGTCGAAACCATGCCCACCACTGCGATGACTACCGCCACCACCAGCATCAGGCTGATCAACCGCTTTTGCTGCGAGGGTGATATCGACGATAACGGCAGTGTCTGCACAGGTTGTTCCGGTGATGGCAATGCCGCAGATACCGGGGCCTCAGGCACAGGCTCAGGCCATGGATGATCTGCCAAGGCGACGCACAATCTCACGCTACCCACCAGAAAGGGCACGTTCAACGCCAGGCTCGGGATCTGCGCCAGGGCCTGGCCATCAGCCCCGTACACCAACTGCGCCTGGGCCTGCACCGACCAGTTAACGTCGCAAAACTGCAGCAGGGCATGATGCTCGGCGACCCCTGGATCGCTCAGCACCAGGTCAGCGTCCGGCTGGGCACCGATGCTCCATCGCTCGCCGAACAACGGCAACGCAGCGCCCTGGCGCAGCCCATCAAGCACGCGTAACTCATACATCATCGAGCCCTCCTTCGTACTGTCCATGGCTGCGAAATCATGCCGCTGCGCCACGCATCAATGCTTCCTGACCGAGGTCAATGCGCCCCAACACCTTGACCTTGGATGCGCTCCCCAACTCAGCGAAAGACAGCACCGGTACATGGTTGAACTCTTCGAGCAATAGAGTCCGCAAGGGGCTGCGCAAGTCCTGCGCCACCAACATCACGCTTTTGCTCTTGGCCCTCAAGGTAAAGGCCTGATTGAGCAGGTTGATAAACGCCGCGCTGTGATCCTGGTCCAACGCAAAGAACACCCCGGTCTGGGTTTGGCGCAGGGCTTCGCGCAGGATGTTTTCGCTTTGCGCAGACAACAGCCAGGCGTGCAGGCCGTCGGCCTCGCTGTACTGGTGATAGATCTGCGCCTTGAGAGCAATGCGTGCATAGTCGGCCAGGGCTTCCGGCTCACGCTCATGCTGTCCGTACTCGATCAGCGATTCGACAATCAGGCGCACCGCCCGCAGGGGGACACCTTCACTGGCCAGGCGCTGCAACACCGCAGAAAAACGCGACAGCGGCATGATGCGCTGCAGTTCCTGCACCAGTTCCGGCTGATTATGCTCAAGCCAACTCAGGATCGACTTGCTCTCCTGAATCCCCAGGAACTGTGGCCCGCTGAGCATCATCGCCTTGCGCATACGCTCCAGGATCAGGCTCGTGGCGGTGAAGCGCTCCAGTTGCGGATCATCAAGCAGCGGATCGTCAGGGGCCAACCAGAGCCAATCCTGTTCATCGCGCTCAGCCAACCCGGCGATGGCGTGCTCTGGCTCAACCTCAAGCGCCATGCGCTCAACGGCCATATGATTGACCACTGACGCCCTGACCATGGGAACTTCATGCACACAAAAGCGCATCTCATCGGGAGCCAGGGAGTCATCGAGCTCGACTTCGAACGGCGGCAATGTCAGGCCAATATTGGCGACCAGCGAATTTCGCGCCTGGCGAATCCCGTGAATCAGATTCGTCACTTCAGGCGTGCCACGCAGAACAGGGGAAAACTGCAACAGGTAAGGGCGCGACGGGTCAAAGCCGCGCAAGTCCTCTTTACCGTTCTCTTCAGGGCGAACGACTTCGGCGGCCTCGTTGGAAGGCCCTGCCTGGTGTTGACGCTGGCGCACCAGGTAGTAACCCACGCTGCCGGTGATCAGCGCGATCAGGATAAATACCAGGGTAGGCATGCCAGGGACCGCGGCAAACGCAAGCATTCCCACCGAGGCAATCACCCAACTCTTGGGCTCGCTGGTCATTTGCCGGGCAATTTCGACGCCCATGTTACTGACGCCTTTGCGTCCATCCGGCGCAACACGGGTGATGATCATGCCCGCAGTCAAAGAGATCAGCAGCGCCGGAATCTGTGCAATCAGGCCATCGCCGATCGTCAGTACCGAATACAACGCCATCGAATCGCCTGCGCTCAAGCCGTGCTGGAACATTCCTGTGGAGAAGCCGCCCAACAGGTTGACCACGACGATGATCAAGCCGGCGATAGCGTCGCCCTTGACGAACTTCATGGCCCCATCCATGGCCCCGAACAGTTGGCTCTCACGCGACAACTGCTCACGCTTGTCCCTCGCTTGCATGCCGTCAATCAGCCCTGCACGCAGATCGCTATCGATAGACATCTGTTTGCCCGGCATCGCATCCAGGCTGAACCGCGCCGCCACCTCGGCGACCCGCTCCGAGCCCTTGGTGATCACCAGGAAGTTGACCAGGGTCAGGATCAGAAAGATCACCATCCCTACCGCCAGGTTTCCCCCCACCACGAAATTGCCGAAGGCCTCGACGATGTCACCGGCGTCCTGTTCCAGCAGGATCAAGCGCGTGGTCGCAATCGACAGCGCCAAACGAAACATGGTGGTCAGCAACAGGATCGATGGGAACGATGAGAACGCCAGAGGGCCTGGTAGATAAAGCGCCAGTACGATCAACAGGCAAGATATGCAGATATTGAGCGCAATCAGAATATCTACCAGCCAGGTCGGCAGTGGCACGATAAAGATAAAGACAATGGCCATGACCACCACGGCGCCCAGCACTTCTGCGCGCTGTGCCACTTTGAGCAGCAAGCCGTTGATGGTCGACAGCAGGGTCACGTCATAACCCCGGCCAACTCAGGAAAACGCTGGGTACCACCGTCGATCCGGTTCAGCTCGTCCATCACCGCTACAAACCTGAACAAGGTTTCCTCGCGGACTCTACTGTCAGACCATAAGGCCAACGGTAACTGCCGGATAAGAGGGTAAAGCGCGTTGAGAGCGGCCAGTTGCCTGGAGGGTGATCCACTCCCCATCTCATTCCCCAACCGCAGGATTTCATCGGCGGCGATGCCGCTATCGGCGTATCCAAGCAGGCGCTGCAGCAGGGAAACGGCGTCATGATCGATGCCCAGTCGCAGGTTGAACGCCAGGCAATCGGCCAATACGGTGCCCAACTGCCCGCAACTTCGCAGGCCCAGCAGCACAGAACGCAACAGTGGGGTGGGCATCGATGACACCCGGGCCGCGATATCGTCTGCCAAGGCTTTACGCATCACATTGAGCCCTTCATAGAAGCGCTCGCCGCCGTATACGCCCAGCAGGGCTTGCATCATGGTCGCCAGCGATTGGCGCGTGACCACGCTGGCATAGTAGAGCGCGCGGAGCGCCTGGCGTTCCTGCGGGTCCGCGCCGGCTGCTTGCAATGCTACGGCAATGTTCAGGCCAGCCTGGATTTCTCCCTTGAAACGCGCCTCGAATTTGGCAATGGCTGCACGGGCCAAGGCAGCCTCGGATTTACGCAGTTCAGCGTCCGCCTGGCCTGCCACGTGCTTGAGGACCACGAACGCACGCGCCGGGTCGCCGCCTGTGAGGTCGAGCAATTTGTCGACGCTGGCGTTTTGCAGTAACTGCATCCTGATGCGGCGAGAAACCGAGGCCATGCTCGCCTGGGCCGGATGCCCCAACTGGTCATAAAGCTGCACCAGTTGTTCCGCAGCAGGCACGCGCTGGGCCATCTGCCGCTGGGCCAGCGGAAGTTTATTGAGCTCTACTTCCTGATTGAACAGTTGGGCCAGTTCATCAACACCCTTCGCAGGCGCAGGCACGGCAGTATTGCTGATAACAGGTTGATCCAGGCGTTGGACCGTTGGCACATCGTTGCGCGATTCGACTTTCATGGACAGGCCAGTTCAGGAAGAGTGTGTCTCTGTGTGGCAAAGCCTACCCATACGGTTCCATTGAAATTCGAGACGACGGCACGTTTGAAAATACTTGCACGGACCTCTAATCCTCACGTGCAAAAGCCTGCGTAAAAAAGCATCAATTCAAGATATTTATATATATAAATTAAGTAGTTACGTGATTTTTTCTGTTTGGCACAAGCAGTGCAATCGGGTTCCTGTCGATACGTTTCGACTGCGTCTACCTTAAGGAAAAAATCATGAATATTCCTATTGAAGCCTTAGTTCACCTTGGTGGCAATTCGCCTCAATTCATGCTTCATCTGACAGACGATCAACAGAAAAAGCTTCGCCGCTTTATTCATAAACGCGTGCTTAACCCGGAAGATGCGGATGATCTTTTGCAATTGACCTACCTGGAAGCCTGGCGTAATCGCGAACGTTTCAGCGGCACCGCAACGCTCAGCACCTGGATGTGTGGCATCGCGCAGAACCTGATCCGCAATCACTTTCGGCGCCTGTACGCCAAACCCGCACATTGCGAATTCGATGAGTCGCTGTGGCATGGCCAGGAAGACACCCACAGTCTGGATTGGGAGTTTGAGATCAACCGGCGCCTGGAAAATACCCTGAGCGCTATCGATCACTTGCCGACCGAGATGCGCAAGACGCTGTACGCTTCACTGGAAACCGACGGTAGCTATCAGGACACCGCCGACGTACTGGACATCCCTATCGGCACCGTGCGCTCGCGCCTGTCACGGGCACGCGAACAGCTCAAGCGCGTGACCCACACCCCCCTGCATCGCTAAGCTGAATTAGCCGGGCAAGCGTTGGGCGACAGGGATATCTGCCCAACACTGTCAGACTTGGCCTGATAGACGCCAATGCTCTGCATCTGCCCCCCGCTACAGAGCGCATCCGCCAGCGAGCCTCCCTGCCGCCTGTCACCCAAAGCAGCGTTTTCGGTTAAACGGTTGAAAGCGTAGAAAAAAACTCAACAAAAAGACTTGACGCATTGCCGTTCCGAGCGAATAATGCGCGCCACTTGGCTACATAGCTCAGTTGGTTAGAGCATAGCATTCATAATGCTGGGGTCCGGGGTTCAAGTCCCTGTGTAGCCACCAAGTACTAAAAACGGCTTACCGAAAGGTAGGCCGTTTTTTTGTGCGCGTAAAAAACTCCCCAACTGTATTTTGACGCCCCCCACCCCCACTGTTAGTGTCCAGCCTCCCTAAAATGCGGAGTGCCCCGATGAAACTGGACATCTACCAAGTCGACGCTTTCAGCCAACACCCCTTCGGCGGCAACCCGGCGGCGGTGTGCCCGCTCACCGAATGGTTGCCCGACGAGCAACTGCAGAGTATCGCGGCTGAAAACAACCTCTCGGAAACCGCGTTTTTTGTACCCCGTGGCGAGTTCTACGAGCTGCGCTGGCTCACCCCCGAAGTCGAGGTAGACCTGTGCGGCCATGCCACCTTGGCGGCGGCCTGGGTATTGATTCATATGCTGGCCGATGCGCCGCAAGTGCTGCGCTTTGCAACGCGTAGCGGCGAGTTGCGGGTGACGCGCAATGGCGATGAACTGGCGATGGATTTCCCAGCCAAACAGCCGCAACGCTGCGAGCCACCGGCCGGAATGTTGAGCGCACTGGGCATTGAAACTGCTGAGGTGTTTGGCACCGATGACTACATCGTGCTGGTGGAAAATGAAGCGCAGGTGGCGGCACTGACACCGGATTTCGCACGGCTCAAGGGCCTGCCCAAACGTGGGATTGCAGTCACCGCCAAAAGCACACAGTTTGATTTTGTCTCACGCTGGTTCGGCCCGAATGTGGGGGTCAATGAAGACCCGGTCACCGGCTCGGCGCACACCTCGCTGGCAACGTTCTGGGCCGAGCGCCTGGGCAAGTTGCAGATGACCGCCGAGCAAGGCGGCCAGCGCAAGGGCCAGTTGCGCTGTGAACTCAAGGGCGACCGCGTGATTATCTCCGGCAAGGCGGTGCTGTATATGCAAGGCACGATTTATCTGTAAAACGCAATTCCCGAAGGACAACAGATCATTCTCAAAATGAACGGAGTTCAGCGCGTGCTTTTGACTTCCCGCCGTCAGCTGACGGTCATCGCAGCAGCCCTGGCCCTTGCGGCCTGCCACACGTCTGTCACCGAACAACCACCGGCACCGGAGTTGGGTTCGGGCTATCGCACTGACCTGAGTACCCGCCACGCCGAGCACCATATGGCCGCCGCTGCCAACCCGTTGGCTGCCGAAGCCGGACGCGAGATGTTGCGCCAAGGCGGTTCGGCCATCGACGCGGCGATTGCGATGCAAGCGGTGCTGACCCTGGTAGAGCCACAGTCTTCCGGCATTGGTGGCGGTGCGTTCATCATGCTATGGGATGGCAAAAACGTGCAGGCCTACGATGGCCGCGAGACCGCACCGGCGGGGGCGACCGAGCGCTTGTTCCTGAAGGCCGACGGCACGCCGATGGCGTTCACCGATGCGCAAATTGGCGGGCGCTCTGTCGGCACGCCGGGTGTATTACGCGCACTGGAAATGGCGCACAAGAAGAGCGGCCATCTGCAATGGGCCAAGCTGTTCGAGCCGGCGATCCGCCTGTCGGAGCAGGGCTTTGCCATTTCACCGCGCTTGCATAGCTTGATCGCGGCGGATCGCTTTATTGTGCAATCGCCCGAGATGGCGGCGTACTTCCTGAATGCCGATGGCTCGCCCAAAGCCACCGGCACGCTGTTGAAAAACCCGGCGCTGGCCGCGGTATTCAAGCGCATCGCCAAGGAAGGGCCGGATGCGCTGTACCACGGGGCGATTGCCGATGAGATCGCACGCAAGGTGCAGGGCAATCACAATGCCGGCAGCTTGTCCGTAGCCGACCTCAAGGGCTACAGCGCCAAGGAGCGCGCCCCACTGTGCACCGACTACAAACAATGGAAAATCTGCGGGATGCCGCCGCCCTCCTCTGGCGGGATTGCCGTGGCGCAGATCCTTGGCACCTTGCAGGCGCTGCAGACCCGCGACCCGCGCCTGGCGATCGCGCCGATGACCCCGAACAAGAGTACTTCGCCGGCCGGGCTTGAACCGACACCCGAGGCCGTGCACCTGATCGCCGAAGCCGGGCGCCTGGCCTTTGCCGATCGCGCCCTGTATGTGGCCGATGCAGACTTCACCCCCGTGCCGGTTGCCGGCCTTGTTGCACCCAACTACCTGACCCGGCGCGCCGCGCTGATCGGCGAGCGCAGCATGGGGGTCGCCAAGCCTGGCCAACCGGAGGGCGTTCAAGTGGCGTATGCACCGGATCGCTCGCCGCTGCGCATCTCCACCTCGCAAGTGGTGGCGGTGGACGACCAGGGTGGCGCGGTGTCGATGACCACCACCGTGGAAGCGGCGTTCGGCTCCCACGTGATGGTCCAGGGCTTTTTGCTCAACAACCAGATGACCGATTTCTCGTTCATCCCCGAAGAAAACGGCCAGCCTGTGGCCAACCGCGTGCAACCCGGCAAGCGCCCGCGCTCGGCCATGGCTCCAACCCTGGTGTTCGATCGCAACAGTGGTGAGTTGCTGGCCACCGTGGGCTCCCCGGGCGGTTCGCAGATCATCGAGTACGTGAGCAAATCCCTGGTGGCCATGCTCGACTGGAAGCTCGACCCGCAAGCGGCCATCAGCCTGCCGAATTTCGGCAGCCGCAATGGCGCAACTGAGTTGGAAACCGGCCTGTTCAGCCCTGCGCTCAAACAAGCGCTCAAGGACAAGGGCCATGCCCTGAGCGAGATCGATATGACCAGCGGCGTACAGGCCATCGTGCGCACGCGGGATGCCCAGGGCAAGGTGTCGCTGAGCGGCGGCGCCGACCCTCGGCGTGAAGGCGAGGCGCTGGGTGACTAAGGGGTTTTGATCAACGGAGAATGCACGGTGCACACAGCCCACAACCTCGGCGCCCTACCCGGCGTCGATCACGGTTTTTGTTCGATTGATGACCCGCTGCGACCTGATGATGTGTTCATTTGCAAGCAGGTGCACAGCGCGTCGGTGATTGAATGGCAGTCGGGCCAAGTGACTAATACGGTTGAGGCGGACGGGGTGTTCACCCGGAGCCGGCAGCCAATTGCGGTCATCACGGCCGACTGTTTGCCCATCCTGATCGCAGGCGGTGATTTAGTGGCCGCCATTCATGGCGGCTGGAAGGGCCTGCAACGCGGGATTATCGGCAATGCCGTGCAGCGTTTTATTGATGAAGGCATTAGCGCGGACCAGTTGCGGGTGGCAATTGGGCCGTCGATCAAGCCTTGCTGCTATGAGGTGAGTGAAACGTTCATTGCCCAGTTCCAAGCGGATCAAGGCCACCTATGGGAGGACAGCCAGGCACCCTGGAGCATTGAGCAACCGACACCGCTACAAGCTCCGCACATTACACCGCCCCACGCCAGGCAAGCGGGAAGTGCCTGGTTTGACTTGAGCGGGTATGGGCTGCTGTTGCTGCAAGCGGCGGGGGTCAAGCGCGAGCAGATCGAGGTGAGTGACGTGTGCACTTATTGCACGTCGCCGACGTTTGCCAGCTATCGCAGGAGGACGCATCACTTGGAGGAGCCGAAGACATTGATCTATTCGTGGATTGCTCGTAAACGCTAACGATCAGCGATTGCTCTTCAACCCCTTGCGCCGCGCATGTCGCTCCAGCGCCAATTCGATCAACCGGCTCACCAACTCGCTGTAGCTCATGCCCGCCGCCTGCCAAAGCTTGGGGTACATGCTGATGCGGGTAAAACCAGGCAGTGAGTTGATCTCGTTGATCAGGACTTCGCCCTCATTCGTCAGGAACACATCCACCCGCGCCAGCCCTGCGCAACCCAACACCTCAAAGGCTTCAATGGCCAAGCTGCGAATTCGTTCGCTGGCTTCACGGCTGATAGCCGCAGGCACCACCACTTGGGCGGCCTGATCGTCGATGTATTTGCTGTCGTAGGAATAAAAACCGTCGCTCACCACGATCTCACCACAACCGCTGGCGATTGGGTGGTCATTGCCCAACACGGCGCATTCGATTTCACGGCCCTGGACGGCGGACTCCACCAGCACTTTTTCATCAAAACCCAACGCCAGCTCAACCGCAGCGTGGTACTCGGCTTCGCTGCCGACTTTGCTCACGCCCACTGAGGAGCCCTGGTTGGCGGGCTTGACGAACATCGGCACGCCGAGCTTGTTCGCCGCCGCTTCAAAGGAAGTGCGCGCCGCGTTGCCACGGGTGAGGGTGATGAACGGCGTGACGGCAATACCGGCGTCACGCAGCAGGCGCTTGCTGATGTCTTTGTCCATGCACACGGCCGAGCCGAGCACGTCGGAGCCGACGAAAGGCAAGTCGGCCATACGCAGCAAACCTTGCAGGCAACCGTCTTCGCCAAGGGTGCCGTGGACAATCGGGAAGATCACATCAATATGTTCCAGCAGGCCCTGCCCGGAGGTTTCCACCACCTGCTGGCTGGCCTTGCCGGGCACCACCGCCAATTCGCGGTTGGATTGGTTGAGGGCGATCAGGGCCGGGTTTTCCTGGTTGATCAGGAAGTTCGACGTGTCGTTGAGGTGCCAGTGACCGGCCTTGTCGATACCGATCAGGATGGGTTCGTAGCGCGAACGGTCGAGGGCATCGACGATGTTGCGCGCCGATTGCAGCGAGACCTCATGCTCAGCCGAACGGCCACCAAAAATAATACCTACCCGCACCTTGCTCATGACCTGGCCTCACTGTTGAAAGTAAGGCTTCTTAACACGGGCGGTCAGCGATCCGCTAGCAATCTGCACCACCCGACGCCTGCACAATCGTACAAGACCCCAGACAGACAACCGTGGCAGACTCGGTTAACGTGTTCCCACCTCCTTCTGTGACAAGTCACCATGGGCAAACCCACCCACTCCCTCGACTGGCTGCACCGCGCGCCGCACGCCAGTGGCCTGGACCGTATCGAGGCGTACTTTGCCGGTTTCGCATTCGACCCCCATCGCCATGACACCTACGCCATCGGGCGCACGTTGTTCGGCGTGCAGAGTTTTCATTATCGCGGTGGCATGACCCACAGCATGCCTGGCACCACCATGGTGATTCACCCGGACGAAACCCACGACGGCCGTGCCGGCAGCGATGAAGGCTTCAAGTACCGGATGATTTATGTGGAGCCGGCGCTAATCCAGCAGATCCTCGGCGGCAAACCCTTGCCTTTCATTCCCGGCGGCCTGTCCACCGACCCTCGGCTGCACCGCGCCAGCGAAGTGCTGCTGCAAAGCTTGGATTGCCCGATTGACCCGATGCAAGAGCAAGACGCCATGTTCGACCTGGCCCAGGCCCTGAGCGAGGCATCCGGTGCCGTCGTCAGCCGTAAATCCTTCGACTACGTGGCCGCCGAACGCGCCCGTGAATTTATCCACAGCGCCCTGGGCCGCAGCATCACCCTGGATGAAATAGCCGACCATGCCGACCGCGACCGCTGGGCGTTATCGCGGGATTTTCGCTTGTTGTTCGGCACCAGCCCCTACCGCTACCTGACCATGCGCAGGCTGGACCTGGTGCGTCACTTGTTGGCCCAGGGCCAATCTCTGGTGGATGCCGCAATGACCGCCGGCTTCACCGACCAAAGCCACATGACCCGGCAATTTCGCAGCACCTACGGCATGCCGCCGTCGCGTTGGGTAAAGATGCTCGGACGCTGAGTGCTGGGTTGGAATACGTTCAAACTGTGGGAGCTGGCTTGCCTGCGATGCAGACACCTCGGTGTATCAGGCACACCGCTATCGCAGGCAAGCCAGCTCCCACAGTTGGATGAGGTGGTGTTGCTGGCATTTGGTCATGGTTTGTAAAGGGCCAGCAAGCTGTGTCCCTTTAAATTGCAGGACGTTTCCGAGACAATCCCTGCCGCCTTGTGCCTGTTGGAATCGATGGCTAGTCTTCGGTCCGTCACTGCCTTTTCAGTGATCGGGTTTAGTCGCTCGGATTTAATAGGCGCATGGTTCTCCATGAGGTTTTATGGTGGCTGTGCGCAGGGCGCCCTCGGGTGCGCCGGACTTTGCCTATTTGCCGGTCGACTAACCTGCGTACAGCCGCCACCCAACGTTTAGTCGCGACGGGTCGGCTCCTTTGAGTTAATAGGAGTTACACCATGACCAAAGCACTTCCCGATCCACCCATGGACTGCCTCGTCGTCAACGAAGACCTCAGCTTCGAAGACGCTCAACTCTATATCTCACACCTGATCAACAGCGCCTCTGCCACCGTGTGGGACTGTTGCGATCACCTGCAACCCCATGACCGCGCCAGAATCCATGCCGCGTGGCATTTGCTGGAGATGGCCAAGACCGTGCTAAACCGCACCATCGAGTGCATGCCGCGCACCTGAAAACACGACAAAACTCATGTGGGAGCTGGCTTGCCTGCGATGCAAACACCTCGGTACATCAGGTACACCGAGGTGATGCTATCGCAGGCAAGCCAGCTCCCACATTTGGGTTCTGTTGTCGCCAAAATCGAGTTTGGTGTCCGAACGTGCTCTTTAGCTCGACAACTGATTGGCAAACTGCCCGACCGCGCTCACCACTTTTTGCGCACCGTCCTGAATTTCCACAATCACCGTACCCGCCTCGGCTGCCAGGGCCAGGCCTTGCTCGGCTTGCAGGCGACCGTCGGCCATCAGCGCAACCGCATCGCGGGCCATGTCCTGGTTCTGGCGCACTACGCCGACGATTTCCTCGGTGGCTTTGCTGGTGCGTGAAGCCAGTTGCCGCACTTCATCGGCCACCACCGCAAAGCCACGCCCCTGCTCACCGGCACGCGCGGCTTCGATGGCGGCGTTGAGCGCCAGCAGGTTGGTCTGCTCGGCAATGCCACTGATGGTCTTGACGATGCTGCCGATCACCTGGGACTGAGCGTTCAGCGCCTCGATACCTTCGCCGGCCTGTTGCATGTGTTGGGCCAGGTCGCGCATCACGTCCACCGCCTGGGTGACCACGGTGGTGCCGCGCTGGGCGCTGTCGTCGGTTTGCAAGGAGGTGCTGTAGGCAATGTTGGCGGCCTCGGCCACCGCCTGCTCGCGGTTGACCTGCTCGGTGATCACCGTGGCGAACTTGACCACTTTGTACAGCCGTTCGTTGGCGTCCAGCACAGGGTTATAGGTGGCTTCCAACCACACCAGGCGACCGTGGCTGTCCACGCGCTTGAAGCGCGCCGCCACGAACTCACCGGCGTTCAAGCGCTTCCAGAACTGCTGGTACTCGGCGCTGTTGTATTCCTGTGGCTCACAGAACATACGGTGATGTTTACCTTCGATCTGCGCCAGGCTGTAACCCATGCTGCTGAGGAAGCGGTCATTGGCGGTGAGCACGTTTCCGTCCAGGTCGAACTCGATCAACGCGGTGGAACGCATCAGCGCGGTGATCAGGTTTTCATGCTCACGCGAACTCTCGATGGTGCGGGTGAGGTCGCTGGAGAACATCGAAAAATGCTTGATATGCCCCTGTGAACTGCGCACCGGCTGCAAGATTGAGCGCAACCAGGCTTCTTTGCCATTGCCACGCATCAGGCGCACGGCGCCGGCAAAGTGTTCCCCGCGGGCCAGCGCGTGCTTGAAGCGCAGTTGGAACTCGTCCTGGCGCACATGTGCCGGCACCAGGTCTTCGATCGCGCGCCCGACAATCTCGCCCAGCGAGTAAGCCAGTTCCTGCAGGAAGTTGGCATTGGCCCACTCCACACGGCCTTCAGGGTCCAGTGTCAGGCAGAGCATTTCGTTTTCCAGGCTCTCTTTCACCTGGAGCAAGCTCGACAATTCTTCGCGCAGAGCGGTCAGCTCCTGCTTCAGGCCGGTATTGAACATGGGGCACCGTTAGGCAAGTGAGGTGGGTGTTCTAACTTGCATCGGCGCTGCCGGGGTTTTCTGAAGAGCGCTTGAGCCCTGGGCCGAACTATATTTTCAACCGCCATTGTTACGGCATACGCCCATGACCTGATATTCCAGGGTATTGAGCTTGCCGCTGGAGTCTTCATAGGTCATGCGCGACGGCACGACGTTGCACGAGCGGATCGGCGGCGTCACGTTGACGACCTTGGCAATGTCCAGGTCCATGCCATAGCGGTAAGCCTGAACCTCGGGCACCGGCTTGCCTTTTTTGATCGCGTAGGCGGCCATGGCTTTCTCATTGCGCTCCATCATCAGGGCAAAGGTGCGATCCCCGCCCCCTTCGGCCAGTGCGCCAAATGACAACACAGCCGTTAATACAGCCACACCTGCTTTATAAAAGTTCATTGCGGTTTCCTCGACTGAAAAGTTCAGTGTCGAGATTAACCAACCCACCCTGACGCCAGGTTCACCAGAACATTACTTATTTGTTAGATGGCCGTTAGTTTCCAGAATTGTAATCTTCGCGCCATGCAGCTGTTATCCGTCGTTTGCAACTATCAGCCAGGGCCAGATCAATAAGAACGCCCGCCTCTATAAGAAGCTGATAACTGCCATCACCGAGGAGCGCATCATGAGCATTCGTCATTACACCCTTCCCTTTTCATTGATGGCCGCGTTGCCCCTGACCGCTGTGGCGGTGCAAGACACACCCGAGGGTTTTATCGAGGGCAGCCGCATCAACGTGCTGGCACGCAATTTCTACTTCAACCGCGATGACCGCAAAGGCCAGTCCAGCCCCACTGGCAATGGTTACTCCGAAGCCTGGGCCCAAGGTTTTATAGGCAAATTCGAATCCGGTTTTACCCAGGGCACCGTGGGTTTTGGTCTGGACGCGTTCGCCATGTACGGCCTTACGCTTGACTCGGGCAGCGGCCGCAGCGGCGGCAAAGGCTCGTTCGGCGTGCTGCCGGTGAACAGCGACAACCAGCCGGAAAACAGCTACAGCAAAATCGGCGGCGCGGCAAAACTGCGCGTGCTGGACACGGTGATCAAGGCCGGCGACGTGTTCCCACTCACCCCGGTGGTGGCCTACGGCGACTCTCGCCTGTTGCCCGAGAGCTTTCGCGGCGTCACCCTGCAAAACACCAGCCTGGAAGGCTTGAGCCTGCAAGGCGGGCGCCTGAGCGGCATGAGCCAGCCTAGTGAAAGCGGCATGAACAAAGGCTTTGCCACCTTCTATGCAGGCAAGGTCGACTCGCCCTGGATCGCCTACTTCGGTGGTGACTACCAGCTCAACAGCCATCTGGGCTTTAGCCTCTACAGCAGCCGCTTGAAGGACGCCTGGGATCAGTACTACCTGGGCAGCAACGCCAACTATGCGCTGACCGACGACGTGTCACTGTTCGGCGATTTCAACTACTACAAGGCCGTGGACGAAGGCCGCAAACGGCTCGGCGAATTCGACAACAGCATCTGGAGCGCCAGGCTTGGGGTCAAGGTCGGCGCCCATAGCGTGGCCGTGTCGCACCAGCGCAACAATGGCGACGATGACTTCGACTACCTGCGCCAGTCTGATTCGATCTTCCTCAACAACTCGATCCAGTACAGCGACTTCAATTCGCCCAAGGAGCGCTCATGGATGGTGCGCTACGACCTGGACATGCAGGCGTTCGGCATCCCGGGCCTGTCGTTCATGACCCGCTACGGCAAGGGCACCGGCGCCGACTACAGCAACGCCAACGCCGTGTACATGCGTCGCGATGCGGCGGGTAACCCGCTGACCGATCAACGCCGTTGGGAACGGGATATCGAGGCCAAGTACGTGGTGCAAAGTGGGCGTTTCAAGGATTTGTCCCTGCGCTTGCGCCAGGCCACCGTGCGCTCCAGCGCCTTTGAGTCCGATCTGGAAGAAGTTCGCTTGATCGCCGAATATCCACTGGCCATTTTGTGACACTTACATTCGCTCGCGATTAACTAACATCTGTTCACAAATAGCCGGTTATCAAAATTGTAATATTGGCCTCAGCTTCTCGTTAGTTTCAACTTTCTATACTCGCGCCAACTTATTTACCGAGCACGTTCATCTCTGAAGCTTTTGTGTAGCTCCTTTGGAAAGAGATGAATTTTTAACGCCCCGCTTGGGGCGTTTTTTTTGTGCGCCGGGCTATGCGACCGATGGTCGCAGTTGACCCTAAAGCTACTTTAGCCTTCAGACTTTTCCCACTTTGATAACAGCCGCCATAAGGACATGGGCGCCTTCTCTCCATCATTCAAGAGGTAACCCCCATGCGTATCCTTGTGATTGAGGACGAGCAAAAAACCGCTGACTATTTGCGACAGGGTTTGAACGAAAGCGGCTACGTGGCCGACTGCGCCGCCAATGGCATTGATGGCCTGCACCTGGCCGAGCAGCATGCCTACGAGTTGGTGATTCTGGACGTCAACCTGCCGGGCAAGGATGGCTGGCAAGTGCTGGAACAACTGCGCCGCAACGGCAACCAGCGGGTGATGATGCTCACGGCCCGCGGCAGGCTGGCGGACAAGATCAAGGGCCTGGACATGGGCGCCGACGATTACCTGGTCAAGCCGTTCGAGTTCCCCGAGCTGCTGGCGCGGGTGCGCACCCTGTTGCGGCGCAGCGAACACATCCCCCAGCCGGAAGTGTTCCGCGTCTCGGACCTGGAACTGGACCCGCGTCGCCACCGCGCCTATCGCGGCACTCGGCGCATCGACTTGACCACCAAGGAATTCGCCCTGCTGCAGGTGCTGATGCGCCAGAGCGGTGAAGTGCTGACCCGCACGCAGATTATTTCGCTGGTATGGGACATGAATTTCGACTGCGACACCAATGTGGTGGAAGTCTCCATCAGCCGCCTGCGCGCCAAGGTCGACGACCAGAGCGAGGTCAAGCTGATCCACACCATTCGCGGCGTCGGCTACGTGCTGGAGGCGCGTCCATGAAAACCGGCAGCCTGTCGATGCGCCTGGGTTTGACCGTCAGCCTGATGGGCGCGGGCCTGGTCTTGCTGCTGGCCACCCTGGCCTACCTGGCCCTCACCCATGAACTGGAAAAACTGGCGCGCAAGGGCCTGGAAAGCAAGATGGAGCAGCTCCAGCACAGCCTGTCCCTGGGGCTCGACGCCCAGGCCATTCGCGCTCGTCCCCATGCGCTGCTGGACCTGGTCATCGGCCACGACAATTTCTACCTGACTATCGTCGGCACCGCGCCCGACACCCGCGTGTTACTGAACATCGGCGCCAAGCCCCAATCGCCGTTGCTCACCGACTTCAAACCGCGGGAAACCCTCGGCTACCTGAACTGGACCGACAGCGACGGCAACCAGGTGCTCAGCGCCTCCAGCCTGATGCGCCTGGCCAGCGGTGAACGCGTGCGGGTGCTGCTGTCCCTGGACCGCAGAGACGACCAGGCACTGCTCAGCGCCTATCTGCGCGCCACGCTGGTTGCGCTGCCGCTGCTGTTGATACTGATCGGCATGGGTGCCTGGTGGTTGGTACAACGCGGCTTGGCGCCGTTGAAGCAATTCAGCCAGGTGGCGGCGAAGGTCACCACCCAGGACCTGACACACCGTTTGTCCGTCGACAATTTGCCCCACGAACTGGGGGAACTGGCCCAAGGCTTCAACGTGATGCTCGACCGCCTGGATGCGGGCGTACAGCAACTCTCGCAATTCTCCGATGACCTGGCCCACGAACTGCGCGCCCCGCTGACCAACCTGATGGGCAAGGCTCAACTGACCCTGTCGCGCCAGCGCCCGCCGGAGGAATACAAGGCGGTGCTGGAATCCAGCACCGAAGAGCTTGAACGCCTGGGGCGTATTGTCAGCGACATGCTGTTCCTTGCCCAGGTCAGCCATCCGGCGGCGCGGGCGTCATTCACCGACGTATCCCTGGGGCAAGAGGCCGAGCGAGTGATGGAGCTGTTTGCCCTGAGTGCCGAAGACAAGCAAGTCACCCTGAGCCTGCGCGGCGAGGCCTGGGTGACGGGGGATCGTCTGATGATCCAGCGGGCGATTTCCAATTTGCTCTCCAATGCCATACGCCATACGCCAGAAGGTTCGAGCATCCTGCTGTTGGTGGAAACCTATGGCCAGAGCGTGTCGCTGTCGGTGGGCAACCCCGGCCGAGGCATCGACGCGCACCACCTGCCGCACCTGTTCGAACGTTTCTACCGCGCCGACAGCAGTCGTACCCGCGCCGAAGGCGGCAACGGGCTGGGGTTGGCCATAGTGAAATCGATCATGCATTTGCATCAGGGGCATGCTCATGTCACCAGCCAACCTGGGCGTTTCACACGGTTTAGCCTGGTGTTTCCTTTGCAAACAACAGAGATCTCATGTGGGAGGGGGCTCGCCCCCGATGGCAGTGTGTCAGTCAACACATGTATCAACTGACCTGCCGCTATCGGGAGCAAGTCGAATCGTCGCACCGCCCCTCCCACATTGGTTGTGTGGTGCATTCAAGATTGTTATTCGGCCTCTTCTTCACGGCGATGAGCCCATTGGTACAACGCTGGTAGCACCAGCAACGTCAGCAAGGTCGAGGAAATAATCCCGCCAATCACCACCGTCGCCAACGGGCGTTGTACTTCGGCGCCGGTGCCGGTGGCGAGTGCCATGGGGATAAACCCGAGGGACGCCACCAGCGCAGTCATGAGCACCGGGCGCAAGCGGGTCAGCGCGCCTTCGTGGATCGCCACCGCTAACGAGCGCCCTTCTTCGCGCAGGTTGCGGATAAAGGCGATCATCACCAGGCCGTTCAGCACCGCCACACCGGACAAGGCGATAAAGCCCACCCCTGCCGAAATCGATAGCGGAATATCCCGCAGCCACAGCGCCATGATTCCACCAGTCAACGCGAACGGAATCCCGGTGAACACCAGCAAGCCATCCTTGAGGTTGTTGAACATCATGAACAGCAGGCCGAACACCAGCAGCAACGCCACCGGCACCACGATACGCAGGCGCTCGGAGGCTTCTTTCAACTGCTCGAATTGCCCGCCCCAGGTGGTCCAGTAACCGGCGGGCACTTTCACCTGAGTGGCAATGGCCGCTTCGGCTTCCTCGACAAACGAGCCGATATCACGCCCACGCACGTTGGCGCTGACGATCACCAGGCGCTTGCCATTCTCGCGACTGATCTGGTTGGGGCCCAGCACCAGGTCGAGGCTGGCGACCTGGGACAAGGCGATAAAGCCCAGTTGTCCCGAGGTACTACCGGCCAGCGCCGGCACCGGAATCAATAACCGTGACAAGCCTTCGATGTCTGTGCGCAGTGCGTCGGACAAGCGCACGACCATGTCGAAACGCCGATCACCTTCGTACAACGTACCGGCCTGACGCCCACCGACGGCGACAGCGATGGTGTCCTGCACATCGCCCACATTCAGGCCAAAGCGAGCGGCCTTGTCGCGGTCGATATTGATGGTCAGAACCGGCAGGCCGGAGGTCTGTTCCACTTTCACTTCCGAGGCACCGTCGAGTTTCTGCAAGGTCTCGGCAATCTCTGCGGCGGTCTGGTTGAGCACCGCCATGTCATCGCCAAACACCTTCACCGCCACATCGCTGCGCACCCCGGAAATCAGCTCGTTGAAGCGCAGCTGGATCGGTTGCGACAGCTCATACACGCTGCCCGGCACAATCGCGCTGGCGCGTTGGATGTCGGCAATGATCGCCTCGCGTGACTTGCTCGGGTCCGGCCATTGGTCCTTGGGTTTGAGCATCACGTAGCTGTCGGAGATGTTCGGCGGCATCGGGTCGGAGGCGATTTCCGCCGTACCGGTGCGCGCAAATACCCGCTCGATTTCCGGCACTTCGGCCAGCAAGGTTTTTTCCAATTGCTGCTGCATCTGCACCGATTGCGTCAGGCTGGTGCCAGGTACGCGCAGCGCCTGCTGGGCGAAGTCGCCCTCGCTGAGGCTGGGGATAAATTCGCTGCCCATACGGCTGGCGACCAGGCCCGATACGACGATGGTCAGCAGCGCCAGGCCAAATACCAAGGGGCGGCGCGTCATCACCCAATTGAGCACTGGGTCATACACCCGGCGTGCGCTGCGCATGACGAAGTTTTCTTCTTCCTTGACCTTGCCGGTGACGAACAACGCAATCGCCGCCGGTACGAAGGTCACCGACAGAATCATCGCGCCGAGCAAGGCAATCACCACCGTGAACGCCATCGGGTGGAACATCTTCCCGGCCACCCCGGTAAGAGCGAAGATCGGCAGGTACACCACCATGATGATCAGTTGCCCGAAGATCAGCGCCCGTCGCGCCTCTTTGGCAGCAGCGAACACTTCGTGCAGGCGCTCACTGCGGGTCAGCAGGCGGCCGTGACGCTGCTGCGCATGGGCCAGACGACGGATGGCGTTCTCGACGATCACCACCGCACCGTCGACGATAATGCCGAAGTCCAGCGCACCGAGACTCATCAGGTTGGCGCTGACTTTGTTGGTGAACATGCCGGTGAAGGTGAAGAGCATCGCCAGCGGAATCACCATCGCCGTGATCAGCGCCGCACGAATATTGCCCAGGAACAGGAACAACACCGCCACCACCAGCAACGCACCTTCGAAGAGGTTCTTCTTCACGGTGGCGATGGCTTTTTCCACCAGGTTGGTGCGGTCGTAGACGGTGACCGCCACCACGCCTTCGGGCAGTGAACGGTTGATCTCCTCGAGCTTTTTCGCCACTGCCTGGGACACGCTGCGGCTGTTCTCACCGATCAACATGAACACGGTGCCCAGTACTACTTCGCGGCCGTTTTCGGTGGCGGCGCCGGTGCGCAGCTCGCGGCCAATGTCGACCTGGGCCACGTTACGCACACGAATCGGGGTGCCGTCCGAGGTGGTGATGACAATGTTGGCGATGTCATCGATAGACGCCACTTGCCCCGGCGCGCGGATCAACAACTGTTCGCCGCTGCGCTCGATATAACCGGCGCCGACATTGGCGTTGTTGCGCTCCAGAGCGGTCACCAGATCGTTGAGCGTCAGGTTGTAGGCGGCCAGGCGCTTGGGGTCCGGCGCAATCTGATACTCCTTGGCGAAGCCTCCGATGGTATTGATCTCGGCCACGCCCGGCACATTGCGCAGCTGCGGTTTGATGATCCAGTCCTGGATCACCCGCAGGTCGGTGGGGGTGTAAGGCGTACCGTCCTCTTTGCGCGCACCGTCCTCAGCTTCCACGGTCCACAGGAAAATTTCCCCAAGCCCGGTGGAAATCGGCCCCATCGCGGTTTCGATGCCATCGGGCAATTGTCCTCGGGCCACTTGCAGGCGCTCGTTGACCAGTTGGCGGGCAAAAAACAGGTCGGTGCCGTCCTTGAAAATCACCGTGACCTGGGACAAACCGGAACGCGACAGCGAACGTGTCTGTTGCAAGCCGGGCAGACCGGCCATGGCGGTTTCGATGGGAAAGGTGATGCGCTGCTCGGTTTCCAGCGGCGAAAAACCGGCGGCCGCCGAGTTGATCTGCACCTGCACGTTGGTGATATCGGGCACCGCGTCGATGGGCAGTTTCTGATAGCTGGCGATGCCGACACCGGCCATCAACAGCACCGCCAGCAACACGATAATGCGCTGCTCGATGGCGAATTGGATAAGGCGCTCAAACATGGGGAATCACTCGCAGATCAATGGGCGTGTTCGGCCGAGCCTTTGCCCAGTTCGGACTTGAGGATGAAGCTGCCAGCCGTCGCCACTTGCGCACCGGCCTCCAGGCCCTGACGCACTTCGACGTAGCCGTTTTCACTGACGCCCAGTTCAAGATGGCGGGTGATAAAGCCTTCTGCAGTGCGCACGAACACCGAGGGCTTGTCCTCGACGGTCTGGATGGCGGCTTGCGGCACGGTCACCTTGGCCTGGTAGGTATCGGTGGCGACTTGCACGGCCACGAATAAACCAGGACGCCAGGCGTCGTCGGGGTTGGGCACCGTCACACGCACGGTGGCGGTACGCGTTTGCTCGCCGAGCAAGTTGCCGACATACGCCACGGTGCCCAGCACTTCGGTGCCCATTTCCGTCGAGCTGACTTTTACTGGTTTGCCTACACGGACCTTGTTCAAGTCCTTGGGAAAGACACCGAAGGTGACCCACACCTGAGACAGGTCCGAGAGCGTGAATGCGTTGCTGGTTTCACTGACCACCTCGCCCACGCCCAGGTGTTTTTCCACCACCACCCCGGCGAACGGCGCCCGCAGTTCATAGCGATTGCCACCGGCCAGAACTGCGCTGCCGCTGAGGGCGGTCATCTTCTGCCGCGCATTGTTCAGGGCGATTTCGGCCTCTTGCAGGGTTTGCCGCGCTAGCAGGTAATCCTGCTCGGCGGAGATTTTGTCCTGCCACAACTGGCGCTCGCGCTCAAAGGTGGTACGCGCCAGTTCGACCCGGAGCTGGCTGGCCGCCAACTCACTGCGCTGGTCGGAAATCTGCTGGCTGGCGATCACCGCCAACAGTTCGCCTTTTTTTACCGACTGGCCCAGATTGACGTTCACCGCTTCCACTACGCCCGCAGCACGGGGCACGATGTGGGAGGTACGGTCTTCATCAAAACGCACCTCGCCGGGCAGCGTCAGCACCGTGCTGATCGAGCGCGGTTGCGCCTGGGCCAGTTGAATACCGGCGGCCTGGATCTGCTGCTCGGTGAGTTCAAGTTTGCCTTCTTCTTCCTCGGCGTGGGCCAAGCCCGATAGCAGCAGGCCCAAGGCGACGGCGAGCGCCATGCCATGTTTTTTGTTCATCAGGGGACTCCAGGAAAAATCAAAACCGGGCGAGGTCGCCGTAAATTCGTTCGATACGCACCCAGGCGTCGGTGGCCTGGGCCGTCGCCGCGAGGTACTGGGTGCGGGCCGCGATCAAGGTACGCTGGGCGTCGAGCACGTCGAGAAAGCTGAACTTGCCCATCTCGAAACCACGGGTGGCGCTGTCTACCGCGCTCTGTGCGGCAGGCAGGATCTGTTGGTTGAACGCACGCACTTCGGTGTTCGCCGTTTGCCACAGGTCCAGGGCCTGGCGGGTTTCGGTGCGCAGGCGCAGCTCGGCGGCGTTGCGCAGGTCGCGGGCCTGGTCGGCGCGTCGAGTGGCCGCGAGGATGTTGCCCTGGTTGCGGTTGAACAGCGGGATCGGCATCGACACGCCCACCAGGTTGACCCGCTCGCGCACGCTGGCGTCGTACTGGCTGCCAATGGACACATCCAGGTCCGGAATGCGCTGGGCTTTTTCCAGGCCCACGCTGGCTTCGTTCTGCACAATGTTCAGTTCGGCCAGGCGCAGTTCGGCGGTTTGCTCAAGACGTGCCAGCAATGGCGCGGCGGCGGGTAACGCCGGCGCGGAGGTGTTTGGCGTGGCGACGGCCTGGAAGTCGGTGGCCGCACTGCCGGTGCTGGTGGCCAGGCGACGGTAGGCATCAGTGAGGCCAATCTGTGCGCGGTTCAATTCCAGGCGGATTTCCGACACCTGCACCTGGGCGCGGGTAGCTTCCACCGGTGATGACTTGCCGGCGGTGACACGCCCGTTGGCGACCACCAGGCCGCGCTCGGCAAGCGTCATGGAGCGTTGCGCCAGGTCGAGGCGCTCCTGGGCGCGCAGGGCGCCGTAGTAGCTGTCGATGACCTCGGCGCGCAACAGGTTACGGCGCTGCTCCAGGGTCAGCGCGGCGGCGTCCTGGGCGCGGGTGGCCACCTCGATGCGCGCACCGCGCTTGCTGCCCAGTTCCAGGGTCTGGCTGAGTTTGATACTGGTGGTGCGGCTGTTGCGGCGGGTGTCTTCGGCATCCCAGGAGGCCACCGGGTTGGGGATCAAGCCGGCCTGCTGGCGGCCGCCCTGGGCGATGTCGATTTCCCATTGTGCGGCCGCCAGGTCCGGGTTGTTGGCGAAGGCGGTTTGCAGCGCTGCATCGAGGGTGAGGGGTTGTGCCTGGGCGGCGTTTGCGGATATCCACAATGCCAATGCTGCCGCCCCCAACAGTGTTCTAACGGAAATTGCCATAACGAGAGTTCCACGCCCATGAAGTCGCTGAGGTGTCCCAGCGGGGGCAATGTAGCTGTCGGTACTTATCAGGGCCGTGGGTGAAAGATTACAAATCCGTTAGCCAGGCTCAGGCATGCACGTCGTCGTGATCGTCATGCTGAAAACCCTCGCCCTCGACCTGGATCGTGGCATGGGAAATATCGAATTGCTCGTGCAGTAACTCCGTCACTCGGCTGAGGATCTGCTGCTCAGTGCCCTGGGATGCATCCGCGACCAAATGCGTACTCAGCACATTCTTGCCACTGGTGAGGGCCCAGATGTGCAGGTCGTGCACGTCCCTGACCCCAGGCACGCTGCGGATGGCCTGCTCCACCTGCTCGATATCGACGCCTTCCGGCACACCTTGCAGCAGGATGTTCATGCTCGCCTTGAGGAGGGTCCAGGTGCGCGGCAATACCCAAAAGCCGATGGCGGCCGCGACCACGGAATCGACCCACCCCCAGCCGGTGAACATGATCACCAGCGCGGCAATGATCACGCCGACGGAGCCGAGCATGTCGCTCCAGACTTCCAGATAGGCACCCTTGACGTTAAGGCTCTCGCCGCTGGCCGCGCTGAGCAGGCGCATGGAGATCAGGTTGACGACCAGCCCCAGCAGCGCAATCACCAACATGCCGGTGGACTGGATCTCGGCGGGCGTCTGCAGCCGCAGGTAAGCCTCGTACAAGATGTAGAACGCCACGGCGAACAGCAGCAATGCATTGAACGCAGCCGCCAGAATCTCGAACCGCGCATACCCGAAGGTGCGCTTGCGATCTGCCGGGCGCTTGGCGACCTGGATCGCCACCAGGGAAATCGCCAGGGCCAGGGCGTCGGTCATCATGTGCGCCGCGTCCGACAACAGTGCCAGGCTGCCGGTGATAAAGGCGCCGATGACTTCGGCCAGCATGAAGCTGCCGGTCAGCCCCAGGGCGATCCACAACTTGCGTTCGTGGCCGGCGCGTACTTGGGCGTGGCTGTGTCCTGCGCTCATGGGATGTCCTTGTGGGTTGGGAGGAAACGGATCATAGAGCTATAGGCCAGATCCACGGGCATGGTTTGCAAAATTGTCATCTGCACGCCAGAACGTCGTTAGCGTTGAGCGCACCAAAATCGTTCATGGACACGCTGGGGCAGTTCTATCAGGTATGCTTTTCAAGCCGAAACAAAAAGAAACATATTAGCCAACCTGCTCGATAAGGAGTTCCGTTTTGGAGTTATCGACTGCCGCGTGGATGGTTCACGACACCCGTCTTATGCTCTGCGTCCTGCTGGCCATCGCGAGCATCATCGTGCTGATCAGCGCGACCAAATTGCCGCCGTTCCTGTCGATTCTGATCGGCACCTTTATCGCCGGTGTGGGTGCCGGTCTACCACCAGAGGAAGTGGCCAAAGCGTTCAGCAAGGGCGCCGGGGCGATTCTGGGTGAGGCCGGTATTATCATTGCCCTGGGCGCAATGCTCGGCGCGCTGATGGCCGAATCCGGTGCAGCCGACCGTATCGCCACTACCTTGCTTGGGCTGGGCAAAGGCAAGTCATTGCCGTGGGTGATGGCGCTGGTCGCCATGGTGATCGGCCTGCCGCTGTTCTTTGAAGTGGGCCTGGTGATGATGGTGCCGATCATCTTTGTGATGGCTAAGCGCTCGAACCAGCCGCTGCTGAAAATCGCCATCCCGGCATTGGCGGGCATGACCACCCTGCACGCCCTGATGCCGCCGCATCCGGGGCCGCTGATTGCCGTGGGTGCGTTGCACGCCGACCTGGGCCTGACCATGTTGCTGGGTTTGTGCCTGGCGGTACCGGCGGTGATCCTGGCCGGGCCGCTCTACGGCAATTGGTTGTCCAAGCGCCTGCATGTGGACGAACCGGCCGAGATTGGCGCGCTGTTCAGCGCACCGCCCAAGGCTCCGCGCCAGCCGAGCTTTGGGGTGTCGTTGCTGATCATTCTGTTGCCGGTGATCCTGATGCTCGGCAGCACGCTGGCCAAAGTCGCGCTGGCGCCAGAAAGCCCCCTCGGCCTGACCTTGAAGTTCCTCGGTGAACCGCTGATCGCTCTCGGCCTGGCCGTCATCGCCGCAGTGATTTGCCTCGGCTGGGCCGCAGGCATGCCACGCGCCGACGTCGGCAACACCCTGCGCAAAGCCCTGGCGCCCATCGCCGTGTTGCTGCTGACCATCGGCGCTGGTGGCGGCCTCAAGCAAACCCTGCTGGACGCAGGCGTCAGCCAGACCATCAGCAAGGTCGCCGAAGGCGCGCACATGCCCTACCTGTTGCTGGCCTGGCTGATCGCCGTGGCCCTGCGCCAAGCCACCGGCTCGGCCACCGTCGCTACCACTACGACGGCGGGCATCCTCGCGCCGATGATGGCCGGGCTGGCGGCAACGCAAAGCTCATTGGTCGCCCTCGCGATTGGCGCCGGTTCGGTGTTTTTTTGCCACGTCAACGACGCCGGGTTCTGGATGGTGCGCGAGTACTTTGGCTTGCAGTTGAAACAGACGATCTGGGTGTGGTCGGTGTTGCAGACGATTGTTTCGGTGGTTGGGCTGGTGGGTACCTTGTTGCTCTGGCACTTCTTGACCTGAACTTCAGGCGGCCAAGGTGTGGCGTTTGCCAAACAACGCCACACTTCCCACTCCCACCGCCCCCATCACCACGCAATACCCCACGCAGACCCACGGGCTGGTCGGCATCAGCGCGATCAATAGCAGCGGCGTAGTACTCGCCCACAGCGCATAGGCAATGTTGTAGGTGAAGGAAATCCCCGATACCCGCACCTGCGCCGGGAACAGACCGACCATCACCGACGGCACCGCGCCCACCACCCCGCAGCTCAAGCCTGCCACGGCGTACGCCGCGCCCAGCCACACACCGCCGCTGATCAGGCTGGCATACAGGATAAAAATCCCTACCGGCAGCAACAGGCTGTAGACCAGCACCGCGCGCCAGGCGCCGATGCGGTCCACGAGCAAGCCGGCGAGGACGCAGCCGATATTCAGGAAAACGATGCCCAACGCGCTCAGGGCGAAGGTGTGGCTGGGGCTCATGCCGAAGGTTTTCTGCATCATGGTCGGGGTGATGACCACCAGCACCACCACGGCTGAGGTGAGTACGCAGGTGAGGATCATGGCCGGCAACAGCACGGCGCGATGCTCGCGCAGCACGGTGCGCAATGGCATTTCGGCGGCGGCCTGGCGACGCGCCTGCATTTGGAGGAACACCGGGGTTTCGCTGAGCCAGCGACGCAGCCATACGCCAATCACGCCGAATACGCCGCCGAGCAGGAAGGGCAAGCGCCAGGCGTAGTCGAGGATTTCGGCGGGGGTGAAGACTTGCGCCAGCAAGGTGGCAGTCAATGCGCCCAGCAGGTAACCGAAGGTCAGGCCGGCTTGCAGGAAGCCCAAGGCGTAGCCACGGTGATGGCGCGGCGCGTGCTCGGCGACGAAGGTCCAGGCGCTGGGCACTTCGCCGCCCACTGCGGCACCTTGCAGCACGCGCAGCGCCAGCAGGATCAAGGGTGCGAAATAGCCGATCTGCGCGTAGGTCGGCATGATGCCGATCAGCAGGCAGGGCAAGGCCATCATCAGGATGCTCAAGCTGAATACGCGCTTGCGCCCCAGGTGGTCGGCAAAGTGCGCCATCAGGATGCCGCCCAGCGGACGGGCGAGGTAGCCAGTAACGAAGATGCCGAAGCTTTGCAACAGGCGCAGCCACTCAGGCATTTCCGGGGGGAAAAATAATTGGCTGAGGGTCAGCGCGAAAAACACAAAAATAATGAAGTCGTAGATTTCCAGGGCTCCACCGAGGGCGGCCAGGCCCAGGGTTTTGTAGTCGGAGCGGGAAAAACGCTGCGCCCGTGGGGAAAAGGTGGCAGTCATGTGCAGGCTCGGCAGACAAACAAAATGGCGTGCAGGTTATGAGCTGAACCCATTGAAGGCAATCACGACGGATATATTTGTTTTACTCATTGATCGTTGAAGATAACTACATTCCAAAATCAATGGGGGTAGAGGAACATGCCGTAAAACTGCCAAACCCCATAATAAATACAAGAGGAAAGCTTCATGGCCGATGCTATCGAAGAAAGCCGTTACGCTCGATTTGCTCTGCGTTGTTCCAATTTTGCCGAGCGCTGGTTTCCCGACTCCTGGGTGTTTGCCGCCCTCGCGGTGATTATCGTCGCCGTGGCGACCCTGGGCATGGGCGCAGCGCCCGCCGAAGCGGCCAAGGCATTTGGCGACGGGTTCTGGAGCCTGATTCCGTTCACCATGCAGATGGCGTTTGTGGTGATCGGCGGCTATGTAGTCGCCAGCTCGCCGCCCGCGGTGAAGTTGATCGACCGCTTGGCGCGCATCCCCAAGAACGGTCGTTCGGCGGTAGCCTGGGTGGCGTTGATTTCCATGGTGGCATCGTTGCTCAACTGGGGCTTGTCCCTGGTGTTCGGCGGTTTGCTGGTGCGGGCGTTGGCCCGTCGTACCGATTTGCGCATGGACTACCGCGCCGCCGGCGCTGCAGCATACCTGGGCCTCGGTGCCGTGTGGGCGTTGGGGCTATCGTCGTCAGCCGCGCAGTTGCAGGCCAACCCGGCCAGCTTGCCGCCGTCGATCCTGTCGATCACCGGGATGATCCCGTTCACCGAAACGATCTTCCTGTGGCAATCCGGTGTGCTGCTTCTGGCGCTGATCGTGGTGTCGCTGATCATCGCCTACGCCACCGCGCCAGGCCCCAACAGTGCCCGGGATGCCAAGGCCTGCGGCGTCGACCCGGCCTTTAACCTGCCCAAGCCACAACCGCCGACGCGTCCTGGCGAATGGCTGGAACACAGCCCGTTGCTGACGATATTGCTGGCATTGCTGGCAGCCGGCTGGCTGTTCCATGAGTTCTCAACCAAGCCGGCGATCAGCGCCATCTCGGGGCTCAACACCTATAACTTCCTGTTCATCATGGTCGGCGCCCTGCTGCACTGGCGCCCGCGCAGCTTCCTCGATGCCGTGGCCCGTGCGGTGCCGACCACCACCGGCGTGCTGATCCAGTTCCCGCTGTACGGCTCGATTGCCGCACTGATGACGGTGGTCAAGGGCGGTGACGGCCAGACCCTGGCGCACCATATCTCGACGTTCTTCACCTCCATCGCCTCCCACGACACCTACGCGCTGCTGATGGGCGTGTATTCGGCGGTGCTGGGCTTCTTCATCCCATCGGGTGGCGGCAAGTGGATTATCGAGGCGCCCTATGTGATGCAAGTGGCCAATGACCTGCAATACCACCTGGGCTGGGCGGTGCAGATCTACAACGCCGCCGAGGCACTGCCGAACTTGATCAACCCGTTCTATATGCTGCCGCTGCTGGGGGTGTTGGGGCTGAAGGCGCGGGACTTGATCGGGTTTTCGTTTGTGCAGTTGTTGGTGCACACGCCGCTGGTGTTGTTCTTGTTGTGGGCGCTGGGGACGACGTTGAAGTATTTGCCGCCTGTGATGCCCTGAATAACGGGTGACCGCAACTGTTGGTAGAACAGCTGCGGTCAAGGATTTACAGGAAGGCGTGCCAATAGATCAGGTAATGCACTCTGTATCGTGTCCCAAACAACATCCAAGTTGATATCGAAGTAACCATGAGCGATTCGGTTGCGCATCGCTCGCATATTGCGCCAAGGAATATGTGAATGGCGTGCCGCGAAGTCCGGATGCTGATCCATGATTTTCGTCGACGCTTCACCAACGATGATCAGGCTCATGACCACAGCTTGTTGTGTTCGCCGGTCCTCCAAAAACTCTTCTTTGCTCAAGCCCTCTACAAAAGTGATAGCGTCAGTGGCAGCTTGCCTTATGTGCTCCAGATAATCCCCTAAGCGATTTTCTGTCATACAGGACGGGCCTCAGCCAACACCTTGGCGCGAAATTTCAAAGGCAAGTCGCCAGGCGTCAACAGGTCGACATTGACGCCTAACAAGTCCTCAAGCTCGACCTGCAACCCGCCAAGATCAAAAAGAGTTGTCCCCGGTGGCGCATCAACCAACAAATCAAGATCACTGCCTTCTTGGTCGGTACCCGTTAATACAGACCCAAATACTCTCGGGTTTGATATTTGGAAACGTCCTATCACTTCTCTGACAGCTGCTCGTTGTAGATCAAGTGCAGTTGAAGGTTTCACGACTCACCTCGATGGTGTGCATTAGAAGCCCAGTCTAGCAGCGCTTACTCTGTGTAGACACGCCCCGCACATCACATGTGTGTCTTCGTTCCGTCACATTCCATTGCTACCGTCCTGCGAAATATCTTGCAACATCTCGCCAAGGACTCCCCCCGCAATGAGTGACGAGCACAACGACCGCCCTACCCCCGACTCCGCCCCCAAAACGCCGGTCGACACCAGCCGTCGGCGCTTCCTCGGCGGTGCGGCGGTGTTGGGGGTAGGCGCGACTTTGAGTGCCTGCGGCCATACCAGCGAAGCGCCGAGCACACCGGTAGCCAGGCCGCTCACGCCCCAGGAACTGGACAAGGCCTTGAGCGACCAGGTTAAAACCGTGGTGGTGATCTACGCCGAGAACCGCAGCTTCAACAACCTGTTTGCCGATTTCCCCGGGCTTGAAAAACCACTGTCGGCGTTATCCGCCACTGACACCCGGCAGCGCGACCGCGACGGTAGTGTGCTGGCCAGCCTGCCGCCCACATGGGGCGGTGTGTTGCAAGTCGGCCCGCAAACGGTGGACGGGGTGACCTACCCCAGCGGTGTGCAATTCCAGGAAAACCTTTCCAACGCACCGTTTGCCCTCAAGGGCCCGAACGCCGAAGACCTGCCATTGAGCTTGGTAACCCGCGACCTGTGGCATGTGTTCTATCAAAACCAGATGCAGATCAACGGCGGCAAGAACGACGGTTTTGTCGCCTGGGGCGATGCCGGGGGCCTGGTGATGGGCCATTACGCCCAAAGTCGTTATTCTCTGCGCCTGTGGGACGTTGCCAGGGAGTTTGTGCTCTGCGATAACTTTTTCCAGGGCGCATTTGGCGGCTCGTTTCTTAACCACCACTACCTGATCAGCGCCACGGCGCCGGTTTATCCCAATGCCGCGCAATCGGTGGCCAAGGCGCAGATCGCCACGCTGCAAAGTGATGACCCCACCGACACGCGCCTCAAGCCGCTGGACGCGTCCCCGGCCAGCGCCATGACCGGCCCGCCGCAGTTCGGCCCCAGCGCGCTGACCCCGGACGGTTACGCCGTAAACACCCTGGCCCCGCCGTATTGGCCCACCTGGATTCGCGACCCGCAAAACCCGGATTACTCAAAGCCTGACCTGCCCAATGTGCTGGTGCCGCAAACCCACGAGCACATTGGCGACAAGCTGTCGAAAAAGAACGTTGACTGGGCCTGGTATGCCGGCGCGTGGCAGGCCACTCTGGAGCAGTTCAAGGATTCGGGCGGGATCCCCAAGATCCCGAACTTCCAGTACCACCACCAGCCGTTCAACTACTTCAAGCAGCAAGGTCCGCAAAACCGTGCGGAACGTGATAAACGCCTGCGCGACGGCGGCTTGGGGGATGAATCAAGCACGAACAAGTTCTTCGCAGATGCCCAGGCCGGCAAGCTGCCGGCCGTGAGTTTCTACAAACCCCAGGGCAACCTGAACATGCACGCCGGTTATGCCGATGTGGCCTCGGGCGACCGCCATATCGCCCGCGCCCTGAAAGTGCTGCAAGAGAGCCCGCAATGGAAAAACATGGTGGTGGTGGTCACCGTCGATGAAAACGGCGGCTGGTGGGATCACGTCGCGCCGCCCAAGGGTGACCGCTGGGGCCCGGGCACGCGGGTGCCGGCCCTGGTGGTGTCGCCGTTTGCGCGCAAAGGCACGGTTGACCACACGGTGTACGACACTGCATCGATCCTGCGTTTGATCACCCGAGTGTTCCAATTGGAGACTCTGGACGGCCTCAAGCAGCGTGACGACGCGATGATCGCCCGCGGCCAGAAGCCCATGGGCGACCTGACCAACGCTTTGCAATTTCACCCGTAGAGGCTTATCCAATAACGACATGCCTGGCGATTTAACACGCGATTTTCCCGGTCAGCCGCTACTGTGTGCAGGTGGGCTTTTATCCCGCGCAGACGGGCGTCGCTGACAAGGAACCAACTATGTTTAAAACGACCAGGCTGTCCTTCACCCTCGCCGCACTGCTGGTGAGTGCGGTCGTACAGGCCGACATCGAGGTGCCTCTGGGCAGTACGCAGCGCGTCACCCAGTTATTCGCATTTCCCAATAACTGCAACGTGATCTGCTTTCGGCCATGGACGCTGGAGCAGACCGCTGAGCACTACTTGAACCAGAGCCTGCAGCGTGACGGCTACGGCCGCGCCAGGGTCAGTGTGAAAACCCACGATGGCCAGGTCTGGGCGAATTTCAGCGGCGTACCGGACACCTACGGCCAGTCCCTGACCACCTTGCTCAATACCGCCGACCTCGCTTACCAGGGGGCCAGCCGGCTCAACAGCGATGGCAAGTGGGCTTATAACTGGTACCTGTTCCTGCCGCTGGGCATGGCCCTGGAGAACCGCAAGAGCATCGAACTGCTGCACTTTCCTCCGGACTACTCGCTCACCCAGGCCCAGGACTACCTGGAGTCGGCCACCACTGACCGCTGGGCGGCCTTGCTTACCGACAACGGCATCCCGGCCAGCGAGACACCGGCTTACCAGACCATCATCGATATCGCGCCCATCGCCGCACCGTCCAACGCAGGCAAGGATCTCGAGAGCGTCTACAGCTACTTCACCGACTACCAGACCCGCATGGTCAAGGAACTGAGCCTGCACGCCAACGGCTCACTGCCGATGGTGGCGTTCGGCGCGCCGGTGCGCAGTTGGCTCAAGCAACAATACGGTCAGAACGTCGGCGTGCTGGAGCTGACCCAGATCAGCCCGACACCAGGCACGAGCGTGTCAGTGCTGGGCGCCAACCACCCCAGCTACATCTGGTACGCGGCGGACCCGGCAAGCTATGACGGCGATGAACAAAAGGCCGACGAGGCCGGATTGAAAGTAATGGGGCAGGATTTAAGCGCGGCCTGCTGGCAAGCGGGCATGGGCCAGAAACCCGCCAGCGATGCGAATGTGTTGCTCAAAGCCTGCTTGAATACCTGGCAGGTCACACGCAAGGAGCAGACCTGTGAGCTGTTCTTCACCTCGGTGCGCAACCTGACCCCGGAGCAGGCCAATACCAAGTGCGCCACACCGCCTATCAAGGCGCAATTGAAGCAGCTGAAAAACGCCGCGCCGCCCCCCACTGTTACCTCTCCCGCGCTTTAACGCGAACCCGCGGTTTCTACTGTCAGATCTGACAGTAGAAACCGGCTTCAACTTCGGCGAGTCTTGGCTTGCGCCCACTTGCTGCAAGACTGGCAGTCAGAACACCCCAGATCCATGCAGCCCAATTCAGGAGAGTGATGAAGACTCAAGCCATGGATAAGGCTAAAACGGCAGTGAATGACTGCCTCTACCCCTTTGAGACGCTGCAGGTGGAACAGGGTTACCCCTCGACCGCACAATTCAAGGTCGTGCGATACCCTAATGGCAAGCGGGGTGGCATCAAGGCTCGCATCGACTTTGACAGTCGAGTACGCATCGCTCTGGTTTCAGGCTACGCAGTCAGCGAGCGCCGGGCGCATACGCTGCAACTGTCGCCGCGTATTCACTTGTACGATAGATGGTTCTGCGGCCTGATACGGCACTCCTGCAAGCCGAACGTGCTCCTGGACACCACGTACATGGAACTATGGACCCTGAACACCATTACCGCAGGCAGCCTGCTGACCCTGGATTACGCCATTACTGAAGACGCGCTTTACCGGCAGTTCGCTTGCCATTGCGGCGAGCTGAACTGCCGGGGCTGGATCACCGGCAGCAAAGAGCCGTTGAACGCCCAAGGCCTGGCCTGGTGGCGCGAAAACAAAAGGTCCTAGGCTTCGCCCAACGGACGCAGGCGGTACTGCGGCGGCAGTTGCTCGAAGCCACTGATGGTGGTGTTCAAGCTCTTCCAGCGACCGTCCTTGATGCCGTAGATGCAGCCATGGATCGACAGGCTCTGCCCACGGTGCCAGGCATTTTGCACAATGCTGGTGTGACCGACATTGGCCACCTGCTGGATCACATTGAGTTCACACATGCGGTCGACGCGTTCTTCTTCAGTTGGCAGTTGAGCCAGCAGTTCGCGGTTCTCGTAGTAGAGATCACGAATAGTGCGCAGCCAGCCGTCGATCAGGCCGAACTGGCGGTCCTGCATCGACGCACGCACGCCGCCGCAGCCATAGTGGCCGGTGACGAGGATGTGTTTGACCTTGAGCACGTCCACCGCGTACTGAATCACCGACAGGCAATTGAGGTCGGTGTGCAGCACCACGTTAGCCACGTTGCGGTGCACGAACAGATCACCGGGCAACATGCCGACGATCTCATTGGCCGGCACCCGCGCGTCGGAGCAACCGATCCACAGGTATTCCGGGGTTTGCTGGCGGGCGAGCTTGGCGAAGAATTCGGGATCTTCCTGTTTGATCGCATCCGCCCAGCGTTCGTTGTTATCAAGCAGGTCTTGTAGTTCGTTCATCAGGGAAAGCCTCAGGAATGATGCGCAGTTTTGTGACTGACAACCCCTCGTCCGGGTCACGCCTGGCGCAAATTAGCTTGAATCTTTGGGGCTCAGCGCCTGTCCACACACTATAAGCCCCACAGTATGAGGACTGGCCATGACTGAATCACGACGTCCCTACGGCGCAACCCAGCCGGAACCGATCGACGACAACGAAGACCGCATGGGTTCGATGCGCGAGCTGGATTTTGACGAAGAGGACCAGACAGCGGAAATCGGCGATGAAATCCCGCGTGGCGAGCGCGAGCAGCTGATGCCCGACGAACGGGTACGAGAGGCCGGGATGACCGGGGCCTCGACCGCTGATCATGAATCAACCGATGATGATATGAGCCCGGAAACGCTGATTCACGAGGACGGTGCCAGAGATGCTCGGGAGGAAGGAGAAGACAGCCCGGCGGACTACGATCTGAGTGTTGTTGGTGAAGAGGATATTGGTGGCGGAAATGGCCTGGATGAGGCCGAACTGGCCGATCTGGACCCGCTCAACGGCAAACGCTGACACAACGCAGCTCAAAATGTGGGAGGGGGCTTGCTCCCTCCCACATTGGTTCCGGTATTTAGTCGACGAGGGTGCAAGCCATGACGACCGCGTCTTCGCGACCACCCACAGCAGGGTAATAATCCCGGCGACGGCCAATCTCATTGAAGCCATAGCGCTCATATAACCGAAAAGCCCCGGTATTGCTGTCCCGCACTTCCAGGAAGCATTCCCGCGCGTTGGCCGCGTAGGCACGGGACATCAGGTGTTCCAGCAGCGCCAAACCCAATCCGCGCCCCTGGTTTTCCGGCTTGACGGTAATGTTCAGCAAATGCGCCTCATCGAGAATGATCTGCACCACCCCATGGCCCACTTGCTGCTCGCCTTCGAACATCAGCCATATCTGGTACTTGCCCAGCCCGTCGAGAAAGATCCCTCGCGTCCAGGGATGGCTGAACGCTGCGTATTCGATTTTCAGCACCGCGTCGAGGTCGGCCTCGGTCATCGGGCGGAAGGATAAAGCCTCACTCATCAGTTGTTTTCCAGCGCGCCATCAGCCGGCGCATGGCTTGCCAGACATCAGCCTTACGCTGTGGCTCTTCCATTAATAATTCCAGACCCGGCAGGGCCCATACCGAACCCAGGCTGTCGACCTGCAGTTCGCGGTACCAGGCCTCGGCATTGGCTTCACCGGCAAACCGCACGGCAGGCAAGCCGATCAGCCACAGGCACACGCAGGGTTCGTCTTCCAGACGCGCCGAGACAAAGCCCTGGACAAAATCCCGCGCAGCTTCCGGGCCCTGGTCCATGGTGCCGCGTACCAGCAGCGGCCAGCGCACAGGCTCACCGATGATTTGCGGGCTGTCGGGCAGGCCGGCGGCGCGCAGCATGTCCTTGAGCAGCAGGTAGGCCGGGTCGCGCGACTGGAAGCGCTCGCCGGTTGGCAGTTCCACCAGCAACAGGCAACGCCCGGCCCGCAGCAATTGCAGGGCAAAGCGGGGCGGCGGCACTACCGGTGCCTTGACCACCGGCGCGGCCTCCTCCACCACCTTGGCAGCCTTGGTCACCGGCGCAGGGCGTGGCACTTCGATCTTTGCCCGTTCGACCACCGGGCGTGTTTCGACTGGGGGCTTGACCACCGCCACGGGCGCGGCAGCCTCTTCCCCCGACGACTCGAACGCCTCATAGGGCTCAAGCGCCTGCAACAACTCGGGCCGCGACGGCGCGGCAAACGGCAGTTCGGTGCGGGGCAGCCAGTTGACCACCTGCATGGCGGTCAAGTAAGCGCGACGTCGGGACTCGATAAGCACAGCTCGGCCACTTGTGGATAAGTAAAGAGCGGGGATTCTACCGCTGTTCGGCAACAATCGCCCACTGCGCACTGACCGGCTGTGGATAAATCCCGCGCCTGATGCAGTACAATCGCGACTTTTAATCGCCAACCAGCCGGCCATTCCCATGATCGAACCCAAGCGCGTCCTGCGCGCCCTCGCCGAACACTGGGCCTTACTTGAGCCTCTGTGCGAACACTTCGACCAAGGCACCCTGAGCCTGAGCGAGCTGCGCGCACAATTGGCCGCCCAACAACTGGACAGCACGCCCCAGGACATTACCAGCCTGCTGGACGTGTGGATTCGCCTGGATATCCTGGTACCTGTCGCCAAGAGCCCGAACCGTTTCGAGCTCAACGCGCAGATCCACGACTTCCTCGCTTATCTTCGCAAGGAGCACCGGCTTGGCCTGTGCCTGGAAATCGAAGCCTACCTGCGCCACCTCGAGCGCCTGGCCGGTTATATCCAGGACGCCTTCGACATCCGCGACGGCCATGACCTGGCCCGGCAACTGCGCTTGCTGGATATGCGCGTGCGCGACGTGCTGAAAAAACTTGCCAACGACGAACAGGCCCTCGCCGCCGTGGCCGATCGCGCCAAGACCAGCGACCGCCAGATCCCGTTGCGCCAGCGCTACGCCGAGGTGTTGGCAACCTGGGACGAATACGTCGAGCCGATGATTCAGCTGGTGAACGCTGACGGCGCCTTCGAGCAAGGCGTGCGCAAGGTGGAAAACGTGCTGCTGCGCATGCTCACCGAGCAACAGCGTCTTGGCCACCTGGTGGACGACGACATGCTGCTGCGCACTCACGCGCGCATCCTCGAAATGCAGACCAGCGCCCAGTTGACCTTGCGCCATGCGCGCGAGCTGCTGTTGCCGCTGCGCGAAGAAGCACGCCGGCATAACGCAGTGACTCGCGGCGCTGCGCTAGCCTTGTCGGCGATTCGCCGTAAAGGCCTGGACGCGGTGCCGCAAGCGGCGATGCCGATGTTCACCCGACCGCAAAGCACCTTCCTGGGCAGCGCCAGCCAGGTCGAGGCTTATGTGTATGCCCTGGCCAATTTCGAGCCGAAACCGGCGCGATTCCCCAAGGCGCACAAATCCCACAAGGGCGAAGCCCCGCGCGCGCCGCGTACGGTCAAGGAAATGCTCGAGCGCTGCGAAGACGCCCTGCCGATGCCGGACCTGATGACCTGGCTGCTGGAACAGGAGCCCGACGGCGCCACCGACGAATTGCTGTACTGGTTTTCACGCCTGTCCCGGGAAAAACGCTTCAAGCGCGAGCGCCTGGAACGTCGCGATTACCACACCCACGAGCATCAGGTCAGCCTGCGCTCCTTCGCCCTGCTCCCGGCCGGCGTTGACGCCACCGAGAATTCTGCGAGCACCCCTTATGCATCTTGATCTATCCGAACTGTCCCAGCTGGCGCCGATTTTTCGCGAGCTGTTCAAGGGTTACCACGTCAGCCGCCGCGACCCGGAGCTGTACGCGCAGCTGTCGAACTTCCAGGACCAGTACCGCACGCTGTTCAAGGCCTTGGGCTTTGAGCTGGTATGCGATACCCGCGGTTTCTACTACTTCGTCCCGGACACCGCCGTGGCTGCCGCGCAGGTCAACAAGACCGCCCAGCGCCTGGCCTTGTTTACCTTCATTCTCGTCGAGCACCTGGCCGACCAGGGCCGCGACCCGGTTGCCGTGCTCGACGGCGGCAGCCTGGGGCGCGACGAATTGCCTTCGTTGCTGGAGAAGTACCGCGACCTGTTTATCCAGGCCGAAGTGCAGACCCAGGAAGAGCTCGAAGAAAAAATCATGCGTCGCATGACCCAACTCGGTTTTGCCAGCGAAGACAACGGTATCTACCGCTTCCTGCCACCAATGCACCGTTTCCTCGACGTGTGCCTGTCGGTGCAACAGGACCGCGACCTCGCCGCCAGCGTGCACAGCGTATTGCCGCTGCCGGTGCCAGTGATCATCGACGAAGACAGCGATGAAAAACTGCTGAAGACCGATGACCCGCTGGACCTTAGCGCCTTCGATGAGGAAAGCGAAGAAGACGCCCTGGCCCGAGCCATTGCCGAAGAACAGGAAACCGACGTATGAGTAAGGAACGTTACGGCATCCGCCGCTTCGCCCTATTGAACACCGCCGGTTACAGCCTGGGCTTGTTCCCGCTGGAAGAGCCGCTGTCGGTGTACGGCGCGAACAACCTGGGTAAATCCGCATCCATCAACGCCTTGCAGTTCCCGATCCTGGCGCGCATGTCGGACATGAGTTTCGGCAAGTACACGCTGGAACAATCGCGGCGCTTCTACTTTGCCACCGATACCAGCTACATCCTGGTAGAAGTCTCCCTGCCCCACGGCCCGCACGTCATCGGCGTGGTCGGACGCGGGCCGGGCGGCGGTTTCGGTCACCAGTTCTTTGCCTATGCGGGCAAGCTGGACCTGGCTCACTACCAGAAAAACGACACCTGTCTGCGTCAGAAAGAGCTGTTTACCAACCTTGAGCGCGAGGGCCTCAAAGCCTACGAACTCAAGCCTGATGAACTGCGGCGCTTGCTGGTGGGCGGCCATACGTCGATCCCGCTGGATCTGACCCTGATCCCGCTGCGCTCCACCAGCGAACAGAGCTTGAAGACGTTCCGTGCGTTGTTTATCAACCTGCTGCACATGCGCGAAATCACCGCGGCCAAGCTCAAGCAACTGTTCCTCGACGCGTTCGAACACAGCTTGCGTTCAGGCAGTGTCGACTACATCGCTGCGTGCGAAGAAGCCTTCCGTGATGTGCGACGCATGGAGCAGGACTACAACTCGCTGGTGGCTGCCGGGCCGTTGGTCGAGGCGTTGGCCAATGGCGTGAAACAACGCGACGCCTTGCGCGGCAAACTGCATCGCCTGTCACCGCTGCTGGATTCGTTGCTGGGCACCTGGTCGGACTACGCCAGTGCGCGCAAGGAAGAGCTGACCATCCAGGCCGAGCACTACCGCAACGAGCAGGACGCGCTGCAGAACGACCAGCGTGGCGGTACTCAGGAACTGATGCGTCTGGAGCGGGAGATCAGCGGTATCCAGCGTTGGCTGGGCGAGCTGTCGGTACTCAAGCATCGCTTTGCCCTGGTGGATGACGTCAAGGTGCTGGAGCAACAGTTGCTCGCCGCCAAGGACGCCCACGATGAACTGGCGGGCGCATTGGCGCAGTCGCGACAGTTCAGCGCCGAGGACCTGGACGAGCGTCTGCGCGACCTGGAAAAGCGCTTGAAGTCGGTCAGGCAGCAACTCGATCACGCCGACAACAACAGCTATGCCAAGCTGCGCGAGGAGTTCTCGCAACAGGATGTCGAACGTCTGATGCGCCTGTTCAACAGCTCGTTGTTCAGCCTGCCTTTGGGTGAGCACGGCATCACGCTGGATGAGGACGGCCAGTGGGTCAAATCCCTGGAGCAGATTCTCGATGGCTTCAAAGGCGAGCGCTTTGAAGTGCCGGGGCTGTCCATCGACATCTCGCACATCGAGCCGCCTGCGTTGCAGGCCCTGGCCGACCGCGCCGCATTGCGCGACCAGAAGGAGCGCCTGGAAAAAGAACTCAAGCAACTCAAAACCCAGCACGCCGTAGCTTCCGACCGCGCGGCGAGCAAGACCCAGACCGAAGCGCTGTATCAGCAGGTGCTGGATGCTCAGAAGGCATTGGAAGATTTCCGCCGCACCCAGACCCTAAGTGCAGAAGAAGGCGAGAAGCTGGAAAACCTGGCGCAAATGGAAGCCGCCCAGGATGAGCTGAAGCGCTCCAGCGATGCCTTTACCGAGCGCGTCCAGCAATTATCGGCCAAGCTGCAACTGGTCGGCCGCCAGATCGGCGATATGGAAGCCAAGCAACGCACGCTGGATGATGCGTTGCGTCGTCGTCAGCTGTTGCCGGCGGACCTGCCGTTCGGCACGCCGTTCATGGACCCGGTCGACGACTCCATGGACAACTTGCTGCCACTGCTCAATGACTACCAGGATAGCTGGCAGGGCTTGCTGCGCGCCGACGGCCAGATCGAAGCCCTGTACGCTCAGGTGCGCCTCAAGGGTGTGGCCAAGTTCGACAGCGAAGATGACATGGAGCGTCGCCTGCAGCTGCTGATCAACGCTTACGCGCACCGCACCGATGAGGCGTTGACGCTGGGGAAGGCACGCCGAGCAGCGGTGACCGATATTGCCCGTACCCTGCGCAATATCCGTAGCGACTACGACAGCCTTGAACACCAGTTGGCGTTATTCAACCGCGAGATCAACAAACGCCAGGTCTCCAACCTGCAGAGTTTTCGCATCGTGCTGGCGCCGAACAAGGAAGCCCTCAAGCATATCGACCAGATCATCCACAGTGCTGGCCAGTATGAAGAAGGCGAAACGCTGTCGGTGTTCGACCTCAGCCAGAGCGCCGAGCAGGACAACAAGAACGAAGAGGCCAAGGAATACCTGGCGCGCCTCGTTGCGGCCAACCATAACCAGCTGGGCCTCAAGGACTTGTTCGAACTGGCGTTCGAGATCACCAAGGTGCACGGTCAGCCGGTGATTCATACCGACATCGATGGCGCCGCGTCCAACGGCACCACCATGACCATCAAGGCGCTGACCAACATGTACTTGTTGTTGCACTTGATGGACCGTGACCAGGCCGGCCGTGTGCGTTTGCCGTATTACCTCGATGAGGCTGCAGACATTGATGAGAAGAACCAGGCTGCCTTGCTGGAAACCAGCTTGCAACTGGGCTTCGTGCCGATCCTGGCCAGTGTGAAGCCGCAGGTCTCCGCCCAGGTGGCGATCGACCTGGAAGGCGGCAGCGGGCCGAACGGAATCTACATTGATGAGGCGGACTGGAAATACATCCGTCGCCATGATGTGGTGAAGGCGACGATGAATGTGCAAGCCGATGAGCCGGAGCTGGATGAGGTCTGACGCGTTGCGCTGACATGCAAAAAGGCCGCGATCTTTTGGATCGCGGCCTTTTTTTCGGCTTGGGATTTGCGGTGTGTTTGTGGGCCTCATCGCGGGCAAGCCCGGCTCCCACAGTTGGAATGCATACTTGCTGAAAATGCATATCCCTGTGGGAGCCGGGCTTGCTCGCGAAGGCCGCGCATCGGTTTATTTACCGAGTGGAATCTTGGGCGCCCAGGTCAGCCACTCATCTTCAAACTTATCGAACAACGGGAAGGTCTGCTGTGGCCGTGCCGGGTTGCCCATGCGTTCGCCATCCGGCGTGGCAAAGGCGATACCGCCGGCCACCAAGGTCTCCAGGGACTCGGTGCGCACCGTCGCGCCCTTGAACAGGCCGAAGTCGAGACCGAAGCCGCTGGTGTTCCAGAAGCGACTGCCACTGCGTACCAGGGGTGCGTACTTGGGCTCGATCAGGATATGCACCAACACACGGTCGGCGGTCTGGCCCAGTTCATAGCCGGTGACCTTGCCCACGGTGACTTCACGGTAAGTGACCGGCACGCCTTCTTTGAGCGAACCACGGCGAGCGGCGCTGAGTGTCAGGCTCAGGCCTTGCTCCTGATGGACAGCCTCCGGCGGCTGATCCAGTGCAACAAAGTTTTTTTGCGGCCCGGCATTTTTCACCGCAGGCTGCACCTCGATGTATTGCCCGGTGACCAGGGTTTCAAGATTGGAGGTCTTCATCAGGCCCAGCTCCGGCTTGACCACCCAGAACTGGCTGCCTGCGCGGGCGATACGATCAGCCACCTGAGTAATACGGGCGCGCAGCAATACGGACTGCATGTCGGCGCTGAGGTCGACACTCTCGACCTTGCCAACATCGAGGCCTTTGAAGCGTACGGCTGTACCGGGGCGCAGGCCGTCGGCACGATCGACCTTGATCGTCACCAGGGTGCCATGCTGATTCGCGGCGTCACGGTCGGTGAACAAACGGAAGCGCGGGATACGGTGCTTCAGGGGAACGTTGGGCTCCGGTGTTTCGAAGGCGATACCACCGGCCATCAGGCTGGCCAGGGATTCGCTTTTGACCTGGATGCCACCGGTGAGCCCACCAGTGAGAGTGACACCGCTGGCGTTCCAGAAACGTGTCGAGCCGTTGACCAGGCCTTCATACTCTTTCTCGATATGAACGCCGATCACGAGTTGCTTCTTCTTGCGTGAAAACTGGTAGCTCTGCACCGAACCCACCTTGACCTGTTTGTACAGAATCGGGCTGCCGACATCCAGCGAGCCCAGGTTGTCGGTGAGCAGCACCATGTGCAGGCCGGGGGAGCGCAGGTCTAACGGCGGCGCCTTGGCGCGGGCCACATACTCACGTTGTGGCGGGGTGCCTTTGTCACCCGGGCGGATCGCGATGTAGTTACCTTTGACCAGTGCTTCCAGGCCGGTGATGCCTGCCAGGGAGATGGACGGCTTGACCACCCAGAATTGCGTGTCCTGGACCAGGTAGTCTTCGGCCAAAGGATCAAGGGTCAACTCGGCGCTGGCGCTGGACAGGTCCGGGTCGATCTTCAGGGTTTTCAGGCTACCAACCTGGATGCCTTTGTACATGACCGGGGTACGCCCGGCCTGGAGGCCTTCGAAATCGGTGAGTTTGACCTTGACCTTGATGCCGGCTGCGGCGGCATCGAAGTCCTCGTACAGGCGAAAAGGCAGGCTCGGGTCGGTGGGTGGGCTGTCTTGGCGATTCTCAGGCGTGGCGAAGGCGATACCACCGGCCACAATGCTGGAAAGCGATTCGCTGCGCACCTTCACCCCGGAGAGGTTGGCGTCGATACTGATGCCGCTGGCGTTCCAGAAACGCGTGTGCTTGCGCACCAGGCTGGCGTAGGTCGGCTCGATATAAACCTTGATCTCAACGATGCTCTGGTCTTCGGACAACAGATAGCTTTTGACCTGGCCGACCTGAATCTGCTTGTAGAACACCGGACTGCCACGGTTCAGCGAGCCCAGGCGGTCGGCCTTGAGCGTCAGGTGCAGGCCCGGCTTGGCGTCGGATAACGGTGGTTCTTCAGACAGCGCCTTGAACTTGCGCGTGGGCTCACCATCGCCCGGGCTGGCGGCGATGTAGTTACCCGAAACCAGGGTCTCCAGGCCAGTGATACCGGCGAGGCTGACGCTGGGCTTGACCAACCAGAAGCGGGTGTTGGTCCTCAGATACTGCTCTACATCCTTGTTCATCTCGATGGTGGCGATCACCCCGCGATTGCTGCCTTCGTCATCCAGGGCCAGGGTCTTGACCTTGCCGACGGTCATGCCTTTGTAGACCACTTCAGTCTTGTTGACTTGAATACCCTCGCCGCTCTCAAAGCGAACCTGAATCTCAAGACCTTGCTGGGAGTAGGCGCGCCACCCCAGCCAGCCACCGATGATCAGGGCAATCAGGGGCAACACCCAAATAGCCGACCAATTGGAGGCCGGGCGGGTTTTAGCTTTAGGCAAATCACTCATGGTCGTCGTCCGACTCCGTGTTATCCCAAATCAGTCGGGGATCGAAAGTTACTGCGGCAAGCATCGTCAAGATCACCACACTGGCGAACGCTGCAGCACCGAGATTGGCCTCGACACTGGCAAGTCGCCCAAAGTTAACGACCGCCACCAGGATGGCGATCACGAAGATATCCAGCATGGACCAGCGGCCAATGAATTCGATAAAGCGGTACATCACAATGCGTTGTTGCGCGGACAGCGGTTGGTGACGCTGCACCGAAAACAGCAACAGGCCGATGCCTACCAACTTGAATGTAGGCACCAGGATACTGGCGATGAACACCACGGCGGCGATAGGAAACATGCCGTGCTGCACCAGCTGGATCACACCCGCCATGATGGTACTCGGGTCGCCTTGACCCAGGGAGTTGACAGTCATGATGGGCAACAGGTTGGCGGGGATATACAAGATTGCTGCGGTGATCAGCAATGCCCAGGTACGGGTGAGGCTATTGGGGCGACGCGCATGGATCAACGCGCCGCAACGGGTACAGAGTTGCTCGTCGGTATCCGCTTCTTGCTTGTTCAATTCATGGCATTCGGTACAAATCAGAATGCCTGCATCAATCGCCCGCATGGTCATCCTCTCCTGACAGTGCTTGCCAGATCTGATGGGGTGACATCACCACCTCAAGCAGAACTTGAACCATTAATAAACTGACGAAGCAGACCAGACCCAGGCCGATCGTGATGGAGGCCATGTCGGCGAGCTTTACGATTGCCACCAGTACGCCCATCAAGTAGACCTCCAGCATCCCCCAATCCTTCATATGGTGGTAGATGCGGTACAACAACAGCCCGTAACTGCGACCGATGTTCCAGCGGATGCTGAGCAACACTGCCAATTGGCAGAGCAGCTTTAGCAAGGGGATCCCCATGCTGCACAAGAACACAACGGCAGCAACGCCTTGCATACCGGTATCGAATAAGCCAACAACGCCGCTCCATACGGTGTCCTCCGAGGACTGCCCGAGTAGATTGAGCTGCATGATGGGCAAAAAGTTCGCCGGGATGTAAAGCAGCAGTGCCGCAAGTACTAAAGCAAGGCTTCGCTCGACCACATTGTGGCGGTGAGCGTACAACTCGTAGCCACAGCGTGGGCACTGGGCCTTTTCGCCAAGGGCGAGCGTTGGCTTGCGCATCAGCAAATCGCACTCATGGCATGCCACCAGGTCGTCCAGTGGTAAATCCGACACCTCAACGGCATCAACCGGATCGGGCATAGATAGGGCTCTGACTCTAAAATAGTTAGGTGGCTATTCTAGTGCTCTGGCTCGGAAATAACTGTGCAATTTTGTCGGGCGATTGAGGGACGCCAGCGGTACGGGGCAAGGGCAGACACTTTTCGACCGCCCAAAACAAAACCCCTGTTTGCGTTAGCAAACAGGG
>NZ_SPKO01000007.1:697322-755937 GCF_023127795.1 Pseudomonas sp. W2Jun17 | reverse complement strand
AGATCAAAAGCAGATCAAGATCAAGAGCGGCTCGCTTCGCATCGTGGTTACCATTGGCGACTACAAAGTTGTGTAGATACCTATGCTCATCGGGGGCAAGCCCTCTCCCACATTCAGGCCCGCGTTAAGCTTTGATAAACGTCTCATGCAAGTGCCGCCAAAGCAGCGCACCACTGGCCTGCTTCTCGAACACCACCGTGGCGCGGCGATCTGTCTGGGTGCCACTGTCATCCACCTGATGCTCGCGATACGTCACCGTGGCTCCCCGCGCATGACGATCAATCCCGGTCATTTCACTCAAGGTGATTTTCAACCCCGGCCGCATCCCTCCCAGGCGCGTGAACAATGCATTAACCCCGGCCCTGTTGACCCGGGTGCCGGTGGCCGGCGCGACCATGCTGAACTCCGGTGAGAAGCGTGCCAGCAGGTTTTCCAGCGTGCCCTCAGGTGCAACCCCGGCAAACCATTGTTCGATCTCGACGTGAGTCTGGATCACTTCCTCAAAAAAATCGCTGTAGTCAATCATGCTTGGGCTCGCTGCAAGGGTGAAGCAGCGTGCGTATCCTGGAGGCATCCAGGCGCAACACTGCGAAAAGCGGCAACAGGGTCAGAGCTGCCGCTATCGTGAAGGTTATGGCGAAGGAATCCAAGGTCGACAGTACTGCACTGAGCAAGGCGGCGCCGACGCAGAAGCTCACTTGCCGGTTCATGTTCCACAACGCGCTGGCGTGGCCCATGCGCTCGGCGGGAATATCCAGAAAGGCCAGGGTTTGCGCGGTGCTGCTGCACAAGCTGCCGCCCAGGCCCATCAAGACGTAGGCCGCAATGATCAGCGCCGGCTCGTTGAGCAACAGGATGCCGCCGCATTGCAGCACCATGCCCGCCAGCAGCAAAGGTTTCGGGCCGCAGCGATTGAAGAGTTTTTTGCTCAAGTAAATCGCCACTGCCGAGGCCAGTGCCCACGGCAACATGAGCACGCCGGTCTGGGTGGCGTCATACCCCAGGTCACGCACGTAGAGGATGGCGATCAGGCTGGTGCCGATAAATATCCCCGGAATACACAGGTAAACCAGCATTGCCACACGCAGCATCGGGCTGGCGGCTTGTTTGAACATACTGCCCAGGTCCAGGGGCGGGCGTACGGTGGAAGGCACATCGGGTTTTATCCACAGCAGCGCCAGCAGCAGGGTCACCAGCGCCAGAGGCAGGTTGGCGTAGAAAATCCAGCGCCAGGACAGGCTGTCGACAATTACCCCACCCAGCGCCGGAGACAATGCCGGTACCAGCAATGCCACCGACATGACCCGCGCCGTCAACTGGCTGCGCTCGGCCGCGGGAAAGTGTCGGTAAGCCATGGCTTGCCCCACCGGAATCAACAAGCCGCCGCCGAGCCCCTGCACAGCGCGCCAGCCAATCAACGCGTCGATGGAGCCGGCCTGGCCGACCATCACCGATGCCCCGGCAAACAGCAGCAGGCTGGTGGCGATCAGGGTGCGCTCGCCCATGAGCGCCGCCAGCCACACACTCAAGGGAATGATCACCGTCAGCCCGAGCATGTAGGCATTGCTGATCCACGCCAGCCTCGTGACCGAGGCGTGCAGTTCGCGGGCGATGTCCGGGTAGGCGACGGTGGCGACAAACATGTTCACCAGGTCCAGGGCAAAACCCAGTAGAAAGATCCAGGCAATTTTCGAGCGGTAGGTCATGAACGCGATCCTGCGAATGAAGCGCGCAGGGTAGGCGGCAAGCAGGGTTTGGGATACGTCGGTTTGCCTGTTAGTTTGTCAAAAATATTTTGACAAACGGAGGGCGTGGCCATGGTCAGCCTGGATCGATTCGACACCTTCAAGGCCGTGGTCGAGGCCGGCTCGCTCACGGCCGCCGCGGATCTGCTCGGCCAGACCCGCGCCGTGGTCAGCTTCAACCTCAAGCGCCTGGAGGCGGAGCTGGGCGTCACCCTGCTGACCCGCAACACTCGCCAGCTGGCGCTCACCGATGCCGGCGAACGTTTCTACCTGCGCTGCACACGAATGCTCGAAGAGGCGCGCCTGGCGGTGGAAGAGGCCCGTTCCGAACATGCGCAGCTCAAAGGCACGCTGCGCATCACCACCACCGTCGAGTATGCCCTGGCCGTGGTCGCCCCGGCGGTGGAAGCGTTTCGCCGCCTGCACCCGGACCTGAATATCCACTTATCCACATCCTCCACCCACGCCGATTTGATCTCCGAGCGTTTTGACGTGGCTATTCGCCTGGGGCGCTTGCTGGACTCCAATCATCGGGCGGTGCAGTTGTCGACGTTTGAAGTGTTCGCCGTCGCGGCGCCAGCGTTTGCGGGCGTTCAGACCCTGGAGGAGTTGGAGCAGGTGCCCAGGCTGGGCCATGGCCGCTTGACGGAGTTGAGCGTGACCGACCCTGCCGGCGATGGGCATCAATACCGCGCAGGTCCGGCCGCCTTGGTGGCCGACAGTGCGGCGGTGCTCCAGGCGTTTGCGGTGCGTGGCCACGGTGTGGCGATCTTGCCACAGTGGCTTGTGCAGGAGGATTTGGAGGCGGGACGGCTGGTGCGTGTATTGGCGGACTATCGCTTCGCGCCCCAAGGGGTCTACGCGATGTATCCGGATACCCGGCATTTACCGCTTAAGGTGCGGGCGTTTATTGATTTTATGAAGGGTTAGAGTTTACCGCCCAACCCAAAGCGCTTCTTCAACACCTTCTCCAGCAACCCCTTGGGCAACAGCGCCGCCATCAATGGCAACGCCCGGCTGCCATTGCCCGACCTTAGCAGACGCGGTGGCTGCGCTTGCTGCACGGCCTTGAGCACATCCGCCGCAAATTCAGTGGCTGGGGTTGGCTTGTCCTGGGAGGCCTGGCTGCGCGCCCGAATGCCTTCGCGCAACAGCCACCAGGGCGATGTTTCGTTGATCAATAATTCGGCCTGGGCCCCGGCATTCTTCGCAAAATGGGTATTGATCGCACCGGGCTGCACTTCCATCACCCGCACGCCAAACGGTGCCAGTTCCATGCGCAGGGCATCGCTCAAGGCATGGACAGCGGCTTTGGATGCGCAGTAGGCGCCGGCGAACGGCGTCACCAATACCCCGGAAACGCTGCCGATATTCACCACCAGTCCTTTGCTGCGGCGCAACGCGGGAAACAGTGCCTGGGTGACGCCAACGATGGAAAACACATTGGTTTCGAATTGGCGTCGCATCGCCTCGGTGCCGCCATCGAGCAACGGGCCCATGGCGCCGTAGCCCGCGTTGTTGACCAGCACATTCAGTTCGCCCATTTGTTCGGCCAAGCGTTGCAAGGCGGCGCTGTCATTGACGTCCAACTGCACGGCATTGAAGCCAGCGGTAGCGAGGGCGGCGACGTCATCTGGCTGGCGGGCGCTGGCCCACACGTTGAAGCCTGCGGCTTTGAACGCGTCGGCGAGGGCGCGGCCGATGCCGCTGGAGCAACCGGTGATCAGTACGTTGGGCATGCATCATTCCTTTGTCAGTCCGAGAAACTGCCTTGCAGGTGCTCGGCGCGAAATTCCAGGGTTTGCGGGCGATAGCCGGGGCGCAGTGGCGGTGTGGGCAGGCAATCGTCCCAGGTGGCCCCGGCCTGCAACTCGCCGGGGCCTCGATAGCGTGGGGCGGCGTAGACATTGTCGGCCAGGTTGACCGTGTCGCCCGGCGCGTAGGCGGCCACGCGCCAGCGCAGTTCGGTCAACGGCACGTCGTTGCCGTTGTTGAGGGTCAATTTCAGTGGGCGGTCGGCCGGGCAGTCCTGCGGGGCATAGCTGATGCGCAACTCAAGGCGTGCCAGTTGCGCGGCTTCGCGGTTGTCCAGCCACACCACCCAGACGGCGACGAAACCCAGGCCGACGGCAGCCGCCAGCGAAACCGGCAGCGCCTTCGCCGGGTAGCGCAGCAGCAGGATCAGCCAGGTGATGATCAGGAGAACGCCGAAGAACATGGAGACCACCTCGAATGGGGAACGAGCATCCTAACTTAAGCGTAGGTGGGATTGGTTAACTTGAGTGCTGTGGTGGCCGTGCGGGCCTCATCGGGAGCAAGCCCCCTCCCACCTTTGATTTGTGAACACATTCAAATGTGGGAGGGGGCTTGCTCCCGATGACTTACTTACTGAGCAGCAGCGTCCACCTGCAAACCTTCGATGTGGGCCTCGACCAAGGCCAAGCCGGTTTCGGCTAATTGCAAGCTGGCCCAATTCAGGTAGCTCTGGTGTTCGGTGTATAGGTCCTGAGCAGCCAGGGTGAGGACTCGAGCGGTGCCCAGTACATGACTGGCATGTTCCAGCGCATGTTCGAGGGGAAGGGGCTGTACGCCAGGCAGGTGTTTTTCACTTCAATCAATAGGACCGTACAGTGCCCTGGTACTTGGTCTTGCATTTTCAGCAGAGCTCACAGCGTTCTGCTACTTGAGCTTACATTCGGGACAGGAACCGGAGCGCATTGAACGTCCACTTATCTGACGACCTACAGGGAGGTAGCGGCGACGTTCAACTCTTCTATGTAAGGTTTATTCCATGTTTGCAGCGACCGAAAACTCGACCCACCTTTCCCCCCCACAAAGCGTTGTTGCCCCAAACGCATTGGCCACCCAAACCGATATTGCCGTTGAAACATCTGCGCAACCCCCTGTTCACCTGCCACCGGTATTGACCTACGCGCCGGACGGTATTCCTCTTCCCACCTCGGCCGGCATACCCCCGGTCGGGGTGGAATACCCACGGCTCATGCAGCAATTCAAGGTTACCAATCAGGAGGCGTTTGTCACCCAACACGCCCTTCAGTCCCGCGACATGCAGCGTTTGCACGGTGAGCAACCGAGCTTCCAGCACTTCCTGCGCCAGCAAGTGGACCAAATGTTTCCGTACATGTCGACCCTGAAGCCACAAGACCTGGTCTTCAAGCGCTGGGTCGAGCAGGACGATGGCTCTATCAAAACACTGTCGTCCGAGCCGGTGCTGGACGCCTTGAACAGGAAGGTTGCGACCTTGCTGGCCAATCCTGGCCAGCAGCCCGTCGTTGACGATGTTGAACAGTCCGGCATTTTTACCCCGGACACGGACACTAGCCCGGGCACCCTCGTCACGCCACAGTTGACACTGGATACGATTGCCCAGCGCATGGTCACGCAGTTTCCGATGGCCCTTCAAACCTTCTGGACAACCCCCCGCCCGACGTTGAAAGACCCTCAGGTTCTGCAGGCCCCTCAAGACCAGTTGTTGACCTTGCACAAGCAACAACTGTCGACGCTGGCGGCATTGCGCGTGAGCGATGGAACACTGAGCGCGGCGAGCAAGCGGTTGATCGACGCAGCACTGCAATACCCCACGCTGGCTGAACGGGAAGCTGTCTTCCCCAATGGCGCACGCCCTGGTGTCTACCCGCTTACCGTTGATGACGGTAGCGAGCGGGGAGCCTTGATGGCGGGCTGCTTCCTAATCACCAGCACCGACGGTTCCGGGGCCACGCCCCCCGTCTGGACCAAAGGCCGGACCTTGGCACTCGATGAGACTAATGGGCCGGTCGTGCTGTACACCCCGGGTGAGGGGTTCGAGCAGTTTGCGACGCCAGCCCTGGCGCGCCAGGCGATTGCAGCGCGCCTTGATGAGGGGGGCACCGACGCGGACCTACTGTTGCAAACACTGCCGTTGTCGTTACAAAACAAGTCGGAACCGCCTTCTGGCGACGATGTGATGTTGAGCGCCGAACCCTTGACGGGGGATGTGCTGGCCGAAGGCATCCCCTGGATGCTCAAGCGTCAGCAGGAGGAAGTCGTTGCGAATCTCGCCCGGGTATCGACAGAGCCGGGAGCACTCAAGCGCATGGATGATGCCGCTGACTGGTCGTACCTGCTCAGTGGCGAAAACGCCATGGCGGCGCGAGATGAACAACTGGCTGACAAGCTGGCCCCCGAGTGGCTGAAAAACCTGAGCCCGGCCCAGGAAGCGTTGTTTGATTACCTGGAACACTCCGAGGACCGCAGTGCAAATGCGCTGGCGTCATCGCTGGCAACCCTTCCTTCTCTGGGTAGCTTTTCCCGCGATCGGATGAACGAAGCGATCAAACGGCAGTTCCCCGCTGCGCAGGTCGATGCGGACAAGCTGATGGTGCGGGTGAAAACCAGGTCCAATCCTCACACTGGCGGGCAAAGCAGCAGTCATACGCTCACCGTCAAGCAGCACCGCGTATCGCTGACTGATCTGGCGCTGAAAAACCCCAGTGAGTTTCCAGCCGTCCAGCACGGCCACTTCAGCCAGTCCACCTTCGAACTGCCGCTGACCGATACTCACGGCAACCCTCTGCTGGGCGACGATGGCAAGCAGGTCATCCTGGATACCGAGCAGCTCAAAGCGTTGGTCAACACTGCCGATGTGGGAGGCGCCTATACTGAGCTGCTTAAACAGGAGTTGGCCACGGATGCCGAGTCGGGTGCTGCCGGCGACGTCCGCAAAGCGTGGAAAATCCACCTGAGCGACATGCTGGATAAAGAGGCTTTTCTCGCAGCACTCAACCCCAATACCTACAACATAGACGCTACCCAAGACACCAGTACCAAACGAGGAGCGCAGTGGGTCGCGGCTGTTCTTGACTACCCGGACCCGGCTGACCGGCCTCTGGTGGATGGGAAAAAAATTGTCACCAGTGCCCTTATTCAGCGTGGGTTGCCGGTTCAGGGCGCGATGGTGATTGGCAATGACACAGACGCCTCGCTTGTACTGTGCACGCCGAATGCGCCCGACGGCGTGTGTTTTCGCGAATTGGCGGATGTGAATGCGCTGAACGCCTTGATGGAGAAAAAGGAGTGGAGGCTCTACACCGCGAGCAGAGCGTCGCCGGTCGATAAAAACGACGTGGTTAAAGCTGGCGAGGCGATCAAGGAGCGCGCATTCGATCCGACGAAGAGCCCATTGCGCACGCTGGATGCGCTCGTCACTGCATTCAAATTGACGAGCGCTCCGGTGACACTCAAACCCTTCGATGGCAACTTTCAGGATGAGCTGTACAAGCAGAAAGTGAAGTTGCTCATCGATCACGCGGACCACCAAAGCGTCAGCAGCGCAGAGGTTGCGCATCAATCGAGAATCAACAAGGTTCAGTTCGGCATTGAGGTGGCCTCCATCTTCCTTGACTTGTTGCCAGTGCTCGGAAAAGGCATCTCCATGGGGGTTCGCTTAGGAAAGGCTGGCGTGACGGCCTTGCGCGCCAATGCTCGAATCTTGCCGCGGCTGCTCAAAAGTCCGGGCGCGATGCGTGCGGTCTACTCGGATTTCACGATGGCCGCCTCTGGTATTCCCAATGTGAATGCCGTGCCGTTGCGGCCGGTGTTCAAAAGCCCGGTGGTGCCGCCAGCCCCTCCAGTCATCGCCAGAGCACCAACGGCCGGCACGAGTCCAAACCTTGATCTGAGCGCCTTCTCCGTGTCGGAAGATGTCATCAAAGGCCGCATTTTGAGGCCGGACGGTACCTATAACGTGGGCGATAATTTTTACGTGCGCTATACCGACAGTACCGGGGTCAACAAGGTGTATCAGATTGATTCGGCCTTCCACGCACGTGACGGGCGGGTCGCTATCGTGGATCCTCAGGCGCCATTGACGACGTCTAAGCTCTATAGGGTTCAAGCATTTCTGGGGTCTGCGGGTAACGGTGAGTGGCGATTGAGCCGATTGCCGGGCGGGGTTCCCACTGCTACGGGGACATCCCGGCCGAACAAGCGTCCGTTGGACCAAGGCAGCTTTTCAGGCAACGTCGACACGAATAACGCGACAAGTGCTCAACCGGCCAATAAGCAACCTAGAGTGGAGGGCGTCCCTGACGGTTTAAAGGCGCTGCTGGATCCACCGGTAAAAGGTCAGAATGTTTTTTATCACTACACCGGGAAAAATCCTCATCACGAAATCATGGGTGAGAAAGCCCTGACTTCTTCAGCGTCAGATTTTGATGGTCAACGTCTGCCCCAAGGTAAAGGCAGGCATTACTTTACGGACTTGGCGCCAGGAGATATGCCGACCAAAAAGATTTCCGAAACCATCTTTGGGAAGCGTAAATATCAAAATGCGTTGGATAAAATGTCGCACTACTATGAAATCAATACGTCGGGGTTGAACGTTATCCAAAGCTCTCATAACCCACATATTTTTTATGTGGAGACGAAGTTTGCAATTCCTTTGCAGTACCCAGCTGGTCCTGACCGTGTAATGGTCAATCGCGTTATTTCTCATGGGAAAACGCCAATTAAAATATAAGCCCATGGCGTTGGCCGGTATTGGGTAAGGGCTCATGATGGCTTTAAATTGACCACAAAGGCCCAAACAAAAAGCCCCCACCCAACCCACTGCGGATAGGGGACGCAATGGGTTGGGTAAGGGCTTCTTGTACGACTGTTTTATTGCGCGATAGTTTTCACCGAAACACCTCGTTCAACCGGTGTCGAGCGCCCGTAGATATCTTCGAACCGCTCGATATCGTCTTCGCCCAGGTAGCTGCCCGATTGCACTTCGATGATCTCCAACGGGATCTTGCCCGGGTTGCGCAGGCGGTGCACCGAGGCGATCGGGATGTAGGTGGACTGGTTCTCGCAGAGCAGGAACACGTTGTCGTCACAGGTGACTTCGGCGGTGCCGCTGACCACGATCCAGTGTTCGGCGCGGTGGTGGTGCATTTGCAGCGACAGGCACGCGCCCGGCTTGACCGAGATGTGCTTGACCTGGAAGCGGCCGCCCATGTCCACCGAGTCGTAGGAGCCCCACGGACGGTAGACTTCGCAGTGGTTCTGGGTTTCGCTGCGGCCTTGCTCGTTGAGCGTGTTGACCATCTGTTTGACGCCCTGGACCTTGTCCTTGTGGGCAATCATCATCGCGTCCTTGGTTTCCACCACCACGATGTTGTCCAGGCCGATCACCGATACCAGTTTGCCGTTGCCATGCACCATGCAGTTGCGGCTGTCCTGGATCACCACGTCGCCTTTGCTCACGTTGCCGTTGGCGTCTTTATCATTGACCGCCCACAGCGAGGCCCAGCAACCCACGTCGCTCCAGCCGGCGCTCAATGGCACCACGCAGGCACGCTGGGTTTTTTCCATCACTGCGTAGTCGATGGAATTGTCCGGGCAGCAGGCAAAGGTGGCGTCGTCGAAGGTCACGGTGTCGTGGGTCTGCTCGCTGCGCTCCAGGGTCAGTACGCAGGTGTCGTAGATGTCCGGATCGTGCTTTTTCAGCTCTTCGAGGAAGCGGCTGGCGCGGAACAGGAACATACCGCTGTTCCAGAAGTAACCACCGCTTTTGACGAACTCGATGGCGCGCTTTTCATCGGGCTTTTCCACGAACTGCTGCACGCGGCTCACGCCTTCGGGCAACAGCGAGTCGTTGGTGGACTTGATGTAGCCATAGCCGGTTTCCGGACGGGTCGCCGGTACGCCGAACAGCACCATCTCGCCACGCTCGGCCGCCACGGTGGCCAGGGCCAGGGCACGTTGCAGGGCTTTCTGGTCGTCGATCACGTGGTCGGCAGGCAGCACCAGCATCAGCTCGTCACGGCCTTCGTTGACCAGCATCATCGCGGTCAGGGCCACGGCCGGTGCGGTGTTGCGCCCAAAGGGCTCCATCAGGATGCGTTGGCATTCAAGCTTACGTGCGCTCAGTTGCTCGTTGACGATGAAGCGGTGGTCCTTGTTGCAGACCACGATCGGGGAGTCCATGCCTTCGAACACCAGGCGCTCCAGGGTTTGCTGGAACAGCGTGTGTTCGCCGGTCAGGGCCAGGAACTGCTTGGGGAACTGTTTACGCGAAAGCGGCCAAAGACGTGAGCCGCTACCACCGGAAAGGATTACTGGGATCATGGGTGTTTCTCCTTGAATCAGTTTGGGTCAGAGCTACGAAGGTTTGTCGTTTCACTCTTGTTTTTGTCTCGGTCCTGAGTTGAAAACCGGTCAGTGTGGGAGCTGGCTTGCCTGCGATGGCGCCTACAAGACCGCCATCGCAGGCAAGCCAGCTCCCACAAGGGGACGTGTCAACTCAGGGAAATAATCAGCGGGTCGACACTGGGCGCTTGACCCAGACTGGCGACAGGCTCGAACCGGAACCGGTGACATACAGCACCGCTGCCTCACCACGCTCCAGGGCCACCGGCTTCACATCGCCGACCTTCTTGTCACCGTCATACAGCGCCAGGCTCACTTTCACCGGGTTGATTTCACGTTCGCCACGGCCCTTGGCGGCCACCGACTTGACCACATCGGTCTTGCCGTCGGCAGTTTTCAGGCTCAGGGCCTTGTCGCTGAGGTTCTGCACGCGTACCAGGGATTTCTGCTTGTTCTTGAATGGCGGTTCTTCGATCAATTGCGGCTGGCCGCTTCCGCTGTTGACCAGGGTGTAGTAGTGGTCGGCGGCGAGTTTGACCGGCACGGTCTGGCTGCCGACCTTGGCGCTGTAGTCACCGCCCGGCATGAAGCTGAAGTCGCTGCTGGCCAACGGTGCAACGTCGCTGAGGTTGGTGGCGCCGACGGTGGCGCTGACTTCCTGGTTGCTGGCGTTGTAGATGCGCACGAAGCTGGAGCCCTTTGGCGCGGTTGGGCCGTAGAGGGCGGCGTCACCACCGGCGAAGGCGGACATTGATACGAAGCTCAGGCCGGCAGCGATAGCCAGGGTCTTGGCGAGACGACGAGGAGTAGTAGTGAAAGTCATGTGAGTTACCTCTCTTTCAGTTTTGCGCCCGGTCGGGCGTCTCGGATTTAGTGTTGATTGCCATGTTCTGTTGGCGCGAACCGGCTTGTTTAAGCTGCGCAACCCACGCTGGGTCGGCGTCACCGATTTCGTTATTCACGGGCAGATAGCGTTCGGGGAATTCCCAGATCAGCAGCTGGGGCGGGTTGTTCTTGAAATCGTCACTTTTGAGGTAGCTGAGCATCGGCAGGATCGGGCCGTGGCCGTCTTCGGCGTAGCTGACCACGTCGCTGTGCAAGGCTTGCTTGAGCGCGCCCACGAAGTTCCAGTTGGGGTTGGCGCTGTAGCTGGTGCCCACCAGGGCCACCGGGGTTTCGCTGTCGCTGAACAGCGCGTCATCACCTTTTTCTTCGGCCAGGTGCGTGACGCGTTTTTCCAGCGGCTCTTTAGGCGGCATCAGGTTTTCGAACAGCGGGTCCAGGGGCAGGAACAGACGCAGGTCGCCTTTGTGTGGCTCGATCTTTTCGGCCTCGGTGACAAAACGCTGCGGCTCGCCACTCAGCGGGGTCTTGTCTGCAATCGCCTTGGCCAGTTGCTTGGCGGCGATTTCCGCACCGTCCGGAGTCCAGTGAGTGTCTGTACGCAGAAACACCTGCTTGCCACCCAGCTTGGCCTGTTGCAGCGGGCTGAGCAGGTCGGGAGCCGGGATGTTGTCGGCGGCGACCCGGGCGTGGAAGTCCTGGTACAAGTTGGCGTGGATGCTCGCCGGCTTCACCTCACCCAGGTGTTCCGGGTACAGGCGCACCTTGGCCGGCACAATCGCCATCACCAGTTGGATGCCTTGGGCCTTGAGTTTCTGGCGCACGCCTTCGACCAGTGCGTAATTGCCTTCAAGGTTCTGGTCTTCGTTGACGGCGGGATTGAACTCCTCGTCGCTGTACAGCCAGTGGTCGCGGCCCAGCACTACGCCAGGGCGACCTTCATTGAACAGCTTGTAGTCCAGCGCAGCCCACAGGTTGGTGCCCAGGCGCTTGATCGGGAACTCCTCGTCATAGTGAGTCTCGACGGCTTTGGTCCAGCGACCGTTAAGCACCGTGGCATCAGCGTTGGTGCTGAAGCCAAAGAAGCTGCGCAGTGACCACGCCCCCAGTGCCAGCAGCAGCACCAGGAACAGGCCGATATAGAGGACGCGTAATGAACGGGTCATGGTCGGCTCCCTCAGAATTGGAAGTAAAGGAACGGCGAGAAACTCTGCGCCGACAGTTTCAGGATCGACGCCACGAACAGCAGCAGCACCGCAGCGCGCATGGCGTAGCGTGGCCAGTCAGCGGTCCAGTAGGCCGGTTGCACAGCGGCGTCACGGCCCACGCTGAAACCGGGCTCGTGAATGCTGCCTGGGTTGTCGCCCGGTACCGCCTTGATCAGGCTCGGATCGGCCGGCTTGGTCTTGTCGGCTGGGCGGTTGGTGTAGAAATCGCGCAGGCCGAAGAACGCCAGGGTTGCGTAGGCCACGACCAACGTTGCCACTTGCAGGCCGGTAAGGTTGGCGCGGTTGAGTTCCGACAGCGACCATTCGCTGAAGCTGAACATCGCACCGTACATGCGGCCTGCGACGTGCAGGTTTTCGGCGCGGAAGATCACCCAGCCCATCACCACCAGCAGGAAGGTGAAGGCCCAGCGCAACACGTTGAAGCTGCGCGGCGCAGTATTGAGGCCGATGGCTTTTTCAATCGCCAGCCACATGCCGTGCCAGGCGCCCCACACGATGTAGGTGATGTTGGCGCCGTGCCACAGGCCACCGAGCAGCATGGTCAGGAACAGATTGCGGTAGGTGGTCAGCGTGCCTTTGCGGTTGCCGCCCAGGGTGATGTACAGGTAATCACGCAGCCAGGTAGAGAGGCTGATGTGCCAGCGCCGCCAGAACTCGGTGATCGACTGGCTGATGTATGGCTGCTTGAAGTTTTCCATGAAGCGGAAACCCATCATCAAGCCCAGGCCGATGGCCATGTCGCTGTAGCCGGAGAAATCGAAGTACAGCTGCGCGGTGTAGGCCAGCGCGCCGAGCCAGGCGTCACCGGTGGTGGGATTTTGCAGGGCGAAGCAATGGTCGGCCACCACCGCCAGGGTGTCGGCAATAAATACCTTCTTGATGAAACCCTGCATGAACCGCGTGCAACCCTCGGAGAACTTGTCGAGGGTGTGGGTGCGGTTGTTGAACTGGTCGGCCAGGTCGCGAAAACGTAGCACGGGGCCGGCGATCAGGTGCGGGAAGATTGCCACGAACGCCGCGAAGTCGATCAGATTGCGGGTCGCCGGGGTATCGCCACGGTACACGTCGATGATGTAGCTGATGGACTCGAAGATGTAGAACGAGATCCCGATCGGCAACAGCACGTGGGTGAGAATGAACGGCTCCAGGCCCGCTGACTTCATCATTACATTGATGCTGTCGACGCCGAAGTTGGCGTACTTGAAGTAGCCGAGGATGCACAGGTCGACCGCCACGCCGAGCAGCAGCCAGCGCTGCGCCGGCTTGGTGCGCACGCCGGCGGCACCGACCTTGAGGCCGATCCAGTAATTCCACAGCGTGACGGCGGCGAACAGCGCCAGGAAGTCCACTCGCCACCAGGCGTAGAACACGTAGCTGGCAATCAGCAGCAGCAGATTGCGATAGCGTTGCCCGCTCAAGTAGTACAAGCCGAGAAAGATCGGCAAGAACAGAAACAGGAACACATTGGACGAGAAAACCATCCCGATCTCTCCATGTTTAACCAACAGTCAAGGGCCAGAGCCCCCCCAAACCCCCCCACGATTTCGGAGGAGGTTGTATTGCAATTTCACTGAAGGAACCGGGTTAACGGTGGGAGCTGGCTTGCCTGCGATGGCGGTGTATCAGTCGACATCAATGTTGAATGTCAGACCCCTATCGCAGGCAAGCCAGCTCCCACAGTTGGACCGAGTCCAACCGGGAGCTATGTATCAGCTGCCTTTGTTGCCTTTTTCGTGCGCCGGGTCGTACACCTTGGTCAGGTCGCCACCCAGGCGGAACGTCTTGAAGGGTTGCATCCCGTGCTTGCGCTCGATCACATCCGGCGCGCAGGTGTAGAGGGTGCAGAAGGGTTCAAGCCAGGCGAATTTCATGTCCTGCTTCAAGTCCTTCATGTCCTGCTCTTTACCGTTCTTCTGTTCGAAGATGTCCGGATCTTTCACCCCGGCCAGCACTTTGTCGCCCAGGCGCTTGAGCGCGCTGTTGTTTTCCTGGCGCAGGTCCACACCGTTGACCAGGGCAAAACTGGCGATCATCGACAGCGGCGGCAGGGCGTAGTTGTGGTACGACAAGGCGCGCTGCTGACGCTTCAATTCGTTCGGCAAGAAGCCCTGGTCATCGACCTGGTTCACACCGACCTTGTATTCCTTGACGGCCCAATCGAACAGGTCGCGACGGTTGGTGGCGATGGAGGTCGCCATCACCGACCAGGCGGCCCAGTAAGAGTGGTTGTTGGTTTTTTCCAGGGGCAGGTTGTCCCAGTCGCTCACCACCTGATCGGCCAGCTTGTTGAACCAGGCTTCGATCAGTTGCGACTCCTGCTGATGGTTGGCCAGCGGGTGAGATTCGGAGAACTTCAGGCGTACATAGGCCGAGGCCATGCTGCCCAGTGCCCATTTGCGCATGGACTTGCCGGTGTGGTTGAAGTCCTTGGACATCAGTGCGTCGGCCTTGGCCCACGAGACCAGCCAGTTCAGGGTGCATTCGAGCTGCTGCGGGCGACCGTCGCGCATGAACTGCATCACCCGTTTGCTGGTGTCTTTTTCCAGCTTGGTGATGTCGGCGGTGCTATCGCGGAAGGCTTTTTCCGACTGCACGTTCAGCGTGGAGCGCGCCTTGTCCGAACCTTCGTACTTGCTGCGAAACTGCAACGGCCCGGTGTAGGGCGTCGGCATGGTGTCGCAGTTTTCCTTGAAGTCGCCGGTCTTGAACGCTTCGATCGGTGCGAAATAGCCCTGGGGCGGGCGCAGCGGCGCGGCGGCGTTGGCTGCCCCGGCGAAGATCGCCAGGCCCAGTAACGATGGAATCAATAGCTTCTGCATAAGTAACCTCATTGCCCAGTTGAAGCGGTCTGCTGACCACCGCTTGGGAATACGTTGCGTGTGCAAATTTTCGCTTCGACTTTCTGCGCGGCAGCACCCTTTTCCGGGCCCTGCACTTCCACGGCCAGCAAGTTCTGCGAGGCCCAGTCTTCATCGGTGCGCAGTTCAAAGGCGAAACGCCCGTCTGTATCGGATGTCTCGGGTTTCTCGATCTTGATGTCCTCGTGGCGACCGTTCATGTACCAGAGGGTGGCTTGCAAGGTTTTTACCGATGGATCGGCGAAGCGGATATCGACCTGATGGTTGGCGTTGCGCAGGTCTTTGTTCGCGCTGTTGACCATCAGTTCGTTCTTGCCGGGCTTGAGGGTGGTGCTGGCGGACATCTGTGCAGGCTTGCCTTCGCAACCGTTGTCCAGCAGCGCCATCATCTGGCGGTAGATGGTTTCCTGGTCGAGACGGTACAGCGGCGAGAATTCCCAGATCAGGATCTTCGGTGGGGTCTTCTGGAACTCGTCGCTGCCCAGGTACTGCAACATCGAGCCTTCCAGGCCACCGCCGGGGAAGGCGACGTTGAGGATGTCGGCACCGATTTCTTCTTCGAGGAAACCGGCGAAGTTGTAGTTCTTGCCGCTGTGGCTGGTGCCCACCAGGGTGATCTGCGGGTTGCCCGAATCGCTGAACAGGTCACCGTCACCGGCTTCGCCCTTGGGCTCGGTGGTGAACTGGTCCATGTACTGGATCGCATAGCTGGTGCCGCACAGTTGCCCGGCCATGTTGTGCAGGGTGCCGGTCTTGCCCATGCGGCCCGAGCGCTTGGTCTCGAATTCGCGCTTGGGAATCTCGGCGTACTCCGGCATCTGCTTGACCTTGGCGGCGACGATCTTCGCCGTGCGCTGGGCGCCGTAGGGGGTCCAGTGCTGGTCGCCGCGGAAGTAGAAGTCGTGAGCCGGCAGTTCGTCCGGCAACTGCTCGTTGGTAAGCGGCGACAGGTCCGGCACCACGTAGCCCATCTTGGCGAAACGGCCAAGCATGGTCTTGTAGTTGGTCAGCGCCTTGTCGAAGTCGAAGTTGGCTTTTTCTTCAGGGTTGAGCTTGTTGCGGTTCACCAGGCCACGGGTTGGCTGGTAGACCACCACCAGTTCCACGCCCTTGGCCTTGAACGCATCGTGCAATTGCTGCATGCGTTTGTAGCCGGCCGGTGTGGTGTCGAATTCGGTGCGCAGGTCTTCCTGGGTTCGGAACAGCCAGTCGCCCTGGGCTTGTACCAGGGTGGTGAAGTTCTGCTGGTAGCGCGTGGTGTAGTTCTTCGCGTCATGGGCGGCCGGGCACAGGCTGCAGCACGGTTCGGCGGTGAAGGTCGGTGCTTTCACTTCATCGGCGCGCACGCCCTGGCTGGCTGCCAGCAGGCCGAGGGTCAGACCCGAGAGGCTCAACAGCTTGATCATGTGTGGGTGCATAAGGGTCATCCTCAGTCCTGCAATTCGGTCTGGCGTTCGACGGGGTCGATCAGCACGGCTTTCTGCTGGCGCACCAGCAGGTCGAGAATTTCTTCCTGGCGATCGCCCAGAATGCCGGAGAAGCTGATACCGCTGGATTTGGTCGGCGCCAGCATCGACACGCGATACAACTCGATACTCAACGGCGAATCGATGGACAGCGGCCCGCTGCCGTTACCCGCCAGTTCACCACCCACCACGATCAGCGAGACCTTGGCATCGAATGGGTCGAGGGCGATGTCGCGGTCGGTGTCGGTCAAGTCCTTGATGTGGCCGTACACGCCGGTCAGCCCGTTGGCCATCGAGGTATTTTCGTAGAGCTTGATGTTCACGCTGTTACGCACGCGGATACCGTGGCGACGGTTGCTGATCACCTTGTTGCCCCACAGCAGGTTGTCACCGCTCTCATAGAGGGTGATGCCGTCGGTGTGGTTGCGGTAGATCTCGTTGTCGGCGATCAGGTTGTTGACGCTGTTACGGTCGATCACCAGGCCCGAGAGCTTGTTGTCGTAGCTGCGGTTATTGAAGATGAAGCTGTCGTTCACTTCCCGGGAAATGATGATGCCGTGCTTCTTCTTGGTGCCGTATACGGTGTTGTCGGCGATGATCAGGCCGTGGGAACGGTCATGGGGGTCAATGCCGTAGACGATGTTGTCTTTGTAGGTATTGCCCTTGATCACAAAGCCCGTGGTCTCGTAGCAGTAGAAGCCGTACCACATGTCCGAGAACTCGGAGTCGATGATCCAACCGGTCGGCTCAGGACGCTTGAGCACCTTGGCCATGTTCGGCGTGTACTGGGAAATACTCACCCCGTAGGACTTACTGTTGGCGTAGCCGAAGCTGGCCATCTTGGTCTTGGAGATATAGGTCTCAGTGCCGCCCCAGGCCAGCAGGAACGGGCGGAATTCCTTGGGCGACTTGAACAGGGCAGGGCCGTTGGTTTTTTCATCCCAGCCGGTGACCTTGGTGTCACGTACGAACAACTGGCCGTCGTTGATCAAAAACGAGCCGGCTTGCTGGGACAGGCGCAATTCCTGGGTGTTCTTGTCGATATCGAGGATGCCTTTGCGGCCCACCACAATCGGTAGCTTGGCCAGGAACACTCCCGGCGAAGTCTCGCTGAAGTACTGCTTTGGCACCTTGCCCAGCAGGTCCTTGAGGTTCATGTAGCCGTCGTCGACAAAGATTGCCTGAGGAATGCCATGCTGGCGCACCACCCACTCGGCCATCTTGTTATCGCCACCGATAAAGTCCTTGAGCGCGTCTTCCTGCATCATGCGGCGGATGCTGATCTTGCCCGCCTTGGTCTTGATGATCTTCTTTTCCATCGCCGCAGCGGTGTAGCCCGACAGATCGGGCAGCGCCGGCTTGGCCATTTCCAGCGGCGCGGTGGGCGGGCTGGAAATGGTGTAGGTCTTGGCCTGTTGCAGTTCCTTGGCGATGATCGGCGCCTTGGCCGCCGTATCGGCAAACGCTGTGGCGCTGGCCATCAGCATTGCCGCGACGAGTAGGCTTTGAGCATTCATGGCGCAGGCTCCCATCAGAATTTCCAGACCACGTCGACAAACGCGCGGTGCATGTAGGAGTCGACCTGGCTGCCATAGGCGTCGCCCGGCTTGAACACGCCGGCACGCAAGCGCACCAGGGCCGATGGCTCGTCGATCGACTGGCTCAGCGCGGCGGGCAGCAAGCCTTTCTTGAAGTACTTGGTGACCACCAGGTCCATCTCCTGGCCGAGGTCCTTCTTGCCATCTTCCAGCGGCAGGGAGGTGCTGGAGAGGATCGCGCCGGTGACGTCATCGGTGTTGTTCTGCACCGCATCGATACCGTTGCTGCCCACCGGCTTGTTGCCGTCCACGCGCCAGAACTTGTGGTACACCAGGCTGGCGTCGTAGTCCTCGCGCAGCTGCCAGGAACCGAACAGGCTCATGGACTGCATGTTGTTCATCTCGCCGCGAAACGCTTCACCGAAGCGGTGTACGCGGGACTGGGTGCCGGTCCAGTTCGAACGGTTGCTTTGCAGGCCGTTCTGTTCGTATTCGGCGCTGGCACGGGAATAGGCCGCACCCACTTGCCACTGCGGGTCAAGGCGCAGGCGCACACCGATGTCGGTGGCCCAACCGCTGAGGTCATCGCTGCGCTTGGCGCTGGTGGGGCGCGTGCCGTCGGCGTTCAAGGCGTTGACCTTGTCGCGGTCCCCGCGCATACCGGTGATGCTGGCCCAGTAGTTGACGGTGTTGGTATTGCGCCAGTTATAAGCATCGCTGTTGGCTTCGATGCCGAGCCAGGTCAGGTCGCCGTTTTCGCGCTTGTCCAACGGGTCACTGGCCACACCCGGTTCGGCGTAATCGAGCTTGCCGTCGTCATGAGTGTGGTGGCCGCGCAGGCCGATCCACTGGCCCGGCGTCCACTGGTAGGCGGCGTCGGCGTAGAAGTGCTGGCGGTCTTTGTCGACCGGCGAGAGTTCCTTGAGGTCGGTGCGGTATTCGCTGAAACGTTCAGCGGCGCCGACATTGGCCTTGAGCAAGGTGGTGTCGAAGGTCCAGTTCAGCGCTTCGATGTTGGTGTCGCGCCATTGGCCGTCGTCATTGCGCAAGCGCTGGCGACCGAACTTGAGGATCTCGCCGGGGTAGGGCGTGAAGCCGCTGTAGCCGACCCAGAACTCGCGCAGGGCCAGGTAGTTTTTCTTGGCCTTGCGGTCGTCGTTGCTCGATTGTTCGGTGGTGTCATCGGCCGACTGTTGCAGGGTGTCGGTCTCGATGATGTCGCTGGACACGACCGCCTGGCCCATGGCATAGGCGCTCCACGCGCCGCTTTCGCCGTAGATCCAGGGGCGCAGGTCAAGGCCGATACCGTTGACGTCGCCGCCTTTCTGGGTGCCCAGGTCGCGGTCGTCTTCGGACTGCGCGGTGGCTTTGACTTCCAGGCCGAAGTTCTTGGCTTCGGTCAGCGCGGCCAGGGTCGGGCACGACCACAGCAGGGCGAAGGACAGGCCGATACCGGCCTTGACGAATGGGTTGAGCTTCATAGGGATTCCTCGCCGTCTTCTTCTTGCAGGGCGTGCAGTTGCAGCGTGCTTTGGGCCAGGGTGCCGCGGGCGGCCAGTTCCTGTTGCACCAGGCGTTGGCCCTCGGCGCGTTGCTCAGGGGTCAACGGCGCTTCGAGCTGGGTGGCCAGGTCATTGGCCTCTGGCGTGTCCTGGGCCTTGGCCAACTGGCTGAAGACATAGGCGTTCAATGGGTCGGGCTTGGTGCCCTTGCCTTGGGAAAACAGTTGGGCAATGGCAAAGTCGGCGCTGTTCTGGCCGTTGCGCGCAGCGGTCAGCAAGTGGTCCAGGGCCTTTTGCGGGTAGACCTTGCCCAGGTAGCCACGGCGGTAGATCTGGCCGAGGTAGTAATCGGCGGCCACTTCACGGCCCACGGCTTTTTCGAAATGCGCCTCGGCGGCCTTGGCGTCGGCCGGCACCCACTTGCCTTCGTAGTAGAGCTTGCCCAGCAGCAATTCGGCGCGCGGCTGGTCGGCGGCGCGGCCGTTGTCCAGGTACTTCATCATCTGCTCGACATCGCCCAGTTCGGGGAAGTCGTAGAGCAGCTGCGCCAGGCTGACCCAGGACGCCGGGTAGCCGGAGGCGATTTTTTCAAGCAATGCCTGAGCGGTTTTTTCGTCCGGCGTGCCGAGGCTGGCATCACCGAGCACGCGGGCGACGCTGTCGACGCGCTGGGCGGTGACTGTGCCACGGCTGTAGCCGGCTTCCATTTGCTTGAGCAGTTCGGCCTGTTGTTCTGGCTGGGCTTTTTTCTGGTAGACCGTGGCCAGCTCGACATAGCAGATATCGGTGGTGTTCAACGCGGCCTTGCAGATGCGCTCGACATCATCCAGGTGCTGGTCGTAAGTGCCCTGGGTGCGATACAGCAGCACCTGGGCCAGGCCGGCTTCCGGGTAACCGGCCGCTTGCCATTTGCTGATCTGCTGCTGGGCATTCACGTTGGGGAAGCTGTGCGGGTATTGCAGGTACAGCATCGCCAGCGGGATCAAGGTATTGCCTTCGCCATTGGCAAAGGCTTTTTTCAGCAGGCTTTCGGCTTCATGGTGCTCGGCCTCAGTGGCGCCAGGCTTGGCCGCCAGCAGGCGACCCAGGCGTGCCTGGGCACGCGGCGAGGTGTCTGCCGCTGCACGGTAAGTGGCTTCGGCCTGCTTGATTTGCGCCGGATCGCGGGTGCCTACCTGGATATCGGCCAGGCCCACCTGGGCCTCGCTGTAGCCCAGGTCTGCCAGTTGCTGGTAATTCTGCTGCGCGGTGACGGTGTCGCCGCGTTTCAGCGCTTCATTGGCCAGGCGTTGGTCGGGCAGGCCGGCGCAACCGGCCAGGCTCACGGCCAGTGCCAGCGCGCAGTACGCAGAGGCCAAGTGAAATCTGCTCTGTGTGGGAGCTGGCTTGCCTGCGATGGCATCGCTGCGGCGCAACTGATGCACCGAGTCGCCTGCATCGCGGGCAAGCCCGGCTCCCACAGAGGTCAGCGGTGTTGTTGGAATAGGGTTCACAGGCATGTCCTCGCTTACAGACCGTGAGCCATGGCTTTGTCGATCAGCCAGTTCAGCGATGGGCCACGGTCACTGGTGACTTCCACCGGGCGACCGGCATAGGTGCTGTCCAGCGGTGTGTCGGGCTTGATCTGCACACGGATGTCAGAGGACAGGTCGGCGCTGTTCAGGCTGGTGCTGCTGACGATGGTGCCGGTGCGAACCTGTTCTTCGTCGGCGACCTGGAAGCTCACCGGCGTACCTGGACGCACATCGCCAAACTGGCGGTAGGTGAAGCGGGCTTCGACGTTAGCCTGGCTGCCACGCGGCACCAGTTGGAAGATCACATCGCCCTTGCTGGCGTACTGGCCGTCGGCGACCAGTTGCTGGGCGACCACGCAATCGCATGGCGAGGTGAGGGTGCCGGTCATTTGCTTGCCGAACAGCTCTTCAACCTTGGCCGGTTGCAGTTGGTCTTCGTCCAGGTGGCCCTTGAGCACGTCGAGCATACTGGTGCTGAACGTCGCCAGTGGCGCGCCCTTGGCCGCTACCGAGTCACCTTTGAGCAGGCTCTGCACGGTGCCGTCACGCGGCATGGTCACGTTCATGCCCGGTACGCTCACAAGGCCGGCCTGGGCGTGGCTGACGAAGTACATGCCGTACAGCGATTTGAAGACAAAACCGAAGGCGGCCAGGCCAACCAGGAAAATCGCCAGGCTGAACGTCACCGCACGCAGGCGACCGAACGCGGTCATGCCACTGCCGCCGTCCTTGACCTTGCGCGCCTTGGTGAAGTTGTCGCGTTGCAGCGTCGCCAGCACGTCGCCCATGGTCACAATGTCGCCGGACAAGTGCGAGGTGATCAGGTGGCGCAGGGTGGAAATATCCTGGGCATCGAGGTTCTGGAACTGGCAGCCGGTGCGGCCGGTCTGGCGGTCGTAGGAGCGGATTTGCAGCTCCACGTCCATGGCCAGGCCGAGGTTGTCGATCACGAACTGCAGGCGGCCCTTGTGCACTTGGCCGACGGTGAGCGGCTGGGTGGCGGTAAAGGCCAGGCCACCGGCGGACAGGTCGATCACGCGTGCTTCAGTTGGCGTGCGGTCGCTGTTGAAGAAGCGCAGCTTGGCCGGGATTTTGACCCGGGCGTGCTGGCGCTGGGCTTCGGATTCGTGGACAACGTTGGCGTTTACTTGGCTGTTCATAGTATTCGATTTCCTAGTTAATTCAGGCTTGGCAGGGTCAGACCATCATCAGCAACACGGCAACGAAGATGCTGCCGGCGGAGAAGGTCATGGTCCGAGACGACCAGGTGTTGAACCAACGTTGAAAGCTGGCCAAATCGCGGGTCAGTTTGGTGTCCTGGCGGGTCCAGGACTGTTGATCAAGGCGGAAGAACACGTAGATCTTCACCAACGCGCCCATGATCTGGTTGTAATAGAGAATCAGCGGGTAGGCCGGGCCGATCTTGTGGCCCGAGCACGACAGCAACAGGGTCAGGATCAGGCGGGTGATACCGATCCACAGCAGGTACGCGAGGATGAACGCGCCGCCATACTTGAACGTGGCGATCATCGCCACGGTCAGGCCGAGCAGGGAGGTCCACATCGACACGCGCTGGTCGAACAGCACCACGCTGGTGAACAGGCCGAGGCGACGCACGCCCAGCCCGAGGGCACGGGAGTTCTGGCGCAGGTTGTTGCCGTACCATCGGAACATCAGTTTGCGGCTGGCTTTGATAAAGCTCTTTTCCGGCGGGTGTTCCACGGTGTTGATCGCGGCGTCCGGTACGTAGAAGGTGTCGTAGCCCAGGCGCATCAGGCTGAACCAGCTGGACTTGTCATCGCCGGTGAGGAACTTGAAGCGCCCCAGGCGCCAGTGTTGCAGCGAGTCGCTTTCCACGTCGGCGATAAAGCCCGGGTCAGTCACTACGCTGGCGCGGAACACCGACATGCGCCCGGTCATGGTCAGCACGCGCTTGGACAGAGCCATGGAGCACATGTTGATGTGGCGCTGGGCGAAGCGCAGCTTGTGCCACTCGCTCATGATGTAGCCGCCGCGCACTTCGCAGAATTCGTTGGTGGTCAGGCCACCGACATTGCCGAACAGCTGGAACCAGGGGACGGTCTTGCGGACCACGCCTTCGGCGAGCACGGTGTCGCCATCGATCACAGCTACCACGGCACGGTCATCCGGCAGGTGGCGCGAGATGGCGCGAAAACCGAAGGCCAAACCGTCACGCTTGCCGGTACCGGCGATGCGCACGAAGTCGAGCTTGACGTGAGCCGGCGGGTTCATCTTTTCCCAGAGGCTTTTCACCAGCAGCTCATCGGACATTTCCACCAGCGAGCAGACCACGGTGGTCGGGAAGCCGCATTCGATGGCTTCGCGAATCACCGAGCTGTACACCTGGGCGGTGGTCAGCGCATCGATACGAAAACTGGTGACCATCAGGAACACGTGGGACGGGTCGGCGGCCTTGCCCAGCTTGCGCACTTTGCGGCGCAGGTGCGGGTACACCACGTAGAGAAACAGCATGCCGCGAAAGAAATGCGTCGCACCCATCGAGTAGCGCCAGATACCCACGGCGCCAATCAGGAAAATAAAATTCTTCGATTGCGAATCGAAGGTACTCGCCGGCAACAGCAGGGCGAGCCCCATCAACAGGCTGAGGAATAACAGCCAGCCGGCCGATTGCAGAAATACATGTTTTAACTTGGACATAAGCGTCATCCGGAAGGGGAGGAGGCTTCAGGCTGCAAGTGCTGGGGTAAGCCACTGGCAGCCTGAAACTTGCCGTTGCTGTTACCAGCAAATACCTTCAGTACGGCCACTCACGCTGGTGGCCTTGGACATGAAGCCCACCAGGTCGACCACTTGCTTGCCTTCCGGAGCGTTATGCGCCAGGGCACGGAACTTCTCGTCACGGTTACCGAGGATGATCACGTCGGAGTTGTTGATCACATCATCGAAATCCGAGTTGAGCAGGGACGACACGTGCGGGATCTTGCCTTCGATGTAGTCCTTGTTCGCGCCGTGCACACGGGCGTACTCGACGTTGCTGTCGTAGATGCTCAGGTCGTAGCCCTTGCCGATCAGCATTTCCGCCAGTTCTACCAATGGGCTTTCACGCAGGTCATCGGTACCGGCCTTGAAGCTCAGGCCCAGCAGGGCGACTTTGCGCTTGTCGTGGCTGGAAACGATGTCGAAGGCGTTCTGTACCTGGGACTCGTTGCTGCGCATCAGCGAGTTGAGCAGTGGTGCTTCCACGTCCAGGGAACCGGCGCGGTAGGTCAGGGCACGCACGTCTTTTGGCAGGCACGAACCGCCGAAAGCGAAGCCTGGGCGCATATAGTACTGGGACAGGTTGAGGGTCTTGTCCTGGCAGACCACTTCCATCACTTCACGACCATCGACGCCGACGGCCTTGGCGATGTTGCCGATCTCGTTGGCGAAGGTGACCTTGGTGGCGTGCCACACGTTGCAGGTGTACTTGATCATTTCGGCGACGGCGATGTCCTTGCGGATGATCGGCGCGTCGAGTTCTTCGTACAGCGATTGCAGGACATCGCCGGAAGCTTTATCGAACTCGCCGATGACGGTCATCGGGGGCAGGTCGTAGTCGGCAATGGCGGTGGACTCACGCAGGAATTCCGGGTTGACCGCAACGCCGAAGTCGACGCCGGCTTTCTTGCCGGAGCAGTCTTCGAGGATTGGAATCACTACGTTGGCGACAGTGCCCGGGAGGACGGTGCTGCGCACCACGATGGTGTGGCGGGTGGTCTTGTCACGCAGGACAAAACCGATCTCGCGGCATACCGACTCGATGTAGTTCAGTTCCAGGTCGCCGTTCTTCTTGCTGGGCGTGCCGACGCAAATCATCGACAGGTCGGTATCGCGAATCGCCTCGGCGAAGTTGGTAGTGCCACGCAGTCGGCCGGTCTGGATACCCTGGCTCAACAGCTCGCCCAGACCCGGCTCGACAATCGGCGATTTACCCGCATTGATCAGGTCGATCTTTTCCTTGGAGATGTCTACGCCGACCACTTCGTGGCCACGGGCAGACAGGCAACCGGCACACACGGCGCCAACGTAACCCAAACCAAATATGCTGATGCGCATCGCAATTACCTCTTTGTTTAATTCATGCCATTAAATGGCCGGAGTTCATGTTTGCAAGCGTCACTGATGCCGCGAAAGTTAGGCGAATAGACGCCGACTTACCGCGTGCAGGCATGTTGAATAACGAGTGACTAACTATTGCACTCAAGTTGTGCGCAACGAGGCCTTATTATTGGGGCTTGCCCTGAAATGCAGCCGTGCTTCCTTGGAGGAAGGCTCCGGCGCCGGTGCGGCAAGGTTTTGATGAAGGCAAAATGCCTTTTTTATCAATGCCTTGTGTGTGTGCACGGGCTCATTTAGGTCAGCGCTGCCTTGGCCTGCGGGGGATAGCAATGCGTACTTATCGCCACCCTTAACTCGATCAGTTGATGTTATGACCATAGAACCAAAGTGTTTTATGACAACTTGGCTACTTCCGTTGGTCGTTATGTAAGTCATCTCTTACGTAAGCAGAGAATTTCGTTACCGGTGGTATGAGCGGTGCATCAGGACGAAGTTCCTGGCCGCTCATCCTGTTTCCGGAAATTTCTTGAAATATTAGAAAAGATGGCACTGGCACTATAGTGATAGCACTTGCTATTTAGGCCAGTAGTTATGGGGAGTTGGTACGCGTAGATAGTTTTGTGCCACTACTGATTAAAAAAAGTGGTGCCACTACGAAAAAAACCGACGAGTGTCGAGTGAATAAATCGTTAGGGTTATGTCTGGATGGTTTTCTGGCGCCAAATAAATGACGATTTATGGTTTGGAATACAAACAAAATGTGGGAGGGGGGCTTGCTCCCACATTTGATCCGCAGTGTCTGTGCAGCCTTACTCCGGTGCGTGATCGCGCAAAAACACCAGGTTATCCGGCTTGGACTGCTCCGCATTGAAGCGATAGCCCTGCACATCGAACTGCTTGAGCTTGGCCGGATCGTTGATGCGTTCTTCAATCACAAAGCGGCTCATCATGCCCCGGGCCTTTTTCGCGTAGAAGCTGATGATCTTGTACTGGCCGTTCTTCAGGTCCTTGAACTCGGTGTTGATGATCCGCGCGTTCAGGGCCGTGCGCTTGACCGCCGAGAAGTACTCATTGGACGCCAGGTTGAGCAGCACATCGTCGCCTTGTGCGGCCAGGGCCTCATTCAACCATTCGCTGATGCGGGTGCCCCAGAACGCGTAAAGGTCCTTGCCCCGGGCGTTGGCCAGCTTGGTGCCCATCTCCAGGCGATACGGCATCATCAGGTCCAGCGGGCGCAGCAGGCCGTACAGGCCTGAGAGCATACGCAGGTGGTCCTGGGCATAGCTGAAATCGGCATCGCTGAAGGTCTCGGCGTTCAGGCCGGTATACACGTCGCCCTTGAAAGCCAGCAGCGCCTGCTTGGCGTTGGCCGAGGTGAAGGCGGGCGTCCAGCTGCCGAAGCGGGCGGCGTTGAGGCCACCGATCTTGTCGGAGACGTGCATCAACTCGCTGATTTGCGCCGGACTCAGTTCGCGCAGCTGTTCTATAAGCTCCTGGGAATGGTCCAGGTATTGCGGTTGGGTAAAGCGCGCAGTGACCGGCTTGGACTCGAAATCGAGGGTTTTGGCGGGGGAAATCACCATCAGCATGAAGTTGGCTCCTGGAATCGTGGGCGAGATTCTAGGGGTTGGGGCGTTTGGACTCCACCTATGATGGCGATAGATGCGATCCGCTATGATGGGCGGTAACTCTGGAAAGGAAGACCCCGTGTGCGATTAGCGCTTTTATTGTCGGCTTGCCTGCTGTGCGTCACCGCCCAAGCGGCGCCGGTGGATGTCGCCAGCCTAGACCGTAGCACCTGGCCGGAAAAACTCAGCAGCCCGGCGCTGTTCGATGTGGCTTCGCGGGCAGAAATCCTGATGTTTGCCCACGGCCTGCTTGCCAGCGAAGCCTTGGACGAAAGCGCGCTCAAGCAGCGTCTGGGGCTGAAGATCATCAACCTGGCGGCCATCGACGACCTGCGTCGCCAGCTCTGGCAACGGCTGTTGGAGAACTACACATTCGCCCAGCAGAGTTGCGAAGAAGATGCTTCGTTCTGCTACCTGGTGGAAAACATGGACGACCTGCGCGAGCAGGCCGGCAAGTTCGAGGTCAGTGACAACTCGTTCTATATAGGCTGGGCCGCACCCAGTCGGCACTTTCATGAGCGCTACCTGGATGAGTTGCTGCGCAAGGCTGCGCTGTTCCCGCAGATCAGCAGCGAAGTGGCGCGTTTCGGCGACCATGAGCGCAATGGCGACGAGCTCAACGATCGCATGTTCCTGCTGACCTTCGACGGCGGCCCGGCGTTGGTGGGCGGTAATACCGACTGGCTCACCGACTACCTGCGCAAGCAGAAGATGAACGCCACGTTCTTCGCCCTCGGCAGCAGTTTGCAAAGCCGTGTGGAGCGCAGTTCTGTCGCGGATGTGCAGGCGCTGTACCAAGGGCAGTGCGTAGGTATCCAGGGTTGGCAATACCGTTCCCATAGCCATTGGGTCGACTGGCAAAGCTCCATCACCCGCAGTGCCGCGCTGGTACAGAACCTGATGCCGGAAAACTATGTGCCGCTGTTCCGACCGCCTTATGGGCAGCGTCGTGCGGACAGCCAGGGGTTCTTCCAGCAGCAGGGTTTGCAGGTGGCGTTGTGGGACATCGACTCCCAGGACGATCCGGGCAAACTCAAGGCCGAGGAATCGGCGCAGCGGGTGCTGACGCTGATGCTGCTGTGGCGCAAAGGCGTAATTGCGTTTCACGACACCCAGGACAAGGCGCGGGTGGCAATACCGATAGTGTTGCAGGCAACGGCGCAGAGTGGTTTGGGTTGGCAGGAGTGTCGCGAGGCATTTCGCTGAAAATCCCCGGCCCCGTTGGGGATGAGTCATTTCTGGGGTGATTTGCTGCGACATTTCGATGCAGGCGGACTTCCGACTTTAACGGGGTGGCTGGCACTCGGCTAGTGCTATTCGTCATCCTGAAAAATAAACTTCAAAAAAGCGTCAAAGTGCTTTTTCCTGTCATGGGTTTTGCGGTATTACGAAGTCAGACCGCCGAACCCTGCAACACAGGTGGCGTCTTCCAAGACTCCTCATGTGGGCACTGCACTTGACGTCACTCAGGTGTGGTCGGTGGTCGAATCGAGGCGCAGCACCGCCCAGGTATTGCGTCGACTGGCTCCCACAAAGGTGACCGAGTATGGATGATCATGGACGTACCCCTTCTTCCGACCAGCCAATCCTTTACGTGCTTGATACCAACGTATTGATCCACGATCCAAACGCACTGCTTAACTTCGAAGAACACCACGTCGCCATCCCGATGATCGTGCTTGAGGAGCTCGACAAACTCAAAAGCGGCCACCACAGCGTCGCCGCCGAATGCCGCCAGGCCATCCGTCTGATCGACAAGACCCTGGGCGAAGCCTCGCCCGAGGACGTTGAGGTCGGTGTGCCGATCCAGCGTGGCAAAAGCGGGCCCAAGGGCTTGCTGTCGATCCTGATGAGCAAGCGCAGCGAGCCCAACAGCCTGCTGCCGGAAAACCTGAACGACAACAAAATCATCAACCAATTGATCGACCTGCACGCTCGCGACAAGGACCTGCGCGTAGTGCTGGTGACCAAAGACATCAATATGCGCCTCAAGGCACGAGCGTGTGGGATCGCTGCCGAGGACTACAGCACTGACCAGCTAGTCGACGACGTGTCGATGCTGTCGCGGGGTTATCACATGATGACCGGTTCGTTCTGGGACCGTGTCAGCAAGGTCGAGACCCGTCAGGACCATGGCCGCACCTGGCACCAGGTACAGCTGATCGACAACCTGCCGGCCGTGCATATCAATGAATTCATCGTCGACGAACAGGGCTTCGTGGGCTGGATCAAAGAGATCCAGGTCGACAAGCTGCTGATTCTCGACCTGCATCAGGAACCCCTGTTGCACCAGGAAGCCTGGGGCCTGAAACCGCGTGATATCTACCAGAGCCTGGCGCTGTACGCGCTGCTGGACCCGGACATCCACCTGGTCAACCTGACCGGCGCCGCAGGCTCGGGCAAAACCATCCTCGCCCTGGCCGCTGCCATCGAACAGACCATGGTGACCAAGCGCTACCGCCGCATCATCGCCACGCGCAGTGTGCAGGGCCTGGACCAGGAAATCGGCTTTTTGCCCGGCACCGAAGCGGAAAAAATGGAGCCGTGGCTGGGGGCGATCACCGACAACCTCGAAGCCTTGCACATGGATGACGAAAACACCCATGGCAGCGTCGATTACATCCTCAGCAAAGTGCCGTTGCAGTTCAAATCCCTCAACTACATCCGAGGTCGCAGCTTCCAGCAGAGCCTGATCCTGATCGATGAATGCCAGAACCTTACCCCGCACCAGATGAAAACCATCATCACGCGTGCCGGCGCCGGTTCCAAAGTGGTGTGCCTGGGCAACCTGGCACAGATCGACACCCCTTACCTGTCCGCGACCAGCTCCGGGCTGACCTACCTGACGGAACGTTTCAAAGACTTCCCCAACGGCGTGCATATCGCGCTGCAAGGGGTGCCTCGTTCGATCTTGGCCGAGTACGCCGAGTCCCACCTGTAACTACCCGTAATCCAATAAGTGGCTAAATGCCATGAATCACCCCGGATTTTTCACGAAATCCGGGGTTTTTGTTGTGTGCGACATTTGCCTGCGATAACGCGCCCTGGGTGCTTGTGGTTTTTGTAATTATTTTGTTACATTTTTTCTCGCGGTAGAAATAATAAAAACACTCCACAACCCGTCGGAGCGCCACCTCCTTGATTCGACGAACCTTTTGAAGACCTATCTAGGGTTTTCACCGTGACCCTGCCTATTACAAAAGCCCGAAATATCGCTCATTGACGACGCACATATCCAAAGGGAAAGGAAAATGGACGTAGCAGGTAATGGCTTCACTTTGTCGCAACGCAAGCACGCCACTCGTTTAAAGCAGATACCCCTGACACCTATCGCGCTCGGTCTGGCCCTCTGGCTGGGCCAGGGCTCATTGGCCTGGGCGGACGACAATCCCTACACCTCCCAGGTACTGGAGTCGGCATTTCGCAAAGCCGTCGCCTCGTTCGGCCCCGACACTGAGGTGTACAAGAACCTGCGGTTTGCCTACGCGGATATCGTCGACCTGGCGGCCAAGGACTTCGCCGCCCAGTCCGGCAAGTTCGATTCGGCCCTCAAGCAAAACTACGAGCTGCAACCGGAAAACCTCACCATCGGCGCCATGCTCGGCGATACCCGGCGACCGCTGGACTACACCTCGCGCCTGGATTACTACCGCAGCCGGCTGTTCAGCAACAATGGTCGCTACACCACCAATATTCTCGATTTCTCCAAGGCCATCATCGCCAACCTGCCGGCCGCCAAGCCCTATACCTACGTAGAGCCGGGTGTGAGCAGCAATCTCACTGGGCAACTGAACGCCGGGCAATCCTGGGCTGGCGCAACCCGTGACTGGAGCGCCAACGCGCAAACCTGGAAAACCCCGGAAGCCCAGGTCAACTCCGGCCTGGACCGCACCAACGCGTATTACGCCTATGCCCTGGGCATCACCGGCAAGGGTGTGAATGTCGGCGTGCTCGACTCGGGCATCCTTACCCGGCACTTCGAGTTTCAGGGCAAGAATGCCCTGGGCCAGGACCGGGTACAGGCGGTGACATCCACTGGCGAGTACTACGCCACCCATCCGCGTTACCGTCTTGAAGTGCCCAGCGGCGAGTTCAAGCAGGGTGAACATTTCAGTATTCCCGGTGAGTATGACCCGGCGTTCAATGATGGCCACGGTACGGAAATGTCGGGTGTGCTCGGCGCCAGCCGCAACGGCACCGGTATGCACGGAATCGCCTTCGATGCGAATATCTTTGTCGCCAACACCGGCGGCAGCGACAACGATCGGTACCAAGGCTCCAACGACCTCGACTACAACGCGTTCATGGCCAGCTACAACGCCCTGGCGGCGAAGAACGTGTCGATCGTCAACCAGAGCTGGGGGCAAAGCTCGCGCGATGACGTGGAGAACCACTTTGGCAATGTCGGCGACAGCGCCGCGCAAAACCTGCGTGACATGACCGCCGCCTATCGCCCGTTCTGGGACAAGGCCCACGCCGGGCACAAAACCTGGATGGACGCCATGGCCGACGCGGCCCGCCAGAACACCTTTATCCAGATCATCTCGGCGGGCAACGACAGCCACGGTGCCAACCCGGACACCAACGCCAACCTGCCATTTTTCAAGCCGGATATCGAAGGCAAGTTCCTCGCGATCACCGGCTATGACGAGACCAGCGCCCAGGTCTACAACCGCTGCGGCACCTCGAAGTGGTGGTGTGTAATGGGCGTATCGGGCATCCCGTCTGCCGGGCCTGAGGGCGAAATCATCCCGAATGCCAATGGTACCTCCGCGGCGGCGCCGAGCGTTTCCGGAGCCTTGGCCTTGGTGATCCAGCGCTTTCCCTACATGACCGCCAGTCAGGCGCGGGATGTGTTGCTCACCACCTCCAGCCTGCAGGCGCCGGACGGTGCGGACACGCCCGTGGGCGAGCTGACGGGAGGGCGCACCTACGACAACCTGCAACCGGTGCATGATGCCGCGCCGGGAACGCCGCAAGTGCCGGGTGTGGTCAGCGGATGGGGTTTGCCCAATCTGCAAAAAGCGATGCAAGGGCCGGGGCAGTTCCTTGGCGCCGTGGCGGTGGCCTTGCCTACCGGTACCCGCGATATCTGGGCCAACCCGATTTCCGATGAGGCCATTCGTGCCCGCCGTGTGGAAGATGCTGCCGAGCAGGCCACCTGGGCGGCGACCAAGCAGCAGAAGGGCTGGCTCAATGGCCTGCCCACCAATGCCTCGGCCGATGATCAGTTCGAATACGAGATCGGCCATGCCCGGGAACAGGCGACGCTCACTCGTGGCCAGGACTTGCTCACCGGCGCCACTTACGTCGGTAGCCTGGTCAAGTCCGGTGACGGCGAGTTGGCGCTGGAAGGCCAGAACACCTATTCAGGCAGCACCTGGGTGCGCGGTGGCAAATTGTCGGTGGACGGTGCGTTGACCTCTGCCGTGACGGTGGATGGCAGTGCCGTGGGCACGCGTAATGCGGACAATGGCGTGGTGACCACCTTGGGCGGCACCCTGGCCGGCACCGGCACGGTGGGCGCCTTGACCGTCAACAATGGCGGGCGCGTGGCGCCGGGGCATTCGATTGGCACGCTGCGTACCGGCGACGTGACCTTCAACCCTGGCTCGGTGTATGCCGTCGAAGTCGGTACCAGTGGCCGCAGCGACCAAATCCAGAGCAGCGGGGTTGCAACCCTTAATGGCGGTGTGGTGACCGTGTCTTTAGAGAACAGCCCCAACCTGCTGTCCGCCACTGAGGCGCGTAGCTTGCTGGGCCAGCAGTTCAACATCCTCAGCGCCAGCCAGGGTATCAATGGCCAGTTTGCGGCGTTCGCGCCCAACTACCTGTTTATCGGCACGCAACTCGCTTACCAACCGAACCAACTGACCCTGGCGATAGCGCGCAACCAGACCACCTTCTCCAGCGTCGCGCAAACCCGCAACGAACGGGCTGTGGCGACGGCGGCCGAGAAGCTGGGCGCCGGCAGCCCGGTTTACGAAAGCCTGTTGGCTTCCGATTCCGCCGCACAGGCTCGGGATGCATTCAAGCAGTTGTCGGGGCAGCTGCATTCTGATGTTGCGGCAGCGCAAATGGCCGACAGTCGATACCTTCGCGAAGCGGTCAATGCTCGTCTGCAACAGGCCCAGGCACTGGATTCCAGCGCGCAGATCGATAGCCGTGACAACGGCGGCTGGGTGCAGCTGCTCGGTGGGCGCAATAACGTCAGCGGTGACAACAACGCCAGTGGCTACTCTTCGTCCACCAGTGGGGTGTTGCTGGGGCTGGATACCGAGGTCAGCGACGGCTGGCGCGTGGGGGCGGCGACCGGTTATACCCAGAGCCACCTCAATGGCCAGTCTGCTTCGGCGGACAGCGACAACTATCACCTGTCGGTGTATGGCGGTAAGCGCTTCGAGGCGATCGCCTTACGCCTGGGCGGCGCTACCACCTGGCACCGTCTGGATACTTCGCGGCGGGTTGCTTACGCCAACCAGTCGGACTATGCCAAGGCATATTACAATGCGCGCACCGACCAAGTGTTTGCCGAGATCGGCTACACCCAATGGAACCCATTCGAACCCTTCGCCAACCTCACGTACCTGAACTACCAGAGCGACTCGTTCAAGGAAAAAGGCGGCGCCGCTGCTTTGCACGCCAGCAAGCAAAGCCAGGACGCGACGCTATCTACGGTGGGCCTGCGTGCGCATACGCAGTTGCCGCTCAGCTCCACCTCGGCAGTGACGTTGCGCGGTGAGCTGGGTTGGGAGCATCAGTTCGGTGATACCGATCGCGAAGCCTCGCTGAAGTTTGCCGGCAGCGACACTGCTTTTGCCGTTAATAGCGTGCCCGTCGCCCGGGACGGCGCGGTGATCAAGGCCAGTGCGGAAATGGCCTTGACCAAAGACACCCTGGTGTCGCTGAACTACAGCGGCTTGCTGTCCAATCGCGGTAACAACAACGGGATCAACGCCGGGTTTACCTTCCGTTTCTAACCCGGCAGCGGTGTCCTGTGGCGAGGGAGCTTGCTCCCGCGCCACAGTCATCTATGGAATAAACAGCCCTGCGCAAATTTGACCCACAGGTTTACAATCGCTGCTCCTGATCAGGAGTATTGCTGTGCTGACTCATCTCGATTCCCAAGGTCGTGCCCATATGGTCGACGTCACCGACAAAGCCGTGACGTTCCGTGAGGCCGTGGCCGAAGCGCGGGTGCGCATGTTGCCCGAAACCCTGACAATGATTGTCGACGGCGCCCACCCCAAGGGCGACGTATTTGCGGTGGCCCGCATTGCCGGGATCCAGGCGGCGAAAAAAACCAGTGACTTGATCCCCCTGTGCCACCCGCTGATGCTCACCGGGGTCAAGGTAGAACTGCGCGCCGACGGCGTGGATGCCGTGCATATCCTGGCGCGCTGCAAACTCTCAGGCCAGACCGGCGTGGAGATGGAGGCATTGACTGCCGCCAGCGTCGCGGCACTGACGATCTACGACATGTGCAAGGCCGTGGACCGTGGCATGACCATCGAAAGCATTCGCCTGCTGGAAAAGCTTGGCGGTAAAAGCGGGCATTTCAAGGTGGACCCGGTATGAGTATCAACGTGCTGTTTTTTGCCCGTTACGCCGAAGCGGTAGGCTTTGACTCTCTGGAGATGGAGGGTGATTTCGCTACCGTCGATGCTGTGCGCCTGGCGCTGGCCGCTGACCCGGAGTTTGCAGTGCTCAACGAGAGCAGCCTGATGTGCGCACGCAATGAAGAACTGTGCGGCCTTGATGAACCGGTGCAAACGGGTGACGAAGTCGCATTTTTCCCGCCCGTAACCGGAGGCTGAGCATGACCATTCGTGTGCAGGTCGAAGCCTTTGATCCGGGCGCCGAAGTCAACGCCATGCACGCGGCCAATGTGGGCGTAGGCGCGGTGGTGAGTTTTGTCGGTTATGTGCGTGACTTCAATGACGGGCGCGAGGTGTCGGGGATGTTTCTTGAACACTACCCCGGCATGACCGAAAAAGCCCTGACCAAGATCGTCTTGGAAGCCGAGCAGCGTTGGCCGTTGCTCAAGTTGGAGGTGCTGCATCGCATCGGCACGCTGGAGCCGGGAGAGCCGATTGTGTTTGTCGCTGTGGCCAGTGCGCATCGGCAGGCGGCCTTTGATGCGTGTGCGTTTGTGATGGATTACCTGAAGACGCGGGCGCCGTTTTGGAAGAAGGAAAATACCCCGGACGGCCCGCGTTGGGTGGAAGGGCGGCACAGTGATCATGCGGCGGCGGATCGCTGGAAGCCATAGCTTATACAGGGCTGCTAACCGATAGCGATATTAAAAATGGATCTATCGAACTGTCAGATCTGACAGTTGTTTCGCCTCCCCTCTGCAGGTTCTGATGGTATCAGGGCTAACTTAATGAAGGGGTGGGACATGGTCGCGCAACCAAGCAAGTGCCGTTTGTCGAGGTTCAGCATCAGTCGTCCTGCCAATACGGAGGCGGCGAATGGGCTCTATGCCAACGGACGCCATCAGTGTGAAGTCCTCATTGACGTTATTAAAGAAGTCAGTGGCGCTGGCGACGAGTGGGTCCGTGTGCACTTAACTGATGAGGAGCGCGCCAGTGTCACCCTTGTTGAATGGTCAGAACATGGCAATCAAACGCTCGCTCCCGGGTGGAGCTGCGATGTAGAAAAAAATCAATTCACTCTTGGACTTTGGCGGGACAAATCACAGCAGCAGGAACCGATCAACGACTTGGTAGAGCGTGTTGAGCGTTCCTCAGCAGCTCCTATCAAGCGCTACTTGCGTTGCGACCCGGGCGCACCCATCGGGCCAGCAGTATTTATGGCGTGTGTGACGATTGAAAGTTGTATTTACACAACTTACAGCTTCAGAGATGAAGCTGCTCTTGAGTCTTTTGTCACCCTTAGCCCGGTCCGTCCCATGAGCTGGGATGCAGACGATATGGATCTCTATGTAGATTATCTTGCCTACTCCAGTGCACCGCCTTATCGCACGTCGGTGGATGTTTACTACTGGACACCTCCAGGCGGCTTGTGGGTGGTAAAAAACATGGGCTTTGATAGTCCGCTGAGTTTGCCTGGGGAGGGTAAGGATTTTCAGAGCGTTTTATCGTGGCATTCACCTCTTGATAACACTTCTTCGAGTAGGGTGGGAACATTTATAAATAAGGACGAGTTGGACTCGACACTTCATCTGCATGAGATTGATGCAGGGCTTCCTGCGCCATCGCCCAACCCCTTGATACCGTTTAACAAAAGACCGACTGTGCTGCGTGCGATCAGTTTGAAGTCTGCGCTGGTGCCTGCGAGTCGCGACACCAAGAGTTTTTGGCGGGTATTGGATAACTATGGCAATGAGCAAAAGTTTTTAGTGAAACAGATAGATTCAATGAACCTGCCTGGCGTTCCATTTTTTAAATTGACCGGTGAGATCGTTCGGACGCTGAGGGTCACTCATTTTAAAATCATGTTGCCCGGTGGCGGGACTTTTACCGATGAGCTCTATGCCAATAGTCGTCATCAATGCAAGGTGGTTGTTGAGGTTGCTATTGAACAGCGACAAACCGATGGGTATTGGCTGCCTGTCAGGCTTTCGGAAGCGGAGCGTAATGGCTTGACCGTTACGCTCTACTCGCCAAATGTCAATGAGCCGCTTCCAGAAGGTTGGAGCTGTGATAAGGAGAAAAACATTTACGATACGGGTCTCTGGCGTACACGTATCGATGAGGTAAGGCCGGATCAAAAACCAGAAGCCGTGACCGGGCACGCTCAGCGACAAGTCGAGATCGTAGATCGCTATTTACGTGTGGATCCGAGTGTGCCCATCGACGAGCGCAGATTCATGGCGTCTATCGAGATAAGTGGTGTGACTTACACGACTAACTACAGTGATGGTGATGTTGCATTTGACTCGTATGTGGTTGTTCGCCCGGTACGGCTTTATCAGTTGCGCGTAGAGAATCTGACTAGATACCATGATAAGGATGCCTATCATGATGAATATTACGATGTTGATGTTTACTACTGGTCTCCACCAGCAGGATTGCACTTTCTTGTGAACAAAGGCCTTGATGCGCCATTGTCAGTTATTAAGGAAGGTCTGAATTTTCAGACATCATATTTTAATAAGATGGGGGCTGGGTATTATTATAAAGGTGGGGTAGTGATCAATAAAGATATTATTGGTCCGGTGGTTGTGCTCGATGATATTGTTCTAGGTGCGCCTCATGGGAATGAAAAAGTTATTTGGTTTAATATGCGGCCTACCATAATGCGTGCTGTTGTAGCTCGCGTGACGGCGCCATCACCAGGGTCTGGTGATACGGAAAGTCAATGGCGCCTTTTGGATAATTATGGCTGTGAGCATGTTTTTAGATTACGGAAGTTTTGGGACGGGCTTGAACTTGAATTGGTGGACGGTTAGTTGAATGATATTCATGTTTGGTGATGAGGTTTTGTATGGATATTTATTCTCAGGCGTTCAATTTTGATACCCGTTTTGGCGCTGGAGTAGACCCACGCACCGGCCAATACTTTTGTCGAATTCAGTTGGCCACCTTATACCCGCAAGGCCCGCTGGAGGTCAGTAGAACGATCGCGCTGTCATTCTCCATGATGAACATCGAGTCGGGTGTTTATGGGACTGGCTGGCGGATCAGCAATACCGAGTTTGATAGCGCTCGTTCTATGCTCACGCTGCTTACCGGCGAGCAATTCAAAACCCAGAGCCTGCCCTCTGCGGGCGGAACACTGGTGATCAAGGATCGCAAGCTTGCCGACCTGGTGGTCCAGCGGCCCGATGCCACGACGCTTCATGTGATTTACAAGGACGGTACCGTCGAGATATTGAAGCGTACGGGCAGCACCACGCCCTATCGTATTGATGCTATCCAGTTTGAAAACGGTGAGCGTCTGAAATGGGAGTACGCGCCGGGTGGTTCTCTTGAGCGTATTCTGGATCATGATCAGCAAGTGCTGCTGTTGTTGACCTATTCCAATGGGCGCTTGGTACGCAGTGATACGCGAGTCGACGGAGGACGTTATGCGCGTATCACCTTCACCCAATCGAACGCTCGGCTGACCGGTTTTAGCGCCCCTTATGACAGTCGCGAATCGCCTCCCAGTGCAAGCTATATATTGGAGTGGCAAGCCTTTCGTAACGGCATGATTGCTATCAAGCGCGTGCGCTCACCGATGGGTGGTGACGAGTTGATCAACTACGCCGAAAACGGCCATCAGTATGCCAATGGTCAATACATCCCTCGCGTCACCAGTTGGGTCCATACACCCGCTGCCGGTCAGCCCGGCATGTCACGTACCTATAGTTACAGCCCAAGCAGGAATTTCACTGGCTATCCCTTTTCAGGCGGTTTTCGTGAGGGCGAAGACAACCTGTACCTGATAGGCAGTAAGTATGACTATTGGACGGAAGAGACCCGCATCGATAACACAACCCATGAGGCACCGCTGAGCGTTACGCGTACCACCTACAACAAATTCCACCTGCTGGCCGAGGAACAGGTCCTGCGCGAAGGCACCCTGACTACCAGGACCATTGAATATAACGTGAGCCCAGGGCTCTTCCCGGACCAGCCTCCCAACCTCCAGCTGCCAAAAATTCTCACCACGTGTTACGCGTTGGTGGCGGGTGGTGCGGAACGGGTGGTCAAGCTCGAGAGTGAGACTGACGACTACGGTAACGAGCTAAGCCGTACTGAGGCCTCCGGGGTTCGCATTGAATACAGCTATTACCCGATCAAAGGCGAGGCGGGTAAATGCCCGGCCGACCCTCATGATTTGTTTCAGCGTTACGTCAAGCAAGAGCGCCTTATCCCCGCGGAAGGCACGCCTGCCGCCCGACTCACCGAGTACACCCATACCCGTGTGCCACATATGGGTAGCAGCTACTTTGTCGTGCAGGAGTCGGTCACTCAGGCTGGTGTATTCAGCACACAGCAAACCTACTACGACACGCCAGCCGAGCTGGTTGGCCGGTTGAAAAGCACCACGTCTACCATTGATGGCCTGCAATTAGTCAGCAATTACGATTACACCGTCACCGGCGACACGCTGAGCGAAACTCGCCGGCTATTGGGGCGTGAGGGCCACTGGCTGGAGTCAGTGCGCACGCACTCTCTGGTCGACAGGCGCTTACTGTTGATGAGCCGGGACGGAGGGGCAACGCTGGTCACCGCATACGATGTCGCAGGACGATTGACGGCGCAGACAGCCTCGCCAGGTGAGCCGCAGGAGGCCAGCCGTTGTTTTGTTTATCACTATGCAGCGTCAGGGAAACGCGCTCATTTGGTGATGACTGATGCGCAAGGCCGCAGTACCGTCACTTACTTCGACGGGGCGGGAAGGCCAGTTGCCGAGGCATTGTTACTGGAGAATGGCGCAAAGGAGCAGCCCCTCGGGACCTGGCGCTACGATGCCCTTGGGCAAACGGTGGAACGGACTCATATTGATTATCTGCCGGATGGCGAGCGTGTATTGACCACCGGCTACGCTTATAACGCGTGGGGCAACGCCTGCCGTGTAAGCCGTGCCGATGGCAGCGTGGCGATCGATGAATATGACCCAAGGCTGCACCTGCGTGTAACGGGGGTCGAGGGCGGCGAGCTCCTGGAAACCTATCTGAATGCCCATCATCAGCCGTTTCTGGTAAACCGGGTGGACGCCCTGGGGCAGGTCACTGAAGTGGAGTCATCCCTCTATGACGGCCTGGGGCGCTGCCTGTCACGGGTGGACGTGGACAAGCATCGCACCGTTTACACCTATGACCTGTTCGACCGCGTGTTGACCACCCTCCACACGCCCTCGGATGGCAGCCCTGCGCGGCTGCGCACGGTGGCCTATGCGCATGGAACCAGCGAGTCGCTGCCCAGTTCAATCAGTATCGATGGCAAGCAGGTGGGATCGCGCACCTACGACAGCCTGGGGCGTTTGACTGCGCAGTCCAGGGGCACGGCACCCGCCACCACTTGGCACTATGAGACAAACTGGACCGAACCTGTCGCCGTGGTCTCGGGCAGTGGGCACCGTCAGCAATGGACCTACGACAAGCAGTTGAGCACACCAGGCACGGTCAAAATGGCGGGGCACACGGATAGGCAGTACCGGCATGATCCGGTCAGTGGTCAGCCGACCTATTCAGAAAGCGGCGCGCTCAAACATGAGTTATTCCATGATGTGAACGGCTACCCGGAAAAAGAGATACAGACGGTCCTCGGTAGGCCGCAGACCACGCAGTATGGTTATTCAATCGGCGGGCGTATGTTGCAACACACCACGGATGATGGGCAGCGTAGCGACTTTGAATATGACTCCCTGGGCAGGGTTTGCACGATGACTGCTGGGACGGTAGTCATTGAACAGCGCTATGACATGTTTGCGCGACCAGATGTACTGACCACTCGCTACGCCGATACTGAGGTGGTCACACAGGTGAGTTACGACACCTTGGGGCGGGAGGCGCAGCGGCGCTTTTTGCACAATGGCGTGCTGCTACACGTCATGAGCAGCACTTATCATCCCAACAGCCTGCTGGCCAGTCGCATTGTGCGTGACGCAGCCTCTGAATTGGTGATGGGGGAGACCTTTACCTATGACGCCTTCCTGCGGCTCAAGGATTATGGCTGCGAGGGGCGTGAACATCCCCGGGATTGGCTGGGGCGCGGTATCGTTGGGCAGCAATTCAGCTTCGACAGCCTGGATAACATCACAGGCGTCGTGACGACTTTCGCTGACGGCACGCAGGACATCAGCGAGCGGTTTTTCACCGACGCAGACCCCACGCGCCTGACCCGTGTGACCCACTCCAACCCTTTGCAGGATGATGCCCTGACCTATGATGCGGCGGGTAACTTGACCGGGGGGCCAGCAGGGCGAACGTACACCTATAACGGCTATGACCAGTTGACCTGCGTGCAGGAAGGTTCCCAGCAGTGCAGCTACCAGTACGATGCCGAGTCTCGACAAGTCGTGGCGACACGTGACAATGAATCACCGGTGGCCATGGTCTATGCGGCGGATCATCTGGATAGGTTGGTGCAGGGCAGTAGAAAACTGCGTTACTTCAATGTTGGGGGCCAAGTGCAGGCGCGTACCGGTGGCGTCGAGGGGCCGCAGCTGCATCTGAATGACGGTGCCGGTACCGTGCGCGGCGTGGTGGCGCCTGGGCAAGCGCCTGTACAGCGTCATTACGCTCCGTATGGCGAGGGCCAGGTTGTGCCGCAGGACGGCAATGTGCGATCGATGGCGGATCTGCAACTGCCGGCGTTTAACGGCGAGCGTCTGGATGCGGCGGTCGGCCTTTACCATTTGGGCGCGCGTGCCTATGACCCGCGCTTGATGGTATTTCTTTCGGCTGATCCATTGGCGCCTTTTGATGAGGGTGGGATTAACAGCTACGCCTACTGCGCTGGTAACCCGATCAACCTCATCGACCCGAGTGGGCTTTTTCCAAAGTGGCTGGCTTGGGTGCTGACCGGGGTTGCGCTGGCCTTATCGGTGGTGGCGTTCAAGGTTGCAGTGGTCGGGATGGCGGCGGCGCTCGCTAAAGGGGGGGTAAAGGCGGCAAATATTCTGGGCGTCATCGCTACGGGCTCTAGCTCGGTAGGCGGCACGCTGGGGATTACAGGGCTGAGTATCGAGGCCGTCGACAAGCAAATGGGGTGGGATCGTTCGCAGCACATCAAGAACCTTGGATGGGCGTCTTTCGGGTTCTCCAGTGTTGGCGTTGTTGCCAGTGTCGGCCTTTCTGTCACATTGGGGGCTAAAGCTTTTGCAGCCGCAGCGGGCAGGTCATCTGAAAAGACCATTGGATTCTTCTCCAGCCCCCTCGGCAGCGGGCTCGTTGCGGCAGGCAAAAACGCGACGGGGTTGTCTTACTCGCTCGCTGTCCCCGCCAAGATAACCACTGCCAGTCAACTTTTCGGCGGTGCCCGCTCGGTACTCAGATGGACTAACTTCGGTCGTGGCTTGGATGCGCGAATCAAGAGCCTGCAAGCTCAGCCATCGGCCGACGACGAGCAGTCACAGCGCCAGCAGCAACCACAGCCGCGCCCCATAAGCCTGGGGCTGGCAGACATGCCGGGGAGCAGTTTTCAGTTCTATGGGGAATTTCGAAAAGAGACTATGCGTATTCGTCAGCCTGTCTGGAGTGACCTGGGCGATAGTGACTGATCAGGACAAGACAGTGGGCGCATAAAAAATGCCAGTCAGGCTCGATGACTGGCATTGGTTCCACCTTACGGCCGTTTGCGTTCTACAGCTCGCAGCAAGTGCGTCGGCGGTGTCTCACAGCTGATCTTGCGCCCCAGCAGCGTCTCGATTGACGGCAACTGATACGAGTCATCCTCCCCGGCAAAGCTGATCGACACACCCGCCGCGCCTGCGCGACCGGTACGCCCGATGCGGTGCACATAGTCGTCCGGCACTTCCGGCAAGGTGAAGTTGATCACGTGGCTGATGCCGTCGATATGAATACCGCGACCGGCTACATCGGTAGCCACCAACACGCGGATCTTGCCTTCGCGGAAGCCTTCCAGGGTCTTGATGCGCTTGTGCTGCGGCACGTCGCCCGACAGTTGCGCAGCATTGACGCCGTCGCGCACAAGGCGTTCTTCGATGCGGCGCACTTCGTCCTTGCGGTTGGCAAAGACCATCACGCGTTCCCAGCCATTGTCGTTGACCAGGTTGTAGAGCAGCTTGTACTTGTCGGCACCGGCCACGGCGTAGATGTGTTGCTCGACGTTTTCGCTGGCGACGTTCAGCGCCTCGATCTCGACGATGGACGGGTCGGTGGTCCACTGCTTGGCGAGGTTCATCACGTCTTCGGTGAAGGTTGCGGAGAACAGCAGGGTCTGGCGCTCGGTTTTCGGCGGAGTCTGGCGAATGATCTGGCGCACTTGCGGGATAAAGCCCATGTCGAGCATCCGGTCGGCTTCGTCCAGCACCATTACTTCGACCATATCCAGATGCACGTCGCCGCGCTGGTTGAAGTCCAGCAGGCGGCCTGGAGTGGCGACCAGGATGTCGCAGTGACGGGCTTCGAGGTGCTTGAGTTGCTTGTCGAAGTCCATGCCGCCGACAAAGGTCATCACGTTGAGACCGGTGTACTTGGTCAGGTCGGCGGCGTCCTTGGCGATCTGCACCACCAGCTCGCGGGTCGGGGCGATGATCAGGGCGCGCGGTTCACCCATGTAGCGTTCCTTGGGCGGCGGCGTCTGCAGCAACTGGGTGATGATCGAGATCAGGAATGCGGCGGTCTTGCCGGTACCGGTCTGGGCGCGGCCGATGGCGTCTTTGCCCGCCAGGGTGAAGCCCAGCACCTGCGCCTGGATCGGCGTGCAGTACGGGAAGCCCAGGTCCTGGATGGCGTGCATCAGTTCCGGGGCCAGCTTGAAGTCGTGGAAGCGGGTTTTGCCTTCCTGGGGCTCGACGACGAAGTCTTCGAGTTTCCACGGGGTCACCGGCGGCTTGGGCGCGCGTTCGCGACGAGGTTTGGCCGCAGGTGCTGGGGCGGCCTCGGCAGGCGTTACCTGTTCAGGCGGCGTCACCGTGGGTTTTTTCGGTGAGGCGGCAGGCGCGGTCCGGCCAGGCTGTGGACCGTCATTGCGGTTGCCGGACTTGGGGGCAGGAGCACTGGGAACAGGCGCGAGCGGCTCAGCCTCGCTTTTGCCGAACATCTTCTTGAGTGCTTTGAGCACGGTCATCTCATTAATTGGTTAAGGAATGTACGCCGGCCAGTGTAATGCAAGAATCGGGCGCGGCGTAGTGCGTCTGTCATACGGCTACATAAACGCGGGTTTCAGCGCAGGCGCTCAGCCAGCCAGGTGCCGATATCGCGTATCTCTTCGGGTAACACTTCGTGGCCCATTGGGTATTCCTGCCATGTCACGGTGACACCACGGCTCTTTAAATGCTCGTAGGCGCTACGACCCATGGCGTTCTGCACCACTTCATCGTACTGGCCGTGCAGGCAGAGGGCGGGAATGCGTTGCTGGCTGGCAGACAACTCCAGCTCATCGTCAAAGGTCGGTGCATACGTGGAGAGGGCAATTACGCCACCCAATGGACCTTCCCAGTGTTTGAACGCCGTGTGGAAAACCACCGCACCACCCTGGGAGAAACCCGCGAGAAAAATTCGCGAAGCGTCTATTCCGGTTCTCTTTTGTGCCTCGATCAAATCCGTGACCATGTTGGCCGAGGTTTCCAGTTCTTCCAGGCTGATCGAACGCGCCGGGCTCATGGCCTTGATGTCGTACCAGCTCGGCATCTCATAACCGCCGTTGATGGTCACCGGGCGCATCGGCGCCTGGGGCAAAACGAAGCGGGTGGTCAGCAAGCTTTCCTGCAGCGCCTCGGCCACCGGCAGGAAGTCGTAGCGATCGGCACCCAGGCCATGCAACCAGATAACGCAGGCGTCTGCGGGCTTGGCGGGCTGAAGAATCAAGGGGTCGGTCATGTCTGCTCCATATATGTGCGCACGCTTGGATTGGGGGCGTCGGGACGGTGCGCGACAGGTTGATCTGTTAAGAGAATGTCGCAAGGTTGAATCTTTTACCACTGAACAGGACGGGCAGCGACTCGGCCAGCACTCTGGTACGCGCCTTGCTATGTGTAGGTGGATGTCAGAACTCTCCCAGGGCGGTAACACTATCAGTGACTGCCGCCGGTGGGAAAGCAACTGGAATTACCGCAAAAACCTCATGCTGCTTGACCCCAAAAAAAGCCAACACGGGTCGATATCGCCTCATAAGGGTGCGCTGAGGTTGGAGCTTGGACACAACAAGAGCAACTGGAGGTATGTAATGAAGGTATTGAAGTCCACCCTGGCCATCGTCACAGCGGCGGCTGTACTGGGTGTCAGTGGTTTAGCCCAGGCGGGTGCCACCCTGGATGCCGTGCAGAAAAAAGGCTTTGTGCAATGCGGCGTAAGTGACGGCTTGCCGGGTTTCTCGGTGCCGGATGCCAGCGGCAAGATCCTCGGGATTGACGCTGACTACTGCCGTGCCGTGGCCGCTGCGGTTTTTGGTGACGCCACCAAGGTCAAGTTCAGCCAGTTGAACGCCAAGGAGCGTTTCACCGCGCTGCAATCGGGCGAAGTCGACATCCTGTCGCGCAACACCACCATGACCAGTTCCCGCGATGCGGGCATGGGCCTGAAATTCCCGGGCTTCATCACCTACTACGACGGCATCGGCTTTCTGGTCAACAACAAGCTCGGCGTGAAAAGTGCCAAGGAACTGGACGGTGCAACCATCTGCATCCAGGCGGGTACTACCACTGAGCTGAACGTTTCCGACTACTTCCGCGCCAACAACCTCAAGTACACCCCGATCACCTTCGACACGTCTGATGAAAGCGCCAAGTCGCTGGAGTCCGGGCGTTGCGACGTGCTGACTTCCGACAAGTCGCAACTGTTCGCCCAGCGCAGCAAGCTGGCGGCGCCGAAAGACTATGTGGTGCTGCCGGAAACCATTTCCAAGGAACCTCTGGGCCCGGTCGTGCGTAACGGTGACGACGAGTGGCTGGCCATCGTGCGCTGGGTGGGCTACGCCATGCTCAACGCCGAAGAGGCCGGTGTGACGTCGAAGAACGTTGAAGCTGAGGCCAAGTCCACCAAGAACCCCGACGTCGCCCGTCTGCTGGGAGCGGATGGTGAATACGGCAAGGACCTGAAAGTGAAGAAGGATTGGGTCGTACAGATCGTCAAGCAAGTGGGTAACTACGGCGAAATGTTCGAGCGCAACCTGGGCAAGAGCACCCCGCTGGAAATCGACCGTGGCCTGAACGCGCTGTGGAACAACGGCGGTATCCAGTACGCACCTCCTGTGCGCTGATCGCTGATGGTTCTATCACCCGGTGGGCCAACCGCCGGGTGATGTTCTGTTCCATTCCTTGCGGGGCATTCCATGCAAAATCTCATCGGCGCACCCAAGCAGAAGCTCAGCTTCAGCGATCCCAAAGTGCGCGCGTGGCTCTTCCAGATCATCACCATTGTGGCGGTGGTCTCGCTGGGCTGGTACCTGTTTCACAACACCCAGACCAACCTGCAACACCGGGGCATCACCTCCGGTTTCGACTTTCTTGAGCGCAGTGCCGGCTTTGGCATCGCGCAGCATTTGATCGACTACACCGAATCGGACAGCTACGCCCGGGTGTTTGTGATCGGCTTGCTCAATACCTTGCTGGTGACCGTCATTGGTGTGGTGCTGGCAACCCTGCTCGGTTTCATCATCGGCGTGGCGCGCCTGTCGCCCAACTGGATGATCAACAAGCTGGCGACGGTCTATGTGGAAGTTTTCCGCAACATTCCGCCGCTGCTGCAGATTCTGTTCTGGTATTTCGCGGTGTTCCTGACCATGCCGGGGCCGCGCAACAGCCATAACTTTGGTGACATGTTCTTCGTCAGCAGCCGTGGCCTGAACATGCCGGCGGCGCTGGTGGCCGATGGGTTCTGGCCGTTTGTCGCCAGCGTGGTGGTCGCTATCGTGGCTATCGTGCTGATGACCCGCTGGGCCAACAAGCGCTTTGAAGCGACAGGCGTACCGTTCCATAAATTCTGGACGGGCCTGGCGCTATTGATTGTGATCCCGACGTTGTGCGGGTTGACCTTCGGCGCACCGCTGCATTGGGAAATGCCCAGGCTTGCCGGCTTCAACTTCGTCGGCGGCTGGGTACTGATTCCGGAACTGCTGGCGTTGACCCTGGCCCTGACCGTGTACACGGCGGCCTTCATTGCGGAGATCGTGCGTTCGGGCATCAAGTCCGTCAGCCATGGCCAGACTGAAGCGGCACGCTCGCTGGGCCTGCGCCCGGGGCCTACGCTACGCAAGGTCATCATCCCGCAAGCCTTGCGCGTGATCATTCCCCCGTTGACCAGCCAATACCTGAACCTGGCGAAAAACTCCTCGTTGGCCGCTGGTATCGGTTATCCGGAAATGGTTTCGCTGTTTGCCGGCACGGTGCTCAATCAGACCGGCCAGGCCATCGAAGTCATTGCCATCACCATGAGCGTGTACCTGGCGATCAGCATCAGCATTTCCCTGCTGATGAACTGGTACAACAAGCGCATTGCGCTGATCGAGCGGTGAGGAAACGCCCATGACTACGCATACGTTCAAACCTGATATGCCACCCCCGGACAAAGTCTTCGGGCCGGTGGCCTGGATGCGCGCCAATCTGTTCTCAAGCTGGCTTAACACGCTGCTGACTTTGCTGGCGATCTACCTGGTGTACCTGGTGGTGCCGCCGATCCTGCATTGGGCGATTCTGGACGCCAACTGGGTCGGCACCACGCGCGCCGATTGCACCAAAGAGGGCGCCTGCTGGGTGTTCATCCAGCAGCGCTTCGGACAGTTCATGTATGGCTATTACCCCGTGGACCTGCGCTGGCGCGTGGACATGACGGTATGGCTGGCCATCGTTGGCGTGGCGCCGTTGTTCATCTCGCGTTTTCCACGCAAGGCGATCTACGGCCTGGGCTTTTTGCTGCTGTACCCGATTATCGCCTACTGCTTGCTGCATGGCGGCGTGTTCGGCCTGAGCAATGTGGCGACCAGCCAATGGGGCGGCTTGATGCTGACCCTGGTGATTGCCACGGTGGGTATCGCCGGCGCCTTGCCGTTGGGCATTGTGCTGGCGTTGGGGCGGCGCTCGAACATGCCGGCGATCCGGGTGGTTTGCGTGACCTTCATCGAGTTCTGGCGCGGCGTGCCGTTGATCACGGTGCTGTTCATGTCATCGGTAATGTTGCCGTTGTTTCTGCCCGAGGGCATGAACTTCGACAAGCTGTTGCGTGCCCTGATCGGCGTGATTCTGTTTCAGTCGGCCTATGTGGCTGAAGTGGTGCGCGGTGGCTTGCAGGCGATCCCCAAGGGGCAATACGAAGCGGCTGCGGCGATGGGCCTGGGTTACTGGCGCAGCATGGGCCTGGTGATCTTGCCGCAAGCCTTGAAGATGGTGATACCGGGCATCGTCAATACGTTCATCGCACTGTTCAAGGACACCAGCCTTGTGATCATCATTGGCCTGTTCGACCTGCTCAACAGCGTCAAGCAAGCCGCCGCCGACCCCAAATGGCTGGGCATGGCCACTGAAGGCTACGTGTTTGCCGCCCTGGTTTTCTGGATTTTCTGTTTTGGTATGTCGCGCTATTCCATGCATCTGGAACGCAAGCTCGACACCGGCCACAAGCGTTAGGAGTTGTTTTAATGAGCCAAGCAATCAAACAGCCGGTGAGCCCTGAAGGCATTATTCAGATGCAGGGCGTCAACAAGTGGTACGGCCAGTTCCACGTGTTGAAAGACATCAATCTCAACGTCAAGCAGGGCGAGCGTATTGTGCTGTGCGGGCCGTCGGGCTCGGGCAAGTCCACCACCATTCGCTGCCTCAACCGCCTGGAAGAGCACCAGCAAGGCCGCATCGTGGTCGATGGCGTGGAGTTGACCAACGACCTCAAGCAGATCGAAGCGATCCGCCGTGAAGTGGGCATGGTGTTCCAGCACTTCAATCTGTTCCCACACCTGACCATCCTGCAAAACTGCACGCTGGCGCCGATGTGGGTGCGCAAGATGCCCAAGCGCAAGGCCGAGGAAATTGCCATGCACTACCTTGAACGTGTACGCATTCCAGAGCAGGCCCACAAGTTTCCGGGGCAACTGTCCGGCGGCCAGCAACAGCGTGTGGCCATCGCCCGTGCCTTGTGCATGAAACCGAAAATCATGCTGTTCGACGAGCCGACCTCGGCACTCGACCCGGAAATGGTGAAAGAGGTTCTGGACACCATGATTGGCCTGGCCGAAGACGGCATGACCATGTTGTGCGTGACTCACGAAATGGGCTTTGCGCGCACCGTGGCCAACCGCGTGATCTTCATGGACAAGGGCGAGATTGTGGAGCAGGCGGCGCCGAATGACTTCTTCGACAACCCGCAGAATGACCGGACCAAGTTGTTCTTGAGCCAGATACTGCATTGATCAATGGTTGAACACATAAACCCGGCCTGGTGCCGGGTTTATTGTTTTTCGGCTAGCAAGCCTTGAGCGCCTCTGGCTTCGTGTTGACGATATGAGTGAAACCGCGCAAATACCTTGGCATAGCCACTCTGCTGCTTCTTTTGCTACCCATGCACTCTGGTGCGTTGCCTTTGCAGGCAACTGCGAATAGCCTCGTCGGCGCCCTGTTACGTCAGGCCCTGAACATCTCACCGTGTCGCCAGGCTGTACTCGACCTGCATATCGCCTTGCTCGACGCGGTAGAAAATCAAGACCCCGAACGTGCCAAATCCCTCTGCCGGCAGTTGATCAATGAACCTTGAAGCCAAACGTACGACTGAACTCGAAGAACTGTTGATCGACGCCGAAGCCGATGACGAGGCCGTTCAGCAGGCCCATCCGCGGGTGGTTCGCCCGTGGCTCCTGCTGCTGGGCCTGGTACTGGTGGCGTTGAACCTGCGGCCGGCGCTGTCGAGCATGTCGCCACTGCTGGCTGAAGTCTCCAGCAGCCTTGGGTTATCTGCGGCGAAGGCCGGGTTGCTGACCACTTTGCCGGTCTTGTGCCTGGGCCTGTTCGCGCCCACTGCGCCGATCCTGGCCAGACGTTTTGGCGCCGAGCGCGTGGTGCTGGGCATTCTGCTGACCCTGGCCGCGGGGATTATCCTGCGCAGTTCGTTCGGTGAAGTGGGGCTGTTCGCCGGCAGCCTGATTGCCGGTGCGAGTATCGGCATCATTGGCGTGTTGCTGCCGGGCATCGTCAAGCGCGATTTTGCCAGGCAGGCGGGCGCCATGACCGGCGTCTACACCATGGCGTTGTGTCTAGGGGCTGCGTTGGCTGCGGGAGCCACGGTGCCCCTGAGCCAATATTTCGCAGACAGCTGGGCCATCGGTCTGGGGTTCTGGGTTATTCCGGCGTTGCTGGCGGCCTTGTTCTGGTTGCCACAAGTGGGGCAAAAGCACGGTGCCCATCAGGTGGCTTACCGGGTCAGAGGCTTGCTGCGTGACCCGCTCGCCTGGCAGGTGACTTTGTACATGGGCCTGCAATCGTCCCTGGCCTACATTGTGTTTGGCTGGTTGCCGTTAATCCTGATCGGACGTGGCCTGAGTGCTACCGAAGCCGGGTTGGCGCTCTCAGGCTCCATCATCGTGCAACTGCTCAGTTCCCTGGCCGCACCGTGGTTGGCCACCCGTGGCAAGGACCAGCGCCTGGCGATTGTGGTGGTGATGTTGCTGACCCTCGGCGGTCTGTTCGGTTGCCTGTATGCGCCGCTGGACGGTTTATGGGGCTGGGCGATTCTGCTCGGTCTGGGGCAGGGCGGCACCTTCAGCCTGGCGCTGACTTTGATCGTGCTGCGCTCGCGTGACGCTCACGTCGCCGCCAACCTGTCGAGCATGGCCCAGGGTATCGGTTACACCCTGGCGTCAATGGGCCCGTTTGCGGTTGGCCTGGTGCATGACTGGACTGGCGGCTGGGCGGCTATCGGCTGGATCTTCGCGGTGATCGGCCTGGGCGCGATTGTCGCGGGTCTGGGCGCCGGTCGTGCGCGCTACGTACAGGTCACCAGCGAGAAGCTCTAGAGGTAAACCACTTCCAGAGTGGCCGAACCATCGAGCGGGGTTTCCACGCTCAGGTCCAGGTTTTGTCGAGCATTGATCACCGTCTGCACGGTGACGGTGCTCAGCATTAAACCGATGGCCGCGGGCCCGCTGACACTGCCCTCCACATCGGTAAAGCCCAGGTAGCTCCTGGAGCCGATGTCGATGGGGTTGAGGTTGGACGTGCGCCACGCCAGTCCCCCGGTAGTGGACTCGGTGCCGTAGATCTGCGCAATGTTGCCGGCCTGGGTCTGTCGTGGGTCGAAGGTCATGGAGTAGACCCCCAGGCGATTGCCGCTGATATCGAACCCCAGGCCGTAGTAAATCTCGCTGTCGACCATGGCCGAGCCGTCGCGGTTGTCGCGCATGCGCAGGGCAAAGCGAACCGTGCCCGTGCAGGCGATGCCGACGGTCAGGGTCTTGACGGGCAGGCGCGTGGCGGTCGCCAGGTTCAAGTCCTGTTGGGCAATCTTGCCGTAGTCAATCAGGGCGCCGCCGGGGAACTGCGGCAAGCAGGCGGAGGGAGTGATCAAGCCTTTGACACTCAGGTCCACCGCCGAAGCGGCTAGCACAGAGGGCGTGCTGGTCAACAGCAACAGACTGGTAAATAGGCGGGTTTTCACGGGACGAGTTCCTCACAGTGACGGGTCAGGGGTAGACGATTTCGATAGTGCCGGAACCATTGATATGCACCACCTCGCGAAGATCCAGGCTTTGCATGGGGGCAAGGTAAGACTTGAGACGCATCGTGCCGGTCAGGGTCTGGATGGCCACCGGGCCGGTGGTGACGCCCGTCGTGTCGGTAAACCCCAGCAGGCTGTTGGCGGCCATGGGGATTTGCCGCGCGGTGGAACTGCTCCACGCCACGCCGTTGCTGGTGGAGTCGGTGCGGTACAGCGCGGGCAAGGTGTCGGCGCTGAATTCGGCCGGGTCGATAGTCAGGTAAAATCGCCCGATTTTGTTGCGACTGGCATCCAGGTCCAATCCATAAGCGGTTTCATCGGTACCGCCCGTGGCCGAACCGTCGCGGTTGTCTTTCATGCGCAGAGCAAAGCGGATCGGCGCATCGCAGGTCACACTCAGGCGCAGTGTGCGAATGGGCAGCGGTGTTTCAGTGGTGGCGTTTAGGTCTTTGGCGTACAGGGTGCCGTAGTCCACTACGCCCTGATCGGATAATGTCGGCAGGCAGGCGATGGGCGCAAAGTGCGCGCGCACGGTCAGTTCCCGGTAGCGTCCGTTTTGTGCGCTGTACAACATCCCGGAAACTTCCCAGGTGGTGTTGTCGCGCACTTGAGTGGCAGCGGGGTCGGCCCAGGCGCGCAGCGTCAGTTGCAACGACAGGGTGTTGCCCCTGAGCACCGCACCGTGTGCGACCGGCGCGATGCCATGGCCGGAACGCCATTCCAGCACCGCGCCATTGGCCACGGGCGCCTGGCCCGCAGCAGGTAGCAGCCCCAACTCTACGGCGCGACCATCGAGCACGGCGTTGCCGGCTTCGATGGCATAGCTGCCATGCGGGGTAAATTGCAGGCGCTGCGGGCTAGCGGCCAGTGCGCGATAGAACAGGCTTAAATCTTGCGCTTGCGGACAGTTGATGGTCACGCTCAGGCGCCGCTCGCCAAGCAAGCGCTCCAGCGCACTGTCGCTTTGTGCCAGGCGGCTCATCAAGCCGAAATCGATCAGGGATTCGCTGACATTCAGTTGGCATTCTTCCAAGGCGTGGGCGGTGCCGGCCCCGCCGATCAATAACCACAGGCACAGTTGGCGCATACATGTTGCGAAGGGCATGACGGGGATCCTCAAGGCGCGTGGCAACGCGCGGGAGCAGTTTCGAAGTACACCGTGGGGTCGGCTTTTTCCGGCAGGGAGTAACGCAATTCGCATCGACCGCCATCGGGTGTGGTTATCCACAGCGTCGATTGGTCCAGCACGTTGGGTAGAAACACCTGGCTGGCGTCCTGCACCAAGGTGACGAACTCGCCGCTGGCGCTGCTGACTGAGGCTCCGGCAGGCAGAGGTGTACCCTGGTCGGTGCTGACGGTGAGCAATATGCGACGGGTCAAGCTGATGCCAAATTCGACTCGGTCAACGGCGCCGCGTCCGGCCGAGATCATCGCCAGGCCATTGTTGATGTCGGCATTGCGCGGCAGTGAACGTGTCTGCACTTCCACTGGGCTGCGCCCGTAGGCGGCGACTTGCGGCACCACGGCCTGGCCTTGCCAGTCGGTCCACACCGCGCCGCTGGGGGTACTGAGCTTGATGCCACTCATATCGCCGACCGACACCAGGGCAAAGGTGTCGCGCACCGGGTAGGGTGAAAAAGTCACGCCGTCGCCATGTATCACCACACCGCCGCGAGCGCCGCCTTGATAACTGGAGCGTTCGGCATCAGCGCGGCTGTAGCTGAAATCGAGCTGGCTGTAACGCGGCAGTACCGAGACGCCCAGCGTGGTTTCCACTTGATGGTCGCTGCTGTCGTGTTCGGCGCTGACGCGATAGCTGAGTTGGTCGTCGATCTGTTCGGTGAGGCCCAGGCCGGTGCGGTTCTCACCGCCGGAATTGCGCACCCAGCTACGTAGCCGGCGACTTTCGCCCAACGGCACGCTGATATTGAGGTACACCGCGTTGTCCTGTTGCTGGCTACCGCCCATTTGCCACTCGGCACTGGCCGACAGTGACACAGCGCCGATGCTCGTGCCCCAAGAGGCCAGCGCACGGCTGCTGCTGTCGCCAGCGAAGTTGGCCGAGCGCGCAACCCCGGCGCTGAACGCACCCAGCAGCGGATGCGACCAGCCCAGGTTGAGGCTTTGTTGGTCGCGATAACGGGCGTCGCGGTTGCTGTCATCACGCTCATACGTGCTTTCTTCAAGTTCGCGATAGCCGATGCTGCGCCAGGAATTGGCGGCGCTGATCGACCACTGCTCGCCTAGGCGCTGGGACCAGGAAAGGTCGGTCTGTACGCCCGAAACCTTTTCCCACGCCTGGGTGTTGGACAGCTGTGTGGACAGTTGGATCTGGCTGTCCACCCACGGCAACCAGCCCAGGCTGGCGCCCACCGAGCGGTATTCGCTGGCTGCCAGTACACCGGTGCCCAAGGTCAACTGCGGGTGCAGCGCACCGGTCCAGCCGCCACTGACCACCCACGGATCCTCGCCTTTGGCGTCGCCCACATTCCGCACCCGGCCCGCGGCCACGGAGTAACCCGGTGCTGGCAACCCAAGGCCGAGCATGGCCGCCGGTACGGTGAAGCGCCGCTCACCCCCGGCGCTTTCCTTGATCGTGACCTCGACGTCCGAGCGCGTATTCAAGCGACGTACATCGGGCAGGGTAAAGGGGCCTGCGGGCACGACGGTGGAGTGAATCAACGCACCGTTCTGTCGTACCTCCACCTGGGCAGGGCTGTTGGCAATGCCCTGGATCAGCGCACCCTGGCCCTGTTCTTGAAGGGCTTGCTCGGTAAGCACCTGCACCCCGGTAATCTGCGCGCCGGACAGTACCGGGTTATACAGGTTGATTTGCCCAGCCTGCAGCACCGCCTGGTGGCTGGCGAAGGTGCGCTGGGCATAGGCTTGCAAGTGGGTGCTGCGTGACAGGCCATCCTGCCAGGTCTGTACTTGGCGACTGCGCACGATCCAATCGCCGGCATTGAACCCCACCTCGGTGTTGGCCGAGCCAAAGCGGCTGGCGTCATCGCCGAAGCGGTTGTAGAAACCACTGAGGTCGTAGTTGAGCAGCCCGGCAAACCCGCCGGTTTCGTACCCCGAGATATCCTGCTGTATGGGGCGCAGCGCCTCGGTGGGTACCACCAGTGACACCGTCAGCGTCGCCGGGTCCGGTTCAACCAGGGTTTGCGGATATTGCGCAAGAAAATCCTGACAACCTGCCGTTTCGCTCGGGATCACCAGGTTGGCGGCGTCCAGCAATGCGCGGTCGAAGCACGGGTTGCCTTGCTGATCGAAGGTCACATCCAGCCGGCCGCGTCGCTGACCATTGACCCGCAGATTGACCGTGTGTTGCCCGGTGGCGAAGCGCGGTGCTGCCAGCAGCAGGCTGGCCAGCTGTGGATCAATGCCGCGTTGATGCAAGGTCTGGGCGTCGAAGCTGGAGGCGCTGGAGTTTTCGGCCCATGCCTTGGCGGGCATCAGCGCGCACAGCAGCAACACCAGCGGCAAGGTCGAGTTGGCAGGGATGTCGGGCACGGCTTCGCCGTCACGGTAACTCAATACTGTTTTCACGCAAGGTACTCGAGTAGTGAACGCGCGGGCCCCGTGTGCCCAGGCGTTCTGGTGACGGTCAATGAGCCGTCACTTCGTTATTCAGGCGGCGGTCAGGGGTGCGACGCCTGCGGTTTTCAGTCAGAGGGTGATCGGTGCGTCGTAGGCTTTCACCGCAAAGCCGTACACAGTGGCCGGCTGCAACCTGACCGTGTTGGCCTGCCCGCCGCTGGCCGGCACGCTCAAGGCTTCGCCGGGCAGCACGTAAGTGCGCGGCAGCATCGCCCTGCCGTTGCCGGGCAACAGCAGCAGTTCCTGCGCCAGGCGCACTACATAGGGCGTGTCGTTACGTACTTGCAACTGGCCGTCGCGCAAGGTCCAGGTCAGGTCGGTCCAAGGCGTGCGGTTGGGGGCAAGGCCTCTGGGATGCACGATCACCGGCAAGTTCTGGCGCACGGTCACGCCCACGCGGGCATGCCCGGCGGCGGTCGCGGCACGGCCTTGGGGCATGCCTTCGAACACTGCGCGTTTAAGCCGTTGGGTGAGCAACGGCTTCCGGTTTTGCAGGATGAAGCGCACCAACTGGGATTTGGACGCCTCGACCCGCGACAGCGGCGGTGTCACCACCAGCAGCGGCTCGGTGTCTTCCGGAATATCCTGCAAGGTCACATGCAGCAGCGCGAGTTGGCTGTCGGTGTTGGTCACCGACACTGCCGCTTCGCCTTCGGCTTCGAACACGATCACCACGGAGGTGTCCGGTACCATCCCGTCGGCTTTGACTTGATTGCCGAGTATCAGCAGCAGGGCGATAAGGCCGACAGCGGTGTTTGAGAATGTCGTCGTCATGACGGGTTTTCCATTAGGCCAAAAGGTATCGGTCAGAGGTAGCGCAAATCCAGGACGATGGAGCCGTCGAGGGGGACTTCCTGGTCCAGCGTCAGGTACTGCGAAAAATTGATGGCGGTGACCACCTGAAGCTCCGCGGTCAGTTGGCTGATGAAGTCCGGTTGACGGTCGCCCAGCAGTGCAAAGGCCATATAGGATCTTGGATAGGCGTTGGGGTCCGGTGACCAGGTTTCCCCGTTGTTGGTGGAGGCCAATACCTGCATGGGCTGCGCATCGCCCACTACGTTGCGATAGGACAACGCTACTGAGCCGAGACGCTCCTCGGGGGCGTGGATGTTTCTGCCCAGTCCGTAGAAAAAGTCGGGGGCCAGCGAGGAGTCGGCGCGATTGTCGATGCCTACCAAGGCAAACAGCATGGGCCTGGCGCAGAGCACATGCAGTTCGAGTAGCTGGCTGGGCAGCACGGTGAACTCGTCTACGTTGAGGCTATGTGCGGGGATCTTGTCATGCTCGATGATGCCGTCATTCATCAGCTCGATGTGGCAGGCATCCGGTGTCACCCGGCCGGTCACCGTGAGGTCGACGGTCGAGGCTGCGTGGGTATCGGTCATCGCGGCCAGGCCAAGCACGATGGCCACGTTTCGCCCCCATGCCGTGAGCACGCGCAACGCCAGGCGCAGCCCATGCCTGCCGGCGTTCGAGGGGTGGGCGGCCATGGGTTACAGGTACTTCACTTCAAGGGTGGCGGAGCCGTCGATGGTCACCTCATTGCTGAGGTCCATGCCGGCAGTGCTCATGATGAAGGTCTGCACTTGCAGATCGACCAGCAGGTCTTTGACAGGTAGCGGCTGGCTGTCGTCATCCATTGCGGCGATCGACATGTACAGGCCCGGATCCCAGAACTTTTCTTTGAACCAGGTATTACCTTGGTCGGACGATGCAATGGGTTGCACCACTACACCATCCTCGGCCAGTGGATTGGCAAGCGTGAGGCTGTATCCCCCCAGCTTCTGGGTGTCATTGATAAAGCCCAGGCCGTAACTCGAAGAGATACCTGAGGATGCACGGTTATCGATCGAGTGCAGGGCGAATTGGATCGGCGCATCGCAATTGACGGCCAGGATCAGGGTATGGTTGCCAATGACTGTCGGGTTGTCAGGTTTCAGATCTTTAGCGGAAATCTTGCCATGGTCGATCACACCTCCACCGGACAGGCTGGGTATACAGGCGCTGGGCACGATCAGCCCCTTGACGGTCAGGTCGACGCTGGAGGCAGCGAAGGCAGTGGCTGAGTTGAGCAGAAGTACGCTGGCGGCCAGCGTGGTCAATCGAATATTCATCGGGTCTCCTTATCCTTAGAGGTAATTGACTTGCACGGTGGCGTGACCGTCGATAGGCACATCGTCGGTCAGTGTCAGGTTGCTGGCGGGCGCGATGTGAGTGATCAGGCGGATCTCGGCCTCCAGCTTCTGGATCGCAATCGGTACCACGCCGTCGTTGTTGGCGACCGCTGTCAGCACGGTGTGGCTGAGCATCACGGAGGGCATCCAGGTTGCGCCGCCATCCCTTGAGACGATGGTGCGTACCGGCACGTCGTCGGCCACCGGCTGGTAGAGGCCAAGCCCGGCATCACCGACTTTTTCATCGTTGGGGGTCATGCCCAGGCCGTGCCAGCTGAAGTGGCTGGCGGTGGTGCCGGCGCGGTTGTCGATGGTGTTCAGGGTAAAAAACGTCGGCCCTTCGCAATGCACGCTCAAGAGCATGGTTTCTCGGGGCAGGTCGGTGTAGGTATCGCTATTGAGATCCTTGACCGACACCTTGCCGAAGTCGACATTGCCACCGCCGGAGACCTCTGGCGCGCAGGCGCTTGGCGTGATGATGCCTTTGACGGTGAGGTCCAGGCTGCTGGCGGCCAGTGTGAGAGGCGAGATGGTCAACAATAGGACGGCCAGGGGCGTGGCTCTTAAGTAAGTCATCGTTTGAACCTTCCTTAGTACGAAGCTGATGGGTTACAGGTACAGAACTTCAAAAGTTGCGGAGCCGTCCAGCGCCACTTCGTTGGCCAGGCTCAAGCCGTTGGCGGGTGCAATGGCGGTGTGCACGGTGATGTCCATGAGCGCGTTCTGCACGGGGTGCGGGGCCCAGCCGGAATCGGCACGGCTGCCCAGGGCCACCAACATATCGTCTTGCAGCGGGTCCTCCGGATAGAGCGGCGCCCAGGGGCGCTGTTCGTACTGGTAGAGCAAGGTCGAAGGTGTTTCGGCGACGGGGTTACTGAACATCAGTTGGTACCCGCCGAGCTTTTCTGTGCCGTTGGCTACACCCAGGCCGTAGGCGCCAAACGTTGAGGAGCCGGCTCGGTTGTCGATGGGCTTGATGGCAAACAGCGTCGCCGCCTCGCAATTCACGCTCAGTTGTAATGTCTGGTCCTCAAGCCAGGTATGGCTGTCGAGGTTCAGATCTTTTGCTGCGACTTTTCCATAGTCCACAGCCCCTGGCAGGTTCGGGGTGCAGGCACTCGGTGTGATCAAGCCCTTGACGGTCAGGTCCACGGAGCTGGCAGCGAAAGCGGATGACGTCATGGTGAGCAACAGCGCGCCGCTCAACAGGGGCAGGCGGGGCTTCATCTGGGAAACGTCCATTTACAGGTACTTCACTTCAAAGGTCGCGGAGCCGTCGATTGCCACTTCGCTAGTCAAGGTCAGGTTTCTTGCAGGTGCAATCAAGGTGTGCAGCGTCATGTCCATGAGCGCGTCTTTGATCGGGTGGGGGGCCCAACCGTTCTCACCGCGGCTGCCCAGCGCCACCAGATCGTTGGGGGCAATGACCTCATCCGTAAGGAGGTCTGTCCATCGGCCCTCGGAGTTGTACATTGCAATCAGGGTGGATGGTGTTTCAGTGACGGGGTTGCTGAACGTCAACTGATACAGGCCGAGCTTCTGGGTTTCGTTGATCAAGCCCAGGCCAAAGGCGAAGCCGGACGCGGCGGAACCGGCTCGATTGTCGACGGGATGGATTGCAAACAGCGTCGCCGCGTCGCAATTGACGCTCAGTTGCAGGGTCTTTTTCTCAAGCGGCGTATAGCTGTCTTGATTCAGATCTTTTGCGGCGATTTTTCCAAGATCGACGTCACCCGGCAGGTTGGGTGTGCAGGCGCTGGGCGTGATCAACCCTTTGACAGTCAGGTCGACGCTGCTGGCGGCGAAAGCGGATGACGTTATAGCGAGCAGCAGGGCACTGCTCAGTAGGGATACAGAGGTCTTCATTTCAAATTGTTCCATTACAAGCTGGCAGATTGAGGCACGCCAGGGCAACGCCCGGTCGTGTGTGGGCGGGTGGTTGCCTGGAGGCGATCTCGATTTTTTTGCGCTTGCCGGGGAGTGGCAAGTCGTCCCTCTTTGGGGTGGGCACAATCTAGCGAGGGG
>NZ_SPKO01000007.1:471839-697287 GCF_023127795.1 Pseudomonas sp. W2Jun17 | reverse complement strand
CGGGCGGGGAGAGGGGGGCGGTGGTGCTTTTCGTAGTTGTTGTATCGACTCGGTCAGGCTCAAAAGATTATAGATATCCCCTGAATGGGTATTTGCTACATGAGAGGTCTCGAGGGCTATTGCACCAGTGCCGGAGATTACTGCCGGATCAATAGTCACGATAGAGGTACTGATGGGTTCGCTGGTAGGTTCAACAGCAGGAGCGAACCGCAAATTGAAGCCGCAAGGTGCCCCCCCGCTTCATTGGCAGCAGTTGAGCGTGCTGGTGGTGGAAGACCATTCAGCCTACCGCCTGTTGCTGGGTTGTTTGCTGCAGAAACTGGGGTTGGGATACGAATTGGCCGACGATGGGTACGTCGGGCTGGCGGCCTTTGCCAGCCGGCCCTTCGACTTGGTGATCAGTGATTGCCAGATGCCGTTCATGGACGGCTACAGCATGGCTCGCGCTATTCGCCAGCATGAGTGCGACAACGGGCAGAGGCGAGTGCCGATCATTGCCTTGACCGCCAACCTGCAAAACGACAGCCCCCAGCGTTGCCGCGACGCCGGTATGGATGCCTGGCTGCTCAAGCCATTGACCCTTGAACAGCTGCACGCCGTGTTGGCACGCTGGCTGCCGGGCGTGGATGACGCGTATGTCGTCCAGAAGGCTGTTGCGCCGCTCGCCGGCTGGCCAACCCGTGCCACGTTGGTCGCCATGTTTGGCAGCGAGCGTATCGTCGATCAATTGTTGGAAACCCTGTTGTTCGAGGCTTGGGAAGACCACCGCGTGTTGCGCCATGCCTGCTTGACGTTGAACTCGTCACTGACGGCTGAGCGCCTCCATCGATTGGTGGGCAGCCTGGTGTTTTTGGGCGGTACTGGCCTTGAAGCCAGCGCCGTGAAGCTGATCGAACAGGTCCAGTCCCAGGGTGTTGCTGCGCACAAGGTGCAATTGGAGTTGTTCCTGGCGCGCTTGTTCGTCTATCTCGAGTACCTCTCTGAAGTCTGAGAGGTAGTGTTGGCGCAGAGCGTTTTGCAATCCGTTGATCTTGTCTTTGCTGTAGGTATTTTCTTATTGTTTTGTAGGCAAAAAAGTGTGAGCTACTGAACATTGAGCGTGGCTGCCAGCAGCACTTTGTTAGCGGTTGTTGATGAGCGCCAGCGGGGGTATTTTGCGCGGATTCAGTTTGCCATCATTCGTGGGAATCTATGCTTCGAGTAATTATTGCTGACGATCACCCTATTGTGCGTATCGGGCAGAAAGTCGTGATTGAGGCGCATGGCCGGTGCAAAGTGGTCGCGGAAGCCGACGGCCCCGATCAGTTGCTCGAACTGTTGAGGACAACCCCGTGTGACGTGCTCGTCACAGACTTTGCCATGCCAGGCGGCCAGCAGGCCGACGGCTACGGGCTGTTGAGCCTGTTGCACCGCCAATATCCGCAGTTGCCGGTGATTCTGGTGACCATGTTCGCCAGCGTCGCCACCCTGCGTGCTTCCTTCGCCCATGGTGCCAAGGCCGTGGTGGCCAAAAGTGCTTCGGCCAAGGAGCTGCCCCAGGCGATCAAGGCTGTGTGTGCCGGCCAGACGTTCGCCAGTGAATCCCTGCGGATGCAAATGGTAGAGGCGGGTACGGGCGATCAGTCCCAGGTGCCGCAATTGTCCTGCAAGGAGCGCGAGGTGGTGCGCATGTTGGCCAGCGGCATGACCGTCAGCCAGATTGCGGCACAGGTCAACCGCAGTATCTCTACCATCAGTAAGCAGAAAAGCACGGCTATGCAGCGGCTGAGTATCTCAACCGATGTAGACCTGTTCGCCTACGCTCGCAGCACTGGGATGGTGCCGTAGGCTCCTGCATTTGCCTGGCGAATGTCAGTAGCCAGCGCGGTGTGGGCAGCCTATCGTGCGCTTATTCTTTCGAAACCTGCGGAGCCTGCCCATGAGTGATGCCCATAACGCCCTGATCACCGCGTTCTACAGTGCCTTCCAGCGCCTGGATGCCGAAGCCATGGCCGCCTGCTACACCGAAGACGTGGTGTTCAGCGACCCGGCCTTCGGCGAGTTGCGCGGGCGCGACGCGGGGGATATGTGGCGAATGCTCACCACGCGGGCAAAGGATTTCTCCCTGACCTTCGACCACGTGCGCAGTGATGACAGCACTGGCAGCGCGCACTGGGTGGCGACGTACCTGTTCAGTGCCACGGGCAATACGGTGGTTAACGACATCGGTGCGCGCTTTGTGTTTCGCGACGGCAAGATCTGCGAGCACCACGATCACTTCGACCTGTGGCGATGGTCGCGCCAGGCGCTGGGCTTGAAAGGGCTGCTGTTGGGCTGGTCGCCGGCGCTGAAAAATGCGGTGAGGGCCCAGGCGCTTAAAGGCTTGAAGGCATTCCAGGCCGGTCGTTGATAAGATTGGCGCTCCTCTGGTTTGCCGAAATTGCCCTGTGACTGATCCTGTAGAACCCAAACCCTGGTTCGTCTACCTGGTGCGTGCCGCCAATGGCTCGTTGTATTGCGGCATCAGCAATGACCCGGTGCGCCGCTTTGCCTGCCACCAAAGCGGCAAGGGCGCGCGGTTTTTCTTGTCCAGCCCGGCGGTGGCGTTGGTGTACACCGAACAATGCGCGAGCAAGGGTGAGGCGTTGCGCCAGGAGCGGCTGATCAAGAAGCTGAAGAAGAGTGCCAAGGAGTGTCTCGCGACGAGTGGCAAGCAATGATCGAAATTATTTACTGATTCATGTGAGGTAAATCCCCGGCCCATCCGTGTAGTGCATGAAACTGCGATCTATTCGCATTAACAGCGTTTTCTACACGGGTTCTCACAGCATGAAGTCAACGGCGGGTGGTTGGGTAAAACAGTGGCTGGGAGCCTCGGTCTTGGCGGTGTCAGGGCTGGCGTTGCTGCCTTTGAGCGTTGCGCGTGCGCAGGAGCAGCAAAGCGCCCAGTTCAATTTTGCCCTGGCAGCCAAACCACTGCCCCAGGCCCTGAGCGAGTTCAGCCGTGTCACAGGCATCAGTGTGATCTACACCGATGAAGCGCCTTATGGCCTCAATGCCCCGGCGCTCAGTGGGCAGATGAGCGCGACCCAGGCCCTGCAACGTCTGCTGAGCAATACAGGTTTCACCTTCCGCCAGATCGACGCCCGCACCCTGGCCCTGGAGCCGCTGCCCAGCGACGGCGCGGTCAACCTTGGCGCCACCACCATCAGCGCGGCCAACCCGACGCAGGACAGCACCAGCTATCAGCCGCCGCCCACCAGTTCGGTGATGCGCTCCCATGGGTTGCTGCTGGAAACCCCGCAAACCGTCAACGTGGTGCCGGCCCAGGTGCTGCGCGACCAGCAACCGCGCAACCTGGATGACGCCCTGGGCAATATCAGCGGCATCACCCAGTCCAACACCCTCGGCAGTACTCAGGACGCGGTGATGTTGCGTGGTTTTGGCGACAACCGTAACGGCTCGATCATGAAGGACGGTATGCCGGTGGTGCAGGGCCGTGCCATGAACGCTACCGCCGAGCGTATTGAAGTGCTCAAGGGCCCATCCTCGCTGTTGTATGGCATCCAGGACCCGGGCGGCGTGGTCAATATCGTCAGCAAAAAGCCTGAGCTGATGCAGTCCACCTCCCTGACCGCGCGCGGCTCGACCTTCGGCAGCGGCAAGAACGGCAGCGGCGGCAACCTCGACACCACCGGCCCCCTCGGCGACAGCGGCCTGGCTTATCGCCTGATTGTCGATCATGAAGACGAAGATTACTGGCGTAACTACGGCACCCATCGCGAGACCCTGGTGGCGCCGTCCCTGGCCTGGTACGGCGATACCACCCAAGTGGTGCTGGCCTATGAACACCGCGAATTTCTCGCGCCGTTCGACCGTGGCACCGCCATCGATCCCAAGACCAACCACCCGCTGAACATCCCCGCCACCCGGCGTCTGGATGAACCGTTCAACAACATGGAAGGTCGCTCCGATCTGTACCGCCTGACCGTCGATCATGATCTGAACGACGACTGGAAAGCTCACTTCGGCTACAGCTGGAATCGCGAAACCTATGACGCCAGTCAGGTGCGCGTGGTCAAGGTCAACACCAACGGCACCCTGACCCGTAACATGGACGGTACCCAGGGCGCGTTGACCACCGACCGCTTCGCCACCGCCAGCCTCGAAGGCAGGGTCGATGTTGCAGGTATGCAGCACGATCTGGTGTTCGGCCTGGACGATGAGTACCGCAAGATCTACCGTGCCGACCTGATCCGCCAGGCGCCGCGGGGCACCTTCGATTACAACAACCCGGTATACGGCAATGAAGTCGCCGGTTCCAAAGTCAGCGCGCCGGACAGCAACCAGACCGATCTGCTGCGCAGCGATTCGCTGTTCTTCCAGGATGCCATCCACCTCAACGATCAATGGATCCTGGTCGGCGGTGCGCGCTACCAGATGTACGATCAATACGCCGGCAAAGGCGTGCCGTTCACCGCCAACACCGACGGCAATGGCCAGAAGTGGGTACCACGGGCCGGGCTGGTGTATCGCTACACTGATCAATTGTCGTTCTACGGCAGTTATACCGAGTCGTTCAAACCCAACTCCACCATCGCGCCGCTGGCCAATAAAACCGTGTTGAGTGGCAGTTTGCAGCCGGAAGAATCCAAAGCCTGGGAGCTGGGTACCAAGTTCGACCTGCCGGGGCGCATCACCGCCAGTGCCGCGCTGTTTACGATCGATAAACGCAACGTATTGGTGCAGGTAGGCGAGGGCCTGACCTCGGAGTACAGCGTGGCCGGCAAGGTGCGCTCTCGCGGTCTGGAGCTGGATGCCAGCGGCCAGCTGACGGATAAATGGAGCCTGATTGGCAGCTATGCTTACACCGATGCCGAGGTTACCGAAGACCCTAAGCTCAAAGGCAATCGCCTGCAGAATGTGGCAAAAAGCACCGGCTCGTTGTCGGCGGTGTATGACTTCGGCAGTGTCCTGGGCGGCGATCAACTGCGTGTCGGCGCCGGGGCGCGTTATGTCGGCGAGCGGGCAGGGGACGCGGCCAACAGTTTCGAACTGCCCAGCTACACCGTGGCCGATGTGTTCGCCAGCTATGACACCCGGCTTGAAGGGCAGAAGGTCAAGTTCCAGCTCAATGTGAAGAACCTGTTCGATCGTACTTACTACACCTCATCGGTGAATACGCAGTTTGTGTCGGTTGGCGATGCGCGGCAGGTGTCGGTGTCCAGCACCTTGACCTTCTGATTCATTTATCTGTGGGAGCTGGCTTGCCTGCGATGGCATCGACTGGGTTTGCCTGATACACCGAGTTGTCTGCATCGCAGGCAAGCCAGCGCCCACAGGAAAGCGGTCGCCACATTGATAGCGAGCTGATAGCGTTGCCGCCATTGCACGCCTATGGAAAACGCAACGATGCACTTTGGAAAATGGTTACACACCGGCACCCTGCTGGTTGGCTTGAGCTTTTTGCTGGGCGGCTGCGCCAGTGTTTCACCGACTTCCACACCGGCAACCCTGGATAAGTTGTTGAGCGACCCGGCGCTGCACGGCGCTACGGTGTCGCTGATGGTGCGCGATGCTCGCAGTGGCGCGACGCTCTATCAGCACAACCCTCGCACCCGGCTGGTGCCCGCGTCCAACCTCAAGTTGCTGACCACCGCCGCGGCGATGGATGTGTTGGGGCCGCAATACCGCTTCGCCACCCAACTGCTGAGCAATGGCATACGCCAGGGCGACCGTTTGACCGGCAACCTGTACCTGCGTGGCCTCGGCGACCCGACCGTTCAGTTTGCCGATTACCAGGCCCTGGCCGCGCAGTTGGCCAGCCAGGGCGTGCGCCAGGTGCAGGGCGACCTGGTGTTCGATGACACCTGGTTTGATGCCGAGCGGCTGGGTGTCGACTGGTCTCACGATGACGAAACCACCTACTACGGCGCGCAGATTTCAGCGCTGACCGTGTCGCCTGATTCGGATTTCGATGCAGGCAGCGTACTGGTCACCGCGAAGGCTGCGCTGCGGGCCGGCTCGCCGGTAAGTGTCGAGATTTTTCCGCCCACCGATTACCTGCAACTGAGCAACCGCGCCATCAGTGGGCCGGGCAACAGCTATGGGATCAACCGTCGCCATGGCACCAACCTGTTGCAGCTCAGCGGCGCAGTGGCGCCGGGGCGGCAGAGCCAGCAATTGGTCAGCGTCTGGGAGCCAACGCAACTGGTGGCCAATCTGTTCGAACAGGCCTTGGCGCAACAGGGCATCACCGTATTGGGGCGTCGAGTGATGGGCGGGGCAAGCCCGGCTGCAGTGACGGTGCTGGCCGAGCACCAATCGGCGCCGTTACAGGAGTTGATCACGCCGTTGCTCAAGCTCTCGAACAACAACATGTCCGAAGCCTTGCTCAAGGCCATGGGGCGCCAGACCGCCAATAGCGGCACGGCAGCGGCGGGCGCCGTGGCGGTGGCCGGGTTTCTCAAGCGTCAGGGGCTGGACACCAGCACGTTCAGTCAGGTCGACGGCTCCGGCCTCTCGCGGCGCAATCTGGTGTCGTCGCAAACCCTCACCGACCTGCTCCTGGCCGCCAGCAAACAGCCGTGGTTCGACACCTGGTACAACGCGCTGCCGATTGCCGGCAACACCGACCGCATGACCGGCGGCAGCCTGCGCTACCGTCTGCGCGACACGCAGGCGCAGAACAACCTGCACGCCAAGACCGGCTCCATGGGCGGCGTGTCGTCATTGAGTGGTTACATCACCGACGCCGGCGGGCGCAAGCTGGTGTTCGCGATGCTGACCAACAACTACGTGGTGGCCGGCGCGCAGGTCAAGGCGCTGGAGGACCGCGTGGCAGTGGCGCTGTCGCGCAACGACGATTGATTCAGGGCTGATAGCCCATACGCCAACTCACGGCCCGGGTCGCCGCCAGCAGGTGCTGCGCCGCCGGGCCATCTTCATCGGCATGGAACAGTGAGGTCGGGCCGACCACGGTCATCACTGCCGCCACTTGCCCGACCGCATTGAACACCGGCGCCGACAACGCATCCACGCCGGGCATCAGCAGGCCATGCACAAAGTGCAGGCCACGGCTGCGGATTTGTTCGCACACGCTGGCATAGGCCTGATCGTCTGCCAAGGTATGAGCGGTGCCGGCTTGAACCTCGCGTTCGCGCAGTTCCACCGTTTCCCGTGACGGCAGGTAAGCGCTGAACACCAGCCCGGTGGACGAACTGAGCAGCGGCAGCACTGAGCCCAACTGCGTCACCACAGTAACGGCGCGCACTGCCGGCTCGATCTGTACCACGGTCGCGCCCTGGTTGCCCCACACCGCCAGAAAGCAGGTTTCATTCAATTCATCGCGCAGCTCGGCCAGGGGCATGGCGCCGACTTTCAACACATCCATGCTGCCCAGCGCCGCCAGCCCCACGCGCAACGCCTCCCGGCCCAGGCCGTAATGGTTGGTGGCGGTGTTCTGCTCGGCAAATCCGGAGGCAATCAGCGCCTGCAAATAGCGGTGGACCTTGCTCGCCGGCATCTGCACATGTTCGGCCAGACGTGACAGCGAGGTGGCCGGGGACAATTCGGCCAGAGCCTTGAGAATATCGGTGCCGACTTCCGCCGAACGGACTTTCTGTTTACCGGTGTCGCGGGGCTTTTCCATGGAAGGGCGAGAATCCGAAAGATGAATGGGCGTCTTTATAGCTTGACGGTCAACAGTGATCAAATTACGTTATGCGTAACTGGATTACGATAAATACAACTGACCCACAGAGGATGATCCATGACCCTCGAATACCTTTCGGGTTTCGGCAACGAATTCGCCAGCGAAGCCTTGCCTGGTGCATTGCCCGTCGGCCAGAACTCGCCGCAGAAGGCCCCCTACGGGCTGTATACCGAACTGTTTTCCGGCACGGCCTTCACCATGTCGCGCAGCGAAGCCCGGCGCACCTGGCTGTACCGCATCCAGCCGTCGGCCAATCACCCGGCGTTCATCAAGCTTGCGCAGCAATTGGCCGGTGGACCCTTGGGCGCAGTGACGCCCAATCGTCTGCGCTGGAACCCGCTGGATATTCCGAGTGAGCCGACGGACTTTATCGATGGACTGGTCGGCATGGTGGCCAACTCGGGGTCGGAAAAACCTTCGGGCATCAGCATCTACACCTACCGCGCCAATCGTTCCATGGAGCGCGTGTTCTTCAATGCCGACGGCGAACTGCTGATCGTGCCGGAGCAGGGCCGCCTGCGCATCGCCACCGAACTGGGCGCGATGGACGTCGAGCCGCTGGAAATTGTCGTGCTGCCCCGTGGCCTCAAATTCCGTATCGAACTGCTGGATGCACACGCACGCGGTTATGTTGCCGAGAACCACGGCGCCCCGCTGCGCCTGCCCGACCTGGGCCCCATCGGCAGTAATGGCCTGGCCAACCCGCGTGACTTCCTCACGCCAGTGGCCCGCTACGAAGACCTCAAGCAACCGACCACGCTGGTTCAGAAATTCCTTGGTGAACTGTGGGCCTGCGAGTTGGACCATTCACCACTCAACGTGGTCGCCTGGCACGGCAACAACGTACCGTACAAATACGACCTGCGTCGTTTCAACACTATCGGTACGGTGAGTTTCGATCATCCGGATCCGTCGATCTTCACCGTGCTGACCTCACCTACCAGCGTGCATGGCCTAGCCAACCTCGACTTCGTGATCTTCCCGCCGCGCTGGATGGTGGCCGAGAATACCTTCCGTCCGCCATGGTTCCATCGCAACCTGATGAACGAATACATGGGCCTGATCCAGGGCGCCTACGATGCCAAGGCCGAAGGCTTCCTGCCCGGCGGCGCGTCGCTGCACAGCTGCATGAGCGCCCATGGCCCGGATGGCGAGACCTGCACCAAGGCCATCAATGCGGACCTGGCGCCGCACAAGATCGATAACACCATGGCCTTCATGTTCGAGACCAGCCAAGTGCTGCGCCCGACCCAGTTCGCTCTGGAGTGCCCGCAGCTGCAACCTGCTTACGACGCGTGCTGGGCCTCACTGCCCGCCACCTTCAACCCGAATCGGAGATAACCCATGACGCAACCAACGCAGACCCGCAGCTGGGTGGCCTCGGCCAACGGTCACGCGGATTTCCCCCTGCAGAACCTGCCCCTGGGCGTGTTCAGTATCAACGGCTCGGCCCCGCGCTGTGGCGTGGCGATCGGCGACATGGTCCTCGACCTGCACGCCGCGCTGGATGAATTTGACGGTGATGCCCGGCGTGCCGTTGAGGCAACAGCGGGTGGCCAATTGAACGCCTTTTTTGAACTTGGCCGTGGGCCACGCGTGGCGTTACGCGAGCGCCTGCTGGAGCTGCTGGCCGAAGGCAGCCAGCTGCAACAGCGCGAAGCGCAGGTGCTGCACCACGCCGCCGATTGCCAGATGCACTTGCCGGCGAAGATCAATGACTACACCGACTTCTACGTCGGCATCGAGCACGCGCAGAACGTCGGCAAACTGTTTCGCCCGGATAACCCCCTGTTGCCCAACTACAAGTACGTGCCGATTGGTTACCACGGCCGGGCGTCGACCATTCGCCCGTCGGGCACGCAGGTCCGGCGCCCCAAAGGCCAGACACTGCCGGCCGGCCAGTCCGAACCGACGTTCGGCCCCTGCGCACGCCTGGACTACGAACTGGAGCTGGGCATCTGGATCGGCCAGGGCAATGCCATGGGCGAAGCGATTGCCATCGGCGATGCGGCCGAGCATATCGCCGGTTTCTGCCTGCTCAATGACTGGTCGGCGCGAGATATCCAGGCCTGGGAATACCAGCCGCTGGGCCCGTTCCTGTCGAAAAGCTTTATCACCAGTATTTCGCCATGGGTGGTGACCGCCGAAGCGCTGGAGCCCTTTCGCAAAGCGCAACCGGCGCGGCCCGAGGGCGACCCGCAACCGCTGCCGTATCTGCTGGATAAACGTGATCAGAACGCGGGCGCCTTTGATATCGAGCTGGAAGTGCTGCTCACCACCGCCTCAATGCGCGAGCAGAACCTGCCCGCCTATCGCCTGACCTTGAGCAATACCGAGCATATGTACTGGACAGTGGCGCAAATGGTTGCGCACCACAGCGTCAACGGTTGCCAGTTACAGGCCGGCGACCTGTTTGGTTCAGGCACCTTGTCCGGGCCGCAGCCGGGGCAGTTCGGCAGCCTGTTGGAAATTACCGAAGGCGGCAAGAAGCCGATTGAATTGGCCTCGGGCGAGGTACGTAAATTCCTTGAAGACGGCGACGAAATCATCCTGCGTGGCCGTTGCCGCCGCGAAGGTTTTGCCAGCATCGGCTTTGGTGAATGCCGCGGTACTGTGGTTGCGGCACGTTAAGAGGGCAGGGTCATGGAACTCTATACTTACTACCGTTCCACCGCGTCGTATCGGGTACGTATTGCCCTGGCGCTCAAGGGCCTGGATTTCACCGCGCTGCCAGTCAACCTGCTGGTCCCGGCAGGCGGCGCCAATCACCAGCCCGAGTATCTGGCGATCAACCCTCAAGGACGTGTGCCGGCGCTGCGTACTGATCAAGGGGAGATGTTGATCCAGTCGCAGGCGATCATCGAATACCTGGAGGAGCGTTATCCACAGGTGCCGTTGCTCTCCAAAGACCCGGTAGCGCGCGCCCATGAGCGGGCGGTAGCGTCGATCATCGCCTGCGATATCCACCCGCTGCACAACTCCAGCACGCAGAACCTGTTGCGTCAGTGGGGGCACGATGAAGCGCAGTTGCTTGAATGGATCGCCCATTGGGTCAGCCAGGGGCTGGGTGCGGTGGAGCAGTTGATTGGAGATAAGGGCTTCTGCTTTGGCGAGCAGCCAGGCATGGCGGATGCATTTCTGATTCCACAGCTGTATGCGGCCGAACGTTTCAAGGTGCCGCTGGTGGCTTACCCGCGCATTGGGCGAGTGGCAGCGTTGGCGGCGCAGCATCCGGCCTTCGTACAGGCCCACCCCGCCAATCAACCTGACACACCGCCCCTCCCACCTTTGATCGTGCCAACCTAATAAAAAATAAAGGTACCTTGCGATGCACAATCAGATTGCCAGCTTTCGCGCGGCACTCGACGCCCGTCCGGTGTCGCGCTACCAGTGGTTGATTCTCGTGTTGCTGGCATTACTGCTGGTCACCGATGGCTACGACGCCCAGGTGCTGGGCTATGTAGTGCCGGCGCTGGCTCAGGATTGGGGCCTGGAAAAAGCTGCGTTCGGGCCGGTGTTCAGCGCCAACCTGCTCGGGTTGACCCTCGGCTCGCTGCTGGTGACACCGCTGGCGGATCGTTTCGGCGTGCGGCGCATCCTGTTGGCCTGTGTGCTGATCTATGCCAGCCTCACCGTACTGATGGTGTTTGCCAATTCCCTCACCACACTGATGGCGGCGCGGTTTATCTGCGGCATCGGCATGGGGGGCGCAATGCCCAGTGCCATGGCATTGATGTCTGAATATTCGCCGCCGCGCATGCGCACCTTGATGGTGACCCTGGCGGCCTGCGGCTTTTCGTTCGGCGGCGCGGCGGGCGGCTTTGTGGCGGCCGGGTTTATCGACAGCTTTGGTTGGCAGGCGGTGTTCCTGGCTGGTGGGGTAACGCCGTTGCTGCTGTTCCCGTTCCTGGTGTGGCTGTTGCCCGAATCCTTGCCACGCCTGTTGCGCGATGCCCCGCCGTATCTGCGTTTGCGCAAAGTCACGGCGCGGATGCTGCCCGACTGGCAACCGCCGCCCGCGACCGAAGCTGAAAACCTGCAGGAACAAGGCAGCAAACTGACGGTGGTGGAGCTGTTTCGCAACGGCTACGCGCGCCCGACGCTGCTGATCTGGGCGACTTTTTTTGTCAGCCTGATTTTGCTGTATTTCATGATCAGCTGGTTGCCATCGCTGTTGCTCGAAAGCGGCCTGGCGCTGAACGAAGCCAACCTGGTCACGTCCATGTTCCTGTTTGCCGGCACCTTGGGCGCCATCCTCATGGCCTGGTTTGCCGACCGTCTGAAAAGCAAAGTGCGGTTGCTGTCCGGGGTGCTGGCGGCGGCTGCGTTGTGCACCATCCTGCTGGGCTTGAACCACGACAATCCACGTTACCTGGTGGCCTGCGTGTTCGCCGCCGGGTTCTGCATCATCGGCGGGCAACTGACCCTCAATGCCTTTGCGAGCAATTTCTACCCGGCGCAGGTGCGCGCCACCGGCACAGGCTGGGCGTTGGGGGTAGGGCGTTTTGGATCAATCCTGGGGCCGCTGTTCGGCAGTATGTTGCTGGCGATGCATATACCGGTGGAGCAGATTTTCTTCTTCTGTGCGATTCCGGCGGTGATTGCGGCGCTGTTGATTATTCAGGTGCGGGCGCCGGGCTCCACTACGCTAAAAACGCCAGTGCCTGGCGATATTCTCAATTAGGTCAATGCACCACTGAATTGGGCGGCAGGTGCCCCAGCCGCTCGGTCAGGCGCAGGCGCTGGATTGGGTCTTCGCTGAGCATCAACGCATGTTCCAGGTCAAAGCGCTCGGCGCTCGGGCAATCCAGGCGCTGGTACAGGCTGGCGCGGGCAAGGTAGTCGGCGGCGCTGGCATTGCCCAGTTCCAGTACGCGCTCGGCGTCCACCAGGGCAGCCAGGGGATCGTCGTTGGCGAGGTGCAGTTGGCGCAGGTTACGTGACAGCCGCTGCAGGATCGCCCTAGGCTCGGCGGTGTGCAGGTGGTCGGCGTGCAAGTTGAGTTTTGGCCCGTATTGGCGGTGCAGCAGTTCGCGACAGTCGTTGGGGTACAGGCGTCGACCGCCGCACGGGTCCAGCAGGTGGTCGGCACCGGGTACGCGTAGCAGGAAGTGGCCGGGGAAATTTACCCCGACCATGGGGATATCCAGGCGCCGTGCCATTTCCAGTGCGATCAGGCCCATGGCCAAGGGTTGCCCGCGTTTTCGCAGCAGCACTTTGTCCAGCAGCGCGGCCGCGGGGCGCAACGGGGTCTGATCATCCTGGGCAAACCCCAGGTCATTCAGGCGCCGCAGCAGCGGCTGGCCGAGTTCATCGGCCGGCAACAGGGGCATGCCCAGGCTGACCTGCTGTTGCAGCACACGCAGCTCTTGCAGGATCAGCAACGGCTGTACGCTGGCATCGTGTTCGGCAGCCATCCACAGCGCGGCTTCAAACAGCGCAGGGGGTGAACGGTCCAGGCAGGCGAAAAAGGCTGTGCGGGGATTCATCGCGTTCTCCGGCGGATGCCCCGTTTTAGCCTTGCCAGGAAATTTCGTCCAGTATCTTGAAAAATATCCTGCGTGCTTATGTCCTGGATCTTACGAAACAGCGCGGCTTATTCCAGTGCAATCCAGCAGTTTTCTGCCGCGAGCCTATACTTTGCCCACAACCAAAAGTGATTCGGGAGCTCATTGATGTTTGCGCTCATGCACAGCACCCGCCTTGAATCGCTGCACCTGAGCGTCGACCCGGTGACCGGGCTGAAAGCGATCATCGCCATCCACAACAGTCGCCTGGGGCCTGCCTTGGGCGGCTGTCGCTACCTGGCTTACCCCAACGATGACAGTGCCGTGGCCGATGCCGCGCGCCTGGCCCAAGGCATGAGCTACAAGGCTGCATTGGCCGGGCTGGCGGTGGGCGGCGGCACGGCGGTCATCATCCGCCCTGTGCACGTGGAGAGCCGCGCCGCGCTATTCGAGGCGTTTGGCCGCTGTATCGAAAAACTCGACGGCCGTTTCATTACCTCGATCGACAGCGGCACCTCGGTCGCCGACATGGATTGCATCGCCCAGAACACCCGCTTCGTCACCAGCACCACCGCCGCCGGCGATCCTGCGCCCCATGCCGCCATGGGGGTGTTTGCCGGCATCCGTACCACCGCCATGGCGCGCCTGGGCAGCGACAACCTTGAGGGCCTGCGCGTAGCGGTGCAGGGCCTGGGCAACGTCGGTTATGCCCTGGCCGAGCAACTGCACGCCGCGGGTGCAGAACTGCTGGTCAGCGACATCGACCACGGCAAGGTGCAACTGGCCATGGAACAACTGGGCGCCCACCCGATTGCCAACGACGCCTTGCTCAGCACCCCCTGCGACATCCTCGCGCCCTGCGGCGTCGGCGCCGTATTCAACCGTAACAGCGTCGGCCAGTTGCGGTGCGCTGCCGTGGCAGGTTCGGCCAGCGCACAATTGACCAACCTGGACATCGCCGACCAGTTGGAAGGCCGCGGCATCCTCTACGCCCCGGACTACGTGATCAACTCCGGCGGCCTGATCTACGTCGCCCTCAAACACGCCGGCACCGACCTGCCCGGCATCACCGCGCACCTGTCGAACATTGGCACGCGCCTGACCGAAATCTTCGCCCACGCCCAAGCCGAAAAGCGCTCCCCTGCAAGGGTCGCCGATGAGCTGGCCGAACGCTTGCTGTACAAATAGGCCGGGCATTAAAAAGGCCCTGAATCCATGATTCAGGGCCTGTTCAATTCGGGCTTTACTCTGCCGCCGGGTTCAACAGCTCGGACAGCGCGTCCGGTTGGCTCTTGAACGCCTTGGCAAATACATCGCGGTTCTTCGCCATGTAGATCCCGGCTTCTTCCACCTGCTGCTCGCTCAACGACGGCACGGCTTTTTGCAACACCTCTGCCAGCAACTCAGCGAGTTCAAGCATCTTGTCATGACGGTCAGCTTCGGCTTTATCCATGAACAAACGCTCCAGATCTCGGCTGCTGCGGTATACCACTTCGACGGCCATTCACCACCTCACATGCCTTCACGATAGTTGTCTTTTGCGACTACTGTATTTATATACAGCTAAAAGGATAAGCCAAACGTTGGGGTTTGGATAGTAGGTTTTTAATGTAGTTGGGAAATGGGGGCGCTGCGCACCCCAGCGGGAGCAAGCTCCCTCGCCACAAGGATTGATTAAGTGCCTAATGTCAGCCCGCCACCATCTCACTATCCTGCCTATGGCCTTGTTTCTGCATACAGAACAACCGTCACGTCCAACCCGCATTATCCGGTCGAACCGACCTAAGGAAGCATCATCGTGAAAATCAACTGGGCCGAAAGGCTGCGCCAGCAAGTCCACGGGCTGGCCGAGTCCCTGGGCAATCTGTTTGTCGAGTCGTTTCACTACCTGGCGTTGTTTGCCATTGGTGCGGTGACCGCCTGGGCAGCGGTGATGGAGTTTTTGGGGATGCTGGAAAATGGGCACATCAAGATCGATGACATCTTGCTGCTGTTCATCTACCTGGAACTGGGCGCGATGGTCGGGATTTACTTCAAGACCAACCATATGCCGGTACGCTTCCTGATTTATGTGGCAATCACCGCGCTCACGCGTTTGCTGATCTCCAACGTGTCGCACCACAACCCGCCGGATGTAGGCATCATCTACCTGTGCGGCGGAATTCTGTTGTTGGCGTTCGCGATCCTGGTGGTGCGCTATGCGTCGTCGGCGTTCCCTTCGGTGAAGGTCGAGAGCCCGCGCCGCAAGGGCGAAGCGAGCCTTGAGACCGAGAAGGGCGAGCTTTAAAGCCCCACGCTGAAGGGCAGGGTACGGGCGGGCGGTCGCTGCAGGAGTTTGTGGCTGTCGCCGTCCGTCATCAGCTCCAGGATTTCCACGGCGCTATGACCCTGTTCGATGGCGATGCCGAACTGGATGCTTTGCACCAGGCGCTTGAGGCGCTGCGGGTCGTTGCGCTGTTCGGCGCTGATCATGCGCTTGGCCACCACGCCGGTCTCGTCCGAGAGGGTGAGCATGATGCTGCCGTCCAACCGTTGGATGCTCAGATTGACGCGGTATTGGGGGGTGAAGGTGTCGGTGATGATCTGAAAAGGATTGTCCATGGTGCGTTACCGCCTGATAAGAACATGCAGTCATTGACGGCCGGTGTCAGGATTAGTTCGCATTGCCTGACCATCGGCCAAATTCCGTTTTCCTCAATAGCTCTACAGCAAGGGCCGTGCCGTACAGGCGCTGGAAGCTCAAAGTGGGAGGGGGCTTGCCCCCGATAGCAGTCTTTGAGCCGAGTATTTATTGGCTGATACACCGCTATCGGGGGCAAGCCCCCTCCCACATTTGATCTGCGTTGTGCTTGAGGTCAGTGAGCTATTTCAGGGCATCACGGAAAAAACGATCGCAGACAGCGCAATCAGCCCGATGACCACCACAAACACATTCGATACCTGACCTGAATACTGGCGCAAAGATGGCACGCGGCGAATCGCGTACATCGGCATCAGGAACAGCAGGCACGCGATGATCGGCCCGCCCATGGTTTCAATCATGCCCAGGATGCTTGGGTTGAAGGTGGCCACGGCCCAGCAGGTCAGCACCATGAACAGCGCGGTGGAGCGTTCCAGCCATTTCGCCGACATCGAGCGGTTGCGCCCGCGCAGGGATTTGACGATCAAGCCCTGGAAGCCTTCGCTGGCGCCGATGTAGTGGCCCAGGAACGATTTGGTAATCGCCACCAGCGCGATCAGCGGCGCGGCGTAGGCGATTACTGGGGTCTGGAAGTGGTTGGCCAGGTACGACAGGATCGAGATGTTCTGCGCCTTGGCGGCGGCCAGGTCAGCAGGTGACAGCGCCAGTACGCAGCTGAAGCAGAAGAACATCACGGTCAGCACCATCATGGCGTGGGCGGTGGCGAGGATGCCGCTGCTTTTGCGCTCGGCCTGGGCGCCGTAGACGCGCTTCTGGTCCACGGCGAAAGCGGAGATGATCGGTGAGTGGTTGAACGAGAACACCATCACCGGGATCGCCAGCCACAGCGTCTTGAAGAACAGCGGCAGCGGCATGCCTTCGCTGGCGGAGGCGAAGAACGCGCCATTCCAGTTGGGGATCAGGCTGACAGCCAGCAGCAACAGCGCAGCAACGAAAGGGTACACCAGCACACTCATGGCCTTGACGATCACACCCTGGCCACAACGCACGATGGCCATCAGGCCGAGGATCAGCACCAGGGACAAGATCGCACGGGGCGGTGGGGTCATGTGCAGTTGGTGCTCCATGAAACTGCCCAATGTGTTGGTCAGTGCCACGCTGTACACCAGCAGGATCGGGAAGATCGCAAAGAAGTAGAGCAGGGTGATCAGCTTGCCGGCGCCGACACCAAAGTGTTCCTCGACCACTTCGGTGATGTCGCCGGATTTGCCCGACAACACAAAGCGCGTCAGCCCACGGTGGGCGAAGAAAGTCATCGGAAAAGCCAGCAGCGCCAGCACGATCAGCGGCCAGAACCCGCCGACGCCTGCGTTGATCGGCAGGAACAGGGTACCGGCGCCGATGGCGGTGCCGTAGAGGCCGAGCATCCAGGTGGTGTCGTGTTTGGTCCAGCCGGTGGTAACGGTGTTGTCCAGAGCGGGATTTTCGGCAGCAGGTGTACGTACATCAGTCATCGGTATTGCCTCGTTATTATTTTTGCGCGGGCTCACGTTGGGGCGGGTAGCAGTGCTCCGATCAGCACTCCACCCAGCTGACCGCCAGGCCGCCCCGTGAAGTTTCTTTGTATTTGTCATGCATATCGGCGCCGGTATCGCGCATGGTGCGGATTACCCGGTCGAGGGAAATGAAGTGCTTGCCGTCACCGCGCAGGGCCATTTGCGTGGCGTTGATCGCCTTGACCGCGGCAATGGCATTACGCTCGATGCACGGCACCTGCACCAGGCCGCCGACCGGGTCGCAGGTCAGGCCGAGGTTATGTTCCAGGCCGATTTCGGCGGCGTTTTCCAGTTGCTCGGGGGGGGCGCCGAGAATATCGGCCAGGCCGGCGGCGGCCATGGCGCAGGCCGAGCCCACTTCGCCCTGGCAGCCGACTTCGGCGCCGGAGATCGAGGCGTTTTTCTTGCAGAGGATGCCGACGGCGGCGGCGGCCAGGAAGAAATTGACCACATCATCGTCAGACGCGTCGGCGTTGAATTTCATGTAGTAATGCAGCACCGCCGGGATGATGCCGGCCGCGCCATTGGTCGGGGCAGTGACCATGCGCCCGCCGGCGGCGTTTTCTTCGTTGACGGCGAGGGCGAACAGGTTGACCCATTCCATCGCCGACAAGGTTGAAGTGATCACATTGGGTTTGCCGATTTCCAGCAGGCTGCGGTGCAGTTTCGCCGCCCTGCGCGGTACGTCCAGGCCGCCGGGCAGGATGCCTTCATCGCGCAGGCCCTGTTCCACGCATTCGCGCATCACCGACCAGATGTGCAGCAGGCCACTACGGATCTCTTCGTCGCTGCGCCACGCACGTTCGTTGGCCATCATCAGTTCGGAAACCCGCAAGCCATGCTTGTTGCACAACGCCAGCAGTTCCACGGCACTGGAAAAGTCGTACGGCAATTGCACGTCGCTGGTCGGCGCAATGCCCGAGGCGGCTTCCGCGGCTTCGATGATGAAACCACCGCCTACCGAGTAATAGGTCTGCTCGCTCAGAGGGCCGTTGTCGCCATAGGCGTGCAGGGACATGGCGTTGGGGTGGTAAGGCAGGCTTTCATCCAGCAGCAACAGGTCGGTGTGCCAGTTGAAAGCGATTGCCTGGGAGCCGGCCAATAGCAATTGACCCGACTCGCGCAGTTGCTGGATACGCGCATTGATCGAGGTGGGGTCGACGCGGTCCGGCCATTCGCCCATCAAGCCCATCACACAGGCGCGATCAGTGGCATGGCCTACGCCGGTGGCGGACAGCGAGCCGTACAGACGCACTTCAACGCGGCGGGTTTGGCTGAGCAAATGCTGATCGGTCAGGGCCTGGGCGAACGTCGCGGCAGCGCGCATCGGGCCGACGGTATGGGAGCTGGAGGGGCCAATGCCCACCTTGAATAGATCGAAAACACTGATAGCCATGCTAAAGCCTTACAAGCAATGGAGTAGAAATCGCTGCCATGTTTTGTAGAGCAGGCGGAATTGGCGCGATACTGAGCCTCTGGATCGGCACTGACCAACGAATTATCCTAAGACACCCTTTAGCAGGACTAAACGCTATGACCCGCCCCCTTCACGGCCAGACCTATGTGTGGCTGCATGTGTTTTCTTGCGCTGCACGGCATCTGTCGTTCACCCGCTGCGCCGAAGAACTGCACATCACACCGGGGGCGGTGAGCCAGCAGATTCGCCAGTTGGAGGAGCGCCTGGGCTTTCGTCTGTTTCATCGGCGCGCCCGTGGCGTTGAACTCAGCGCCGAGGGGCAGCGCCTGGCGGCGGTGGTCGGCGAGGCTTATGGCAGCATTGATGCGGAATTGCAGCGCTTGGATGCCGGGATGATCAGCGGCACCCTGCGCCTGCGCTCGATCCCCTCGTTTCTCGGCAAATGGCTGACCCCGCGCCTGCCACGTTTGCAGCAGCGCTTTCCCGATATCCAACTGCGCATGGTCGCCGAAGACAGCAGCATCGCCCTGCATGAAGGCGACTTTGACCTGGCCATCGACCTCAACGATGGCAGCTACCCCGGCTTGTTATCCACAGCCCTGCTGGACGAGCAGATATTCCCGGTGTGCGCCCCCAGCCTTCTACGTGGACGGCCGCCGTTGCATGGCCCGGCCGATCTGGCGCATTTTCCGCTGCTGCACGACATCACTGCCTGGCGTGGGAGTTATGAATATGCCGAGTGGGAGTTCTACCTGAATGCCATCGGCCACCACGGTGCCGACGTGCGGCGCGGGCATACCTTCAACCGCAACCACCTGACCATCGAAGCCGCCATTGCCGGCATGGGGGTAGCGATTGCGCGGCGCACGTTGCTCAATGATGAACTGGAACGCGGCACCTTGATTGTGCCGTTTGGCCTGGCCGTGCCCAACCATAAGCGCTATGTGCTGCTGTATGCGCCAGGTGCATTGAGCCACCCCGGCGTGCGCGCGGTGCACGACTGGCTGGTGGAGGAAGCAGGGATTTTTCGCGGTTTGCACCCGTTGGGAGAGGGGCAATTGTGAGGAAAACAGAACGTAAGAAGTTGTAACTAACTCCCCACCCTACCAGCGTTTTTGCCCGTCGTCAGGGTTAATTTGTAATGTAGGATTTATCTTTGCAAAGGGGTTGAATTGTTTTAGCAGGTGCTCAATTGTGTAATCAGGAGGTCATGGTTTCACCACCCTGGTGTTGCAGTTTGTGACCTCTGGCGAGCTAGCTGAAATAAGGGAAGAACTATGCAAATCCAAGTCAATAGCGATAACCATATTGAAAGCAGCATCCGACTGGAGGAGTGGGTACGTACTACCATTGAGAGCACGCTCGAACGTTACGAAGAAGACCTGACCCGCGTTGAGGTCTACCTGCGGGATGAGAACGGCGACAAGCCCGGTCCCCACGATTTAAGTTGCCGCCTGGAAGCACGGCCAAAGGGCCATCAACCGGTTTCCGTGTGCCATAAAGCCGATACGCTGGAACAAGCGATCGATGGCGCCGCCACCAAGTTGGACCATGCGTTGGAACACCTGTTTGGCAAACTGCAAGGCAAGCCCCGCGCTGCCGCGAAAACCCAGCCAATCAACAAAGTGAATGAAGACGCGCTTGAAGAGGAATTCCTGGAAAACGAAAACGCTGCAATCAACGGCTGACCGTTTTTTAAACCCCCACTGAAAACGGGCCTGCATATGCAGGCCCGTTTTCGTTCAACGCCGTCGCTGGAAGAAATACCGGCTCAGAGCGGCCAGTCCGCAAGCGCCCAAGCCCGCAAACAGCATGGCCCAACCAGCACCGCTACGCAGGGCCGTCTGTGCCTCCAGGCTTGTGAGGCCAGGCGCGTTCAGCTTGCCCGCCGCAATATGCTGGCTGAGGGTTGCCCAATCCGCCGCCGTGCTGGTCGGCAATACATTGGCCAGGTGATGGCTGATTCCGAGCAACAGCACCAGCCCCATCAATGCGATGTTGAGCGCCAGGGTGATCAGCCGTGCGCTGAAGTCGATGCCCGAGGCCATGCCTGCGCGGTCAGTCGAGACGGCGCCGGTAGTGGTATTGGTGGTCGGCGAATTGGTCAGCGCCAGCCCAATGCCGGCGATCGCGCAACTGAGCAGCACCAGTGCTGTGCTGGGCTGTTCGGCGTAATTAACCGCGGCCATGCCCAAAAAACCTGCGCCCATCGTCCCCAGGCCCAGGGGGATGATGCGTTCGGCGCCAAAGCGCAGGGCCAGGCGTTCGGCCAATGGCGGTACCAACAAAGTGGGCAAGGTATACGCGAGCAGTGCGGCGCCGGTGGTCAGCGTGTCGTAACCCAGGCCCGCCTGGAAATACAGTGGCAAGTAGATCATGAACGGCCAGAAGCTGAAGTTCATGCCGATTGAGCCCATCAAGGCGCCGTTGAAACGTTGGATGCGGAACACCGAGAAGTCGAACATCGGATGGGCGCTGCGCCGTTCGATCAAGATAAACAGCAGCAGTCCGAAGACCGACAGGCCGGCCCAGCCGAGCATCGCCGGGGTGCCGAAGCCGTTCTCGCTGCCCTGGGTGATGAAGTAGACCAGCGCAAACACCGCCAGCGTCATGGTCAACATGCCGGCAATGTCGAGGCGATGGCTGGCCGGGTCACGGGATTCCTGCACGCTGATGTGCAGCAGCGCCAAGGTAAACAGGGTCAGTGGTACATGCACCAGGAACACCCAGCGCCAGTCCGCGACGGCCAGTATCACTGCCCCGATCATCGGCCCGAAACCCAGGCCCACGCCGGCAATTACGCCCCATATCGCGAACGCTCGCGCCCGCGCCGCCGGTTCGCGGAACTGGTGGGACAAGATGGCAAACTGGCAAATCATCATCGCGCCGGCGCCAATGCCCTGGATGAACCGCGCCACGATCAGTGTCGGCGCATCGTTGGCCAGGCCACACGCCAGCGAGGCCAGGGCGAACACCCACAGACACAGCACCAGCACGCGCCGCCTACCGAAACGATCCGCCAGCGTGCCTGCCGCCATCAGCACGCTGGTGCAGGCCAGGGTGTAGGCATTCATGATCCATTGGGCGTCTTGAAAGCCGGTACCCAATTCCTGTTCCAGCGTCGGCAGGATCACCGGCACGCTGGAGATTTCCAGGCCGAACATGAGGGCCACCAGGCAAACGGCGGTGAGGGCCAGGGCATTTCTGGCGGTGCTCGGCGGGTTGAGGGCCGATGCAGCTGCGGCGGACGGCATGACGAGTTCCTTTCAAATAGGGGAGGGCTCTATTCTCTCGGGAACCGGATTCGTTATTCGTGATAAGTTTTCCATTGATATGGGAATCAAAGGCGACAATTGACGCATGGCTACCCCGCGTTTTGATGGCGTTGAGCTGTTTTTGCAAATCGTTGAGAGCGGCAACCTGACCGACGCCGCCGAGCGCCTGAACCTTACACGCTCGGCCGTCGGTAAAGGCTTGGCGCGTCTGGAGGCGCGGCTGGGCACGTGCCTGTTGCAGCGCTCCACGCGCCGCCAGCGGTTGACCGAGGATGGGCAGGCGTACTACGAACATTGCCTGCGCGCATTGGCCGAACTGGAAGCGGCCGAATCGGTGCTCGAAAGTGGTCGGCAACAACCACGGGGACGGCTGAGGGTCAGTGTGCCGCTGGCGTTCGGGCACCACTATGCGGCACCGGCCTTGTGGGGCTTGATGGAGAGTTACCCTGAACTTGAAATCGAGATTTGCTTCTCCGACCGCATGATCGATTTGGCGCAAGAAGGCTTCGACATGGCCGTACGCATCGGCCCGTTGCCGGACACCGACCGCCTGAGTGCCCGTCGCCTGGGCCAGCAGGCCATGGGGCTGGCAGCCTCGCCGGCGTATCTGCAGCGCAAGGGCGCCATTGAACGTATCGAAGACCTGGCCGCTCATCGCGGCATTGCGTATCGCAGCAACACCACGCATCGCTCGCGTCTGGCTTCGCCCCTGATAGTGGACGACCTCCAGGCGCTAGCCGATGCCGCCATCGCGGGCGTGGGCCTGGCCTGGTTGCCGAGTTGGTTGATTGCTCACTATGCGCTGCGGGGGCAATTGGAAGCGGTGCTGCCCAGCTATCGCGAACAGCCTGCGCCGATCCATGTGGTCTGGCCGACGGCGGTGCATATGCCGGCCAAGACGCGGTGTGCCATCGATGCGTTGGTGGCGGCCACGCCCAGTTGCCTGGCGGGCAGTTGAAGTCGGTTAGGTCCAATGTGGGAGGGGGCTTGCTCCCGATGGCGGTGTATCAGTGGCAAATGTACCGACTGACACACCGCCATCGGGAGCAAGCCCCCTCCCACAGTAGGTTCTGTGTTGTTCTGCAGATTTGGGTCAGAACGCGATAGAGGTTTGCACATACACCGTACGCGGCTCACCCACATACTTGCCCTTGTTGTTGTCGTCAAACGAGCGGGTGTAGTACTGCTTGTTGAAGATGTTCTTCACCCCCACCGCCACATTCAAATCCGACAATTGCGGGCCGAAGTCATAGGCCGCGCGGCTGCTGAACAGCATGTAGCCGGGGATCCGCCCATTGGCACCGTCGGCGCTCTCGGCCTGGGTGTTGGCGTTGTCGGCAAACTGGCTGCTCTGGTAGCTGCTGTCCAGGTTGAGCTTCCACGGGCCTTCGGTGTAACCCACGCCGAGGGTGCCTTTGTGCTTGGACGAGAAGGGCACGCGGTTGCCTTTGTTCGGGCCGTCTTCGCGAATGGTCGCGTCGACATAGGCATAAGTGGCATACACATCGAAACCCGCCAGCGCCGGGCTCAGGCCGTCGAGCGCATAGTTGATGCTCGACTCGATGCCCTGGTGACGGGTTTCACCGCGGGCGATCACCGTGTCGTTGGTCTGGTTGCTGTCGTACTGGTTGTCGAAGTTGATCAGGAATGCGCCGATTTCTGCGCGCAGGCTGCCATTGTCGTAGCGCGTGCCGAGTTCCCAGGTGCGGGCTTTTTCCGGTTTTACTTCGCCGCTGTTCACGCGGTTGGGCATCTGGCTGTACTGCACGCTGCCGAACGAGCCTTCGGTGTTGGCGTAGAGGTTCCAGTCGTCGGTGAGGTGATAGAGCACGTTCAGTGCCGGCAGTGCGGTGTTGTAGTCGCCTTTGTATTTGACGTTGCTGAGGTTGTTGGTCTGCTGGGACTCGATCATCTCGTAGCGCACGCCCGGTGTGATGGTCCACTTGCCGATATCAATGCGGTCGTCGATAAAGAACGCGTTGGCTTCGGTGCCGCCACGGGTGTCGCGGTCGTTGCGACTGTTGGTGGTGGGGATTTGCTGGTTGGCGGCAATCGGCGTGCGGTAGCGCAACTCGTGGCCGGCTTCATTGATATAGCGATAGCCGACACCCACTTCATGGCTGGTCGGGCCAAGGTCGAAGCCCTGGGCGAAGCGGGTTTCCAGGCCGCGTACCCAGTATTCGCGTGGCGACAGCGACAGGAAGCTGCCCTGGTCCAGGTAACCGCTGCGCAGGGTCTTGGTGAAGAAACTGTTGACCGTGAATTCGCGGCGATCCTGCTCGTAGCGATAGCCGACGTTGAACATCGTACGGCGGCCCCAGAATTTGTCGTACGGGCGGGTGGACTGATACGGGTCGGCCTTGTAATCCTTGACGTTCAAGCCTCCGGGCATGTCGGCCTGGCCTTCGTAGTACTGCGCCATGGCGTTGAAGCTGTTGGCGTCGTCCAGTTGGTATTTGCCCTTGAGGATCAGGTCGTCGATGCGCGTGTTGCTGTTTTCGCGCCAGTCGCCACCCCGGGTGCCGGAGTACAGGATCGCGCCGCCCAAGCCGTTGTCAGCAGTGCCGCCGGCCAGCAGGTTGCCAGTGGTCTTGAAGCCGTCGTGGCTGGAAGACGGGCTGGTCTCGGTCTGCAAGCCGCCCTTGACCGTGGGCGCCTGCGGGATGGCGCGGGTCACGAAGTTGACGATGCCGCCGACGTTCTGCGGGCCGTAGCGCACCGCACCGCCGCCACGGACCACATCTACCGCGTCCATGTTGCCCATGCTGATCGGCGCAAAGGACAACTGCGGCTGGCCATAGGGCGCGAAGGGCACCGGGATGCCATCCATCAGCACCGTGGAGCGCGATGCCAGGCGCGGGTTGAGCCCGCGAATGCCGAAGTTCAGCGCCATGTCATGGCTGCCGGTGCCGTTGTTTTCCGGGGCGTTGACGCCGGGAATGCGGTTTAGCACGTCGCGGGCTTGGGTTGCACCTTGGCGTTCGAACTCCTCGCGGCGGATCACATCACGGGCGCCGGGGTGTTCGAACACGTTGGTTTGCGCCGCGTCACCGAGCCAGTCGCCGACCACGTTGGAGGTTTGCAGTTCGAGGGTGGCGGGGGCGCCAGCCGGTTGCAGGCTGAAGGCATTGTCGCCCTCGGCCCGGGCTTGCAGGCCGGTGCCCTCCAGCAGTTTGCTCAGGCCCTCGGCCGCGCTGTAATTGCCCGACAGGCCAGGGCTTTGCATACCGGCCGTCACGTGGGAACCGAATGACACCAGCACACCGGCTTGGCGGCCAAATTGATTCAGGGCCGCTTCCAGGGTGGTCGGCGCGATGTGGTACGCCTTGGCGTCGGCGGCCATCACCGCAGGCAGCACGGTCAGGCTGAGGCTGGCGCCCAGTAGGAGTTGGCGCAAGGTGCGGGCAAGAAGCGTCGGTTGCTGGGGCATGAAGGTGGTCCTGAGAAGGAAGGATCAAGGTGGCTTTCCTTCTCTGTCACGCCAGGTGCGGAAAACAGCTCACACAAATGCAAAATAAATTCAGGCTCGGGCCTGCACGGTCACCCAATAGCGGGTAAAGCGCCGAACTTTCACCGGCAGGCTGATTTCCAGCAGGTCCAGGATGCGTTCGCTGTTATCCAGCGGGTAGCTGCCGGACAGCAAAAGGTTTGCCACCTGCGGGTCACAATTGAGCTGGCCGCGACGATAACGCCCCAGTTCATTCAAGAAGTCTTCAAGGCGCATGTGTGCAGCCACCAACATACCGTCGGCCCAGGCGCCGCTGTTGGCGTCGGTGGCGCGTGGGGTGTCCCAGCCCTTGCGGGTGAAATTGACCTGGCGTGCGGCATCGACGCTCAGCGGCAAGCCGCTGTAGTTGTTGGGCATCACCTCGACCTGGCCGGCCAGCACCGCCAATTGGGTGTGGTCGTTGAACTGGCGCACATTCAAGCGCGCCGCCTGGCTGCTGAGCAGGCCCTGGCCGGTCAGCACGCGCAACGGCGTATCACCGGCACGGGAGGTGAGCAGGATTTCCCCTTCGAGCAGGCGTACCAGGCGCTGCCGACCGTCGAAATGTACATCCACCGCGCTGCCGGTGTTGAGCTGCAACTGGCTGCCGTCGGCCAATTGCACCGTACGGCGCTGGCCAACCGGGCTGCGATAGTCGGCGCTCAGCGGCGGCAGAATATGTTGCTGACGCAGGCTCCAGGCCGCTGCCGAGCCAGCGCCCAGGATCAACAGCAACTTCAGCGCCTGGCGTCGGCTGCTGGAGCGCGGTGCATTCAACGCAGCGTGCGCCAGGGGCGAGGGCATCCCGCGCAAGCGCTGATTGACCTGCTGAATCTGCTCCCACGCACGCTGGTGCTCGCTGTGGGCGTTCAGCCATTGTTGCCAGGCCGCTTGCTGGCGAGGGTTGAGCGCGCCTTGCTGCATTTCCAGCAGCCAGTGCACGGCTTGTTCGGCGACTTGGCTGGACACGTTCATAGGGCGAAGTAGCAGCGCATGGCGGCTTTGGTCAGGTGGCGTTTGACCGTGGCGATGGAAATGCCCAGTTCTGCGCTGATTTGCGCGTAGGTCAGGCCGTCGAGCTGGGCCAGCAGGAACGCACGTTTAACCAGCCTGGGCAGGCCGTCGAGCAGTTGGTCCAGCTCCAGCAGGGTTTGCAGAATGATTGCGCGGTCTTCTTCCGATGGCGCCACGTGCTCGGGCATTTGCGCCAAGGCATCGAGGTAGGCGCGCTCCAGGTCCTGGCGGCGATAGAAGTTGCACAGCACGCGCTTGGCCACGGTGGTGAGGAAGGCGCGGGGCTCGATCAGTGTCGGGGTATCCCGTGCGCTGAGCACGCGAATAAAGGTGTCCTGGGCCAGGTCGGCGGCGTTTTCCGGGCAGCCGAGCTTGCGTCGCAACCAGCCGGTGAGCCAGTGGTGATGGTCGTTATACAAAACTTCGACGGTGTTGGACGGCTGCAACGCGATCACTCCACAAGCATTGACACGCTTTAGAGAACAAGAATTGTTCGCATTGTAGGGCGGGTAACGAGCTTCGGCAATCGGCCAGGGCAGGTGATTCATCCGTTCTCTTTTGCTTATGAGAATATTTATCATTAATATTGCGCGTTGATGAACTTGGCGCCTGCCGCATGAAAAGCAAAACCGCATTGCCCATTTCCTATCGCCTCGCCGTCACCTCGCGCGTGCTGGCGGCTGTGATCGGTGGTTACTTGATGGCCTCCCTGGCCGCCATCTGCCTGGCGCTCTGGTTGCCCACTTCCCGCGCCGATGCGGTGGTCACCGGCATGATGAGTTCGTTTGTGTTCTACCTGTTGGCGGTGCTCTGGTGTTTTGCTTGCCGCACGGCCTGGCGCGCCTGGGCCGGGGTGATGGTGCCAAGTGCGCTGTTCGCCACGTTGGCCGGCGTTGGTTTCTGGGTGGCGCGCACATGAAAGAGGGCTTTCGCCAGGCCATGGCCTGGCTGCATACCTGGGCCGGATTGATCTTCGGCTGGCTGCTGTTTGCGATTTTCCTGACCGGCACCCTGGCCTATTTCAAAGACGAAATTACCCACTGGATGCAGCCCGAAGTGCAGGCCCATCCCCTGGACGACGGGCGTAGCCTTGCCGTAGCCCAGAATTACCTGCAACAACAGGCGCCCACGGCCGCACGCTGGTTCATTACCTTGCCTACCCATCGTGATCCCGGCCTGTCCGTGATGTGGCAAGACAAGGTCGAGCCCGGCAAGCGCGGCACCTTCATCCAGAAAACCCTCGACCCGGTCAGCGGCCAACCCGTCCAGGCCCGCGACAGCAAGGGCGGCGAGTTCTTCTATCGGTTCCACTTCCAGCTGCAAATGCCTTACCCGTGGGGCCGCTGGCTGTCGACCATCGCCGCCATGGTGATGTTGGTCGCGCTGATCACCGGCATCATCACCCACAAGAAAATCTTCAAGGACTTCTTCACTTTCCGCCCGCGCAAAGGTCAGCGCTCCTGGCTCGACGGGCACAACGCGGTGGGCGTGCTGGTGCTGCCGTTTCACCTGATGATCACCTACAGCAGCCTGGTGATTTTCATGAACATGGTCATGCCCGCGCCTATCATGGCGTCCTATGGCGACGACAGCCGGGCGTTCTTCGATGAGTTGTTCCCCGCTACCAACAATGCGCCGGCCCTCGGCCAGCCCGGTCAGTTGCTGCCGTTACTGCCGATGTACCAGCAGGCGCGCGAGCAGTGGGCGGGCGGCCATGTGGGGCGGCTGGCGGTCAATAACCCTGGCGATGTCAACGCCTCGGTGAATGTGTTTCGCGCCGGCTCCGACAGCGTGGTGCACGCCTTTGGCAATACCCTGTCGTTCAACGGCACCACTGGCGAGCTGTTGCGGGCCAGTGGCGAGCCGTCTTTGCCTGCGGTGATTGGTGGCAGTTTCTATGGTTTGCACATGGGCCATTTTGCCGGTCCCGTGCTGCGTTGGTTGTACTTTATCTGCGGCCTGGCGGGCACCGCGATGATTGGCACGGGGCTGGTGATCTGGCTCGGCAAGCGCCAGCTCAAGCATGCCAAAACTTCGGTGATGCCGTTTGAACTGCGGTTGGTGGAAGTGTTGAACATTGCCAGCATGTCCGGGCTGATGATCGCCATCGCTGCGTTTTTCTGGGCCAACCGACTGTTGCCGGTGAGTTTCGCCGAGCGTTCCGACTGGGAAGTACAAGCGTTCTTTATCGCCTGGGGCCTGAGCCTGCTGCACGCCATGTTGCGTCGCGGTCGCCAGGGTTGGGTCGAGCAACTGAGCTTCGGCGCGTTGCTGTTTGCGGCGGTCCCACTGCTTAACGCCAGCACCACCTCGCAGCATTTGGGCGTTTCTCTGGTCAATGGCGACTGGGCGATGGCCGGCTTCGATCTGACCTGCCTGGCCAGTGGTGCGTTTCTCGCCTGGGCGGCCTGGAAGATGCACCATCGCACCGCGCCGCAACCCAAGGCCGAACGTGCACGTGGCCTGACGCTCAAGCAGGAGGCCAGCTGATGCTGCTCGCGCTGCTGATGTGCTACGCCGGGTTTACTGCGCTGTGCCTGTCCACAGACCGTCACCACGGCGAGCTGCTGCACAGCAAACCCACGCCCACTCGGCGTTTGGGGCTGCGCGTGGGCGGTTGGTTGCTGCTGATTGTCGCGATCTGGCCCGCGGTGCTTGCCGCCGGTTGGAGCCAGGGCCTGGTGCAGTGGTGCGCGGTGTTGATGCTCAGCGCCTTGCTGCTGGTGTTGCTGCTGCCTTATCGCCCAAGGCTGGCCTTGATCCTGGCGGGCCTGAGCCTGCTGGCCAGCCCTGTTACGGCATTCGCCCTGTCCTGAGCCTGCCATGATGATCAGTCCACCGCCGGAACCCCAGGACAGCCCGCACACAGATGCGGCCGGTGGGCGTGCGCATTTCCTGCAGGTATTTTTGTCCCAGCGCTCGCAGATGGAGGCACTGGTCAGCCGCCGCGTCGGTTGCCGCGCCACCGCGGCCGACCTGGTGCAGGATTTGTTCCTGCGTTTCTGGCGCCGCCCCCTGGTGCAGGTCGAAGAGCTCAGTACCTACTTGCTGCGCTGCGCGGGCAATATCGCCATTGACCATTTGCGCACTGAAGGCGCCCGAGTGCGCAGCAATGAAGGCTGGTTGCCGGAGCAACAAGATAACCAGCGGTGCGAACCCCAGGCGGCGCTGGAGGCCGGCAATGATCTGCGCCATGTCGAAGCCGCCTTGCGCAGCTTGCCCGAGCGCACCCGGCAGATTTTCCTGCTCAACCGCATCCACGGTCGCAAATACGCGGAGATCGCCAAGGCCATGGGGCTGTCCCAAAGCGCCGTGGAAAAACATATGATGCGCGCCCTCGAAGCCTGCAAGGCCAGCCTTCGCGAACCGCCGCCTCCACGCACGCCAGGGAAAGCACCGTGAACGTTACGCCCACACCCGCCCAGGAACAGGCCGCGCTGGCCTGGCTGAGCCTGTTGCATGACCAGCCCAGCAGCGGCGACCAGGCTACTTTCAGCCGCTGGCTGCGCGCTGATCCCGCGCATGTCGAGGCCTACGCCCAGGCCCAGGTGCTGTGGGAGTTGAGCGAAGTGCCGGCACGCCAGCTGGCTGATGAGGATGCGCTGGCCTTGCAGGGCTACCTCAATAAGATCAACACCTCCAAGCATTCACGTGGGGTGCGTTGGTCCGGCGCCCTGGCGATGGCCGCAAGCCTGCTGTTGATGGTGGCGATGGGCGCAGGTTGGCAGCCGTCGCGCTGGGTTGATGAGTTAGGTGCCGATTACGTGACGGCGGCGGGGGAGGTGAAGACCTTTACCCTGGCAGATCAATCCCAGGTCACCCTCGACGCCGACAGCGCGATTGCCGTGGATTTCAGCCATGGCGAGCGGCATATCCAACTGCGTCGCGGTGCGGGATTTTTCAGTGTGACCCACACGGGCCAGCCTTTCGTGGTGGAGGCAGGCGGTGGTGAAGCGCGGGTGCTGGGCACCCAGTTTGAAGTGCGCCTGCAACCTGCCGGGGCAGAGGTCACGGTGTTATCCGGACGGGTTGGCGTGACGCCATCCAAACAGGGCCTGCAACAGGTACTGGCTGCAGGTCAGCAAGTGGCCTATGCCGACGGCGTAGCCGACACCCTGCACGCTGTCGACAGCCAGTCCCGCCTGGCCTGGCGTGACGGCTGGCTCAATTACTACAAGGCGCCGCTGGCGGATGTGGTCAAGGACCTGAGCCGTTATTACCCGGGCCGCATCGTGTTGCTTAACGATGAGATGGGCGCCAGGCGCGTCAGCGGCAGCTTTCCAAGCAAGGATCCGCAGGCGGTGTTGAATGCGCTGCAAGCGGTGCTCGGCTTTGAACAACACTCGCTGCTGGGGCGCATGATCGTGTTGCGCTAGCTTCACCAAACCTTCATCGCAATCGCCAAAACCTGTCACCAAACGGTTACACGTGCCGTGGATCATCCCTGGGTTCCTGAACAAGTGGTCAGGAAGAGCACCTCTGCCCCATACAACACAACAATGTCAGTAAGGGATCTACACGTGAACTACAACACTCTTTATGCCCTGCTTATGGCATCGGGCCTGGGCGGCTTTGCGCCGCTGGTTCTGGCCGATGACACACAGGATGTGGGGTCGGTGAACGTTACCGGCAAGCAGACCCTGGGCAACGGCCATATGATCCGCGAAGAAAGTGCCAAGGCGCGTTCCACGGTCACCAAAGAAGCCATGGATGAAATGTCGGGCACCGCCAACGCCATCGACAAGCTCAAGTACACCCCGGGCATCAACGTTTCCAGTGATGACGCCAGCGGCACCAGCGGCACCACCTTCACCATGCGCGGCATGAGTTCGGACCAGGTCGGGGTTTCGGTCGACGGCGTGCCGATCAACGACTCGGGCAACTACAGCGTGTATTCCAACCAGCTGGGTGACCCGGAAAACCTCGCCGAAGTGTTCGCCACCCAAGGCTCTTCCGAGGCAGACGGCCCGCACATTGGCTCCAGCGGCGGGAACATCGGCATGATCACTGTCCGGCCGACCAAGGATGCCGGGGTATTCGCCAAGCAGATCGTAGGTGCCAACGCCCTGCGCAAGACGTTTGTGCGGGCTAATACCGGCGATTTTGGCGGCCTGAAAACCTGGGTCTCGGCGTCGCATCTGGAAGGCGACAAGTGGCGCGGCAAGGGCACTCTGCGCAGCGACAAGATCGAGTGGAGCAGCTTGTTCGAAGATGACAACGGCAATTCCACACTGGCCACGGTCAAGTACAACAAACAGGAAAACTACAACTACAACAGCCTGAGCAAATCACAGTTTGACACGGAGGGGCGGCGCAAGGACTACGCCGAAAGCCCGGTGTACAAGGCAGGTCTGTTGTCTGCGTCCTACAAGCTCAACCGCAACCCCTTCGAAAGCGTAAACGCCACGCTGACCCAGCGCTGGCAATTGCAAGACAACCTGTCGCTGACAGTCACGCCGTACTACTACTGGTCCAACGGCGGCAGCTTCATCGGCCAGACCGCCTCCAACCTGGGGCCAAAGTCTGACAAGGCCGGCAACTACGACCTGAGTAACCTGCAATCGGCCAACTATTACCGCCCTTCATGGACCGAGACCTGGCGCCCCGGCGTCACGGCCAAAATGAAGTGGGACATCAACGAAGCGCACAGTCTGGACTACGGCTACTGGTATGAACGCGCACGCCAGCGCCAGACCCAGCCATTTATCGGGATCAACGGCGAGGGCGCACCCGATGATGTGTGGGGCGATTACAACAGCGGCGGGCAGGTGGTCGACAAGAATGGCGCCACTGTACAAGGCCGCCACTATTACACCGTTACCCCGGCGCAGAAACTCTGGGTACAGGACAACTGGCAAGCCACGCCGGACCTGAGTTTTGTCGCGGGCCTGGCCTACCAATACGTCGAGCGCGACGGCAACAATCTCGGCAGCCTCTACGACAAAGCGGAAAAACGTAACACCCGTTACCATCAGTTCCTGCCCAACTTCAGCGCCAAGTACCAGGTCGACGAAAGCAACCAGGCGTTCTACAACGTCACTCGCAATATGCGCACGCCTCCCAACTACGTGCTGTACAACAAGGGCGACTCCGTCAGCCTCAAGTCCGAATTGAGCTGGAACCAGGAACTGGGCTGGCGCTACACCGAAGACGACATGGCGCTGAGTGCGACCTTGTTCTATATCAGTTTCAAGGATCGCCAGGTGTCGACCACCGACGCCAGCGGTGACTACATGGTGCTTAACGTCGGCAGCGTCGATAACAAGGGCCTGGAGCTGGAGTGGAGTGGCTTGTTGCCGCACAACTTCAACTACTACGCGTCGTACACCTACACCCAGTCCGAGCAGAAGGACGACCTGCTCAGTAAGAATGTGCTGCTGCCAACGTCGGGCAAGCAACTGGCCAACGTGCCGGAAAACATGTTCAACCTGGTGCTCGGGTACGACGACTCGCGGTTTTACGGCAACGTCGCGGGCAAGTATGTCGGCAGCTTCTATGGTGATTTGACCAACAAGGAGAAGATCGAAGGCCGTACGGTGTTTGACCTCAATGCCGGTATTTACTTGCCGGTGGACAAGAGGGTCATCAAGTCGGCGACCCTGCGCCTGTCGATGCTCAACGTCTTCGACAAGGAATACTTGAGTTCGGCGCGTACCGTGGCGTTCAACTCGGCGCCGGTCAACGGGTTGGGGGCGAGTACGGCGTATTACAACGTGGGCGAGGAGCGTACAGCGATGGTGTCGCTGGAAGCCAACTTCTAAGACCACCACAAAACCAAATGTGGGAGGGGGCTTGCTCCCGATAGCGGTGAATCAGTCATCATTTTCATTGATTGGCACACTGCTATCGGGAGCAAGCCCCCTCCCACATTTGATCCACGGTGTTTCAGGAATCAGGTTACTTCAGCGCCGCCATGATCGCATCCGGGTTGTAGTCGCGAATCAAAGTCCCGTTCACATCCACAAACGGAATCCCACCCCCGCCCAGTGCTTCATACGCCTTGCGCGCCTGGGCATCCTTCTCGATATCGACGGCCTGGTACGGGATACCCTTCTGGTCCAGAAAACGCCGGATCTGCTTGCAGTACCCACACCACTCGGTGGCATAGAGCACCACACGCGCCGAGGCGCGTACCTGCTCCGGCACCACCTGGGACGGGTTGAACACCCGCTCGATCTTGCCCCAGTTCTGGATCGCGACTACCACCAGCAACACCAGCAGGACTTTCTTTAAAACCCCGCCCAGCATCAATTACGGCGCTTGAGCTGATCGGTCAGTTGGGTCGGCAGGCCCTTGATGATCAAGGTGCCGGCGGCTTCGTCGTATTCGATCTTGTCGCCCAGCAGGTGCGCTTCAAAGCTGATGGACAAGCCCTCGGCGCGCCCGGTGAAGCGGCGGAACTGGTTGAGGGTGCGTTTGTCGGCCGGAATCTCCGGCGACAGGCCGTAATCCTTGTTGCGGATATGGTCGTAGAACGCTTTTGGCCGATCTTCATCGATCAGGCCGGAGAGTTCTTCCAGGCCCATGGGTTCGCCGAGCTTGGCCTGGCTGCTGGCGTAGTCCACCAGAGTCTTGGTCTTTTCGCGGGCGGATTCGTCAGGCAGGTCTTCGCTTTCAACGAAGTCACTGAACGCCTTGAGCAGGGTGCGGGTTTCGCCCGGGCCGTCGACGCCTTCCTGGCAACCGATAAAGTCGCGGAAGTACTCCGAGACTTTCTTGCCGTTCTTGCCCTTGATAAAGGAGATGTATTGCTTGGACTGCTTGTTGTTCTGCCACTCGGAGACGTTGATGCGCGCCGCCAGGTGCAACTGGCCCAGGTCCAGGTGGCGCGAGGGCGTCACGTCCAGCTCGTCGGTGACCGCCACGCCTTCGCTGTGGTGCAGCAGGGCGATGGCCAGGTAGTCGGTCATGCCTTGTTGGTAATGGGCAAACAGCACATGGCCGCCGGTGGAGAGGTTGGACTCCTCCATCAGCTTCTGCAGGTGTTCCACCGCAGTGCGGCTGAAGGTGGTGAAGTCCTGGCCACCGTCAAAGTATTCCTTCAACCAGCCGCTGAACGGATGCGCGCCGGACTCGGCATGGAAGAAACCCCAGGCCTTGCCTTGTTTGGCGTTGTAGCTCTCGTTGAGGTCGGCAAGCATGTTCTCGATGGCGGCCGACTCGGACAGTTCGGAGTCGCGGGCATGGAGCACTGCGGGGGTGCCGTCGGGTTTTTTGTCGATCAGGTGGACGATGCAATGACGGATCGGCATAGGCTTCTCGGCTGGTTGAAGGGGGAGGGGGCGGCCTCCCCGAAAAGTCGCCCAGTGTACCGCACCCATTGGCCGTGACGTGCCCCGAAGGGCATTTTGGATGCCCTCCGACTGCCCATATGCCTTTTTTTCACGGTTTAGAGCGATAAAGCTGACCAAATGGGTATGTTGAGGCGGATATTTCCCCGTCTCTGTGCTAGTTTTGCCCCGTCTTACGCCAAGTCTCGGCGTTAAGCGTGCATTCAGCATTTGTCAGGTCGAACCAATCCCCGTTTCAAGCATCTATAACCCCGATCTCCGTGGTTATAGCCGGGGATGCCAGGCCATGACGGTCGGGCTCGACGGCTGACACTGCACTCTGCAATCCATATGAATTTGATAGGGAAGGAACACCACAATGGCTTTGACTAAAGACCAACTGATCGCTGATATCGCTGAAGCTATCGACGCGCCAAAAACCACCGCGCGCGCTGCTCTGGACCAACTGGGCCAGATCGTTGCTGATCAGCTGGAAAATGGCGGCGAAATCACTCTGCCAGGCATTGGCAAGCTGAAAGTAACCGAGCGTCCTGCCCGTACTGGCCGTAACCCTTCGACTGGCGCTGCCATCGAAATCGCTGCCAAGAAAGTTATCAAGCTGGTTGTGGCTAAAGGCCTGACCGACGCTGTTAACAAGTAAGACGCAGTAAAAAAAACCGTGCTCCGGAGTGATCCGGGCACGGTTTTTTGTTGCCTGCGGTTTTATTGTGATGAAAGGTTAGTCGCGCACCCAGCGCTGGCGCCAGATCTGCTGCTCATTCTTGGTCTGGAACGTCCAGGCCACAAACCGGCTTTGCTTCTGCCCCTGAGACATCTCTACCACCTGGCTTTCCAGCACGCCGGCTTTTTTCAGCGCGGTTTCGATCGCAGGCAAGTTGGACGCTTTTGACACCAGGGTGCTGAACCACAACACCTTGTGGGCAAAATGCGCGCTCTCGGCGATCAACTGCGTCACAAAGCGTGCTTCGCCGCCTTCACACCACAGTTCAGCCGATTGGCCGCCAAAGTTGAGTACCGGCAACTTGCGTTTCGGATCCGCCTTGCCCAGGGCGCGCCACTTGCGCTCGCTGCCCTTGGTGGCTTCATCCATGGATGCATGGAACGGCGGGTTGCACATGGTCAGGTCAAAGCGCTCACCGGGTTCCAGCAAACCCAGCAGGATCTGCTTGGGGTTGGGCTGCTGGCGCAGCTGGATAACCTTGCTCAGGTCGTTGGACTGCACGATGGCCTTGGCGGCGCTCACGGCGATAGGGTCGACCTCCGAGCCCAGGAAGTTCCAGCGGTACTCCATGTAGCCAATCAGCGGGTAGACGCAGTTGGCGCCCATGCCGATATCCAGCACCTTGACGATCGAGCCACGCGGGATCTTGCCGTCGTTGACGCTGGCCAGCAGGTCGGCGAGGAAGTGCACATAGTCGGCACGTCCCGGTACCGGCGGGCACAGGTAATCGGCCGGGATGTCCCAATGCTGAATGCCATAGAACGACTTGAGCAACGCCCGGTTGAACACCCGCACCGCGTCCGGGCTGGCGAAGTCGATGCTTTCCTTGCCATAGGGGTTGATGATCACGAATTTCGCCAGTTCCGGCGTGGTCTTGATCAGCGCCGGGAAGTCGTAACGGCCCGTGTGGCGGTTGCGCGGGTGCAGAGTGGCCTCTTTGCGCGGTACCACGGGCTTGGCCGGGGTAGCGGATTTAGGCTTCTTGCGCGAAGGTTTAGGCGTAGTGGGGGCGGTCATGATGATTCTGGTGTTGGCTCAAAGTGGCGGCCATTGTCACACATCCTGAGCTCAACCCGGTCAAATGTGGGAGGGGGCTTGCTCCCGATAGCGGTGTGACAGTCAAAAATATTGAGACTGATACACCGCTATCGGGAGCAAGCCCCCTCCCACAGAGGCAAAAAAAGAGACCCGAAGGTCTCTTTCTTTACGCGACTCAAGCCTTACAGGCTGGAAATCCGCGCATGTTGCTCGGCCAGTTTGCCCAAAGCCTGTTCAGCTTCGGCCAGCTTGGCGCGTTCTTTCTCGATCACCTCCGCCGGCGCCTTGTCGACGAATGCCGCGTTGGACAGCTTACCGCCCACGCGTTGCACTTCGCCTTGCAGGCGTGCGATTTCCTTGTCGAGACGGGCCAGTTCGGCGCCCTTGTCGATCAGGCCGGCCATCGGTACCAGCACTTCCATATCACCCACCAATGCAGTGGCGGACAGCGGCGCTTCGGCATCGGCAGCCAATACGGTGATCGACTCCAGCTTGGCCAGCTTCTTGAGCAACGCGTCGTTCTCGCTGAGACGGCGCTGATCTTCGGCACTGGCGTTCTTGACGAACACGGCCAATGGCTTGCCCGGCCCGATGTTCATCTCGGCGCGGATGTTGCGCGTGCCGAGCATCAGGGTCTTGAGCCATTCGATATCGCTTTCGGCGGCCTCATCGATGCGCGCTTCATTGGCCACTGGCCAAGGTTGCAGCATGATGGTCTTGCCTTCGATACCGGCCAGCGGCGCCAGGCGCTGCCAGATCTCTTCGGTGATGAACGGCATGAACGGATGCGCCAGGCGCAGCGCAACTTCCAGTACGCGCACCAGGGTGCGGCGAGTACCGCGCTGGCGTTCGACCGGGGCGTTTTCGTCCCACAGCACCGGCTTGGACAGTTCCAGGTACCAGTCGCAGTATTGGTTCCAGATGAACTCGTACAGCGCCTGTGCAGCCAGGTCGAAACGGAACTGGTCGAGCTGGCGGGTCACTTCGGCTTCGGTGCGCTGCAACTGCGAGATGATCCAGCGATCAGCCAGGCTCAACTCATAGGCTTCGCCGTTCTGGCCGCAGTCTTCGCCTTTATCCAGCACGTAGCGCGCGGCGTTCCAGATCTTGTTGCAGAAGTTGCGATAGCCTTCGACGCGGCCCATGTCGAACTTGATGTCGCGACCGGTGGAGGCCAGCGAGCAGAAGGTGAAGCGCAGGGCGTCGGTGCCGTAGCTGGCGATGCCGTCGGCGAATTCGTCGCGAGTCTGCTTCTCGATCTTTTTCGCCAGTTTTGGCTGCATCAGGCCCGAGGTGCGTTTCTGCACCAGGGTTTCCAGGTCGATGCCATCGATGATGTCCAGCGGGTCCAGGACGTTGCCCTTGGACTTGGACATCTTCTGGCCCTGGCCGTCGCGTACCAGGCCGTGTACGTACACGGTCTTGAACGGTACCTGCGGGGTGCCGTCTTCGTTTTTCACCAAATGCATGGTGAGCATGATCATCCGGGCAACCCAGAAGAAAATGATATCGAAGCCGGTGACCAGCACGTCGGTGGAGTGGAATTTCTTCAGGAATTCGGTCTGCTGCGGCCAACCCAGGGTGGAGAACGTCCACAGGCCCGAGCTGAACCAGGTGTCCAGTACGTCGTTGTCCTGTTGCAGCGCGATGTCGGCGCCGAGGTTGTGCTTGGCACGCACTTCGGCTTCGTCGCGGCCTACATAGACTTTGCCCGACTCGTCATACCAGGCCGGAATACGATGGCCCCACCACAGCTGACGGCTGATGCACCAATCCTGGATGTCGCGCATCCACGAGAAGTACATGTTTTCGTACTGTTTAGGCACGAACTGGATGCGGCCATCTTCCACGGCGGCGATGGCAGGCTCGGCCAGCGGCTTGGTGGACACGTACCATTGGTCGGTCAGCCACGGTTCGATCACGGTGCCGGAGCGATCGCCCTTCGGCACTTTCAGGCCGTGGTCGTCGACGCTGACCAGCAAGCCGGCGGCGTCGAAGGCGGCAACGATCTGCTTGCGCGCTTCAAAACGGTCCAGGCCGGCATATTCGGCCGGAATCTTGCCGTCGATGCTGTCGTTCAACGAGCCGTCCAGGTTGAATACCTGGCAGGCCGGCAATACGGCGGCATTCTTGTCGAAGATGTTCAGCAGCGGCAGGTTGTGACGTTTGCCGACTTCATAGTCGTTGAAATCGTGGGCCGGGGTGATTTTCACGCAGCCGGTGCCGAATTCAGGATCGCAATAGTCGTCCGCAATGATCGGGATGCGGCGGCCAACCAGTGGCAGTTCGACGAACTTGCCGATCAGCGCCTGGTAGCGCTCGTCGTTCGGGTTAACGGCGACGGCGGCATCGCCGAGCATAGTTTCCGGACGAGTGGTGGCGACGATCAGGTAGTCGTTGCCTTCAGCGGTCTTGGCGCCGTCGGCCAGCGGGTACTTGAGGTTCCACAGGAAGCCTTTCTCGTCGTGGTTTTCCACTTCGAGGTCGGAAATGGCCGTGTGCAACTTGGTGTCCCAGTTGACCAGGCGCTTGCCGCGGTAGATCAGGCCGTCTTCGTGCAGGCGCACGAAGGCTTCCTTCACGGCTTCCGACAGGCCGTCGTCCATGGTGAAGCGCTCGCGGCTCCAATCCACGGAGGAGCCCAGGCGACGGATCTGACGGCTGATATTGCCGCCGGACTGATCTTTCCATTCCCAGACTTTCTCCAGGAATTTCTCGCGGCCCAGGTCGTGACGGTTCTGGCCGGTGGCTTCCAGTTGGCGTTCCACCAGCATCTGCGTGGCGATACCAGCGTGGTCGGTGCCCGGCTGCCACAGGGTGTCGCGACCCTGCATACGGCGGAAACGGATCAACGCATCCATGATCGCATTGTTGAAGCCATGGCCCATGTGCAGGCTGCCAGTGACGTTCGGTGGCGGGATCATGATGGTGTACGAGTCGCCCGCACCTTGTGGGGCGAAATAGTTCTCGGACTCCCAGGTGTTGTACCAGGAAGTTTCGATAGCGTGGGGCTGGTAGGTCTTATCCATGCGCGGCGGGACCCTAGTTGGCATTTATTCAGGAAAGCCGGCAAGTATAACGGGGGAGGACGAGGAGGGCGAGTTGAAGACGGACTTAAGGCTGATGCAAAACTAATGTGGGAGGGGGCTTGCTCCCGATTGCTGAGTGTCAGCCACCGAATCATCGGCTGATACAACGCTATCGGGAGCAAGCCCCCTCCCACAGGAAATATCAGTGTCGTTTAGGACTGGTACTGGCTGAGCAACCGCTCCATCCGCGCATCCATCCGACGCTTGATCTCGGCTTCAATATGCGGCGCAAAGTCGTCAATCACATCCTGCATGATCAATTGCGCGGCGGCGCGCAGTTCATTGTCCAGGTGCAGGAGCAGGGCATCGGGGGCTTTTTCTGCGGCGGGAGCGGGTTCTGCAACCACAGGTTCCGGCGCGGCAGGCTTGCCGCTGACCATGTCGAACAGCAGCGGGATCTGTACCTCGCCATCGGCCGTTTCGGTCAGCAGCGGCGGTTGCAGGTTGTCATCACCCAGCAACTGACGGATCGACTCCAGGTCGTCCAGCAGGTGGTCGTCTTTTTTCAGCGGGTTGGGAGTGTCCATCGTGTGCTCTAAAGTCGTTGTAGCCGGTGATCCTGCAGAGAATAGCCCTGTTCGCGATAGAAACGGAAACTCTCCCGCGCGGCCTGACGAATAGCCGGGTCTTCCACCACCACTTCCGCCACGCGGGCAAAAGCCTTGGCAAAGGCCGGTACTTTCAGGTCCAGGTTGACCAGCAGGTCATGGTGATCGCCGCAACTGTCGCCCACACCCAGGACTACCAGGCTTTCAGGTTCGGATTCGGCGGGGCCGTGGGGCACGAAGCTTTCGCCCTTGAAGCGCCACAGGCGGGCATCCAGCTCATCGCGTTGGGCGGCATCGCTGCAATGCAGGTAGATGCGGTGGCCCATGCGCCAGGCTTTTTCGGTGAGCTTGCAGGCAAAGTCCAGGCGCGCGAGGGGATCGGCGCTGGGCAATATATAGAAGTCGACTTGGGTCATTGCGGTTCCTGAGACCGGGGCGGCGGGATGGTCGCCCCGGCATCTTCAGTTTCAGGCCTTGGCGCGATCCAGCAGGTATTGGGTCAACAGTGGCACCGGACGGCCGGTTGCGCCCTTGTCCTTGCCGCCGCTGGTCCAGGCGGTGCCGGCGATGTCCAGGTGGGCCCAGTTGAAGTTCTTGGCAAAGCGCGACAGGAAGCAGGCCGCCGTAATAGTGCCGGCTTTCGGGCCACCGATGTTGGCGATGTCGGCGAACGGACTGTCCAGTTGTTCCTGGTACTCATCGAACAGCGGCAGTTGCCAGGCGCGGTCGTCGGCAGCCTTGCCGGCGCTGAGCAGTTGCTCGATCAGTTCGTCGTTGTTGCCCAGCAGTCCCGAAGTGTGGGAGCCCAAGGCAACGATGCACGCGCCGGTCAGGGTGGCGATGTCGATCACGGCCTGGGGCTTGAAGCGCTCGGCGTAGGTCAGGGCGTCGCACAGCACCAGGCGGCCTTCGGCGTCGGTGTTGAGGATTTCCACGGTCTGGCCGCTCATGGTCGTGACGATATCGCCCGGGCGGGCCGCGCCGCCGCTCGGCATGTTCTCGGCACAGGCCAGGATGCACACCAGGTTGATCGGCAGCTTGAGTTCCAGCACGGCACGCAGGGTACCGAACACGCTGGCCGCGCCGCCCATGTCGTATTTCATCTCATCCATGCCCGCGCCCGGCTTGAGGCTGATGCCGCCGGTGTCGAAGGTGATGCCTTTACCCACCAGGGCGTAGGGCTTCTCGGATTTCTTGCCGCCGTTGTATTGCATCACGATCAGGCGTGGCGGCTGGTCGCTGCCCTGGCCTACGGCATAGAACGAGCCCATGCCCAGGTCCTTGATCTTCTTTTCATCCAGCACTTCAACCTTCAAGCCCTTGAACTCTTTGCCCAATGCTTTGGCCTGTTCGCCCAGGAATGTCGGGTGGCAGATGTTCGGCGGCAGGTTGCCCAGGTCGCGGGTGAACGACATGCCGTTGGCGATGGCCTGGGCGTGGGTCACGGCGCGCTGAACTTCAGCCTGGGCAGCCTTGATGGTCAGCAGGGTGATTTTCTTCAGGGCGCGGGGTTCGGCCTTCTGGCTCTTGAACTGGTCGAAAATATAGCCGCCGTCCAGCAGCGACTCGGCCAGCAGGCGGGTCTTGCCGTAGCTGTCACGGCCCTTGATCACGATTTCGTCGAGGGCCAGTGCCGCATCGCTGCCGCCCAGGCCCTTGAGGGTGGTAAGGATGCCGCTGATGATCTTGCGCAATGGACGGTCGCCCAGTTCGGCGTCCTTGCCCACGCCTACCAGCAATACGCGCTCGGCCTTGAGGTTGGGCAGGCTCTGCAGCAGCAGGCTCTGGCCGACTTTGCCGGCCAGGTCTCCGCGCTTGAGGATCGCGCTGATCGCGCCGCCGCTCAGTTCGTCCAGTTGCTTGGCGGCGACGCCGAGTGTGCGGCCTTCGCCGACAGCGACCACGAGGGTGGCGGTTTTCAACGTTTCGGGGCTAACGCTTTTTACAACCAATTCCATGTTCGGGTCCCTTATCAAGGTCTGTGAGCCTGGAGTTTGTACTCAGGCTTGAAGCTCGGCAGCTTGGTAAACCGCCAGCGGACAAAGGCCGCAGTTTGAACCTCGCCGGCGGAGCCTGACAACCCTTGGCGCACGCTTTGTGCGTGCGCATGAGTAAGCTCCGTGACAGGCGCGGTCAATCACAGGATAATGCGCCATCTTTTTAGCCGATCCGTGATAAACGGGTCGTCTCGGTATGCTTGCTTGTTTGGCCGCCTTAGCCTGACAACCCTGGAGTGTCTGGTTTGATCGTCTTCCGTTATCTGTCCCGCGAAGTCCTGTTGACCCTGAGTGCCGTGAGTGCGGTGTTGCTGGTCATCATCATGAGTGGTCGTTTCGTCAAGTTCCTGGCTCAAGCCGCCGCAGGCGCCCTGGATCCGGGGTCGTTGTTCTTGATCATGGGCTACCGGATGCCCGGGATGCTGCAACTGATCCTGCCCCTTGGCCTGTTTCTCGGCATATTGCTGGCCTATGGCCGCTTGTACCTTGAGAGTGAAATGACCGTGCTGTCGGCCACCGGCATGAGCCAGCAACGTTTGCTGGCCATGACCATGGTGCCGGCCGCCGGCGTTGCCCTGGTGGTGGCCTGGTTGAGCATGAGCCTGGCGCCCCAGGGCGCCATGCAGTTCCAGCTGCTGTTGAACAAGCAGGATGCGATGACCGAGTTCGATACCCTCGAGCCCGGGCGCTTCCAGGCGCTCAGTGACGGTTCGCGGGTCACCTATACCGAAACCATGACCGATGACCGCTCCAACCTCGGTGGCGTGTTCATTTCCCAGAAAAACCTCGGCCAGAACCAGAAAGACCGTGGCATTACTATTCTGGTGGCCGATAGCGGGCGCCAGGAAATACGCCCCGACGGCAACCGCTACCTGATCCTGGAAAATGGCTACCGCTACGACGGCAGCCCTGGTCTGGCGGACTACCGGGCGATCAAGTACGACACTTATGGCGTCATGCTGCCCAAGCCTGAGATCAGCGGCGAGGTCACCGACCGCGACGCACTGCCGACTGCATCGCTGTTCGGCAGCCAGGAACTGCGCTCCATTGCCGAGCTGCAATGGCGTTTGTCCTTGCCGCTGCTGGTGTTTATCGTAACCTTGATGGCCGTGCCGCTGTCGCGCGTCAACCCGCGCCAGGGGCGTTTCCTCAAGCTGCTGCCGGCGATCCTGCTGTACATGGCCTACCTGACCATCCTGATTTCCGCCCGTGGCTCCCTCGAGAAAGGCAAGTTGCCGCCAGCCCTTGGCCTGTGGTGGGTGCACGGGGTTTTCCTGTTGATCGGCCTGGGGCTGCTCTATTGGGAACCTATCCGTTTGAAAATGAAGAGCCGTCGTGGCCTGAAGGAGTTGGCCCGTGGCTAAGCTTGATCGCTACATTGGCAGCAGCGTACTGATCGCCATCCTGGCGGTACTGGGCATCATTCTTGGCCTGGCCTTGCTGTTCGCCTTCATTGATGAAGTGGGCAACGTCACCGACACCTACACGGTCACGGATGTACTGAGCTACGTGGCACTGACTGCGCCGCGCCGCCTCTACGACATGATGCCGATGGCGGCGCTGATCGGTTGCCTGATCGGCCTGGGCACCCTGGCCAGCAACAGCGAGCTGACCATCATGCGCGCCGCCGGCGTTTCCATTGGTCGTATCGTCTGGGCGGTGATGAAGCCGATGCTGCTGCTGATGGCGTGCAGCGTGCTGATCGGTGAATACGTCGCGCCCCCGGCCGAAGCCACCGCCCAGGCCAATCGCGCCCTGGCCCAGGGCTCGGGCGATGCGCAAAGCGCCAAGCACGGCCTGTGGCACCGCCAGGGTGATGAGTTCATCCACATCAACGCCGTGCAGCCAGGCGGCCTGTTGATCGGTGTCACGCGCTATACCTTCGATAAAGAGCGGCACATGCTGTCCTCCAGCTTCGCCAAGCGCGCGCAATACAATGCCGAGCAATGGCAACTGAGCGACGTCACCACCACCTACTTCCGCAATGTGGGCCAGGGCACCAAGGCCAGCACCGAAGTGGTCAATGCACCGACCGAGCAGTGGGATATCGCCCTGAAGCCGGAACTGCTCAACACCGTGGTGATGGTCCCCGAAGCGCTGCCGATCTCGGGGTTGTGGAGCTACATCCATTACCTCAAGGACCAGGGCCTGAACAACGGCCGCTACTGGCTGGCGTTCTGGGTGAAAGTCCTGCAGCCGGTGGTAACCGCCGCGTTGGTGTTGATGGCGATCTCCTTCATCTTCGGGCCGTTGCGCTCCGTAACCCTGGGCCAGCGGGTATTTACCGGCGTGCTGGTGGGCTTTACCTTCCGCATCGCCCAGGATCTGCTCGGGCCGTCGAGCCTGGTGTTCGGTTTCTCGCCGCTGTTTGCGGTGCTGGTGCCGACGGCCATCTGCGCCGTGGCCGGGTTCTGGCTGCTGCGTCGGGCCGGTTGAAGCTGCGCTTATGCACAAAAAATGCCCCGCTCTCGTGAGTGGGGCATTTTTGTTCTGGTCAGCAAAGATGACGTCTGGCCTGAGCATCAGGTACAATTCCCGGCTATTTTTCAGCGGGCAATCTGCCTGCAGCCTTTTTGAGTGTTGATCCGTGAGTGATTTGAGTCATATCCGCAATTTCTCCATCATCGCCCACATTGACCATGGCAAGTCGACGCTGGCCGATCGATTCATCCAGATGTGCGGCGGCCTTGCCGAGCGTGAAATGGAAGCCCAGGTACTGGACTCCATGGACCTCGAACGCGAACGCGGGATCACCATCAAGGCCCACAGCGTTACTCTGTATTACAAGGCCAAAGACGGCATCACCTACCAGCTGAACTTCATTGACACCCCGGGCCACGTCGACTTCACCTATGAAGTCAGCCGTTCGCTTGCGGCCTGTGAAGGTGCCTTGCTGGTAGTCGACGCCGGCCAGGGCGTCGAGGCGCAGTCGGTTGCCAACTGCTACACCGCGATCGAGCAGGGCCTGGAAGTCATGCCCGTGCTCAACAAGATCGACCTGCCCCAGGCCGAGCCTGAGCGTGTCAAGGAAGAGATCGAGAAGATCATCGGCATCGACGCCACCGACGCCGTCACCTGCAGCGCCAAGACCGGCCTGGGTGTCGACGAAGTACTCGAGCGTCTGGTGCACACCATTCCCGCGCCGACCGGCAACTACGAAGATCCGCTGCAAGCGTTGATCATCGACTCCTGGTTCGACAACTACCTGGGCGTTGTCTCCCTGGTCCGCGTGCGCCATGGCCGTGTGAAGAAGGGCGACAAGATCCTGGTCAAGTCCACCGGCAAGATCCACCTGGTGGACAGCGTCGGTGTATTCAACCCCAAGCACACCGCCACCACTGATCTGAAAGCCGGTGAAGTAGGCTTCATCATCGCCGGTATCAAGGACATCCACGGTGCACCGGTGGGTGACACCCTGACCCTGAGCTCCACGCCCGACGTCGACGTACTGCCCGGCTTCAAGCGTATCCAGCCACAGGTCTACGCCGGCCTGTTCCCGGTCAGCTCCGACGACTTCGAGGATTTTCGCGAAGCGCTGCAAAAGCTGACCCTCAACGACTCGTCGTTGCAGTACACCCCGGAAAGCTCCGACGCCCTGGGCTTCGGCTTCCGCTGCGGGTTTCTGGGCATGCTGCACATGGAAATCATCCAGGAGCGTCTTGAGCGCGAGTACGACCTGGACCTGATCACCACGGCGCCGACCGTTATTTTCGAGCTGTTGCTCAAAACCGGTGAAACGATTTACGTCGACAACCCGTCCAAGCTTCCGGATCTGTCGGCCATCGAAGACATGCGTGAGCCAATCGTGCGGGCCAATATCCTGGTCCCGCAGGAGCACCTGGGCAACGTCATCACCCTGTGTATCGAGAAGCGTGGCGTACAGCGCGACATGCTGTTCCTCGGTACCCAGGTGCAAGTGACCTACGATATGCCGATGAACGAAGTGGTCCTGGACTTCTTCGACCGTCTCAAATCCACCAGTCGCGGCTATGCTTCGCTGGATTACCATTTCGATCGTTACCAATCGGCTAATCTGGTGAAACTGGATGTGCTGATCAACGGCGACAAGGTAGATGCCCTGGCACTGATCGTGCACAAGGACAACGCGCACTACAAAGGTCGCCAACTGACCGAGAAGATGAAAGAACTGATTCCGCGCCAGATGTTCGACGTTGCGATCCAGGCCGCCATTGGCGGGCAGATCATTGCACGGACTTCCGTCAAGGCTCTCAGAAAGAACGTACTGGCCAAATGCTACGGCGGTGACGTAAGCCGTAAGCGCAAGCTGCTTGAGAAGCAAAAGGCCGGTAAAAAACGCATGAAGCAAGTAGGTAACGTGGAAGTTCCACAAGAAGCCTTCCTTGCGGTGCTCAGGTTGGATAGTTAGGTCCTATGTCACTAAATTTCCCGCTGTTGCTGGTTATCGCCGTCGCCGTTTGCGGCCTCCTGGCGTTGCTCGATCTGGTGTTCTTCGCCCCGCGTCGGCGGTCGGCCATTGCTTCCTATCAGGGCAGCGTCAGCCAGCCCGATGCGGTGGTGATCGAGAAGCTGAACAAAGAGCCCTTGCTGGTTGAATACGGCAAGTCGTTCTTCCCGGTGTTGTTCATCGTGCTGGTGCTGCGTTCGTTCCTGGTGGAGCCGTTCCAGATCCCTTCTGGGTCGATGAAGCCGACCCTGGACGTGGGCGACTTTATCCTGGTGAACAAGTTTTCCTACGGGATCCGCTTGCCGGTGATCGACAAGAAAGTCATCGAGGTCGGTGACCCGCAGCGCGGCGATGTGATGGTATTCCGCTACCCGAGCGACCCTAACGTCAACTACATCAAGCGTGTAGTCGGCCTGCCGGGCGACGTGGTGCGCTACACCAGCGACAAGCGCCTGTTCATCAACGGTGAATCGGTGGCCGAGAAGCTGCTGGGCGCCGAGCCGAACACCCTGGGCAGCGCCGAGCTGTACCAGGAAAAACTCGGTGCGGTAGAGCACGAGATCCGCAAGGAAATGAGCCGCTACCGCGCAATGCCTGATGGCCAGTGGAAAGTACCCGCCGGGCACTACTTCATGATGGGCGACAACCGCGACAACTCCAATGACAGCCGTTACTGGGATGACCCCAATATTCCCAAGGACCTGCTGGGCATGGTGCCCGACGAGAACATCGTCGGCAAAGCCTTCGCGGTCTGGATGAGTTGGCCGGAACCCAAGCTCAGCCACCTGCCGAACTTCTCGCGGGTCGGGCTGATCAAGTAATACAGGCGGCGCTGTGAACACAGCGCCGAATGCTTTTCTGGGGTTTGGACAATTAACCGTCCGGCCCCATGCAGCACCAACCAGGATGTGAATTTGAACACTGCGTCAATCGTCGATGGCCGCCGGTGCCACCAACTAGATATGGATAAACCGTGACCGTTTCTCTAAGTCGTCTCGAGCGCCAGCTCGGCTACACCTTCAAGGACCCCGAATTGATGGTCCTTGCCCTCACACACCGCAGCTTTGCAGGGCGCAATAACGAGCGCCTGGAGTTCCTCGGTGATGCCATCCTCAATTTTGCCGCCGGTGAGGCGCTGTTCGAGCGTTTTCCTCAAGCGCGCGAAGGCCAGCTTTCGCGCCTGCGGGCGCGCCTTGTGAAAGGCGAGACCCTGGCCGTGCTGGCCCGAGGTTTCGGCCTGGGCGAGTACCTGCGGTTGGGGTCCGGTGAGTTGAAAAGCGGCGGTTTCCGTCGCGAATCGATTCTGGCCGATGCCCTGGAAGCCTTGATCGGCGCAATCTACCTCGATGCAGGGATGGAGACGGCCAAGGAGCGCGTGGTCGCCTGGCTGGCTTCTGAAATCGAAAGCCTGACGCTGGTCGACACCAACAAAGATCCCAAGACCCGCCTGCAGGAATACCTGCAGTCCCGCGGTTGCGAACTGCCACGCTACGAAGTGGTGGATATCCAGGGTGAGCCCCATTGCCGCGTGTTCTTCGTGGAGTGTGAAATCACCTTATTGAACGAAAAAAGCCGAGGTCAGGGTGTGAGCCGTCGCATTGCCGAACAGGTAGCGGCCGCTGCAGCACTGATTGCCCTGGGCGTGGAGAATGGCCATGACTGATTCAACCGCAACACGCTGTGGCTATGTTGCCATCGTCGGCCGCCCGAACGTGGGCAAGTCCACGCTGCTCAACCACATCCTCGGCCAGAAGCTCGCGATCACTTCGCGCAAGCCCCAGACCACTCGCCACAACATGCTGGGCATCAAGACTGAAGGCAACGTGCAAGCGGTGTATGTCGATACCCCGGGCATGCACAAAGGCGGTGAGAAAGCCCTGAACCGCTACATGAACAAGACCGCTTCGGCGGCGTTGAAAGACGTCGACGTGGTGATCTTCGTGGTCGACCGCACCAAGTGGACCGACGAAGACCAGATGGTTCTCGAGCGTGTGCAGTACGTCACCGGCCCCTTGATCGTCGCGTTGAACAAGACCGACCGCATCGAAGACAAAGCCGAGCTGATGCCGCACCTGACCTGGTTGCAGGAACAACTGCCGAACGCCCAGATCATGCCGATCTCGGCCCAGCACGGCCACAACCTCGAAGCCCTGGAGCGCGTGATCGCCGGTTACCTGCCGGAAAACGAGCATTTCTTCCCGGAAGACCAGATCACCGACCGCAGCAGCCGTTTCCTCGCCGCCGAGCTGGTACGCGAGAAAATCATGCGCCAGATGGGTGCCGAGCTGCCGTACCAGATCACCGTCGAGATCGAAGAGTTCAAGCAGCAGGGCAAGACCTTGCATATCCATGCGCTGATCCTCGTCGAGCGTGACGGCCAGAAGAAAATCATCATTGGCGACAAAGGCGAGCGCATCAAGCGCATCGGCACCGAAGCGCGCAAGGACATGGAGCTGCTGTTCGACTCCAAGATCATGCTTAACCTGTGGGTGAAGGTTAAGGGTGGCTGGTCAGATGATGAGCGTGCGTTGCGCTCACTGGGCTATGGCGACCTTTAAGAACACCGCAGGTCTGAAAAAATGTGGGAGGGGGCTTGCTCCCGATAGCGGAGGGTCAGTCACTTATTTGTTTAACTGACCCACCGCCATCGGGAGCAAGCCCCCTCCCACATTAGGTTGTGTGGTTTTAAAAATTGCATTCCAGCAGTGAGTTCCCATGTCTCAATCCCCACCTCCCAGCCAACTCGCCTACGTGCTGCACAGCCGCGCCTATCGCGAGACCAGCGCGCTGGTGGACTTCCTCACGCCTCAAGGCCGCCTGCGTGCGGTGCTGCGCAGCGCACGGGGCAAGGCAGGTACGTTGGCGCGGCCCTTCGTGGCCCTGGATGTGGAGTTTCGCGGCAAAGGCGAGTTGAAAAACGTCGGCCGCCTGGAAAGCGTCGGCACCTCTGCCTGGCTTAACGGCGATGCACTGTTCAGCGGCCTTTACCTCAATGAACTGCTGATCCGGCTGTTACCCGCCGAAGACCCGCACCCGGCAGTCTTCGATCACTACGCCGCGACGCTGCTGGCCCTGGCTGAAGGGCGCCCCCTGGAACCGCTGCTGCGCGCCTTCGAATGGCGCTTGCTCGACGACCTGGGCTATGGCTTTGAATTGCACAACGACCTGCACGGCGATCCCGTCGCCGCCGACGGCATGTACCGCCTGCAAGTGGATGCGGGCCTTGAGCGCGTGTACCTGTTGCAGCCGGGGCTGTTCCAGGGCAGCGAACTGCTGGCCATGAGCGACGCGGACTGGAGCGCGCCGGGCGCCTTGTCCGCCGCCAAGCGCCTGATGCGCCAGGCCCTTGCCGTGCACCTGGGCGGGCGACCGCTGGTCAGTCGCGAGTTGTTTCGAAAGCCCTGACATCCCCGTGTATGCTGTGCACCGATTCTTTCCCTTTTCAGGAGCGCTTCCGTGACCACCAGCAATCGCATTCTTCTTGGCGTCAACATCGACCACGTCGCCACCCTGCGCCAGGCCCGGGGCACCCGTTACCCTGACCCGGTCAAGGCCGCGCTGGACGCCGAAGAAGCGGGCGCCGACGGCATTACCGTGCACCTGCGCGAAGACCGCCGCCACATCCAGGAGCGTGATGTGCTGCTGCTCAAGGACGTGCTGCAAACGCGCATGAACTTCGAAATGGGCGTCACCGAAGAAATGATGGCGTTTGCCGAGCGCATTCGCCCGGCGCATATCTGCCTGGTGCCGGAAACCCGCCAGGAACTGACCACCGAGGGCGGCCTTGATGTCGCAGGTCAAGAAGCGCGGATCAAGGCCGCGGTGGAGCGGCTGTCGAAGATCGGCAGCGAAGTGTCCTTGTTTATCGACGCCGACGAACGCCAGATCCAAGCCTCGCGCCGTGTCGGTGCCCCGGCCATCGAATTGCACACTGGCCGTTACGCCGACGCCACCACCCCGACCGAAGTGGCCGACGAGCTGCAACGCATCATCGACGGCGTGAACTGCGGGCTCAACGAAGGCTTGATCGTCAATGCCGGCCATGGCTTGCACTACCACAACGTCGAAGCTGTGGCGGCGATCAAGGGCATCAACGAGCTGAACATCGGCCATGCACTGGTGGCCCATGCGCTGTTCGTCGGTTTCAAGGGTGCGGTTGCCGAGATGAAAGCCTTGATTCTGGCGGCTGCCAGGACCTGAGCAAACACAATATAAGCCACAATGAAGTTCACAATGTGGGAGGGGGCTTGCTCCTGATAGCAGTGTGTCAGTCAGCATGTTTTTAGCTGACCCACCGCCATCGGGAGCAAGCCCCCTCCCACATGTTGATCTTTATCGACATCCACAATTGCGCCATGCGGCAATGCGAAGCCTTACTGTTTAGGCGACGCAGGTGTATCGTATCTGCCCTTTGCGGGCCTTGGCCTGCGGCAGATACGTGAGGTTGCTGTGTCCCAATCGTTTTCCCGTCGACAGATCCTCGGTGGCCTTGCCGGCCTGGCAGTCGTCGGTGTGGGCGCCGGTGGCGCCTATCGTTACTGGCTGGGCAAGGTCGCCGATGCCAACGCAGGAAGCGACTACCAACTGATTGCCGCGCCCCTGGACGTGGAACTGGTACCGGGGCACAAGACCCAAGCCTGGGCATTCGGCCCTTCGGCGCCTGGCACCGAGTTGCGCGTGCGCCAGGGCGAATGGCTGCGGGTACGTTTCATCAATCACCTGCCGGTCGCCACTACCATCCACTGGCACGGCATCCGCCTGCCGCTGGAAATGGACGGCGTCCCCTACGTTTCGCAATTGCCGGTGCTGCCTGGGGAATATTTCGACTACCAATTTCGCGTGCCCGATGCCGGCAGCTACTGGTATCACCCCCACGTAAGCAGCAGCGAAGAACTTGGCCGTGGCCTGGTCGGCCCATTGATTGTGGAAGAGCGCGAACCCACCGGTTTCAAATACGAACGTACCTTGAGCCTGAAGAACTGGCACATCGACGAAGAAGGTGCGTTTGTCGAGTTCAGTATCCCCCGTGAAGCGGCGCGGGGCGGCACTGCAGGGCGCCTCTCCACCATCAACGGCGTGCCCCAGGCGGTCATCGACCTGCCCGCTGGGCAAATCACTCGCGTGCGCTTGCTCAACCTCGACAACACCCTGACCTATCGCCTCAACATCCTCGGCGTCGAAGCGCAGATCTACGCGTTGGACGGCAACCCCATCGAGCCGCGCCCGCTGGGCAAGGAATACTGGCTGGGCCCGGGGATGCGCATCTGTCTGGCAATCAAGGCCCCGCCGGCGGGTGAAGAATTGTCGATCCGCAACGGCCCGGTGCGCCTGGGCACCTTCCGTTCGGTGGCCAACACCGATGCGCCTACCCAGTGGCCACCGGCATTGCCGGCCAACCCGGTTGCCGAGCCGGACCTGGCCAATGCCGAGAAACTCAACTTCAATTTCGAATGGGTCGGTTCGGTGTCGGTCAATGTCGAAAACGGTAAGCCACCCAGCCTGTGGCAGATCAACGGCCAGGCCTGGGACATCACCGACAAGACCTGTGCCGACCGCCCGATTGCCAGGCTTGAAAAGGGCAAGAGCTACATCTTTGAATTGAAGAACATGACCCAGTACCAGCACCCGATCCACCTGCATGGCATGAGCTTCAAGGTGATTGCGTCGAACCGCCACAAGGTCATCCCGTATTTCACCGACACCTACCTGCTGGGCAAGAACGAACGCGCCCGTGTGGCGCTGGTGGCGGATAACCCGGGAGTGTGGATGTTCCATTGCCACGTGATCGACCATATGGAAACCGGCCTGATGGCCGCTATCGAGGTGGCGTGATGCGCCAGATTCGCCCCGGCGCGATTATCGACCGCAGCCGCGACCAGGACTTTATGCGCGAAGCCCTCGCCCTGGCCGCCCAAGGCGCCGCACTGGGCGAAGTGCCGGTGGGCGCGGTGCTGGTGCAGGATGGTGCAATCATCGGCCGCGGTTTCAATTGCCCGATCAGCGGCAACGACCCCAGCGCCCATGCCGAAATGGTCGCGATCCGCGCCGCTGCGCAAGCCATCAGCAACTATCGCCTGGTGGGCAGCACGCTGTATGTGACCCTGGAACCGTGCAGCATGTGCGCCGGGTTGATCGTGCATTCACGCATCGCAAGGGTGGTGTATGGCGCACTGGAGCCCAAGGCCGGGATTGTGCAGAGCCAGGGGCAGTTTTTTACCCAGGGCTTTCTCAATCATAAGGTACTGTTTGAAGGCGGCGTGCTGGCCGAGGAGTGCGGCACGGTGTTGAGCGAGTTCTTCAAGGCTCGCCGGGCCAAGCCATCACTCTAGCCAACACAGGAGTTCCAATGTGGGAGGGGGCTTGCTCCCGATAGCGGTGGGTCAGTTAACCAATAGGTGACTGACATACTGCTATCGGGAGCAAGCCCCCTCCCACATTTGGCTCTCTATTTGTTCAGTTACTTTTTGGCGATGATCACCGCCCGCATCGGCGCCGGCAGCCCTTCGATGGTCTTGCTGTGATCTTCGGGGTCGAGGAAGTCACTGAGCGACTGATATTTCATCCACTCTGTTCCACGCTGTTCCTCAACCGTGGTCACGCTCACATCCACGCACCGCACCTCACTGAAGCCTGCACGGCGCAGCCACAACATCAACGCCGGCACCGAGGGCAGGAACCACACGTTACGCATCTGTGCATAACGGTCTTCCGGCACCAGCACCTGCTGCTGATCGCCTTCCACCACCAGGGTTTCCAGGACCAGCTCGCCGCCCTTGACCAGGGTGTCCTTGAGCGCCAGCAAGTGCTCGATCGGCGAGCGGCGATGGTAGAACACGCCCATGGAGAACACCGTGTCGAAGCCTTCCAGGTTCGCCGGCAAGTCTTCGAACGGGAACGGCAGGTGCCAGGCTTTGGGCTCAGACAGGTAACGTTGCACTGCCTGGAACTGGCAGAAGAACAGCCAGTTGGGGTCCACGCCAATCACACTGTCGGCGCCCGCGCCGAGCATTCGCCACATGTAGTAACCGTTGCCGCAGCCCACATCGAGGATGCGTTTGCCCTTCAAGTTCAAGTGCGGCGCAACCCGCGACCACTTCCAGTCCGAACGCCATTCGGTGTCCACATGCACGCCGAACAGGTGGAACGGGCCTTTGCGCCATGGGCTCAGCCCCATCAGTGCCGAGTGCATCCGGGCGCGGGTTTCGTCGTCGCAATCGGTGTCCAGCACCAGGCCGTTCAACAGGTCGACTTCGCTGGGCTGGATCTTCGGCAGTGCGTCCAAAGCACTCTGCCAGCGCTCCAGGTCGCCATGACCTTTTTCCATCTTGCTGTCGAGCTGCGCTTGCAGGCCCTGGGCCCAAACGGCCAAAGGAGTGCCGACCAGATGGCGGGCGAGGGGGGATAAATCAATCATGGCAAGGCAATCAACGAGGCAAAGTTAAGACACTGGAACCACGGCACGACTTTCGAGAACCCGGCCGCCAGCAGGCGTTCGCGGTGTTCTTCGAGGCTGTCGGGTTTCATGACGTTTTCGATGGCGCTGCGCTTCTGGGCGATTTCCAGTTCGCTGTAGCCGTTGGCGCGTTTGAACGCGATATGCAGGTCGGTCAGCAGTACGTGTTCTTCAACATCGTTAAAGCGCAGCTTTTCCGAGAGGATCAACGCCCCTCCCGGCAGCAGCGATTGGCGGATACGCCCGAGCAACGCCAGGCGTTCGTCAGGGGCGATGAATTGCAGGGTGAAGTTCAGCGCTACCACCGATGCAGGCTGAAATTGCAACGCGAGGATATCGCCCTCGATCACCTCGACCGGCAGCAGCTCCTGGAACATCGAGTCCTGGCCGTTGAGGTATTCGCGGCAACGTTCGACCATCGCCGCCGAGTTGTCCACCGCGATCACCCGGCAGCCATCGGTGCGCACATGGCGACGCAGGGCTTGGGTCACGGCACCCAGGGACGAGCCCAGGTCATACAGCACGCTACCCGGCTGGGCAAATTGCGCGGCCAGCACGCCGAGGTTCTCGACGATGGTCGGGTAGCCCGGTACCGAGCGTTTGATCATGTCCGGGAACACCCGCACCACATCCTCGTTAAAGGCGAAGTCCGGCACCTGGGGCAGGGGCTGGGCGAATAGGCGATCGGGTTCTTTGCTCACGGTTGTTCCGGCGACGAGGGGGAAAGGCCGGCATTTTAGCCAAGTTGGTCGTCGGATGCGCGGGTTGTCTGATGGAAAGCTGAGGCGGTGATGCCCCATTGCCCGAGCCAATAAGTGGCGATCAACAAATAGGGCGCCGCATCGAAGGCCAATACAAACCGGTTGATACCGATCAACGTATCGGAAAACACAAACGACACCGCACCCGCTGCCGCCAGCAGTGCCGAGCGTTGCGGTACCGCGCTGCCCAACCTTGCCAATGCACGCCAGAGCATGGCGCTGATCACCAGCGCGTAAACCACCACCGGTATCAGCAACTCGCCTAAACCGTGGGAGATCAGGATGCCCAGCAGGATCGCCCCGACAGCCAGGGCCAGCATCAGCGGTACTATTGCCAGACGCCGACAGTCGCTGAAATAGGCTTTGAGGTAAGCCAGATGCGCACACAGAAATGCGCCCAGGCCAAAGATAAACAGGTCACCCGGCCAGGCGAGCAATACGTCGCCCACCACGGAAAAAATCAACCCCAGGCTGATCCAGCGTCGATAGTCGGTAGGCGGTGCGTCATGCAGCCAACCCAGCAGCGCCAGAACCGGCAGTGGCTTGACCAGCAGGCACAACAGCGTCGCGTGAGTCGCCAGGCCGTAGATAAAGGTACCGGCGCCCATCAAGGCAAGGATCAGCCAGGGCATATCAGTTCACCGTAATGGCGCAGTCAAAGGTTTCGACAGGTTCGGCTTCCGGCTCCCAGGGTTGCTGGGAGGTCAGGCGCAAACGGCCTTGCCCTGGGGCGAATGCCTGGAAGCGCCAGGTCGATTGACCACCGCCGCCGATTACACCGGATTCGGCGCTGCTATAGACCTCGGGGCTCAATGCGCGCAGAACACCGCCAGCGGAGTCCTGGATGGCCCAGCGGTAGCCGGTGGTGGGATTGCTGGGCAAGGTGAGGATCAGGTTCTGATTGGTTTTAAGCTGGAGCGGGCAGGCGCTCTGGTTGTCCACGGTAACGTTTTGCTTCGGTGCACTGGCGCACGCGGCCAACAGGGCAAGGCTCAAGGGGAGAAGCAGGCGGGCAGCGGTCATGGAGGCTCCGTTTATACACGACGAAGGGCGAGCATAACCGAAGATGAGGCAGGGTGTGACAAGCAGGGTATGTGTCGCGGCCACTCACGCCATCGGGGGCAAGCCCCCTCCCACATTTGACCGCGTTGTCATTCACGACGCCGGTTCCCTGTGGGAGGGGGCTTGCCCCCGATGAGGCCGGTTCAGGCGCTAGAGCTCTATCAGAACAGCACCTTCGCCACATCCGCAAAGCGCTTGGCGAAGTGCACGGTCATGCCTTCCTTCAGGTACTCCGGCAACTCTTCAAAGCTGCCACGGTTGGGCTCCGGCAGGATCAGCTCGTGGATCTTCTGGCGCCGCGCTGCAATTACCTTTTCACGCACCCCGCCAATCGGCAGTACATGCCCGGTCAAGGTCAGTTCGCCGGTCATGGCCACGCCTTTCTTTGGCGGCTGGTTGCGTGCCAGCGACAGCAGCGCACTGGCCATGGTCACACCCGCACTCGGGCCGTCTTTCGGCGTGGCGCCTTCCGGCACGTGCAAGTGAACGAAGGCTTCGTCGAAGAACTTCGGATCACCGCCAAACGACTTCAGGTTCGAGCTGATGTAGCTGTAGGCGATTTCGGCGGATTCCTTCATCACTTCACCCAACTGCCCGGTGAGCTTGAAGCCGCGATTGAGCGTGTGGATACGCGTTGCTTCAATCGGCAATGTGGCGCCGCCCATGCTGGTCCAGGCCAGGCCGGTGATCACGCCGGTGCCGGACAGTACCTGCTCGTTACGGAATACCGGCATCCCCAGGGAGCTTTCCAGGTCCTTGTTGCCGATCTTGATCACGCTGTCGGGCTCATCCAGCAGCTTGACCACCGCCTTGCGCACCAGTTTGCCCAGTTGCTTCTCCAACTGACGCACCCCGGCTTCCCGCGCATAACCGTCGATCAACGCGCGCAGCGCGCCGTCGCTGATGGTCAGGCTGTTTTTCGCAACGCCGGCTTTTTCCAACTGTTTGGGCCACAGGTGGCGCTTGGCGATGGCGACTTTTTCTTCGGTGATATAGCCCGACAGGCGAATCACTTCCATGCGGTCCAGCAACGGGCCCGGAATCGAGTCCAGGGTGTTGGCGGTGCACACGAACAGCACTTTGGACAGGTCCAGGCGCAGGTCCAGGTAGTGGTCGAGGAATTCGACGTTCTGCTCCGGGTCCAGGGTTTCCAGCAACGCCGATGCCGGATCGCCCTGGAAGCTCTGGCCCATCTTGTCGATCTCGTCGAGCATGATCACCGGGTTCATGACTTCCACGTCTTTCAGTGCCTGCACCAGCTTGCCGGGCAGGGCGCCGATGTAGGTGCGGCGATGGCCCTTGATCTCGGCCTCATCGCGCATACCGCCGACGCTGAAACGGTAGAACGGTCGGCCCAGGGACTCGGCAATGGATTTGCCCACGCTGGTCTTGCCCACGCCCGGCGGGCCTACCAGCAGCACGATGGAACCGGCGACTTCGCCTTTATAGGCGCCCACCGCGAGGAATTCGAGGATGCGACTCTTGATGTCATCCAGGCCCGCATGGTGTTTGTCCAGCACCTTGCGCGCGTGTTTGAGGTCGAGCTTATCTGCGCCGTACACGCCCCACGGCACCGAGGTAGCCCAGTCCAGGTAGTTGCGCGTGACGGCGTATTCCGGCGAGCCGGTCTCCAGGATCGACAGTTTGTTCAATTCTTCATCAATGCGTTTTTTCGCCTGGGCCGGCAGCACCTTGCCTTCCAGGCGCTGCTCGAACTGCTCGACGTCCGCACTGCGGTCGTCCTTGGTCAGGCCCAGCTCCTGCTGGATGACCTTGAGCTGTTCCTTGAGGAAGAATTCGCGCTGGTGCTCGCCGATCTTGCGGTTCACTTCGGCAGACAGTTCTTTTTGCAGCCGCGCCACTTCGACCTCTTTGCGCAGCATCGGCAGCACTTTTTCCATGCGCTTGAGCATGGGTACGCAGTCCAGCACTTCCTGCAGCTCATTACCTGTCGCCGAGGTGAGGGCGGCGGCGAAGTCGGTGAGCGGCGACGGGTCGTTGGGGCTGAAGCGGTTGAGGTAGTTCTTCAACTCTTCGCTGTACAGCGGGTTGAGCGGCAGCAGTTCCTTGATCGCATTGATCAACGCCATGCCGTAGGCCTTGACCTCGTCGGTGGGCTCGCTGGGCTGATGCGGGTATTCGACCTCCACCAGGTACGGTGGGCGATGGTGCTTGAGCCAGGTTTTGATGCGCACACGGGTCAGGCCCTGGGCCACGAATTGCAGCTTGCCGTTCTCGCGGCTGGCGTGGTGCACCTTGACCAGGGTGCCGTACAGCGGCAGGGCCGAGGTGTCGAAGTGCCGCGGATCTTCAGGCGGCGTGTCCATGAAAAACAGGGCAAGGGAGTGGTGGTCGGATTTGCTCACCAGCTCCAGGGTCTCGGCCCACGGCTCTTCATTGACGATCACCGGCAGCACTTGCGCCGGGAAAAACGGCCGGTTGTGGATCGGGATGATATAGACCTTGTCCGGCAGGTTCTGCCCAGGAAGCGCCAGGCCGGTGTTGGACGAGGAGGTTTCTGCGTTTTCGGGGTCGGCGTAATCGTTGAGGTCGTAATCAGGGACGTCTTGCTGGTCGCTCATGGGGCACCTGCATAAGGGAGTATGCAGGTTAGATGGGGCGGGGGAGCGGTGGTTTCAATGGTGGGGGTGAGATAGCAACATATTGCATGAAATTACCAAAATGACGCTGTCTCAGTGCTTTAGTCAATAATATGACGCTAACGGTGCCGTATTTATTGGGTTTACTTATGCCTTGTCCAAGCTAATCTAGCCTAAACAAAATTCTCTTTAAGGATGGACGTTTTTTTGACGCCAGCTCAGCAACCGGCAGGGATGCATATGAGAGACGCAACGCACCGCACAGAACGCCGAGCGCGGCCGGCGGGTGCGGCATTGCAGTGGCGTCACACCTTTCAAACCCGGATTGCCGGAGTACTGGCGCTGTTGTTGCTGGTGGTCGTGGCGGCCACGTATTTCGCCGTCAAGGCCGCTACTACCCGCGCCGTGGAGAACCAGGCCCAGGTGCAGTTGGACACTGGGCGGCAGGTGTTCGAGCGCTTGTTGGACCTGCGCGGCCGCCGCCTGCAATATGGGTTGGACTGGCTCACCATCGATGGCCCGTTCAAGCAGGCCGTGGCCGGTGGCGCAACTGTGCCGATCCTGGAGGCCCTGGGACGCCATGGTACTGGGGTCAACTCCAGCGAAGTGTTCGTGTTGGGCCTGGATGACAGGGTCATGGTCAGTACCTTGCTGGCGATGAAGCAAGGGGAGGCGTTCCCTTATGCCAATGCATTGCGCAGCGCGCGCCGCAGCGGCCAGCAAATGCTGATCGTCGCCATGGCTGGGCGCCCCTACTTGCTGGTGCAGAAGGAAGTCCTTGAACCCGCGCCCATCGCCCGAGTGATCATGGGCTTTCCCATGGATACGCAATTTGCCCATGAGTTGCGCTCCATGAGCAACCTTGAGGTGTCGTTTCTCAGCGTACAAGGCGGCCATGTCGGCCAGCTCTTCACGACCCAGCCGGGCAGTTTGCGCCCGAGCGTTATCGACCTGCTGCTGGGTACGTCAATCGATCCGCAGGCGCGGGTCCAAGGGTTCCATGGCCAGCGCGTGCTCAGCCAGGTGTTGCCCTTGGCCAATAGCGGCGAAGGCGATGAAGTGCGCGTGTTGCTGCAAAGCCCGCTGGACCACGCCCTGGAATCCTTCGCACCGCTGGACCGGCAGTTTCTGGTGATTGCCGTGGCGGTGCTGTTGGTCTCGCTGGGGGCGGCGTTATTTCTTGCGCGGCGTGTATCACGCCCGCTCAATGCATTGGTGCGGGCCGCTGAGCGGATCGGCGCCGGTGACTACCACACGCCGGTGCGGGTGCGCAGCCACGATGAGTTCGGCCTCTTGGCCCGCGCTTTCAATGCCATGCAAAGCGGCATCGCCGTGCGCGAACGACAGTTGGCCCATAACGCTTTGCATGATGCGCTCACCGGCCTGCCCAATCGCGCCCTGGCCATGGAGCGTCTGGGCAGTGCGATCAGTGCGCGGCGGCCGGTGGTGTTGCTGTACCTGGGGATTGAAAACTATCGGGTCATCAACGAAGGCTTCGGCCCCCAGGGTGTGGAAGAAATGTTGTGCGAAGCCAGCCGCTGCCTGTCCATGAGCCTGCTGGCCAGCGACACCGCCGCGCGCATTGCCGGCAGTGAGTTTCTGCTGTTGCTGGAAAACACCGAAATCGACTCCGCCGTCGCCCGTGCCGACCGCGTGTACGGGCTGCTGACCGAACCCCAGCGCATCGGTAACGATGAAGTGCGTCATGAAGTGAGCATCGGTATTGCCGCGTATCCCGCAGACGGTCAGCAGGTCGAGGAACTGATCAACCGCGCCGCCATCGCTCGACATGACGCGGCCACCATGCCGGGGCATTTGCAGATCTACCAGCCTGATCGCGACCTCGCTCACCAACGCCAGATTACCCTGATCCGCGATCTGCGCCGGGCGGTGGTCGAAGGCGAGTTGTTCCTGTGCTATCAGCCCAAGCTTGACCTCAAGCACGGCCATGTGGGCCAGGCGGAAGCCTTGTTGCGTTGGCAACACCCGACCCTTGGGCAAGTGTCGCCCACAGAATTCATTCCCCTGGCCGAACGCACCGGCAGCATGGGGCCCCTGACCTTATGGGTGATTGAAGAGGCCATCCGCCAGATTGCCGAATGGGCGCTGCGTGGCCTGGTGATTCAACTGTCGGTGAATATCTCGGTGAACGACCTGGTCGATGACGACTTGGCCATTCGCGTCACTGCGCTATTGATCCAATACGAGGTGAGCGCCGAGCATTTGCTTTTCGAAATCACCGAAAGCGCCATCATGCACAATCCACAGCAAGCCCTCAGCGTGCTGGAACAACTGCGCGGCTGCGGCATCAGCCTGTCGGTGGACGACTTCGGTACCGGTTACTCATCACTGGCGCAGTTGCAGCGCCTGCCGGTACAGGAGTTGAAGATCGACCAGTCGTTCATACGCAACCTCGACAGCACCAGCGGCGACGGCGTGATCGTGCGCTCCACCATCGAGATGAGCCACAACCTGGGCCTCAAGGTCGTGGCCGAGGGGGTGGAGTTCGAGCACAGCCTCACCCTGCTCAAGCACTGGCAGTGCGACACGGCCCAGGGCTACCTGATCAGCCGGCCACTGAATGCCATGGCGTTCGAGCGCTGGATGCGCCGTGCGCGGGTGTCTGTTTAGACACAGCAGACGAGCATTAAACCGTGGCGAGGGAGCTACTTTGGCAGCGTTTCAGCGACCAGGCTTTGCAGCCGCGTCCATAACCGTTCGACATGCTGGCGCTCGGTGCCCAATGCACCGATGGACACCCGCACCATCCAGCGCTCTTCGAGGAGGGCGGGGGTGACATAGGCATGACCGGACTGGTTGAGTTTTTCTGCCCAGGCCCGCGTGTGCTGATCCAGCGCCTCACCGTTCAGCCCTGGCGGTTCATGGCGAATACACAGGGTTTGCAGGGCTGGCGCGGCCACCAGTTTCCATTGCGCGCTGCTTTCGATCTGTTCAGCCAGCCAGCGTGCATTGGCCAGGTCGCGCCTCAGCCGCGCCTGTAAGCCGCTGACGCCTTGTTCGCGTATCAGAAACCACAGCTTCAGGGCGCGGAAGCGGCTGCCCAATGAAATCCGCCAGTCGCGGTAGTTTCTGACTTGGCCGTCGGCACTGGACTGCAAGTAGCTCGGGTTGGTGGTCATGATGCGAATCAAATGCTCGGGGTCGCGCACGAAGTACACCGAGCAATCGAAGGCCGCGCCCAGCCATTTGTGCGGGTTGAGCACCAGGGAGTCGGCTTTTTCGATGCCCTGCCACAGTGCTCGGCATTCCGGCAGGATCATCGCAGCGCCGGCCATGGCCGAGTCCACATGCAGCCACACACCGTGGCGTTGTGTCAGGTCGCCAATCGCATCCAGAGGGTCGATCGCCATGGCGGCTGTGGTCCCGGTGGTAGCAATTACTACGCAGGGGCGATTGCCGGCGGCCAGGTCCTGTTCGATGGCGTGCGCCAATGCCTGGGGCGACATTGCATTGTGTTGGTCGGTGGCGATGGTGCGGATATGGTTCTGGCCGAATCCGGCCAGGATCGCCGCCTTGTTGACCGAGCTATGGGCGTGGGCTGAGGTGTAGACGATCAGGGGGGCGCCGCTGTTTTGCAGGCCGTCATGCATCAGCGCGTAATCGGAGCTGCGCTCCCTGGCGCTGATGAGGGCCACCAGGGTGGAGGTGGACGCGGAGTCCTGGATCACGCCGCTCCAGGCGCTGCTCAGGCCGAGCATGTCGCGCAGCCAATCGGTGGTCACTTCTTCGATTTCGGTGAGGGCCGGGCTGGATTGCCAGGACAAGCCCACCACACCCAGGCCAGTGCTCAGGCAATCGCCCAGCACCGAAGACAGCTCCACGTTGGAAGGGAAGAAGCCGAAAAAACTCGGATGCTGCCAATGCAGCAGCCCGGGCATGATCAGCTTTTCGACATCGCCCATGATCTGTTCGAACGGTTCGGCGCTGTCAGGCGGGCTCGCTGGCAGGGCGGCCTTGATTTCGCCGGGCACCGTGGTGGGCTGCACGCCGCGTTGCTCGATGTTTTCTCGATAGTCTGCGATCAGGTCGATCATGGCGTAGCCATGGCGACGGAATTCTTCGGGGGTCATAAAAAGATGTCCATTTGCAAGAGGGTTAAAAGTATCAGCACCAGAAATAAAACGGTTTGCCAGCGGTATAGCCGATAAACGACTGCATGCTGATACGTTTGCCCGATTCGAATCCGCAAATGGCATGGGGACGGCGAGTATTGATGATCACCAATTCGTTCTTGCGCGGCTGGATACGCAACGGCTTTTGCAAGCGCTCCTCGGGTAGCTGCGCACCTTCGAAACGCTTGACCTCGGCATAGGCAAAGGCCTCGGTATCCCAGATGATCAACTCTCCGCCTGATGGCGGCGTTTCCAGATAAATATTGGCGCTGAATTGGTGTTCCAGTTCCGCGATCGACAGGGGCAGGCAATCAACATGGGGAACCGTTTCCGAGAGGTGCGCCGTCTCGGGAAACATGGCGCGGATAATCCCGCAGAACATCGGTTGGCCCTGGAATGCAGCGGCTTGTGCGCCTTGCGGCCAAATGCTCTGGAACTGCTCCATCAAGTCTTGAATGGGCGGTTGTTGCGGGGCGCAAATACGGTCGATCAGGCTGCGCATATGGGCAGCGTCAGCGTAATACTTGCGTTGGGCATCACTGCCCGCAACCTTGCCATAGGTGGAATTGAACGGCGTGCCCCAGCGATGCACGCCATAGAAGTGCTGTACGACGTGCCCGCCCTCGTAGGTTTCGTGGCTGTATTGTTCCAGCGTGGCGGTTTCGCTGATGCTCTGAATCAGCCGTGCGCTGGTTTTTTCGTTGGCGAAGTCGGGCACTCGAATGGCAAGCACTTGCCCGCTGATCAGCTTTCTTAAACTTGGACTGTCGAGTTGTTCCAGTTCCAGGATTTTTGTCGAGATACAAAGGTTTGGTTGTACAGCGCTATGGTCCGTCATAGTGAAAAGCTCCATTTAAAATTTCATCCGTGCGCCCAGGTATTGCGTAAGCGGTTCGCGAGCTAAAGCAATCTCGAGCGGGAGGCTAAATCATTTTTGCGCAGTTAAAACCTGTCAACCATGACAGGTTTGGATAGATATTTGCCATACCCGCTAGCATCCTGTGGCTGATGTACAGGACACGGATATAAAAAAAGGCGGCTACTGTGAGGTAGCCGCCTTTGCTTATATCGCCGGTGCTGCTTAATCCGGCAGTTTGAACGCCATCACATAGTCACCCTGCTTGGTGCCCAGTGAGCCGTGACCCCCGGCCATGACCAGCACGTATTGCTTGCCGTCCTTGCCGGTGTAGGTCATCGGGGTGGTTTGCGCGCCTGCTGGCAGGCGGCCTTCCCACAGTTGCTTGCCGTTCTTCACGTCATAGGCACGCAGGTACTGGTCCAGGGTGCCGCTGAGGAACGCGACGCCACCGGCGGTGGTGAACGTACCGCCCAGGCTAGGCACGCCCATGGTCAGCGGGATCGGGACCGGCGAGCTGTCACGCACGGTGCCGTTCTTGTGCATCCAGATGGTCTGGTGGTTGGTCAGGTCGACCGCTGCCACGTAGCCCCACGCTGGCGCCTGGCACGGCAGGCCCATCGGCGACAGCAGTGCCTCAAGGATCACACCGTACGGTGCGCCTTTGTTCGGCTGTACGCCTTCGGTTTCGCTGACGCGCGGGCCTTGCTTGGCGATGTCGGCGGCCGGGATCAGTTTCGATTTGAACGCCATGTAGCTTGGGTTCACGAACGCGATCTGACGCACCGGGTCAACCGAGATGCCGCCCCAGTCGAACACGCCGAAGTTGCCTGGGTACACGATCGAGCCTTGCAGCGACGGCGGGGTGAATGGGCCGTCGTAGCGCATCGACTTGAAGTCGATCCGGCAGATCAGTTGGTCGAACGGCGTCACGCCCCACATGTCACGCTCCTTGAGGGGCGGCGGCATGAAGTTCAGGTCGGACTTGGGTTGGGTCGGGGAGGTGCGATCACCAGCCACTGCGCCTTGCGGTACAGGGATTTCGTTGATCGGAACCACTGGCTGACCGTTGCTGCGATCCAGCACGTAGATGCTGCCTTGCTTGGTCGATGCCATCACCGCTTGCTTGACGCCGTCAGCAGTCTTGATGTCGATCAGCGAAGGCTGGCCGCCCACGTCCATGTCCCACAGGTCATGGTGGGTGAACTGGAAGGTCCACTTCACGTGGCCGGTGTCGATGTCCAGAGCGGTCAGGCCCGCTGCGTATTTCTCGGAATCATCGGTACGGTCGCCGCCGTACTGGTCGGGCATCTGGTTGCCCATCGGCAGGTACAACATGCCGAGTTTTTCATCCACGGCGAACATGGACCACATGTTCGGCGAGTTGCGGGTGTAGGTCTTGCCCTCGGCCAACGGGGTGGTGTCGCCCGGGTTGCCGCTGTCCCAGTTCCACACCAGCTTGCCGGTGTGCACGTCGAACGCGCGGATCACACCGCTAGGCTCGTCGATGGAAACGTTATCGGTCACATGACCGCCGATCACCACCAGGTTCTTGGTCACGGCCGGTGGCGAAGTGGAGTAGTAGCCGCCTGGGGCGAAGCTGCCGATGTTGGCGCGCAGGTCGACCTGGCCTTTGTCACCGAAGTCTTCACACATCTTGCCGGTGTCGGCGTTCAGGGCGATCAGACGGGTGTCGGCAGTCGGCACAAAGATGCGTTTCGGGCAGGCAGTCGGTGCCGCAGCCGGGCTAGCGCTGCCAGTCGGGCTCTGTTCGGAAGCGTAGGCGGCGTCATCGTGATACGACACGCCACGGCAGGTCATGTGCGCCCAACCCTTGAAGTTCTCGGCGCCCTGGCTGCTGATCTTCGGATCGAAGCGCCAGATTTCCTTGCCGGTGTCCGGGTCCAGCGCGATCACCTGGCTGTGCGGCGTGCACACGTAGAGCATGCCGTTGACTTTCAGCGGGGTGTTTTCCGCGGTGGTTTCACCCGGATCGTTCGGCCCCGGGATATCGCCGGTGCGATAGGTCCACGCCGGCACCAGTTTGTGGGCGTTTTCCGGAGTGATCTGTGCCAGTGGCGAGTAACGGTCGCCGAAGGCCGAACGGCCATAGGAGTTCCAGTCGCCATCGGCTTGGGAGGGTGCGGCGTTGGCCATGCCGGGTACCGCGTCGCGGTCCAGTTGGCCGGTCTTGACCATTTCACCTGGGTTGGTGAACTGGCTGGCCAGGGCGGTTGCGCCCGCCAGCACCACGGCCACGCTCAGCGCGCCAGTGCCCAGCGGCGCGGCTTGGCCACGCAGCAATGGCCGGCGAAACCACGGCAGCAGCATGACGATGCCCAGGGCGAACAGCAGGGCCAGGCGCGGCACCAGCTGCCACCAGTCCAGGCCCACTTCCCACAGGGCCCACACGGTGCTGGCGAATAACACCAGTGCATACAGGCCCAGCGCAGCGCGGCGGGTAGCCAGCAGCAACACGCCGGTCAGGGCAATGCCGATACCGGCCAGCAGGTAGTACAGCGACCCGCCGAGCATACTCAGCTTGACGCCGCCGGCCAGCAAGGCCAGCCCCATGATCAGCAGCAAGACCCCCAGCAGCCTGGGCAACAGGCGGCTTGGGCTTGAGGCACCATCAGTGCTCATAGTGTGTTTCTCCGTTACGTTGGAATTATGTAACCCCGTGCTTCACTCACTGTAGATGACGATTCGGCTCGGGCTTGGTTCATCGTTATTTTTGGTTTTTTCTGTGGATAACTCGGTTATCCACAGGCGGGCAATAAACCCCCCGGCGCTGGTCGATTCAAGACAGCGCTGTCTTTGTGCAGGAAGAGATTCGGCAAATGGGGCGACCGGGAGGTGAAGCGTTTCAGATTGTTGCGAAGGATAATGCGGCGGGGCGTTTTGAGAAAGGGTGAATCGCAAGATGCATCATTTCAGTTTTGGTAACAGTGACAGATAGTCGCTGGCTAATAATGTGGGAGGGGGCTTGCTCCCACAAAGGGTTTTCGGTGTTGGTCAGAAGGTGGTGCGGATGCCGAACTGCACACTGCGCCCCGGTGCCGGTGCGATGTCGCGCAGGATCGAGCTGGCGTAGCGCACGGTCTGGTTGGTCAGGTTTTCACCGTTGACGAACGCCAGCCACTGGCTGCCACCGACGTTGAAGCGATACCCCGCGCTTGCTCCCAAAGTGGTGTAGCCATCGGTGCCGCTCTCGTTATCCGGCACGCGCCCTTGGCCCGCAGCATGTTCCACATCGATACGTGCCTGCCAGCGATCCAGTTCCCACAGCAAGCCGCTGTTCAAACGCAGGGGCGCAATGCGCGGCAAGGCTTCGCCGCTGTCCAGGTTGGTGGCGCGGGTGTAGTCGCCCGACAGTTCCAGAGCGAACTTGCCGTAGGCGCCTTCGCCGAGCTTCCAGTGATCCTGGGCTTCGAAACCGGCGAAACGCGCACGTACGCCGGAGTAGCCGTACTCGGGAATACCACCAGCATCCTCTTCACCCTCGTCGTTCAAAGTGCGGCCAGTGCCGAGCAAACCGATGTAGTTGGAGAAGCGGCTGTAGAACACGCCAAAGCTGCCCTTATGGGTGCCATTGTCAAAACGCAGGGCCAGGTCGCTGGACACGGCCTTTTCTTTCGACAGGTTGGCGTCGCCCAATTCATAGGTGCCGGTGGCGACGTGGGCACCGTTGGCATACAGCTCGTAGAAGGTCGGGGCGCGCTCGGTGTAGCCCAGCGTCGCGGCCACCGACCAGATTGGCGTAAGCGTGTAGACCGCACCCGACGACAGGCTGCCTGCGGTGAAGTCGTTGGATTTATCCGCAGTGGCAAAGCGCGCATTGCCCTTGCCATCCGGGTCGACGTTGGTGTGCTCAAGGCGCGCACCCAGGCTGAGTTTCAAGCGCTCGGTGGCTTGCATCTCTTCCAGAATAAACAGGGCGCCAGCGTTGGTATCGGTCTGCGGTACGAACGCTTCCTCACCCAGGGCCGAAAATTCATTGCGGGTCACTTGGGCGCCGACCACGCCGTCGAACGGGCCGATGGGCTGGTGACGCGCCTCCACTCGGGCTTCATAGCCTTTGTTCTTGAAGGTGGTGCCGGTTTCGCCGCCTTCAATTTCGCGGTGCTGATACTCGGTGTAGCCCGCGTCGATCTTCACCGAGGTAAACGGGCCCTGCAGGTTGCGGATTTCGGAGGCAAAGGCGTAATGATCCTGCTTCATGCGGATGCGTACATCCTGCTCGGCGGGGGAGCCATAAACACTGTCGTAGTTGCTGTAGGACAGGCCCGCGTAACCATCATCCCAGGTGTAGGAACCACCCACCGCACCGCCGTCCTGACGCCCGTTGCTGTTACCCAGGCGGCCGTTTTTGCCGGGGCCGTTTTCGCTCTCCGGCGCGTGGCGGCTGCGCGCATAACCGGGGATTTTCAGGTCATTGAATTCCCGCGCATTGGCGTCCAGGTGCAAGGCGAATGTGCCGTTGCCGGCCTCCAGCTTGCCCGCGCTGCTGCGGGTGGTGTCGGCGCCGCCGTAGCGCAGTTCCCCCGCACCGTGGATGCCTTCGATGGCCTCGGTGGGGATGCGGTTGTCGAAGGTGTTGACCACGCCACCGATGGCACTGCCGCCGTACAGCAGTGCTGCGGGGCCGCGCACGATTTCGATACGGTCGACATTGATCGGGTCCAGCGGCACCGCGTGGTCATAGGACAGCGACGACGCATCCAGCGCCCCCACGCCGTTGCGCAGGATGCGAATACGGTCGCCATCCTGGCCGCGAATGATCGGGCGGCTGGCGCCTGGGCCGAAATACGACGATGACACCCCGGGCTGCTTGTTCAGGGTTTCGCCAAGGCTGCCTTTTTGTTGCAGGGTCAGCTCATCACCTTCCAGCACAGTGGTGGGCGAGGCCAATTGTTCGCTACCCAGCGGGTTGCCAGTAACGACTTGGGGGGGCAGTTCCAGGGCATAGGCTTGTGAGCTGATCAACAAGGCGGCGGCGAGAGGGGACAAGCGCCAGAGAGAAGGCAGGGACATCGGATATTCCTAGGCAAAACGTCTGATAGATATAGTTACAATATAACATCTCTTTTTTCGTCTGGAAGGGGAACTTTTCCTGGCGGGCTATATTCAATGCGATGCTTCCACCTGCACGCCTCGTCGGCTAAGGTGCGCGGCTGTGTTTCCTCTTTTTGCAAAAGGCCCGGCATGACCGCGACAAGCAACGACCCGCTCCACGGCGTGACCCTGCAACACGTGCTCACCACCCTGGTGGAGCATTACGAATGGAGCGGCTTGGCCGAACGTATTGATATCCGCTGCTTCAAGAGCGACCCGAGCATCAAGTCGAGCCTGACCTTCCTGCGCAAGACGCCTTGGGCGCGGGAAAAAGTCGAAGGGTTGTACGTCAAGCTGATGCGCACCAAACGCCCGCTGGACTGAACCCATGAAGCGTTTTGTCGCGACGGCGGCGCTTGCCGGCTGGGTGGGGTTGGCGATCCAGCAGTACCTGATCCTTTATTCACGCTGGTCCATTGAAGCCAGCCTGCTGGGTGGGCTGGTGAGTTTTTTCAGTTTCTTCACCGTGTTGACCAACACCCTGGTGGTGGTGGTGTTGAGCTATGCCTGGGTCAACCGGGAGTCAGCCGGCAAACGGTTTTTCCTGGCACCTCACATCAGCAGTGGAGTCGCCGTGAGCATTGTGGTGGTAAGCCTGGCCTACAACCTGCTGCTGCGGCATTTGTGGAGCCCTGAAGGCTTTCAATTTATCGCCGATGAATTGCTGCACGACGTGATGCCGTTGCTGTTTCTGATTTATTGGTGGCGCTATGTGCCCAAGGGTTTTTTGCGCCTCAAGCACATCGGCGCCTGGGTGATTTACCCATTGATGTACTTCGCGTATGTGCTGATGCGTGGGCATTTGCTTGGGCAATATCAGTACCCGTTCATCGATGTGGACCGCCTCGGTTATCCACAAGTGTTTGTGAATGCCGGGGGGATTCTGGCGGGGTTTGTGGCGATAGCGTTGGTGATGGTGGGGCTGGATAAATTCATCAAGCCCCGGCTCTGACTCACTCTTGCGGGCTGCCGTCGGCGCGCCAGTAACCCACGGCCTTGAGGTATTCCTCATTGACTTTGTGGGTGTCCAGCAGCACCCGCCGTACTTGGCGCGACAACCTGGTTTCGGTCGCCACGAAGCTGTACAGCGTGCCGTCGGGCAGCGTCAGGTTTTGCACCACCTCAAGCAGGTCATCGTGGCCACGCAGCGCCCAGATCACCTCCACATCGGCCGCACTTTGCAGCGTCTGTTGCTCCGCCGCATCGGCGATTTCAATCACCGCAAGCACCTTGCGCCCAGCGGGCAACTCCTCCAGACGCCGCGCAATGGCGGGCAGGGCAGTTTCGTCGCCGATCAGCAGGTAGCTGTCGAAAATGTCCGGCACGATCATCGAGCCCCGTGGCCCACCGATATACAGGTGCTGCCCGACCTGCGCCTGCTCGGCCCAGGTGGACGCAGGGCCATCGCCATGCAGCACGAAGTCGATATCCAGCTCGCCGGTTTCCAGGTCGTAGCGCCGTGGCGTGTAGTCGCGCATGGCCGGTTGCGGGCCGTCGCCCTTGATGGCGAACGTCGGGCTTTCAAGCGCTGCTTGCTCGGCGGCGTTCTGCGGGAACAGCAGTTTGATGTGATCGTCGCTGCCCAGGCTGATAAAGCCCTCCAGCTCAGGCCCGCCCAGTGTGATGCGGCGCATGCGCGGGGTGATGTCCACCACCCGCAGAACTTCCAGGCGGCGGCGTTTGATTTCGTGGGTCACGCGATGAATGGCTTGTGTGTTCATTGGTCTGTCCCGTCGGCAATGGCTTGAGCGGTGCGATTGAGCAGCGCCGCGACACGAATGATTTCTTCCGGGCTCCAGTGCCCGTTGTGCGAATGCAAGGCGTGGCGCAGGTTGTGCACCGCCTCATGGATCTGGGGTGGGCGGTCGTGGCCACGCAGCGAGCGCTTGCTGACATCCAGGCGCATGCGCACGCCATCCAGGGCAACGGCTTGTTCGCTTAAGAAGAGACGACCGGCGTCGGTGATTGTGTAGCGTTTTTTTCCACCATCGGCGTCGCCGCTGATCAGCTCGCTCTCTTCAAGAAAGGTCAGGGTGGGGTAGATCACACCGGGACTGGGGCTGTAGGCGCCGTCGAACAGGCTCTCGATGCGGCGGATCAGGTCGTAGCCATGGCAAGGTTGCTCGGCGATCAATGACAACAGCAGCAGCTTCAGGTCGCCGGGGGCGAATACCCGTGGGCCGCGGCCGTCGCGTTTTTCAAATTCGCCGCGATGCTCGTGTTTCATGCGCAAGTCCTCTGAACAGGTTTAGATATAACTTAAGATATATCTTTGCTGAAATGGTAGTCCTTGGCGACCAACGGTCAACGGGGTAGGCACGGGTTTCGGTCATAAGTGAAACAAGTCCGATTGGATCTTTTCTATTTATAGAGTTATAACTTTAATTAGAGTCATGACTCGAATTCTTATCTGGCCCGTGGTTGTGGAGGTGCTTTTGAGTTGGTGTGGTCTGTGTCTTACAGTAACTTCTTTATCGTGTTTTTAAGTGTGTAGCCTGTTTCCTACGGATAATTTTAAAGTTTTGGCGAAATGCCATCTTTTTCGCTCAACCGCTGTTTACAAGGGCTACGCTCATTTTGGAATGCGCCTGCATACCTGCCTATAGTTTCGATTGATCATTGTTTGGCATTGCTTGTTCCAACTAATCGGCAATGTAATTCGTTGTTGGGGATCTCCTTGGCAATGAACCAATCAATGTTGTCAACTACAGGTATTGACCATGTTCAAGAAGTTTGCTGTTGCTGTTCCCCTGGCTGTTCTGGCGCTGTCTTCCTCGGTAACCGCTATCGCTGCCGGTGAAGCCAGCCACACCGTCAACCTCAAGGCAAACATCCCGACCACCGTGTTCCACGCCCAGCCGCGTGATCCGAACTGGGGCCGTGACGAGACCATGACCTACAACCTGGTCAGCGGTGAATTGGCTCCCCTGAGCGCCATCTACGACATCAAGAACACCAACGGTTCGGTTGCCGCCTACATCGAAGGTGGCCCGGCGGTGCTGTTCAACGGTGATGCCGCGCAGAACATCCCGGTTACCACCACCCTCAACGGGGTGACCCTCACCGGCACGCCACAGGAAGTGGTCAACGAAGCCGACTCCACCCCAGGCGTGGGTGCGGAAATGCGCATCGCTGCCGCCAAGCCTACGGCGACTCAGCGCGGTGCCTACACCACCACCATTCCGGTGGTATTCGACGCCGTACTGCCAGCCCTGTGATGCCAATGAGTGCCTGTTAATCACGGGCATTCACTTGCAGGTCGGCTGATTCCCTTCTCTGTCCGCCGACCTGATTTTTTTATCTCTTGGCATTCAGGGTATCCGTTCATGTTTCCGATGACGCCTATCGCGGTTGCGCTTGCGCTGTTGATGTGTACGAGTGCGCTGGCTGCACCCGCTGCCTCCCGCGCTGCAACCCCTGGCAGCTTGATTACCCAGGCCCAAGGCCTGCCCGCAGGTTTCAGTGATCACTTTTTCGACGTGCCGTTGGCGGTGCGTGTGGACCTTGACCAGCAACCGCTGGGCGAGGCTCTGATTGTGCTGTCACGGGATGATCGCGTGACCTTGCTCGAATTCACCGACACCGGCGACAGCAAAGTCCCGGCCGCTGCCCGTGATACCTGGCAAGCCCTGTTGGAAAAAGGCGTGGCCCTGGGCGCCTGCACCCAGGCCTGCCCGGAAAAAATGATCTCGGCGTTCTACAACCTGGAAAACTCCCAGTTGTCGATCCTGACCCAGGACGTCGAACGCAGTGACGACATTCCGCGTTTCTATGACCAGCCCGAAGGCGGCAGCCTGGGGCTGATCATTAACAACCAGCTCAACCTCAACGGCAGCCAGGAAGACAGCCTGGGCGGTCGCTATGGCTTGCAAGCCAGTTCCAGCGTGGGTAACTGGAGCCAGGTATTCAACCTGCAACTGGCGCGTCAGAGTGGCGACAACGAACCCATGCGCCACGCGATTCACGAGCTGTACACCCAGCGCGAACTCGAAGGGCAATTTTTCCGCCTGGGTCACTTCACCCCCAATTCCGACGGCCTGACCCGTCAACTGCGCAGCTTCGGCGCCAGCCCCGATACGGCGTTGGGCCTGATGTACGGCAGCTCCGACAGCCTGGCCATTAACAATTCCAAGCCCAGCGTGTATCCGATCTACGTTACCGCCAACCGTCAAGCGGCGGTGGAGATCTACCGCAACGGCTTGCTGATCAATACCCAGGCGGTAGCGGCGGGCCTGCAAACCCTCGATACACGGCCACTGCCCGGCGGCATCTATGAAGTGGAAGTGCGCCTGGTGGAAGACGGCCTCACCACCAGCACCACCCAGGAGCTGGTGTACAAGCCCAGCAACTGGCGCAACGCGGAAGACCGCTGGCGCTACAACCTGTTCGCCGGGCGCGAGACCAAGTTGTTCAGCAACTGGGACGAACAGGCTTCGGGTGCAATGACGGCCGGTGCGTCGCTCAACTATCTGGTACACCCGCGCGTGATCCTTGGCCTGTCGGCCCGCCAGGTGCGCGAGCAACTCCAGTACGGCGGGTCGATGGACTGGACGGTGGCCAACAACACCAGCGTCTATGCCAACCTGTACCAGACCCAGGAACATGGCACCGGCATGGACCTGCAAGGGCTCTACACCTTGGGCTCAACCAACCTGGTGTTCAGCCATAACCGCAGCTGGCTAGACACGCGTGACACCTACGAAACACTGCCGGACGGTACGCGTCTGCGCCGCAATACCTTCGTGGGCGAGGCCAGCAACACCGCGTTGTCGGTCAACCACCGCCTCGACGCGAAAAACACCCTGAACATGCGCCTGTCCCACAGTGAGGGCAATATCGAGGGCGCGGGGTTGGACCTGGGCTGGAGCCGCCACGACAACCTGTTCGGCAGCGATGCCAACTGGCGCTTCTCGGTGTTCGATCGGCCCGGTAGCGCTGGCACCAACGATGCGCGCAATCGCGGCGTGGACGTGAGCGTCAGCATGAACCTGGGCCGCGATGGCCGGCAGATTTCCGGCAGCATTGGCACCCGTACCGCCCGTGATGGCGGGCGCGACAATAACGCTTCGGTGACCCTGCGCCAGGACCTCACCGACCACGCGCTGCAAAGCGTCTCGGCGACAGCGATCACCGATACCTATGGTGTCGGCCTGTCGGGCATGGCCAGCTTCAATACAGACGCGTTCAGTGGCGACGGCTTTGTGCAGCGCAGCTCCTTCAATGGCGACCTGAGTGGTGGTTTGAACCTCAACAGCACCTTTGTCGCCGGTGCCGGCAAGATGCTGCTGAGCAGCCAATACCAGGGTAACGGTGCCGGGATGATCATCGACGTGGAAACCGACCTCGATGAAATCGCTCTGCGCGCCGACGACCTGGGCGGTGGCGGCGCCATCTTGCGGCCCGGGCGCAACTACGTGCCGGTCTCGGCCTACAAGAGCAGCAGCGTGAGCTTCGATTTTGAAGGCAATCACCCGCCCGCCGCCAATATCCAGCCGACCCGCGCCAGCTATCACCTGAACAAAGGCGGCGTGGACTACCGGAAAATCACCGTGATGAAAACCGTCACCGTGCTCGGCCGCTTGTTGGATGAACGTGGTGCACCGCTCAAGGGCCATCACGTGATCAACCATGCCAGCCGTGGAGTCAGCGAAGTGGACGGGTTCTTCTCGATGGAAATGAGTTCCAGCGCACCCACCTTGCAAGTGCGCTACCAAAACCAGTTGCTCTGTCAGTTCCGCCTGGATCCTGCTAACGCACCGAATGAAAGTGACGTGTTGATGATCGGCGATTTGCGCTGCACCAAGGACACGCTCGCAGAAGCGACCCACAACGCCGAAACCGCTGGTTGATGGCATGGACTGGATTTTTATGAACGTGAAAAACGCAACAAGAACAGGCTTGAAGCAGTGTGCGTTCGCGCTCGCGCTGGTCAGTATGAGCCTGCCTGCGCATGCGCTGGTGCAAAACATCACGGCGGTGTTTCGTCCTGACCCGTCGAACCCGATGGTCAACAAGTTTCAGAACACCACGCCCCACAGTGGCGTGTGTGCGTGGCACGTACCAGCCAGGTGTGAGGCGCTGAATACCTTCAGTATTCGTGATCCGGCATTCAGGGCAAACTCGGTAGAGCCGATCGAGGCCAACCATGAAGATCCGCGAAAAGGCGCCTATTTCAAAGTGCCTTCATCTTGGCGTGATGTGCAGGTGACCCATGTCGGGACGGGTGAGGTTGAAACCGTTCAAATGCGCATTGCGGGTATTGGTACACGTTGGGATGTGCCGCGTCCTCCTGGCGTCAGCGGGTGGGCCAATGGAGGGACCGGTTGGAGCTACCTATGGACGTACGGTGCGCCTCCCTGCCAGGGGGTTAACTACTTGGCGGCATCCGCCAATTTCGCACTGTTTTTCTGGATCGTCCCGGAGGGCGTGGGGGCTTGTACGGTAAACCCGGGCACCACTTTTCCGCGCTTGGCCTACAACCACTTGGAGTACGGCTACGAACTCAAAACCCCTAACCCGCTAGGCATGGCCAGCGGCGAATACCGGGGCTCCCTGACTTACAGCATCGGGCCGGGCGGGGATTTTGATTTCGGTGACGTGATGGCGTCGACTGAAAGCGCCCTGACTTTCAATTTTCAATTGTCGGTGGAGCACGAGCTCAAGGTTGATCTCCCGCCGGGCGGCAACCGCATCGAGTTGCTACCCGAAGGCGGTTGGCAAGCCTGGCTCAACCGTGGGCGCCAGCCAGCGCGGTTGTTCCGTGACCAGACCTTCGTCATTTCCGCCAGTGGGCGTTTCAAGATGCAGCTCGAATGCAGCCTTGCGGTGGGCAACACCTGTGGCTTGCGCAACGGCGCGGGGGACCAGGTGCCGTTGCAGGTGGCTGTCAGCCTGCCATTTGGCATGCAGGACCAGGCCGGGCAAGCCGTCAACAAGCTGCCCCTGCGCCTGGATGGCGTGGGCACCGAGCTGTTCCAGCCGGTATTTTATGTGAACAACCGCTCCGGAAAACTGCACTTTGAAGTCGAAAGCGGCGACGTCAAAGACATGCTCGAGCATCCGGGCAGCACCTATTCGGGCGTGGTCACGGTGATCTGGGATTCAGAAGTCTGAGTGGGCACTGGCCGTATATCAGCCGTTGGCTGGGTTCAATCTATAAGGCGTAATCAAACATGAAACATGCAGTGTTAGCGGTGGGGCTGTTCCTGATGTCGTTGGGCGCTTATGCGGGGCCGGCGATCAACGTTGGGGTGGTCTATGACTATCTGGATGGCGACCGCAGCTCTTACCTCAAGCGGGTCTACAACGGCGGCACCAGTACCGCGTTTATCAAGGTCAATGTGCTGGAGATCGTCTACAACGCCGACGGCACGTCCCGGGAAGTGCCCGTCGCGTCGATGACCGACGCCAAAGGCAGCACCACCAATCGCGACGGCCTGATGGCCAGCCCGGCGCGCCTGATCGTACCGGCCGGTGGGCGTCAGGGCACACGGTTGCTGTACATGGGCGAACGCGACACCGAACGTTACTTTCGTGTGCGCTTCATCCCGGTGGTACCGGAAAAGGAAGATGACTTTGCCGTGACCGATCAAGAGCGTGCCGAGTACAAAGACGCGCTGGCGGCCGGGGTTAATGTCATGGCGGGCTACGGCACGGTGTTTTTCGTCAGGCCCAAGGACACCCGTTTCGATACGCAAATCAGCGAGACCAGCAGCCAGTACACCCTGCGTAATGCGGGCAACAGCGTGGTGGTGCTCGATGAGTTCCGCGATTGTTCGGTGGCGAAAAAGACCGACTGTGAGGCCACCACCAAGCACCACATCCTGCCCGGTCGCCAGTTGGTGCTCGAGAAAAAGCCGGAGCGCCAGTTCAACTTCCAGATGATCGAAGGCCGCAACAAAAAACCGATGTCGGTCAGCAGTAACGGGTGATGACTATGTTCAAGCAACTAACGGTACTGGCGGTACTGATGGCGCCTGTGCTGATGGGCGAACGGGCGCTGGCGTTCCAGGAGCGCCACACGTTTGATGTGTCGGTGACCATCCCGATCCATGAAGCCTATGTGCTGCCCTCCGAGCCCGACTGGATGGGGCAGGACCAGGTGCTGGCCTGGGACCTGGCGACTGCCCGGCTGGGACGCCTGCGCAAGAACTTCGACGTGAAGAACATCAATGGCGGGGTGGCCGCGCGCCTGGGGGATACGCCTTACCTGTTGAGTGGCCGCAACCGTATCGAACTGCAGGTGTTGTTCAACCGGGTGCCGCTGACGCTGGATTCGACCCTGGTCCTCAGCGCCGACGAGGCACGTGCCGGCCGCCGCGCCGAGCTGGAAATTGCCGCCATCGAACCGGCGGACGGTTACAAGGGCGGCGAGTATTACGGCACGGTGCACCTGTTGTTTGATTTTCCGGCGCCTTGATCAAGTCCGGTTCCTGCGGGTCCCCGCGCGGTTCAAGGCCTCGCGGGTCAGGTCCCGCAGCCACTGTGTGTGACGGTAGCCCAACTCGTTGAGTGTCGTATCGAACAGGGTTGAGCTCATGGGATCACCGGATAACACGCTGCTTTCGTCCAGCTCCAGCGCCTGTGCCAAGCTGCGCAGTTTTTCCCGCCGGGGTTCCTGATCGGCCTCGGGCAGGTCTTGCGAGTCTGCGTATTGCTGTTGCAGCGCTTGCAGTTCGTCGAGTTGAGCATATTTCAGGTCGAAGGCGGTGTCATTGTTCCATTTGGCGGTGGGGTTGTGCTGCTCAAGGTAACGCTCCCAGCCGTTGTCCAGCAGCATCTGATTCACCAACCCGTCACCTTCTTCAAGCCTGGCGACTGCGTTGGCAACTTTCTCGATCTGTTCGGGTGTCACGTCAGCCAGGGTACGATAGGTCATATGGGTCGATAACCACGGTAGGTCCAGTCGGTCTGCCAGTGTGCTGCGATAGGCCAGATGAATGCCGGCCTCATCGACCTCTCCATGCTCGCCGTCGACGACCTGCGACCATAGCCGCTGCCCCTTCCCCCCCTGTTCTTTGGGTTTGAGGCGCTGGGCGATATCTTCACCAATGGCCTTGCCCATGTAAGCATCGCGCGCGGCTCCACGGGCCAGTACCACCAGCCTGGCCTCCAGTTCCTGTGGCGATGTGCTGGTCCGATAGGCTTCGCTGGCGAGTACTTCGATGCCCAGTTTCTGAAAGATCAGCGCGCCCGCATCGGGGCACAATCCAGGGTAGCGGGTATCCTTGAACACGCGGTCGCGCAATTCGCTGTCGGCTTCCACTGCTCTGAGCAGGCGCCAGACTCTCTGGCTCAGTTCAGGGTGATTGCTCTGGTAGGCCAAGCGGTCCTCCTCGGCTTGAAACGCATCCGGCTCCTCAAGGGACTTGATCACTTCAAACAAGCCCTGGGAGCCCGGCTCTTTTTCAATCTCATCCCAGAGTTGCCGGTGGCGTTCAACCTCTTCAGGCTTGATGTAGGTGAGCCAGGGCGTGCTCTCGCCTTTGGGGGCGTAGAAGCGCAGCGGGTCCAACCCCACGGACTCGCGGTATTCGGCGAGCAAGTCTTGAAAGTCCGAGGTGAGCTTGCCCTGGTCCAGGCGTGTACGAGCAATGATGTCGGCATCATCCGAGCCTGGCGCCACATGGGGTAACTGTGTAATCGGGTTCTCGCTCAGGTCCAATTGGAACCCCCGTGGCCGGGATTGGCCCACCAGCCCGGCGGGCCAATCCTTGATTTGTGTGTCGCGCAGGTTCAGCAAGGTCAAGTTTGGCATCTGGCTGATATCCGGCGGTTGCCCCAATGGGTTGCCGGCCATCTCAAGTTGTTTGAGGCGCTTGAGGCGTTTGAGCGTGGCAATGGCCGAGTCATCCAGCACCAGAGCATTTTTTTCCAAGTGTAATCGCCGCAGGCGTTTGAGGTTGCCGAGAGTCTCGGGTAACTGGGTGATGCGGTTATGGCTCAGGTCGAGGTCGCGCAGATGAGGGAAGTTGTTCAGGAAGGCGGCGTGACTGTCTGCAAAATCGCAACCGCGCAGGTCCACGTCGCTGATGTGGTTCAGCGGCACGCTAAGGGTAGGTAGCTCATCGGGCATGTTGGTGTTGAATAAATCGAGGGCGATGCCACCTCGGTGTTCGAAACTCTCGTCCAGGTGAACAGTCAGGCCATTGCTCCAGCCGTCGTAGAGACGGATGGCTACTACGGCCCGACGCTTGCGTGCTTCTGACTCCAATGGCGTGCCTTCCCAGCGGGTCGGGCCTTTGATGTAGGTATCGAGCTGATGGAATAACTGTTGTTTTTGTGCCTCCATTTGCGTCAGCGTTTGCTCGCCTTCAATTGTTCCCAGCGTGTTTGATAAGCGGCGAATACCCTCTCTGCTCATGGCGGGAAGTAGCTGTTTGATGCGCTCCTCAATGGTTTTTGGTTGCATGTCGTAGCTGTCGGTGCGGCTCATTTTGCACGATGCGCCTCCACCCAGAAGTACCTCGACCTCTGGGGCGGGCTGCCTGCTCACAGGCGGTTCGGCCAACGCCTGGCGTCGCTCGGACGGTGTCTGATTGTGCTCTATCACCCATTGCCTGAACCGTTCACCTTCGCCGACGGCATAGGGCGGGGTGCGCTGCGGAACCTGCGCCAGGGTCCAGAGTACAGACTCGTACAGATCGGCTGTGTGATTCAGCGACTTGGGTTCGGCATCGAATACTTCATAAGCCCCTTGAGCGTTACGCACCAGGGTACGTACCTGGGGTGCATCGTGTTCACCGACACTACAGCGCAGGGACCCACTGGGGCTGTTGTCACGTATATCGATTTTCAGGCCGCTGAATGAGTCGCTATGCAAGCGCAGGGTGTTGAGCACCAACCGTTCGCTTTGCGCTGACGGTTGCAGGGGAGGGTAAAGCCCTTCGACTGCACGGCAGGCCTTGTTGTCGAAGGACAGTTCTCGAGCCAGGCCCTTGAGGCGCAAGGGCAGGCGCTGTTCGTCCGTCATTGCCTTTAATTCTTCAGGCCATGCCTGTTTGAGCAAGGCGTTGGCGCTGCTCAGCGGCAGCTCGGGAAAGGTCTGGCGTAGCAGGGCTATGTGCGGATCGCTGCTGGCTTGGCCCAATTGATAGTGACTGCTGGCGATGTGGCCGCCAAAGCCATCGACGTAACTGGCTAATTTGTTGCGCAGTGCCTGGGCCCGTTGTGGTTTGGGCAAGGTTTCGCCCAGCAACGTATTGACCTGCTGTTCTTCGAGAAAACCCAGCACACGCTCCGGCAGTTTTGCCGCCATCACGTCGGCCAGGCTGATGCTCAGGGTATTGGCCGGCAGGGCGGTGGCATCGCCATACTTGCGCGAGTCGCCGCTCAGGTCGCTGTTGTGAAACACCTCCAGGGCTTTGCTTGGCGGCCAGCCGGGGAGTTCTGTGACGGCCTGTTCGAACCAGTAGGAATACGGCTCAAGTACCTGACCTGTGCGTATCCTGCCGGCCGATTCTTCGGCAAATCGGCCGGCGCGAAAGCGTTCGAGGGTATCGACCAGCAACGGCGGAGACGGTTGGTTGCGCACATACATATAGCGTAGATGGTCGGGCTCGCTGCCACTGATGATGCGGATCTGTTCGAGCTGTTCGGTGGTGAACGCATGGGTGGCGGAGCTGATACGGCGCATCAGCGTGTGCTCGTTCCAGCTGCGCGGTTGTTCGCCTTCATGCACCCAGGCACCGTTGCCATTGAAGCGTACTTTCGGTCGGTAGGCTTGCGGCCGGTTGGGGTGCACAATCCGGTGGTGGGTCAGGTGCGGGTCCGGCTTGACCTGATAGTGTTTGTCAGCATGTACCAGCCAGTGTTTTTGAGCATGCTGATACAGGCCTTGTGCGTCTGGCTCAATGCCTTTGGGCAAGCTGATGCTCTGCTGGTAAGGCGAAATATCCGGGTTCCACAAGCGTTGTTCGCCGCTGGCAAGTTCCACTGGGCGCAGGCTCTCGACGAATGGCGATAGCTTGAGGGTGAGGGTCTGGCCGACAGTTCCTGCCGCCGCCCAAGCCCCCAACTGCACCACCGCCTCCACTACCTCCATGACGTGACCGATGGCTTCCAGCCCTTTGCCCTGTGCCCAGTCAACGATGCCTTCGAACACATCGTTGGCCACCTGGTAGGCGGTGTAGGCGAGCATCAGCTCCCCCAGGAATGGCACGAATGGGGTGACCACCAGTAGCGCGGCATTAAAGATGTCCGACAGGATCTTGCTCAGGTTGTCCCACCAGGCCCAGCGTGCCATCAGGTCTGCATAGGCGGTGGTGATAGCAATTTCCCGGGTATCATTGACGATCTTGTTGAGTTTGACCCGGTACAGGTAATGCCACAGCGTATCGGGCTCGGAGCGGCCCGAGGGCGGGCGGTTCTGGTAATCGTCAAAGATGTTTTGCACGCTGAAGTGCAACTGCGGCGTGTCCACCGCAAGGGTTTGCCAACTGGGGCCGTTGTCGGTGCGTGCCTTTTGGTGCCACTGCACTTTGTACAGGCGGCTTTGCAATTCAGCGAAAAAATGTCCGCGTTGTTTGTGGTCGATAAATTGACTGAAGAACTGGCGGTAGGTCGCCTTGTTCGGCGTTTGGCCTGTTGCATCGAGGGGCGAGGGGTTGTCGCGCAATTGGCGCGTCAACTCGTTCATGAACGCGACCGGCGAGGCGTATTCCTTCAACGGATGCTCGGGGTCCTCGGGGATATAGGCAATCAAGCGTTCGATGTGTTTGTCGCGGCCTTGGGGCGCAGCAATCAATAGGACACCGCTCAACCGGGCATCCAGCAGGCTCAGGTTGTAGTAATCCACCGGTATGCCACCCAGGGATGGGGTGGGCTTGCCTTCGACGATATCAAAGAGCAAACGCCTCGCATCGGCTTTGATGTGCTGCTGTGCAAAGGCGATGCAGGCTGCATTTTTAAGCGAGGCTTTGTCGCAGGCAATCACTTTGAGCCGTAAGGAATCGGCCTGGACCGGATTGCTGAAGCCCAGGGTACTCAATAACCGTGTCTGGTATTGCCGGCCGATATCGAGCGAGCGGCACAGGTTTTTGAAACCCAGTGCCGTCAAGGGTTGACCACTGGTGCCGGAGGTCAGCGTCAGGATGTTTTGCTGGCCACGAGCGTCGACGCGGGACAAGAACGCATAGTCGGCAAACTGCTCACTGGCGCAGAAGTTATGCAGTGCGGCATCCAGCAACGACACGGTTCGGCTGGTCACACCTTTGTGCACCCCAATGACCCACCAGCTTTTCTTGGCGGGGGCATAAAGACGGATAAAGGTGTTTCTCACATCAATGTTGCCGTATTCCCGTAAGGCTTTTTTGAGCAGGCGCTCGGCGAATGAATACACGTCCTTCATGTATTTGAGTTGTTCATCCAAGGCGTTCCTGGCTGCCCAATGTTCGGCCATCGCTTCTCTGGGGGCAGGGTCTGCAGGCGCGTCCACAGCCTTGAGGCGGGTATAGACATAAGGGCTGGCGCCCCGCACTGCGCGAACGCGTGTCAGCGTGGCAGTGCGGAGCCAATCCGGAATTGCACGCTGGATAAAGTCAAAATGAATACCCTGGCTGGCGTGGCTCGCAGCGTGTAGGTAGGGGCGTTCGAGTAACATGGTTTTGATGCCTTTAAGTGAACAGTCGGATGATCAACCCGATCTACACTAATCACCCTCACGAGGAGGGCAGGCCTACATAACCACTACATCGCCCTTGCTGCTGACGCACCGTCAGAGGTCGGTGGTGCCGGGTTGCGATGGAGGACCGATATGCCCCTCAACGCTCATGCTGAAGGATGAGCCATTGTGCAATGGGAGTGAGGGTTAAAAACCGGCGGCAACCATGGCCTCGCGGGTCAAGCGGCGGCCCAGTTCCTGTTCGTCGTAGAAACTCTTGAAAAACAGGCTCAAGTACCGTTCTTCCGTCATAGGCTTGCCGGTCAGGACTTGCTCATGGGGGACATTCAGCGCGTCTGCCAGGTCGAGCAGACGCTGCCGGAGTTGGGTACTGGTGGTCGAACTCTTGCGCTCCGGTGGCAGTTGTTCATGGGCGGCCCAAGCGTTTTGAGCCAGGCGCAAGTCGTCGATGCTTTCGCTGGCCTGTTCATGCTGGCATTTGATCTGTCGGAACGCCTCGGGACGGGTATTGAGCAAGTAGTCGCTCCAGAAAGACTGCTCAAGCATCTGGTTCACCAGCCCGTCGCCTTGCTCCTCCTCGATGACCTTGTCGTAAGCATTGGCCAGCTGCCAGTCTGCGACATTGCCGGCATCGCGGTACAGCATGTGGTCCGCCAACCAAGGCAGATCCAGGCGTTCCTTCAGTCCGGTCTGGTAGGCGCTGTACACTTCGACTTCATCCAGAGTGCCCGGAACACCGTCGACGACATCGGTGGTCAGCCGCAAAGAGGGGCCTTCGCTGCCATCCTCATTGAGTGTGGGGGTGTTGAGGCGAGTCTGGATGTCTTTCCTGGCGATCTGGTTGACCTTGTCCAGCCGGGCCTTTTGCTTGGCCAGCCTTACCAGCGCACCGGTCCGGGCTTGAGGGGTAGGCTCGCGCCATGCCTCCAGCTTCATGGCTTCGATACCCATGGCGTTGAACAGCTGGGCGCCCGCATCGGCGCAGTGGGTCGGCATGGCGCTCAGGTTGAACAGCGCCGTGCGGGTTTGTTCGTCGCTGTCGGCGGCCCTTAGCAGACGCAAGACATTGGTGCGCAATTGTCTGAGGTTTTGGTTGTAGCGCAGAAGGTCGGCTGGGTCGTGGACGATGTCGGGGGTGGGTTGTCGCTGGCTTCTGATGACTTCAAAAAAACCCTGTGAGCCATGTTCCCGTTCGAGATCGTCCCAGATTTCCTGCCATCCCTGGCGTATTTCGGGTGTCAGGTGTTCGAGCCAGAATTGACTGTCCAGCTCGCCTCGGGGGGGATAGGTGCGATAAGGATCCAGACCCGCGGCGCGCCGGTAACTGACCAGTCGATCCTCGGCGTCGCGCTCCAGCTTGTTGTTGTCCAGGCGTGCGCGTGTCACGAGTTCGGCTTGCACCGAGCCGGGTTCGACGATCGGTACTTGGGTGATCGGCGTATTCAACAAATTCAGGTTGAAGTCGGGCGAGCGCGGCAGCTCGAACAGCCCTATGGGCCAATCGCGGATTTGCGTGTTGTTGAGCGCCAGTATACGCAGCTCCGGCATGCGGCTAATGTCCGCCGGTGTGACCAGGTGTTCATTGTGCGAGAGGATCAATACCCTCAGGTGGTGCAATTGCCTGAGGTGTTCCAGGTTCTGCGCACGCCAGCGAATCGGGTTTTCGGACAGGCCCAGATGGGTGAGTCGACGCATACCGCTGAGGGCCGATGGAAAAGTCTTCAGGTGTTTGCCGGTGATATCCAGCATACGCAGGTTAGGGAAGTTGTGCAGGAACGGGCTGTCGGCGTCAGTGAAGTCGGTGCCTGCCAGGTTGAGGTTGGTGATGTGGTTCAACGCGGTGTCCAATCGAGGGAAGTTTTGCAAAAACCCGTAGATGGTTTCTCCACGCAGGTCCAGTTCGCTACCCACTCGACGCTCGCCGAAATCCGTTTCGTAGCCCTTGGACGATTGCTCCCAACTGCTTTGTATGAGCGCAGTCACTCGCTTCCTGAACAACTGCTCCGGGAGTGTTGCGCGACGTCTTTGGGTGCCGGCAGCCGGTAGGTCCTGCCAATTTTTGAGGGCGCGGAGCAGGTCTTTTTTCTGGGTTTCAAGCTCCGTGAGTAGACGCTGTCCCTCGGCCGAGTCCAGCGACAGGGCGTAGGCCGCTACATCTTCTTCGCAAAGCGTCGGATAAAGCGACTTGAGGCGCTCGTCTACGCTGGCGCGCCCCAGCCTACGGCGCAGGGCGCTGAACATTGGCTTTTGCAGCAGATGTTGGGTCTCCAGGGGGGCGACTGTGAAGACCGGCGGTTCGGCCAACACGGTGCGGCGTTCGGCGGGTGGTTGCAAGGTGCGTGTGAGCCACTGGCGCAACGCCTCGCCATCACCCGGCGCAAAACCCAGGGTGCCAGCGGGGACGGCTTGCAGCACGGCTTCATACAGGTCCCAGGTATTCTCGACGCCGGCTTTGTGAACTGCATATCGCCCTGGTGCTGTGCGTACCAGCAGCGTCTCGGTCGCTGCCTCGTCCGGACCGACATGGCAACGCAGGTGCCCGTTGGGTACTTGCTCGCGGATACTCAGGCGCAGGTCGGCGAACGCGTCACTGTGGATTCTCAGCGCGTTGAGCAGCAGCCGTTCGGTATCGGGTGTGGGCGCGTTGCCCGGGTAGAAACCTTCGTAGGCGTGGGTGGTTCGCGCTTCGAACTGTAATTCCCGGGCCTGATGCTTGAGCCGTAGCGGCAAACGCTTCTCGTCATTCATCAACTGCACTTCCGCCGGGCGGGCCTGGTTCAGTATCACTTGGGCCAGGGTGTCGGGCAGCTCGGGGAACTGGCGTTGCAGCAGTAACCCGTGGGCGCTTTTTGACTGGCGTTTGAAACCGTACAGGTGCTCGAAGATGTCCTCCTTGCGTGTGGTGATGTAGCGGCTCAGCTGTTCACGCAGGATTTGCACCCGCGCGTCATTGTCGGCGGGCAAGGGCTTGTCGAGTAGAGCGGTAAGCTCGGTTGTGTCCAGAAAGTCTACGACTCGTGGGATTAGCCGGCCTGCCAATAACGCTTCACGGCTGATGGCCAGCGTCGACTCCTGAGTTGCCTGCATTGCGCCATGGTGCATCGGCTCGCCGCTCAGGTCGGCGGCTTCGAACACCGCGACGGCTTTATCGGCCGGCCAGCCAGGCATTCGCGTTACCATGTCGGCGGACCAATAGGCGGCTTCACCGTTGTCGGCGGAGGGTTCGCTGAGAGCGTCGATCTGCTGCCGCAGTTCCAAGCGATTCAGGGTATCGGTCAATAGCGGCGGCGGGGCCTGGTTTTCGGCGTACATATGCCTCAACGCGCCGGGTTCGGTGCCACTGATATCGTATAACTGTTGCAGGCGTGCAGGTGGCCAGGTGGCGGTGATGGGGCTCAGGCGCTGGAGCAGTTGTGAGTCGTCCCAGGCCCTGGGTTCTTCGCCCTCCAGCACCACGGCCCCCTGACCGTTAAGCACCACCTCGGGACGATAGGCGTGCGGGCGTTGTGGGTGGATGATCCGGTGCCGGCCGGTGTCGGGTTCCTGGCTGACCTCGTAGTGCTTGTTCTCCAGGCGCAGGATTTTTTTGCCTGCGTGCGAGTGAAACCCATGGGCATCGGGTTTCGAACCGGGGGCCAGGGTTACGGCTTCTTGTTCATAGGGGCTCAAGTCCGCATTCCATAAACGGGTTTTGCCGTCAGCCAGCATCACAGGCTTCAAACCCTCGACAAAGGGGGACAGCTTAAGATGGGCCAGTTGCCCGGCGGCGCCGAACGCGATCAGTTGCACCACGTTCTGCGTCACCCCTGCCACATGTTCAATGGCCTCTATGCCCTGGCCTTCGGCCCAATCCAACAATCCTTCGAACACCTCGTCGGCGAGTTGGTAAGCGGTATAGGCCAGCATCAATTCGCCCAAAAACGGAACGAAGGGGGTCACCACTAATAGCGCCGCGTTGAGAATGTCCGAGAGGACTTTTTCTAGATTGTCCCACCAGGCCCAACGTGCCATGCGGTCGGCGTAGGCGGTTGCGATCGCCAGTTCACGGGCATCGTTGAGGATTTTATTGAGACTTTGCTGATACAGGTGCTCCCACAGTGGCGTGCGTACACGCGTCACGCTGAACTGCAGGTTGGGGTTGTCGCGGGGTGTTTCACGCCAGGTCGGCTGTGGATCGCCGGGCGCGTGTTGATGCCATTTCACCTGGCTCAAACGCGTGCCCAACTGGTTGAAAAAATGCCCCTGGTACTGATGCTCGACAAACCGGCTGAAGAATTGCTGGTAGTCGGTTTGCCGCAGTTGCCCGGTCAGTGCCTGCATGAACTCCACCGTCGAGGCATAGCGTTTGAGTGGGTGCTGCGGGTCATTCGGGATATAGGCGATCACGGGCGATGCCTGGCGACTGACTTCCAGGTCGGCGGCAATCAGTACCACGCCGGTCAAGGTGGCATCCATCAGGCTCAGGTCATGACAGTGCGCGGCCTTGCCGTCGAGCGTGAGGTTTTGCTGGCCCCTGACCAAGCCTGTGATCAACGCATGATCCAACGCCTGGATATCGCCCCTGATTAATGCCATGCGCGCAGCCACCTTGAGGGCGGCCTGCTGATTGAGCATCACCCGGGCTCGCAGCACGCCTTCGACCACCGGGGCGGTGCGGCCGAGATAGTTCTCAAGGTGCTGTTGGTACTGGGCGCCGATGTCCAGGCCGCGAACCAGCGTTTTGAACTGCTGGATCGACAGCCGGGCTTTCAGAGGGATGACATCGAAATGGCCCCGGGCGTCGGGCTGGGTGATGAATTGCGAATCGGCGGTAAACGCCTCGCTGTCGGCAAAGTTGTGCAGTGCCGCGTCCAGCAGCGACACCGTGCGGCTTTGCACACCACCGCTAAAATCTCCGACCCACCATGCCTGGTTGGCTGGGGCATAGAGCCGCAGGCAAGTGCTGCGGACATCGACGTCGAGGTTGTATTGCTGTTTCAGCGCGGCTTTCAACAACGGCTCGGCAAAGCCTTTGAGGTCGGTGACCGCGGCGAGTTTCTGGTCGACAAGGGTTTGGGTTTGCCAATGTTCGGCAATCGCGGTTTTCAATAATTGATGCTGGTGGGGCGAGGCACTTTTATACCAGGGCGCAATAGTTTTGCGGCTGGACTTCAAGGCGCTGGCGCGTGACGTCGACAGCGTTTTGACCCAGTTGGGGAGCGCGTCTCGGATGAGTGAGTAGTGTTGGCCTTTATCTTCGGGGGCAGAGGAAGCAGTCGCGGTCATGGTGGTTTTTGGGTGTAGTCAATCGGGCCCTCAGACTGGCCTGCGCCGGGGCTGTCCTGGCAGTAATTGTCTATCGTTGCCTATCAGTGTGTACTGACCACGGGCTGGCACAGCGTGTGGCTGCCTGGGTTTAGGTACGGCAGCAGAATTGGCGCCATGCCTTTGAGCACCTGCACGGGCAGCGCCGAGGTGAACTTGAAGGTTTGGGCCGAACTGCCTGGGACGAAGGCAGTGAGCGTGCCGAAGTGCCGGTCACCGATATAGAACACAAAGGTGGCAGTGCGGTTGATCGCCTTGGAACTGAGTACCCGGCCGCCGGCGCCGATGGCTTCGATACGGTTGTCACCGGTGCCGGTCTTGCCGCCCATGGCCAGCGGTGTACCGTCGTCCAGCTTGAAACTGCCGGCCACGCGTTTGGCCGTACCGGCATCCACCACTTGGGACAAGGCCCCGCGCAGTGCTCGCGCCACTTCGAGCGGCATCACCCGTTTGCCTTCGGCGGGGTCGTTGATCACTTGGGTTTCATACGGTGTATCAGCGGCAAAGTGCAGGCTGTCGATACGCACCACCCGCGCACGCACGCCATCGTTGAGGATGATCCCCATCAATTCCGCGAGCGCCGCCGGGCGATCGCCGGAGCTGCCGATGGCCGTGGCCAGGGAGGGCACCAGATGGTCGAACGGATAGCCCACCGCCTGCCAGCGCTGATGAATATCGAGGAAGGCTTCGACCTCGAGCATGGTCCGGATACGACTGTCGCGGGCGCTCTGATGACGGCTCTTGAACAGCCAGCTGTAGACCTCCTGGCGCTCGAACTGGCTGGCTTTGACCACCTCACTGAAGGTTGCCTCGGGATGATTGAGCAGGTAGCCCATCAGCCACAGGTCCAGAGGGTGCACCTTGGCGATATAGCCCTGGTCGGGCAGGTCATAGTTGCCGGGGCCGTAAGCTTTGTAGAGATTTTGCAGGCGCTCATCGGTGAGTTTCTCATTGGTTTTGATGCCGTTCAGGTGCGCACGCACGAACAGGTCGAAGCTGCCTTGGCTGGCGTTGGGCAACAAGTAACGGTGCACGGCGGCCAGGCGGATCGGCGTGGGGCGCAGGCCGTCGAGAAAGGTGTCGAGGCGGTCCTGGGTGTCTTTCTTCTGGTATTTCTTCCAGAACTTGCGCAGGAACGTCGTGCCCTCGCGGTCGGCGAAGTCGGCAAGATATTCCTGGCGGCGCGGGTCACTGTCGTCCTTGAGCAACTCGGCGCTGTTGTTGGCGCCCGCATAGGTGCTGAAACGCACCAGGTCACGCATCAGGCGAATGAACGGCAGGTTGATCGACTCGCGCAGGGCGTCGCGCAGGGTCGGGCTGCGGCCGTTGTCTTCGTTGCGAAAATTGTGGAAGCGATGCATACCGCCGCCGGTGAAAAAACCTTCGTTGGGGCTGGCCGAGTAAGTGCGGTCGAGGGCGGCGTCGAGCATGTTGGCCAAGGATTTATCCGGTGTCTGGATCAGATAGTCGACGGCCCAGCGGCTGATGCGGTCCTGTTCGGCGATGTCGACTTTCTTCAGTGCGGCGCTCGTTTGGGTGGCGTACTTGTCGTGCAGCTCGGTGATGATTTGCAGGTAGGTGGTCAGCACTCGCAACTTGGCCGTGGAGCCTAGCTCGAGTTTGCTGCCTTCGTTGATATCGAAGGGCTGGTCGGTATTGTCGGTTTGTACACGTACCCGTGAGCCGTCCGGTGTCAGCTCGAACAGGGTGAAGCTGTAACGTACTTGCGCGGTACTGGTTGGGGTCAGCAGGCGATCGCCGAGCAGGCCGACCTGGCGTGCGTAGTCCGGCTCGGCGAGGCGTTTGAGGTAATCGCTGACCTGGGCCTGCAACGGCGCTTGCAGAGTGCTGGTGGCCGAGAGATCGAGGCGGTCCAGATCGTACAGGGGGCGGTCGAGCAGGGCGGCGAGGCGGGCGCGGGCCATGCTGATGCCTTTGGTCGTCTCGATGGGTTGCATTGTAGGTTGTTGCACCCAGTCGCGATAACTGACCTTGGACGTCAGCGCTGCCTGCAACAGCGCAGGGGCAATCACACCGTTGTGGGCCAGCAGCCGCAGATGGCTGTCGGTGAGTTGGGCCAGCTCTTCACGACCTTTGGCCAGGTAGTGAGAAGGGCGGCGTTGGGCAATGATCAACGACAACACCTGACGCAGGGCCAGACCTTGCTCGCTATTCACCGGGCCGACCAGCGCCTGGTTGACCTGGTTGAAGTCGGCGCCGTACCACACTCGCAGCCCCTCGGCCAAACCGTGCACTTCGCCATGGCCGGGCACTGCCGACAGCGGCACGCTGTTGAGGTAGTCACGCAGGATATTCTGCCGCGCCGGTAAGGTTTGTGGCCCATTGCGATAGGCCCGCACGGCGGCAGAAAACATCTGTCGCAGTTTCTCGGTGCCCGACACGGTCAGGCCATCCGGAGAGTGGCGGTATTTTTCCAGCTGCGTGGCCAAGGTGCTGCCGCCGGCACTCTGTCCCGGCAGATGCAGCGCCTTTGCCACTTGCGACCACGCGGCGTTGGCAAAGCGCGGCCAGTCAACGGCAGGGTTGGCCTGGGGTTGACTGGGGTCGAGCAAGTCGCGGTTTTCAATGAACAGCAGGCTGCTGATCACCAGAGGCGGAATGGCGTCGAAGCTCTCATACAACTGTTGCGGGTACTTGTACTGGTAGAGCGGCACGGCTCGGCAATCGGTGATGGACAGCCCGGCCTGGATCTTTTCCGTGTAGGGCACGAACAGGCCCTTGGCGCTATAGTCCATCAATTGGGGCGAAAAGCGTGCCTGGGCCTCGATTACATAGCCGCGTTTGAGCAAGCGCGGCAGGAAGGTGCCGAGGTCGCTGTAACCCAGGCGCCGGTCGAACGGGCCGGCACCGGGATAGGCGATGGCATCGCTGGGGCCGGGTTGTACCTGGTAGGTGAGGGTACGGGCCAGGCGGCTGAGTTCCTGGGCCTGCAGGCGTGACGTGCGCATCTCTTTGGTGGCGGCAAACCCCAAGGCCACCAGCGCCATCAGCACGATCAACCAGAACAGCCGCCGTACATAACGGGGCTGGGGTTTATTTTTGGGTAAAGGCGCTGGGTCCGGACTGCCTTGTAGTTTCGCAGCCTTGCTTGATTCGGTTTGCCACAGTGCGCCCATAGTCGATTGACCCCTGCACGCAGATTGATCGGACTTGCCTGAAGCTTAGTCGCGGGTAGCCGGTTGGGGAAAAAATGTGTTCATGGCATCGGATATTTAATGCTGGTCTCCAGTATGTTCAGCCAGGTCGGGTCATTGGCCGGTGCCCAGCGACGGCTCACGCCATCATGGAAAAACACCATCTTGTCCTCCAGGTACCAGACGGTCATTTTTATCTTCAGTTGCCGTATATAGTCCTGCGCCGGACACGTAATGGATGCCCAGGGGTCGCAGATAGACAGGTTCGCCCAGTCGGCACCCTGGAAATCCAGAGTCTGGGTCAAGCCCGAAGGGACCGTACCCACCACCACAAAGGTATGACCCCGGCAGTACCACACGTGAGCGACGCCACCATTGGTTCGGATCATTTCACACGCCACATGGGCCATCTGGTCACAATTGCCCGCACCGGTCTTGAGAATGACCTCGGTGTAGTTCGGGTGGCCGATCTTGCTGTATTCCCACATCACAACGGGTTCAGCTTCTTGCAGTCGCAGGATTTCAGCCGGGGTCGCCCCGACGACGTTGTTTGATCTCAGGCCGGTTCTATCCACCACTGCCTGGGTGCTGACGTTGGCTTGCTCTGCGAGGTATTTATTGAGCGGGCTACCCGTGGCGGAGCTGGGTGGCCAGATGTCCAGTTGCACCGGCCGCGAGACCACATTGATATCCAGGCGCCTTCCCTCGTCCGAGGCGTTAAGCAGCAGTTCCCGCTGCTTGATGACCCTCAGGGTGCTGGCCTTTTTGCGGATATTTTCGATTTTTTTCGGCAAAAACCCGCGCTTGCTCAACTGTCGGTACAGGACTTCGAGGGTCGGCAGTGTGACCAGCGGTTGGTCGGGAATCATCCCGCCGGCTTGCAAGAACTGCATTTTGGTGTCGCAGTAGGCCCTGATCAGCGCTGTATCGTCGCCGCCTTGGCTGAAATCCAATTGCTGGAATTGCAAGGTGTCGGCGCCGCTGGGCGTTGCGTTTGTCCGGTAAAAAACACCCACATCGGGCTCGGCCACCCAGTAAGGTGTTGTCGTGTTGGGTAGGGTGATCTCCAGCGCCCGAAGGGTTCTGCGGTCATTGATGAGGTTCACCAGCCCATCGATTTCAACGACTTGGGTTTTACGGGTGAGCAGGTTGTCCAGGTCGTCTTCGGGCAAGCCGAACTGCGGCTCGCTGTCAATGCGCCTGCCGCTGACCTGCTGTTGGTAGATCAACGCTGAAGGTTGGGGGTGAGGGGTCAGCTCGAAGCCGTCGAAGTCCGGGGTGACATCATGCACGTTTCGGTAATAAACCAACTGGCGTTTGTTGCCGCCGATCATCGGCGCCGGCTGGATGCGAATATGGTCGAGCGCCTGGACTCGACGTTTATGAATCGAATCCTTAAAGGCGTACAGCCTTTTGGTGAAACAGATGAGGGGCACCCCCGGGCTGCGCTTTGCTCTGCCGACGGGGCAGACCGAGTCGAAGTGGTCGGTGAGCTTGGCATGGGCCTCTGAGGTGAGTTCGTCCAGCTGGCTGGGGTGTTTATGGGACAAACGCCAGACGCGGCCTTGGTCCAACAAGTCGGTCGCGTCGGCGCGTTGAATGAGCAGGGGCGCCGTGTCAAAAAAGGGCTCTACAACGAGCACCTTGTAGCCGTCGGCGAAGCTGACCGGTGTGACGGCCATCGTGGTGTCCAGTTGCAAACCTTCCAGCGCGGGACCGTACGGCCTTGCACTGAAGGGGTCAAAGGCATGCCAGGCGTTGGCGCGCCTGATCGCCAACAGAGGCGTCAGCCCCTCAGGGTGCATCAGAACGCCAGGCCTGACGTCGGCGCGGTTGATCAGCCGGGCGTAATCCATCGGCGTCCCATGGGCCAGACGTTGCTGGGCATGACGCAGTGCGCCCGCCAGTGCCCGCTGGCCTGAGTGGTTTAACCTGGCCAGGCCATAGGCCGTCAGGCGCACCAACGATGGCACCGCCTCCAGTGGGTTGAGCAACTCATTGATAAAGGTGGCGCTGAGTCTGGTCAGTTGCAGCAGTTTCAAGTAGGCCGGTGCGGGCTTGATCAGGCGGCCCCAGCCGCTGGTAATGAAGCCTTTGGTCGGCATGATCAGGCCAAGCATGTCGAAGAAACAGCCCAGTGTGCCATCGAGCACGCGTTTGATTTCCCCGGAGGCGAGGTCATGGCCGCAGGTCCAGAAGGGTATGAAGCCCAGCAGCGCCTCTAACAACTGCTCGCTGTTTTTTTTTCGCTCTTCAAGGGTGGTCAAGCCTTTGGCCTGGGCCACCCAGGTATCGATATCGATGAAAAAGTGGTGATTGACGATGGTGCTCGCCAATGTGAGGTTTCTTGGCGAGTCGAACACCAGCGGACTAGCAATGGCCGGGAGCCCCTCGAAATGCCAGAGTTGATCCACGATAACGGTGCAATACCTTCCAGATGTGGGTGGGGTGCCTTTGAAGTAGGCATCCTCATCAATGGCCAGGCGACTGCCCTCATGCAAATACGCGATCGGTCGTGTGCTGTGGGGGGAGCCGGTGGTGACTTTGAGCGGGCGGCCTCCCAGTTCCAGGATGGCGGGAAGGCGGATGTTTTGTTGCACTTGATTGAGCAGGGGAAACAGTTCGTAGTCATGGACGGTGTTGACTGCCGTACTACGCAGGATGAAGCCGAACCGGCCGGTACGGGCCATTTTCTCTCCGGGCCCTTCCTCGATCTGCGGCTTGCTGGCTGCTTGCCTCACCACGAGCAGTTGTACCGCCCCCTCGTGCAAGCGCTTGCGGTCGGCCAGTGGTAACTGCGACAGCAGGTAACTGATCGCTCGGATAAACGCCTCCTTGAGTCTTTGCGTGTAAGCACCAGCGGCCTCGCTGAACAGCGCGTTGACATCGCGCAACTGGCCAAAGTTTTTTTTCAGCAGGGCGAGGTCGAGTTCGGGGTCGGTTGAGCGCCATTTATCGTCAATGGGTTGCAGGTGGCCGCCCATATGCAGATCCGCCAACGACTGAAGCTTTACGCCCGTGGTCGGTCTGTAGGAGGGGAGCCGAAAGGGGCCTTGTCCTTCTTGCAGGCATTTTTTCTTCAGCCAGCGGTGGTTGGGGAAGACGCGTTTAAGGTCCCTCAAGGCCAGGCTGCGGCGCGTGATGAGCCTGCTGCGCAAGGTTTCGGCTGCGTCGTGCAAAGTCTTTATACGGGCCTTCAGGCGTTCTTTGATGGCGTCGAGTTCATCGGTTCGATAGGTCTGTGCAGGTCGCAGTTCGCCGTGGACGATTGCCCAGTCGATCAGAGTGGCGGTGGCGTAATGCTCGCGCCACAAGCGTTCCTGGTCCGTCGCCGGCTCCTGGATGGCAAGCGCGATGATGTCGCTGAACGCCAGCTGTCGTGTTGACCCGCAGGCGAGCTCTTCTGCCAGCATCACGCCTTGTTTGAACAGCATCCAGGCGTGGGAAGTCATGAAGTACAGCGAATCAGGGATGCCTTGCACCAAAAACTCCGGTGCGACACCCGCCAGCAACAGGTGTGCGGCCAACCCCGTGGTTTGGGGAGTAGCAACACCAGCCGCAATCAGGTGCAGCTCAAGTGAGCGGCGCAGGTCTGCATAACGATGCCCATGGTAATCGCTGTGGTTCAGGTTCAGGCCGGCGAGGGTGTATCGCGATTGTGCGGCCTGCGGGTCGAGACTGAGGATCAGCGCGGCAAGGACCAATGCGTCTCGACTGGTGTTGTTGGTCGTTTCACCGGGGGCGTGTCCAAACCAGCCCACGGCGCCGAGCAATGAGTCGGCCAGCTTCTGCGCACGGGGAGCGGCAAGCAGTTGTTGCAGTTGTTCATCCGGTGGCCCGGGCGGCAGACCGGCGGCCAGCAGGTTGAACAAACCGGAGCTGGGTTGTGGGACAAACGTGGCGCTGATATGGATCACCTTGGCGCGTTGTTCGGTTGAAAGGGTCAGCGCACCCGGTAGTGGCATACCCAGGGCTTCCCAGTAATTGCCCTGCTGGGGGCTAGCGAGCCGGGTGGTTTCGAGGCGTTGTCGATACTGGCGCAAGGCGACGTCGGAATGCGCCAGATCACTCACGGGCGGCACCGTCACCGGTTCGCTGCGCTGCAGTTGTTCCATCAGCTCCCAGGCCGCCTCGCGATTATCCGGCAACGGCAGGTCGTGCAAGCTGAGCAACTGTGCGAGGCTGAATTGGCCGTCCTGATGGACGAACAGGTTCATGGCCGCAGCGCAGGCTTGCAAGCGTTCAAGGCGATCGCCCAGCGGCAGCTGCGACAGTTGTTCATGGCTGATGTCTAGCCGTTGACCCCAGGGGCCGGCGCCTCTGATCGAGTGTTGCTGGTGGTCAAATTCGTACAGGCCTTGGGTCAGTGCATCGGGGCGAGTCAAGGCGAGAAACTGCGGATGCTCAGTGATCTCCCCGAGTAACGTTGCGGCGGTCTGCATGGTCACGGCCCAGAACGAGCCGCCAGCCAGCGGGAAACGGCAGCGGTACACACTCAACAGGTTGAATGTGTGTTCGTTCAGGTCGTCTTCGATGATCTGTGCATGCAGTGCATTGGCTGCCGCGTGCAGATCCTGATTCAGTCGCTCGAACGCGTCCGCGAGCGCAGGTTCGGTCCTACCCAGTGCGTCAATCAGCACGCCGCGTTGGGCAAGCGTAGTCGGTTGGGGGTAGCCGTGGAACCGCAGCACCTGACGGGCGCTCAGTGACAGGTTTGCGGCAGGGTAGGCCAGGCCGATGGCATCCGGGTCGATGATCAGGGCGATGGCCCGAATGGGCGGCGCGAGCTGCTGCCAGCCGCTGGCGTCCTCATAGGTGAAGGTGGCACCGTTGGCATACAGAGTGCCGTTGCGCACGTTCACTTCCATCGGGTTGAAACGCCGCTGCCCGGCCCAGGCCACGAAAGAGGGGTGGCCGAGGGCTTGGCGATAGAGCACAAGCCAGCAGCCGAGTGCACAGTGGGTCGGCACCGGGAGTGAGTCTGCGGCAGCGTAGGGTTCGGTCTTGAGGTGTGCAATTAGGGTGTCCAGCATTTGCCGATCGCCGTCCTGACGCTGGGATGGAGTCGGCTGCTCATGCCGGGTGGTCAATTCAGTCATCCATGAAGTCTCGTTGAAGGTAATGACAGAGCGTGCCGGTTGCGGGCGCAGTCTTCACCGGGACCTTTCGCCTTTTTCCATGGTTTGTATCGCTATGGCGTGAAAGCCTTGAGATAGAGCCCCTTGCAGTGACCATTGGGCGATGGTAGGGGCATGACGATGCACCCTGGCTGTGCAATACTCGCCGCCGTTTCGCCCCGTGGCCTTTCACGCGGGATCAGCTAATGCCCCTCCATAAACCGGCTTTTTCCCGCGAGGTACCGCTGAAATTGGCGTGTTTTATAGTGAAAGGCCCTGTGTCGAGGTTTTTATACTGCACGGCCCGCTGATCTTGCCCGGCAAGAAGGGTCCGTCCATGAGGCGGCCCCGGTTTCGACAAGGGCACAGGCTTACCGGCCTGCACCCCGCAAACTCGACGGACAATCCAATAACAAAATGAGGTTGTACCTTTATGCCAGTCGGCAACCCACTGCCCCATGGCGAGACCGCTCAAGGCGGCCCGCTCAAACGCGAACTCGGTGAACGGCATATTCGCCTGATGGCCCTTGGCGCCTGTATCGGTGTCGGCCTGTTCCTTGGTTCGGCCAAGGCCATTGAAATGGCCGGCCCGGCGATCATGCTCTCGTACATCATTGGCGGCCTGGCGATCCTGGTGATCATGCGCGCCCTAGGCGAAATGGCGGTGCACAACCCTGTCGCCGGCTCGTTCAGTCGTTACGCCCAAGACTATCTCGGCCCCTTGGCGGGCTTTCTCACCGGCTGGAACTATTGGTTCCTGTGGCTGGTGACCTGCGTGGCGGAAATCACCGCCGTGGCCGTGTACATGGGCGTCTGGTTTCCCGACACCCCACGCTGGATCTGGGCCCTGGCGGCGTTGATCAGCATGGGCACGATCAACCTGATCGCGGTCAAGGCGTTCGGTGAGTTCGAGTTCTGGTTCGCGCTGATCAAGATCGTCACCATCATTGCCATGGTCATCGGCGGCGTCGGCATCATCGCGTTTGGTTTTGGCAATGACGGCGTGGCGCTGGGCATTTCCAACCTGTGGGCCCACGGCGGCTTTATGCCCAATGGCATCACGGGAGTGTTGATGTCCTTGCAGATGGTGATGTTCGCCTACCTGGGCGTGGAGATGATCGGCCTGACCGCTGGTGAAGCGAAGAACCCGCAGAAGACCATTCCCAGTGCCATCGGCTCGGTGTTCTGGCGCATCCTGCTGTTCTACGTGGGGGCGTTGTTTGTGATCCTGTCGATCTACCCATGGAATGAAATCGGCACCCAGGGCAGCCCATTCGTGATGACCTTCGAGCGTCTGGGCATCAAGACCGCCGCGGGCATCATCAACTTCGTAGTGATCACCGCCGCGCTGTCGTCCTGCAACGGCGGCATCTTCAGCACCGGGCGTATGCTCTACAGCCTGGCGCAGAACGGCCAGGCACCTGCCACCTTCGGCACCACGTCGAGCAACGGCGTACCGCGCAAGGCGTTGCTGTTGTCGATCTTCGTACTGTTGCTGGGTGTGCTGCTCAATTACATGGTCCCGGAAAAAGTCTTTGTGTGGGTCACTTCCATTGCCACGTTCGGCGCGATCTGGACCTGGCTGATGATCCTGCTGGCCCAGCTCAAGTTCCGCAAAAGCCTGAGCCCGGCCGAAGCGGCTGGCCTCAAGTACCGCATGTGGTTGTACCCGGTCAGTTCCTACCTGGCGCTGGCGTTCCTGGTGATGGTGGTGGGGCTGATGGCGTACTTCCCCGATACCCGTGTGGCACTGTATGTGGGCCCGGTGTTCCTGGTGGTGTTGACCGTGCTGTTCTACGTGTTCAGGTTGCAGCCAAAGACCGTCGCTCAAGGGACGGTGCGTTCCGCGTCCTGATGTGTGTCTTGTGACAAAAAGCCCCACCCCGCTCTACCGCGGGGTGGGGCTTCTGACCGCCGTATTTTCTGCACGATCCTCTATTTGCGGTGAGGTGCCTGCCGCCCCTGGGGCCTGATATCGCGAGCACTGTGGCTGTGTATAACGCGGGGCATCCGGTTCCGCGCGTTATCGCTTTGCCCTTATCTATCTACCCCTCCAACGATAATTCATTCCCTAGGCTGGCTGCTTCGACAGCAACCTTTGAAGAGTGACTTCATGCCTGAAAGAAACCCTCTGCTACTGCCCTACGACTTGCCACCGTTCTCTGCCATCAGAGCAGAACACTTGGTTCCCGCCATTGAGCAAATCATCGCTGATAGCCGCAACACCACCGCCACGATCATTGCCAGCCAGTCGTTATTCCCCACGTGGGACGACCTGGTGCAAGTAGTGGAAGAGCTGGAGGCACGCCTGGACGGCTTTCTCAAAATCATTGAGTTGCTTGACTCCGTTCCCCAGGGGCCGACATGGAAGCTGGCATCACATCGCAGTTATGAGCTTGCAAGGCAGTATTGCGCCGAGCTGGCCGCGAACAATGATCTGTACCAGCTTCACCGACAACTTGCCGATAGCCCGCCCGCAGCCCTTTTCAATCAACAGCGCCACAGTGCATTGCATAAAATACTGCGCAAGTACCAGTTGGCGGGTCTTGATCTTTCGCCTGAGAATCAACGACGGCTCAAAACGTTGAACCTGCAAATCGAGGAGTTCAGCCAAGAGTTCCTGCGGCGTGTGAAAGACTCCGGCGACGCATGGCGTAAGCACATTCAAGATAAGGCGATGCTCAGTGGGTTGCCTGGCGCGACCCTGGCACGCATGGAGGCTGCGGCTCGGGACGCAGGCCTGGATGGCTGGTTATTAACCCTTTCCGAGCAGTCCTTTCAGGAGGTGATGAGCTACGCCGACCATCGAGCCTTGCGCCAGGAAATGATGGTGGCTTACTACAGCCGTGCCGTGAGCACCGGTCGCGACGACATTGCCACCGACAATGAACCGGTTCTGACAGTGTTGCTCGACAGCCGTCACCAGAAAGCACAATTGCTCGGCTATGACAACTTTGCCGAACTGGCGTTGGTGGAGCAAATGGCGCAGACGACCGATGAGGTCACTGCATTTCTTTATCAGCAGATTGATCGGGCACGCACGACATTTGCCCATGAGGCACAACAACTGCAACGCTATGCCGCGCAACGTGGAATCGATGCGCTCGAACCCTGGGATTACAACTATTATGCGGAAAAGATTCGCCAGGACGTGGCGGGTGTCTCCCAAGACGCCGTGCGCAAATACTTCCCACTGGAAACGGTGCTGCAACGCTTGTGCGCGTTCACCAAAACGCTGTTCGGCGTTGAGCTGATTGAACAAACCACCGTCGATACCTGGCACCCGGATGTGCGGGTATTCGAACTCAGGGAGTACGCCGAGCCCATTGGGTATTTGTTCATTGACCCTTATCGCCGCATGGCGGGCGGCGAGATTGGCGCCGCCTCAGGTTTGCGCAATCACCGGATGACCGCCGAGGGGCGTCCACAACGGCCTATAGCCGTGCTGCGCAGCCAGTTGCCGCGACCGACAGCGACCCAGCCTTGCTTGCTGGATCACTTGCAATTGAGGGTCTTATTGCATGAATTCGGCCACTGCCTGCAGCACCTGTTGACCGCCGCCCCCTACCGGGCGATTTCCGGTATGGGCCAATTAGGCCATGATACGACGGAGTTTTTCGGCCAGGTGCTGGAGCAATTCTGCTTTACTGCGTCGTTCCTGGTCTGGCTATCCGGCCATTTCCAGACAGGAGATCCCTTGCCTGACGATATGGCCACTCAAATGAGCCGATTTGCTCACACCCAGACCAGTCAGGAAACCGCCAGTATTTTGCTCACGGGTCTCGTCGACTTTGAGCTGCACCGTACCTACGGCGACGGGCGTACACCTCATGAGGTTTTCACCCATGCCAACAGTGAAATCGGGCATTTGCAGTGGCCTGATGGCACCCGCCCGATCAACAGTTTCGAACAACCGATGGGTAGCTATGGGGCCAAGATGTATTCCTACAAGTGGTTTGGTGTCTTGGCCCGCCAGGCTTTTGAACGGTTTGAGCGTGATGGCCTGTTCAACCCGGAGACCGGGAAAGCCTTCCGAGACGCGTTCATTACTGAGGGCGATACCGGTACGCTGTCGAGCGCACTTGCGCTTTTTCGGGGGGACGGCGTGGGATGTGTCGGGCATTCCACCGGGGCATGAAGCGCTGGTGCATATGTAGCCCCTCGGCTGAAACTTGAAACGCCAGAGTGATCTTCAGCAGCCAATCCGGCACGGAGAGCACTCGATGAGCACTGACACCCCATCGTATTTTTTCAGCGAAACCCAAACAGATCGCACGCAGCTAAGCGAGCGCCAACGCTCACGCAACTTTACCCTCAAGGACCTTGACTGGTTCGACTCGGTCTATCTGGCCACCGATGCTTTGCGGCGGGCGCACAAAGCGCCGATGCACGTCCAAACCCTGCAACTGAATGTGCTTGGTCAACCGGCTATTGAATTGGCGGGTGCATTCGTCATGAGCCCCGCCCCAGAAGGCGGGGTTGTTCTCTATACACCCGCTCGTGGTCTGGAAAAGCTGGAAAGCCATGAAATCCTCAAGACGCAACTGAAGTCGTGGCTCAAAGACTCGTCGCAGCGCCAAGCGTTGCTTGATTACCTTTCCATCTCCCAGCAAGTCACCCTGACGCCTACTGCAACCCTGACGATTACCGAACATACCGTGGCTGGCGCTGTCTTCGAAGCACAACATGCGACCCTCTCCAATAACCTGCTCGAAAATGCTCGTTTGATGCGCGAGGAGCTGCTCAAGCTGCCCAGTTTCACTTCTCTGCTGGATGAATACATTTCCTCTAAGTTGGCGCAGTCTTTTACGGGGGGCGATCAGCGCCAAATCCAAGTGCAGAGTTATGTCATCGACGCATCCAGCGAATCAGGCAATTCTGATTCGCCAACGTCCCGACACACGACCACCCGCTCCTTGAGCGAAACTGTCCTCAGGTATTTTGTCGCCAATGGCTGGCCTGTGGGTGAAACCCGGCGCTACCACAACCCCCAGCAGCCTACTCAGGAAGCTGATGATCAGTTGCGTTGGGACGTATCAGTCCAGGGATTGGCCCAGGGCTTGAAAGCATATATGAAGCAACAGCCCAAGACATTTTGGACGCTGCCGGCCGCCGCTGGGTTCTCACGGCTACAACTTTTTACCAACGCCATGGCCAATGCCTTTTTCACGGTGGCGCTGGAGCAACAACAGCAAACTACGATTACGGTTGAGCAGCGTCTGCAACTACAGGCCTTGCCGCTCAAGGCTGCGCTGCCTGCGACAACGCTTGCTCCTGCGATCGATGTTGAAAAGGCACTGCTGAGTGAGCCCGGACAGACCCCCGCCGAGCTGGCAGGCACACTTATCATCAGTAGTAACAAAAGCGACAATGGCTCGCCCTGGCTGCTCTATACCCCCCTCCAGGGCCTGCGATCGTTTACCGATCTGAGCGCCCTGAAAACCCACCTTCTCGATAGTCTCAACCCCCGGCAGCATGCCGATGCCTGGAGAAAGCATCTGTCCAGGCCGGAACGCTATAACGAAGTCGACCTGCTGGCCTGCGAAGTCACCAAAGGCCCCATCACCGGGGTTATTTTCCAACGCATCATGGAGGGCATCATTGAAAAACAAGGTCGCAACCTTGAATACGCCCTCGATCAGTATCGCCTGAGCCAGGGCACGATGGACCTCGATGCCCTGGTTGATCATGTGCTGGATGTACGTGGAATGATTGATCCAACATTACTGACCTTCGAACCCATGGGGCGTTGGAGTACCCAGTTGACAGAGACCTGGACGGCGACGGTGACTGAACCCAGGATTCCACCAACGCTTGCTGCAATGCGCACAACGGTGCATTTACTCGAAAACGTCACTGCCGAAATCGAACAACACCTATCGTTTCGCCCCTCGCTGGAGCGTTCCGTTATCACCTATCTCAATACCAAACTGTACGCTATCAAGCAGCAAGAGTTGCAGGCCGCGTGCCTCTCGGTACGCCAATACAGCAACCCTTCAAATGGCACTGACAAACCTCAACTGCTCTCATCGAGCAGTATGGTTGACTATTTTCTGGCGCGCTTATGTGGCGAAGTGGGTCCACTCATCGATCCGCTTAACACTCACGTCTATTCAACCCCTCCTGGCAAACCCGCCACCAAGGTCTCAGGTATGGACGCCGCTACGTTCAATACGCTGATCAACAGTGCAGTCGGTGGGTTTAAACAGTACCTGCGTAGAACCCACAGCGTGTCCCCCAACATGCAGCCCTTGCTGAGAAAGGCAATGGAGATGGGCTTGACAGGGGAAGTGCAAGTCAGGCTTTGGAACAACGCTTTATTGCCCCTCGACTACGAAGTGCTTTTGACCGTGTTAGGTATTTACGCCAGAGACTTACGCCCTGGCGTCAATGGGTTCCGCCCTGATGCGTTTTCTTTGCAGGTCGTACCGACTGGGCAGAATACCCCGCTGGTACTCAATAACTGTTTCGTGCTGACCGAGCGCGGCGGGCTTGATCTTCGATATTCGGGCCGCACGCTGCTGTGGACGCCCGCGTTGGGCCTGGAAAGCTTCTGCTCATTGAATGACTTCAAAGCAGAGATGGATCGACGCCTGGCAATCCCGAACGAGCGACAGGCTTTCCTGGCGAACCTGGCGCCACCGGACTGGGAGGCACAACCGAGCTATGCATTCAGTTCCCTTGAACTGATCGAAGACAACCTCGTTGAGCACTTGCAACGAACCTACGCTCAACAAAAAGACCGTGAACTGGCGCAAATCCTGTCCATGCAGCTATCGGTCGATCAGTTGCGTAAGCTCTGGCAGGTTCAAGCCACACAAAGCCTGGCGCCCACCAACGTGCAGCGTGCCAAGGACATGGTCCAGGCCATGATCCAGCAACAGGGTTTGCAATGGTTGGGCAAAGCCCATGCTGTGGATCAACAGCTGTACGTCGAATTGCTGGAGCAGTATCGAAACAACGTCACCGACCATCAGGATTACCTGCACGGGGTCGACTCACTGGCTCAGTTCACGCTCAAGAAACTCAGCACGTTACTCAAGGACCTTGACGTTCAGGACAGCGTCACACCTGATGAAGTCGAAGTCGGGCTACCGGCGCAGGGCAGTACACCTGCCCGCAACCAGTCGCTGCTGGACTATGCCTTGAGTCATCAGTCGTACTGGAAGGATGAGGTGCCCCTCTTCGCCAGCACCGGTACAACGCCGTTGCCATCCACCCTGGATGCGCAGACGCTGAAAACGCGGATACAGGCGTTGAACATCAACGTGGCTTACCAAACATACATCAAGTCCTTCCTGGGCCCTGCCAGCCCGGGCTTCGAGCAACGCTATACGCGATTCGCCAAGCAACTGCCGTGGCAATTGATGCAATACGCTCACGGCATGAGGTTGCAAGACCAGCTTTCACCAACGGCCTTCGGGCTCATTCAACAGATCATGGATATGCCCGATGCGATCGCCCGTGCGACAGTAGTGAATGCCAACGCCATGATCCGCCCTCTGGAACTGCTGGTGGATGACGGGAAGAAAACCATCAAGATTCCCGGGGCTTATTTGATCGGCTCCGCCTCCGGTGACGAGGGGCCTCAAATCCTTTATGCCCCCTATAGTCCAGGCTACACCCTCAAGGAATATACCGTTGAGGCCGCGTTCCGTGCTGAGTTGACAGCCGCCGGCGCCTTACAGCGATGGGTTCGGCTGGGGGGCCCGGCTGTTGACCAAGCGGCACTGACAAGCGCACTGGAGCAACCCCTGGCCAGCACCACCCTGCAGCTGGCAAGCAACCCCATCAACACGCCGCTGTTCAAACAGCTGTTCACCGACAATGTCGAGCTGCTGACAACGCTGCTGGGCTGCCAAAAAGCCGCTGATGCAGGAAATGCCTGGGATACGGCCAAGGCCGTGTTCTCTGAGGGCGTGCAGGCGGCCACTGTATTTTTTGCCGGCAAACTGGCCTACCCCCTGGTGGTCTGGCAGAGCTATAAACTGTTCAAGGCTTCTGCCGAGGAGCTGCAAAGCCACCAATGGCATGAGGCACTGGGTCATTTCATCGGTGGTGTCGCCGCGCTGGCCGATTTGAGCGATTCCATGCCTCCCGTATCAGAGGGCGGCATGCCCCCGGCACCCGAGCCGATCCCGCCGCCTTCCACACCTGCGACCTCTGTGGTGTCCTGGCCCGCGCTGGACATTACCGCTGCTTCCCGCACCCGGCTCCAGCGTTTCGAAGTCCTTGAGCCGAGCTTGGCCAGCCTGATCAAAGACACCTCACTCAACCTTTATCGATCGACCTCCAACCATTACTACGCGGCGGTGGCAGGGAAGGTGTTCGAAGTCATCAAGCATGGCCAGGGTTGGCGCATCATCGGTGATGGCGAAGTCGGTCCTGAGGTACAGCGCAACCCTCGACAACAGTGGATGCTCAGTAGCGCTGGCCCAGTGCTGACGGGGCGACGGACAATTGCGCGATTGCTTAATCGCTTCTACTCCGAGCCATTTGCGCGCTCGAGTATGAATGTATTGGCCAGCGGGATGCGCGAGATACGAGCGCTTTACGCTCGGGAATCCTGGCTTATCATCGATGCACTTGCCTTGGCGACGTTTTATGCAAAGAACGCCCAGGAAAATTTGCGCCTGATCACACAAACTCCCCTTGCTGCCCCTGAGCTGGTCAAACAGATCAAAACGTTTTTCGGCTTGCAGACGCTCGAGGTCGAACACCTTGAAAAAACTCAGGAGATCGTCGATACGGTCTGCACTGCGTTGATGGAGCCCTCACTGACCTCCTCGGACTCAACGCGATTTGTCATTGGCCGATCGCGGTTGCCGGCTCCTCAGGGTGGACACACGTTGATGGCCTTTACGATTGTCCCCGACCCCCTTCAACTGGTGTACTTGACCGAGACGTTTTTCAACCCGGGTCTGAAATACAGTCATTTGTTGACCAAGCCGTTCTATGTCAGCGCCCACGCCCGTGCGACCACCCTCATTCACGAAGTCACTCATCATGTCTGTGCGACGTTGGACTTGGCTTACGTGCATTCAGGCCATCCGTTTGATGACCTGATTGATCCGCAAACCCCTGAGGGCAGTAACACAAAAGCAGCCCTGGAAAAGCGCCATATTTCAAGACTGTCGCTCAATACTCCGACCCATGAGTTGTTCCAGGTTGTCGATGTTGCAACCGGCCTCAAATCAGACCCTGCCCAGGGCACGTCAACACAGCATGTGCTTGACAGGCTGCTCAGCGTCACAGGCACCCAGACCCTCGTCGATGCCCGGCGAGTTTTCCGTACCGATCCGCTTAAACGCATCCTTACGGTGCTTAACAACGCCGACTCCGTCGCCTACCTGATTGCACAATTGGGGCGTCGAAAAGAGAAACCTGTTGGCTTATGACTACAACGTCAGATCATCGCCCGGGCCGTTTGCTCCTGCGCAGCGAGGCGGGCATTAACTATTTGGCTTGTCTCGCTTCAAGGGGCGTGGCGTCTGGTTGAGGTGTTTGTTGAACTCCATCCAGGCCGCGAGGGCTGACATCAGCACCACACCGAGCAAGGCGGTGAGTAGTTGCATGAACACGGCGTCATCCGCCTGGGCATTGAGCATGTCCGCCAGTGGCGCCAGCACCACGCCCAGGCAGAACACTTCCAGGGAATAACGGCCCATCTGGCAAATCCGTTCAGCCAGACGGTTTTGCGTCCATTGCGGGTTTGGTAACAGCTTGGCGGTGACATAGGCCAGCGCCAGAAAGTGCACGAGACGCACCGGTGACAGGTTGGTCTTGCTGATGGGGTACAGCAGGTTGCTGAGCGTGGTGGGCATCACCGCATCATGGATTTCAGGCCAGAGCCACGACAGCGTGATCACGCCGGCTACCACCACATACAGCGCCGCCGCGACGAACAGCGGCTGGCGCTGTAAGGGGCGTGTCTCGGGCGCGCTGGGCCGCTGGCTGTAAATCGCCGCGGCGCCCCCCAGCACAAACAGCAATTGCCAGGTAACAGGGTTGAAATACCACACGCCATCGGCAATGGCGCGCAGGTTCCAGCCCATCCACGGCGCCATCAGGTATACCACCAGCGAGACACTCACCACGGCCCAGGGCGCGCGCACCATCAGCGGCAGCACCACGGACAAACCAGCCAGCAAGACGATGTACAACGGCAACGGATCCATCAGGTTGGGCTTGAAGCGCAACAGCAGTTCGTCGGTCAGTGCCTGTTGCGGGTGGGTGACGAAGTGCGTCAGGCCCATCTCCGCCACCAGGTCGCGAGTTTCTACATGGTTGTTGGCGAAGAACACGATACCCATCAGCATGGCCAGCAGGAAAATATGCACCACATACAACACCCAGGTGCGGCGCAGGATTTTCAGGCAGGCCATCCAATAACCTTCTCGCTGCATGACCTTGCCGTAGGCCAGCACCGAGGCGAACCCGGCGAGAAACACGAAGACCTCCGCCGCGTCGCTGAAGCCGAAGTTGCGCAGAGTGATCAGGCCAAGAGGGTTGTGGGGGACGTGATCCCAGAAAATGAAGATCAACGCCAGGCCCCGAAAAAAATCGATGCGCGGGTCGCGTCCGTTCAGCATGGCAGCGGGCTCTTGAACAAGTAGTTGAATGACGATAGGTGAGCGCGCGCGTTGTCGTACGCGGCACGTCGAGCGGGCGCAGGTTGGCGGTATTTGTAAGCAATTGCAAAGGTTGGGTATTACTGAATGTCTCAGTTGTAGATAAGGGCACCTGTCAACCTTGACAGTAGACGCAAAAGGCGCGCCGTGGCTTGCTAACACGCAACCGCAAAGGACGACGGTATGGCCCGGCTATGGAAAGGTTTCACTCGTTACACAGTGATCGGTGTCGCCAATACGGTGATCCATTGGCAGTTGTTTTTTATGCTGCGGGCAGGGTTTGAGTTCAGCCAGGCGCTGAGCAATCTTCTGGCATTCTGTGTGGCGGCATCCTTCTCGTTTTATGTGAATGCCTTGTTCACCTTTGACATGCCGGTTTCCCTGGGCCGCTACCTGCTGTTCATGACGTGCATGGGAGTGCTAAGCCTGGGGGTAGGTTGGCTGGGTGATCATTTGCACATGCCAGGGCTTATCACTGTGCTGGTGTTTTCACTGGTCAGCCTGCTGTGCGGTTTTCTGCTGTCACGGTGGGTGGTGTTTCGCGAGCGTGGCCAATGAAGATCTCGTTGGTGGTACCGGTGTTCAACGAGGAACAGACGGTGGCCGATTTCTACCGTGCGGTTCGGCAAGAACCGTCGTTGCAGGCCCACACCGTTGAAATCGTATTTATCAACGATGGCAGCACCGACGGTACTGCCGAAGCCGCCGAGACGCTGGCGTTGGTTGATCACGACGTAATGCTGATCAACTTCTCACGCAATTTCGGTAAGGAAGCTGCCTTGTTCGCCGGGCTGGAATACGCCACGGGCGACGCGGTGGTACCGATGGATGTGGACCTGCAGGACCCGGTGGACGTCGTCCCACGGCTGATCGCCGAGTGGCAGCGGGGCGCCGATATGGTGCTGGCCAAACGGCGCGACCGCTCCAGCGACGGTTACCTCAAGCGTAACACCGCGTCGCTGTTCTACCGTTTGCTCAACCTTATCGCCTATACCCATATCGAAGAAAACGTCGGTGACTTCCGGTTGATGGACCGCAAGGTCGTGGACGTGATCAAGGCGCTGCCGGAACAGCAACTGTTCATGAAAGGCGTGCTGTCGTGGGCGGGGTTCACGGTGGCCATCGTTGAATACGATCGTGCTCCCAGAGCTGCGGGGCAGAGCAAGTTCAACGGCTGGAAACTGTGGAACCTGGCGCTGGACGGGATTACCTCGTTCAGTACCTTGCCGTTGCGGTTGTGGAGTTATATCGGCGGCGCAATTTCGTTATTGGCGTTGGTGTATGCCGGGTTTTTGATTGTGGACAAGGTGTTGTTTGGCAATGACGTGCCGGGGTATCCGTCGTTGATGACTGCGATTTTGTTTTTGGGCGGGGTGCAACTGATTGGGATTGGGATATTGGGGGAATATATAGGGCGGATTTATATAGAGGCGAAGCATCGGCCGCGGTATGTGGTCAAAAATACCGTGCGCAGTTTGAACTTTCAGGATGCGTCAGTGCAACGGGAACGGAACCATGAAATCCGCTAGTGCGAGTGTGCAATATGTAGGCAATATAACGTACAGGGCATTGCTTCTGTTTACGGTTCTGTGTGTCGCTGGGTTGGTTCGGTTTTATCATCTTACGGACGCCTCTATTTGGTCAGATGAAGGGTTTAGCTTGATTTTGGCTACATGCTCGTTGTCGGATATTTGGTTGTTGAGCGGATTTGACGTTCATCCGCCACTTTATCATTTGATCTTGCATGGATGGATCATGTTGGTGGGGGGGGATGAGTTGGTCTGGATGCGTGGTCTAAGTGCTTCATTAGGGGTCTTGAATGTAGCGTTGGGGATCTGGTTGGTGCGCTTGGTTTCTAATGGGCGAGCCGCAATTGTTGCCGGTTTGTTATTAGCACTTTTGCCAATAGCTGTACGTTATAGTCAGGACGTCCGGATGTATAGTCTGTTGGGCGTGGAGCTGACGAGTGCCACGCTGGCCTTGGTTTACTGGGTGCGTAATCCAGAGCGAGCACGTTATTTGATTGTTTATGTATTGGCCGTAGTGGCCGCATTTTATACTCATTATTTTTCCATATTTTGTGTCGGGTCCCACTGGTTATATCTCCTTCTAGTACGCTGCCGTATTTTTGGAGGACAGCGCTACGTTTTTCGCCTCGATTGGTGGATGGCGAATATAGCGATCGTATTGCTTTACATGCCGTGGGTACCCTCATTAACGAAACATATCGCCAAGGGAACGCTGGGCTGGATTCAACCGGTGACGGTTTATAGTCTGCCGTCTGCGTTCTGGCGATTTATCACCCTGAATGATGGGTTGACGTATAGTTCATTAGTTTATTGGTTGTTGCCGATAATCATAGTTTTTTTGGGGGGAGTGGTCGTGCGAGGGGATAGCAGTCATCATAAATTTGGTCTATTGATGGTGCTATGTCTGTTTTCGACCTTGTTGGGGGCAATTGGAATATCTTTGTGGACCCCACTATTTGTTGAGCGCTACCTGTTTTTTGCTGCGCTGATGTTGCCGATGGTTATCGCTATTGCTCTAGTGGGAATAAAAAATAAATTAGTCTTTTCTGTGGTTTTAGGGGTGTGTGTTTGTTTGGAAATTGCAGGGTTGAGGAATAATTATAATGGTTTTCATACGATGAATAACCCCTCGCGTGTGGCGGATAATAGGGTAGCTGAACTAATGGCAGATTTTAATAGTGGTGTCGCCGCTGGTGACATCTTAGTCGCAAGCGATGTCTACCTGTTTTATGCCGCTGAATATTATAGCGGGAAGTCAGTAACGGTACTGTTTTACACGCCACCGCTCAAGGAAGGTCGCTCAGGCCGTCCTGGCTTTAATGATTTTCACGCGCCCTTAATGAAGTTTAGTGATGAAATTTATCTCGATAACCTGCAAACATTGAAGAGCGCGCAACGAGTATGGTGGTTGGCTTTTGACCATGCATTTGAATCAGATGCAGCTCGTATTCCTGCAGATTGGCGCCTCCTCTGGAGTAAGGCTGCCGGAGATAATGTGCTTGCGCTCTATGTGATTTGTAGTGGCGAGCAAGCACAGTCCCAAGAGCGCTGTCGGTGAGTGATGAGAGGGTAAGGAAACAACCTGTGGGCATATTCAGTTTGGCACCGCCGGTGGGACTGATTGGCCTCGGATAGGCAACTGACGCGTATCGCTCACCTCGAAATGCGCCTGGTTGGCAGTAGTCGAATCCGGCCCGACGAAGACGGTAAAACCGCCAGCTTCGACCTTCGGTGAAAAATGCTCGTCGAGCAAGGCAAAGTCCTGTTGGCCCAGGGAGAAACTGACGCTGCGACTTTCGCCCGGTGCCAAATGAATTTTGCGAAAACCCCGTAGTCGGCGCACTGGGCGGGTGACGCTGGCAACGTCATCGCGCAGGTATAACTGGACGATTTCATCGCCTGCCCGTTTGCCGGTGTTGGTGACGGTGACCTCAACCCCCAGCGTTTGTGTGGACGCCAGTCGAGTGTGACTAAGGCGAGGGGAGGAGTAGCTGAACGAGGTGTAGCTCAGGCCGAAGCCAAATGGATAGAGCGGTGTCCAGGGCACATCGATATAGGCGGATGCGTAACTGCCATCACCGCTGGGTGGGCGGCCTGTATTTTTATGCGCGTAGTAAATGGGTATCTGCCCCACATGGCGAGGGAAGGTCATTGGCAGCTTGCCGCTGGGGTTGACGTCACCAAACAGCACATCGGCCACGGCATTTCCGGTTTCGCTGCCCAAAAACCAGGTTTCGAGCAATGCATGGGCTTGTTGCACTGAAGCATCGAGCACTAGGGGGCGGCCGTTCATGAGGACGATGACCAAGGGTTTCCCTGTCTCCAGTAATGAGTTTAGTAGCGCATTTTGCCCGCCCGGTAGACCGAGTTCGGCGCGGCTATGGGCTTCGCCGCTCTGTTCTGCGGTTTCTCCGAGTACGGCGATTATCAGGTCGCTGTCACGCGCGATTGTTTCGACCCGCGTGATGTCCTGGAGGTGCGGGCTGACGGGCGAAGCGCCGGGCAGGTAAGTAATCTCGGTGCCAGGGGCTACCGCATTGCGCAGGCCTTGCAAGACCGTGACGGAGTCTTCGGGGTTGGCAGCCCCGGCCCAAGGGCCGATGGTGGCGCTGGCGTCCGAAGCGAGGCTGCCGACCACCAGGACCTTGCCCGGTTGTTTGGAGAGCGGCAGCAGCGCGTCGTTGTTTTTTAGTAAGACGATAGATTTCTGTGCCGATTCTCGAGCCAGGGCACGGTGCTGTGGCGTTAGCTGGCTGGCCTGCTCGCGGGCTTCGTCGCTGTACCGGTAGGGATCATCGAACAGTCCCAGACGCTGCTTGGCTTTGAGGACGCGACGCACAGCGTCATCCAGGTTTTTACGCGACACCTGGCCGTTGCGCACCAGTGTCGGCAGGTGCAGGCGATAGGATTGACTGGCCATCTCGATATCCACCCCGGCATTGAACGCCAGTCGTGCGGTGTCGGCTGGCGTGCCGGCGATACCTTGTGGCCCCAGTTCCCAGACAGCATTGAAATCACTGACCAGCAAGCCGGCGAACCCCCACTGCTTGCGCAACAGACCGGTCAGCAGGGCGGTATGGCTGTGCATGGGAACGCCGGCCAGCTCGTTGAACGACGGCATGATTGCATCGACGCCGGCCGCGACGGCTGCCTGGAAGGGAGGCAAGTAAACCTCTCTCAGTGTCCGCTCCGACAGATCGGCGACGTTGTAGTCTCGACCGCCTTCGGCAGCCCCGTAGGCGACAAAGTGTTTTGCCGTAGCGAGCATGGATGAGATGTCAGGTGCACCTGCACCCTGGAACCCGTGCACAAGTGCGGCGGCCAATGCAGAGCCAAGGAACGGATCTTCGCCAGCACCTTCCACCACGCGGCCCCAACGCGGGTCACGGCTAATATCGACCATGGGCGCAAAGGTCCAATGCACGCCACTGGCGGTGGCCTCAACGGCCGCCACGCGAGCGGTTCGTTGGGCCAAGTCCGGGTCCCAGGCTGAGGCTAGCGCCAGGGAGACCGGGAACACTGTACGAAAACCGTGCACGACGTCATAAGCGAATAACAAGGGGATATGCAGCCGGGAACCGTTAACCACCTGCTCCTGCAACTGACGGGTAGCTTGCGCGCTGCTGGCCCCCAGTACCGAGCCCACGAGGGCCACTGGCATCTGCGTCTGTTCGCCTTGATCAATGACGGGGCCGGTAGGCGTGCTCTGGATACTGAGTTGGCTGAGCTGGCCGATTTTTTCTTCAAGGCTCATTTTCGCTAGTAGGTCCTCGACCGGATCATTCTGGGCTACGGCCACTAGCGGGAGGGAGACGAGTAGTAATGAGGCTAAACTTAAAGGCATGGTTGCGCCGTCCATGGGCAGGGTGTATGCCTTCAAGTATTTTGCATCCGAGCAGGATCATCTACTGTCAGAGTTGACAGTGCGGGGCTGTTTTCAGACAGGGGCCATCAGCAAAACCCGGCACGGCTTGGCCTGATACGCGTTGATCTGCGGCACCAACCGTTTGAAGTGCTCGGTCTGGCAGTGCGCATCCAGCGCCGCCTGATCAGGCCATTGTTCGATAAAGATAAAATGCCCTGGGTCTTTTTGATCGACAAACAGATCGTAGGCAACGCACAGCGGTTCCTGGCGGGTTTTTTCCACCAGTTCGGCGTACCACGGGCGCACGGTTTCCAGGTGCTCGGGCTTGATAAAGTCTTCAGCGATGACTTTCAACATGGTAGGCGTCCTTCAGGCAGCAGCGGTTTCATGGGGCTCAAAACTGTCTGCTCGCGCCATCTGCCACATGCGCGAATAGAACTCGCCGTTCACGTCTCCCGTGAGCAATTCGCCGGGCTTCAAGAACACATGCAGCTGCGAGAACAGTTTGATCTCTGTTGCCGACATGCGTCGCACCAAGTGCTTGGCCGACAACTGCGACGGATGATCCAGGCCCGCGGCGGCAAGCATTTCGGCCAGGGCGTGCAGCGTGTTGCGGTGGAAGTTGAACACACGCTGGGCCTTGTCCGGCACGACCAAGGCACGTTGGCGCAGTGGGTCTTGCGTGGCCACGCCGGTCGGGCATTTGTTGGTGTGGCATGACTGGGACTGGATGCAGCCAATGGCGAACATGAAGCCACGTGCCGAGTTGGCCCAGTCGGCGCCGATGGCCAGGACGCTGGCGATATCGAACGCACTGACAATCTTGCCGCTGGCGCCGAGTTTGATTTTGTCGCGCAGGTTCAGGCCCACCAGGGTGTTGTGCACAAACAGCAAACCCTCACGCAGCGGCACGCCGATATGGTCGGTGAACTCCACGGGGGCTGCGCCGGTGCCACCTTCCTTGCCATCGACCACGATAAAGTCGGGGAGGATGCCGGTTTCGAGCATGGCCTTGGCGATGCCCATGAATTCCCACGGGTGGCCCAGACAGAACTTGAAACCCACGGGTTTGCCGCCGGACAGTTCACGCAATTGGGCGATGAAGTGCATCAGTTCGATGGGCGTGGAAAACGCACTGTGGCGTGACGGCGAGATGCAGTCTTCGCCCATCATGATGCCGCGGGTGTCGGCGATTTCCTGGGTGACCTTGTGCTTGGGCAGGATCCCGCCATGGCCGGGCTTGGCACCCTGGCTCATCTTGATTTCAATCATGCGCACCTGCGGGTTTTGCGCCTGCGTGGCGAAGCGCTCCGGGTCGAAACGGCCGTCGCTGGTGCGGCAGCCGAAGTAGCCGCTGCCCAGTTCCCAGGTCAGGTCGCCACCGTTTTCACGGTGGTAGGGGCTGATGCTGCCTTCACCGGTGTCGTGGGCAAAGTTGCCGAGTTTGGCACCTTGGTTGAGCGCGCGAATTGCGTTGGCGCTCAGCGAGCCGAAGCTCATGGCCGAGATGTTGAACACCGACGCCGAGTACGGTTGTGTGCACTGCGGGCCGCCGACCATCACGCGAAATGCGCTGGGGTCGCTCAACGGTGCCGGGCGCATGGAGTGGCCGATAAATTCGAAGCCCGACTGGTATACATCGATCAAGGTGCCGAAGGGCTTGTCTGCGGTTTCGTTCTTGGCGCGCGAATACACCAGCGAACGCTGGGCCCGAGAGAAGGGCAGGGCGTCGCTGTCGGATTCGAGCAGGTATTGGCGGATTTCCGGGCGGATGCCTTCCACCAGGTAACGGATATTGCCCAGGATCGGGTAGTTGCGGCGCACCGCTTGGGGGCTTTGCAGCAGGTCGAAAATGCCGATCAGGCTGAGGATGCCGGTGACCAGAGTAATGGGCCACAACCATTCGTGTTCGATAAAGGGCAGGCTGGCGAGGGTGAAAATGACGCACACAGCAAAGAAGGCGTAGCGGCTTAACAAGGACAGGCTCATACGGTTTCCTTGGGTTCGGACTCTTCAGGTCGATCACCCATTCTGCACCTCTGGATTAAGCACGGACAAGGATTGATCGCTCAGTCGCGTATTTGTGCGTCTATGTATCAGTCCAGACAAAAAAAGCTATCAGCCTCATAGAGGAACTTATGACTGCCCAATCACCATTCATCGAATGTAAGACTAAGGACGCTGTTAATCAGAAGGAATGTATAACAACAGAGCGAGAGACTTACCTATGTCTATATCGATATCGGCATCGAACAATACTCATCATGCCTCGATTTATATCCCGATCATTCCCAACTGGGATAAAAGCCAATTAACCGGCTCCCAACGAGAGCAAGTCGCCCAAGAACATCAACGAATGGAAGGTATCGAGAAACCTGAGCGGAATGTGAGTCGCAAGCCGGAAATCTCCACTGGCCGTCCACCGGGTGATACCCGCACTGCGGACGAAATCATCAACGACAATCCGATCCTCAAAAACCTCGGCCATCAAAAAGATATAAATCGTCCATTAGCTTACAAACTTCTGGGTGATTGGACGAGCAACAATAAAGACCCTGAGTCACGAGCGGATGCCGCATTCAACGCTGCGCGGGTGCTTAACTATATCGATACGTCTTTATCGACTACAGGCGAACACCGAGGCAAAGCCCATGACAATGGCGACCTTGAAGGCATCACCCGTAGCGGTGATGCGCGGCACGGCACGCCGGCAGGCATGTGGAAGGACTTTACGGAGCAAGGTTATTCAGCCCTACGGCACCATCACCGCTTGGACAGTACCAACGACCGCCATGTCACCCAGGGCGGCGCCAACAAAGATAACCTGCAGCATGTTTCCGGTAAGATCGGCAAGAGAACCTGGTTTATCCCGGGGCTGAGCAATATTCTCCTGGGCATCAGCGACTCAAATGCGGGGTTGGCGGAGGCTGTGAAGGGGGCCAAGAAGGGGTTCGATAAAACTCGGGCTGATGGTTTTGACCAGGCACTTTTCAGTGCTGCGAGGGGGAATTTGGTGGGGGTCGTTCAAGGCTATGTCAACGCAGTGAAGCACAACCAAGCCACGCCTGATTTGGTTAAGTCAAAACTCGGGGCGACCGGCAGTTGAGTCGGATTGGTTTGAACCGATGAGCTCAATCATGGATTAGCTCGATTTCCTGGAAAGGGACCTCCAGGAAACGGCTAGAACTTTTCCTGCTGGTATTATTGCAATCGGTTCTCGTTTGCAGGTGTTTTTTAGTGTTACTGTATAACATGTCTAATGCACCCAAACGCCCCGGAGGCCTTATGAAAGCTGGTATCCACCCCGACTACCGCACCGTACTGTTCCACGACACCGCCGCCGACGTGTACTTCCTCATCGGCTCCACTGCCGACAGCGACCGCACCCACACACACAGCGACGGCAACACCTATCCCTATATCCCGTTGGATGTTTCAAGTGCTTCGCACCCGGTCTACACCGGCCAACAGCGCAAGACCCAAGCCGAAGGCCGCATTGCCGGCTTCAACAAGCGCTTTGCCTCGTTTGGGTCGACCCCGAAAGCCGACGCGTGAGGATGATTCGGCGGCGTGCCCTACGCCGCCTTCTGGCGAATCGGCAACACCACGCGAAATGTCGTGCCCCTGCCCAGTTCGCTGCTGACGGAGATATCCCCGCCGTGTTTCTTGATGATGCCGTAGGACAGTGACAATCCCAGTCCAGTCCCTTCGCCCACAGGCTTGGTGGTAAAGAACGGGTCGAAAATCTTCTGTAAGCTTTCAGGGGCAATTCCGCAGCCGTTATCGGCCACTTCCAGCCAGATATTCTCGCCTTCCACGCCGTTGCTGATGGTAATGGTGCCACGCTGGGGCCCCATGGCCTGGGCCGCATTGATCACCAGGTTCATCACTACCTGATTGAGCTGCGAGGCCAGGCATTCGATGTCCGGCAGGGGCGTGTAGTGCTTGACCACGTCGGCCTTGTACTTGAGTTCGCTGGCGACGATGTTCAGGGTCGAATCGATGCCTTGCTGCAGGTCAGCCAGTTGCCAGGTCTGGTCGTTATCCACGCGTGAGAAGTTCTTCAGGTCTTTGACGATCTGCACGACACGGCCAATCCCTTCCTTGGATTCGCGGATCAGGATCGGTATGTCTTCCTTGAGGAAATCCAGTTCCAGGTCGGTGCGCAAAACCTTTAGCTGATCCCGCTGTTCTGGCGCCGCGAGGTGTTCCTCGCTGCGTTGATAGGCGTCGAGCATCTGTTGCAGCTGCGTGAAGTAGCTGTCGAGCGTGCTGAGGTTGGAGGAAATAAACCCCACCGGGTTGTTGATTTCATGGGCGACGCCGGCGGCGAGCTGCCCAAGGGAGGCGAGCTTTTCCGACTGCACCAGTTGGCTTTCCAGATGCTTGCGCTCGTTGATTTCCAATTGCAGCGCCTGGGTGCGTTCTTCAACCAGTTGTTCCAGCAGAGATGTTTGCAGCGACGCACGCCGGGCCATGTCCCATTTATTGGCCAAGGTATTGGCCATTTGTTGCACTTCAATATTGTCGAACGGTTTTTTCAGGATCAGCAAACGGTCATGGGCCTGCAGGCGCAACAGCAGGTCTTCCCAGGAGTAATCCGAGTACGCGGTGCACACCACCACTTGCAACTCGGGTGCGACCTGCCATAACGCCTCGATCGTCTTCGCGCCGTCCCAGCCTTGGGGCATGCGCATGTCAACGAACGCCAGTGCATAAGGACGCTGCTGCGCCATGGCGCTGGTGAGCAAGCCCAGGCCCTCTTCGCCGCCATAGGCCGAATGCAGTTCGAACGCCTGGGCCTGGGGCTTGGCCGCGTCACCAAACAGTGCCGACTCCATGTCATCCAGCGCCTGGTTGGGCGCAGTATCCGGCATCAGGATCTTGCGAAAATCCTCATGAATGGACGGTGTGTCATCGATCAGCAGGACGCGCCGGTTGGGAGGTTGGTTCATGAGCTGCTTCCGGCAAGGGTCAGGGGAATGGTCAAGGTGAATACCGCGCCGAGGCCCGGCCCGTCGCTGTGAGCACTGAGCTGGCCGTGCATTTGCACCGCGGCCAGGGCGCAGCTGTGCAGGCCGAAGCCATGGCCTTCTTTGCGCGTGGTAAAACCATGGGTGAAGATCCGTGTCATGTTCTCGGGTGGTATGCCTTCGCCATCGTCCTTCACACTGATCTTCAAGGTATCTTCACCCTGGGCCTCGACCTTCAGCGTGATTTGCCGTGGCCTCTCGGAAAGGTTGGACATGGCGTACTTGGCGTTGCTGATCAGGTTGACCATGATCAGCAGCAGGCGATGCTTGTCGCCGAGGATCTGCGGTACCTGTGCGTATTCCTTGACCACAGTGACGTGGTGACGGCTCAGCGCGCCGGCGTTCATGCGCAGGGCATCGTCCATCAAGGCGCCGATATTGATTGGCTCCAGCAATGTGGCGGCGCCGGCATAGGATTGCTGGGTCGAGACGATGTCCTTGATGTGATCGATGCTTTTGCTCAGTTGCGCCAGCTCATCGCTCATGCCCTGTTGCTCCATGGCGATCGCTTCCACCAGTTGGTTGAGGTAGCCGGGCAGCAATTTGCCCTTTGCATCTTCGGTGAGAAAGGTGCCCAGGTCGCCCTGGTGTGCGTTGATCAATTGCATCGCTTTGCCCAGGCCCAGCGCTTTGCTGCCGCGCAGTTTACGGCTGACCAGCTCGGCAGAAATATTCACGCTGTTGAGCACGTTGCCGACGTTGTGCAGCACGTTGGTGGCGATCTCTGCCATGCCTGCCTGGCGGGCGCTGTCCAGCAGTTCGCTCTGGGCATCCTTGAGTTGTTGGGTGCGCCGTTCCACCCGTTGCTCCAGGGTTTCGTTGGCCGATTGCAAGGCGCGATTGACGCGGTTGATCTCGGCGAAACTGCGCAGCAGACGCACCGCCAGGTAGAGCAACAGCACCACCAGCAGCGTCGAGAAGATCAGCAGGTAGCGATGATATTGATGGTCAACGAGGTCCGCGGTCTGCTGGTCCTGATTGAGGTGGGTGGTCAGGTCATCGAGGCGCTCGGCCACCGGCACGGCGGCAATGCGTTCGAGGAGGCTGTTGACCAGCGGCTGCTCGCGCAGGATCAGCGAAATATGGTTGCTGAGGATATCCACCGGCGCCTGGAACTCACTGGGCAGGCTCTGTTTGTTGATCGCCAGTTTGCCCAGGCCCACCAGGATATCGGCGGCGCGTTCATCGCTGGTGACCTGGGCAAACTCCAGGCTGCTGAGCAGCAGGTCGTAAGTGTCGGTGGCCACGCCTTGCAGTTGCAGCCGGCCTTGATCGTCAATCTGGTTGAATTGGGCTTGAATGTCGTCTTCGGCGGTCGGCAAAAACGCCAGCGAGTTGCGCAACACGGCGTTGTGGGACTTGAACTGATCCACCAGTCGGGCTTTTTCCTGGATGGCGGCCACATACGCTGCCTGGCTGGCTTGCCAACTCGGCAGGTCGGCAGGGTTGTGGTAGGTGTCGCGGCCTTGTAGTTCAGACCAGATACGGGTCATGTCCGAGAGGGGCGTGACCAGCGGATCGTAGTTGTGGGTAATCGCGATCCGGGCCTTGAGCACTTCACTGTCCCATTGGGCATTGAGTTGCTGAAGCTGGCGGATCAGGTCCCGGGACTGGGTATAAGTGGCTGTTTGGTCGCGGGAAGATTTGAGGTACAAAAACACCAGTGTAGAGGCCAATAACAAGGCTATCAGGCCCAGCAGCATCTGGCTGGCACGACGGCGCGAGAAACGTCTCATAGCGGCTTGCCCGCCCATTCGCCGGTCAAGGTTCTGAGAAACTGGATAATCAGCTCCTTGTCTTCCTGAGAAGGATTGCGCCCCAACTGATACTTGAACATCACGTCAACCGCCTCTTCAAGCGTCTTGGCCGAGGCGTCGTGGAAGTAAGGTGCGGTGACGGCCACATTGCGCAGGCTGGGCACCTTGAACACGTGGCGGTCCTCTTCATCGCCGGTCAGCAGGTAGCGGCCCAGGTCCGATTCGACCGGGTTGCCTCGTGCCTTGAAGTAATCGTCCATCACGCCGAATTTCTGCAACATATTGCCGCCGATATTCACGCCCTGATGGCAGGCAATACAGCCGTACTCCTTGAAACGCTGGTAGCCGTATTTTTCCTTGATCGTCAGTATCTCGGTGTTGCCCAGCAGGTACTGGTCGAACCGCGAGTTGGGCGTCAGCAGCGTGCGCTCGTAACTCGCCAGCGCATCCTGCACGTTGGCGGCACTGACGCCATCGGCATACACCTGCGCGAAGGCGCGCTGGTAATCAGGGTAGGCGGACAGGTTGTATTCCACAGCTTTCCAGTCGCTGCCCATTTCCACCGGGCTGATGACCGCGTGCTCGATCTGCGCTTGAAGGGTGTCCACCCGGCCATTCCAGAACTGCTTGAAGTTCAGGCTGGCGTTGAACACGGTGGGCGTATTGAGTGGCACCGGCTTGCCATCCAGGCCAAGGGAGAAAGGTTTGTTGTCGGCGCCGCCGGTTTCCAGGTGATGGCAGCTGGCGCAGGACAAGCTGTTATTGGCCGATAAGCGCGGATCATTGAACAGCCGACGGCCCAGCTCAACCTTGGCCGGATCCTGTAGGGGAACACTCGGCAACGGCTTTAGGGCTTCGTCCAGCGGTGCGGCCGCGAGTACTGCGCCGGTGCACAGGCCCAACGCGAGCACAAGGCTGAATCGGGTAGTTGAAACGTTGCTCAAGCGAGCACTCCTTGCAGGCCTAGGGCTATGGATGGGGCATCAGTGTCGCGCAACCCACTTGCAGCAACTGCACGAAATCCTTGGGGGGCAACGCCTTGCTGAAGAGAAAACCCTGGCCCTCTTCACACTTGTGGGCCTTGAGGAAATTGAGTTGCTCGACGGTTTCCACGCCTTCGGCAATGATGTTCAGCTCCAGGCTCTTGCCCATGCCGATGATAGCGCTGATCAGTTGTTCGTCCTGGTTATTTACGCTGAGGCCGCGCACGAAGGACTGGTCGATTTTCAGCACATCGATGGGAAAGCGCCGCAGGTAGCTCAGACTCGAATAGCCGGTACCGAAATCATCCAGCGCCAGACGCACGCCCATGGCCTTGATTCTGCGCAGGGTATCTACGGTCTCGTCGACATTCTGCATCAGCACGCTTTCGGTGATTTCCAGCTCCAGCTGGGCGGGCGGCAGGCCGGTTTGCTTGAGGATGGCGGCCAGGTTGTCGACGAAGTCCCGTTGGCGAAAGTCGATCGCCGAGATGTTCACCGACATGCGCAGCGGCGCCAGGCCCAGATCCCGCCAGGCTTGGGCTTGCTCGCAGGCCTGGCGCAACACCCACTGGGTCAGGCGCACGATCAGCCCGCTGTCTTCGGCCACCGGAATGAACTGCGCCGGGCTGATCCAGCCTGACTGCGGTTCAAACCAGCGGGTCAACGCCTCGGCGCCGACGATCCGCCCGGACGCCAGATCCAGCTTGGGTTGGTAATGCAGGACGAACTCATGGCGTTCCAGGGCCTGGCGCATCGCGCTCTCCAGGTTTTGCTGGTGCTGGGCGCGGCGGTTCATGTCTTCGGTGTAAAAGCTGAAGTCGTTGGGGCCACGTTCCTTGCTGGTGCGCATGGCGGTTTCGGCGTGCTTGATCAGTTGCACCGCATTGGTACTGTCATTGGGGTAAATGCTGATACCCAGGCTTGCGGTGACGTTCAGGTCGTGCCCCGCAATATGACGCGTTGCGCTGACGGCGCTGAGCAGTTTTTGCGCAATGTGTTGGGTTTGCTGAGGGTGTTGGATATCGTTGAGCAGGATCACGAACTCATCGGCGCCGTAGCGAAACGTTGAATCCGAAGCGCGTACCGTCGCCACCAGGCTGCGACTGACGTGCTGCAGCACTTCATCGCCCACCGGATAGCCGAGGGCGTTGTTGATGCGTTTGAAGCGGTCCAGCCCGATAAACATCACCGCCAGTTGCGAGTCATGCCGCCGGCCCAGGGCGATGGCCTGGGTCAGCCGGTCGCCGAGTAACGTGCTGTTGGGCAACTCGGTGAGGGCATCGTATTGCAACAGGTGCGAGACCTTGAGCAGTTCCTGCACGCGTTCTTCAATGATGCGTTCCAGGCCGAGCACCTTGTGGGCCACGTCCTGGGCCAGTTGCCATTTCCAGGTCAGTGCGCTGGCCATCTGGCGGATTTCCAAGGGGTCGAAAGGTTTTTTCAGGATCAGCAACTGATCGCTGTATTTCAGTCGCGCTTCGATGGCCTCAAAGGAATAGTCGGAGTAGGCGGTGCACAGGGCGATTTGCAGGTTGGGGTCGACGTTCCATAGCTGTTCGATGGTTTGCAGCCCGTCCCAGCCGGGCGGCATGCGCATGTCGATAAACACCATGGCGTAGGGGGCGTTGTCCGCCAGCGCCTTGTTCACCAGCGCCAGCGCTTCCTGACCCTGGTAGGCGGAATCCAGCTCGAACGCTTGGCGCAACGGTGCAGTGGTACCGAACAGGGTCGACTCCAGGGTGTCGAGGGAGGGCTTGCCGTCTTCATCGGCGCAGAGGATCTTGCGAAAGTCCTGATGGATCGAGGCGGTGTCATCGACGATGAGGATGCGACGGTTGGCCCGTTCACCTTGGGTGTTCATGGCGCGTCTGGCCTAGGCAAAAGATTTGATTGCATAGCGATTCCTTCCCTGGCTGGACTGCGTAGCTCGGTGCCAACTGGCAGTGACAGCATAGTCGAACTCCTTGATATCGACGGCCACTTGGCGTCAAATCAACAGCGCTGTGCGCCGGGAGCCGGTACGGCACGCCCCCGCGTCAATCTAGCTTAACTTCGTTCAATTTGAAGGCAGAGTCACCATGGATGAACAACTCGCTACGAAGTCTGCCGTTTTGCTGGTTGACGATGAGGAATCGATCCTCAATAGCCTGCGCCGCTTGCTGCGCGGCCAGCCTTACGAGGTGTTATTGGCCACCAGCGGCACCCAGGCGCTGGAGATCATGGCCAGTCGGCCCGTGGATTTGGTGATGAGCGATGCGCGTATGCCCGGTATGGACGGGGCCACGCTTCTGGCGCAGGTTCACCGCCTGTATCCCGCCACCGGCCGCATCCTGCTCACCGGTTACGCAGACCATGACACCATCATCAAGGCAATCAATGATGGGCAGATCCACCGCTACATCAGCAAGCCCTGGAATGACGCAGAGCTGATACTGGTGCTGCAGCAGTGCCTCGAACACCAGCGGCTCCAACACCTGACCCGCGAGCAGAACGAGCAGCTCAAAGCGCTCAACGCCACCCTGGAAAAACGCGTGACCGCGCGCACCGCCGAGTTGCAGCAGACCGCCGATATGCTCGACCTGGCCTATGACGAGCTCAAGCGCAGCTACGTGACCGGCACTGAAGTGTTTTCGCTGTTGGCCAACCTGCGCTTGCCCAAGAACAAGCAGACCAACCGCGCGTTGATCGAGCTGATCCGCGTGTGCTGTTCCGCCCAGTCCCTGGACGAAGCCAGCACCCGCGACCTGACCATGGCCGCCGCGCTGTACAACATCGGCAAGCTGAGCTGGAGCGACAGCATGATGGTGTCGCCGGCGGACAAGCTGCACAGCACCGACCGCGCGCAGTATCGCGAGTACCCGACGCAAAGCGAATCACTGTTGATGACCCTGGAGCCGATGAAGGATGCAGCGCGGATCATTCGTCATCATCAGGAACGGTGGGACGGCTCGGGGTTTCCCGACCACCTCAAGGGCGAGGCCATTCCGGCGGGGGCGCGGTTGTTGAAGCTGGCGGTGGATTTCATCGAGCTGCAAAAGGGCTTGATCCTGGAGCGGCACCTGAACAGCGACGAAGCGCTGCTGTATATCCGCAAATACGCCGGGCGTTTGTATGACCCGACGCTGGTGGAAGACTTTGTGCTGGCCTGCGCGGCTTTCCTCAGTGACGTGACCCTGGGCGACCCCACGGTCAAAGTCCTCACTACCCGCGAACTTGAAGCCGGGATGGTGCTGGCCCGCAACCTCAATGCCGACAACGGCATGTTGCTGCTCAACGCCGGCAAGGTGTTGAACCTGCCGCTGGTAGACAAGCTGATTGCCTTCGAAGCCATGGAGGGTGCCAAATACAGCATATTCATCAAACAACCGGACGAGACCTCGATTCCTTCATGAGCCATTCAACTATCCGCATCGCCGCCGCCGTCCTGATCGATAAAGACGGCCAAACCCTGCTGGTACGCAAGCGCGGCACCCGGGCCTTCATGCAGCCTGGCGGCAAGATCGACGCTGACGAAACCCCGCTCCAGGCGTTGGCTCGTGAGCTGCACGAAGAGCTGAACCTGCACATCAATCCGCAAGAAGCCGTGTACCTCGGCCAATTCTCGAGCCGGGCCGCAAACGAGCCGGGTTTTATGGTGCAGGCCGATATGTACCAGCTGCATATCGACGTGGCGGTCGAACCGGCGGCTGAAATAGAAGAAATATGCTGGATCGACCCCATGGGCGACGGTGGCCTGGAGTTGGCGCCGCTGACGCGTGAGTTCATCCTGCCGCATTATCGTGCTTCCTTGCTCAGCGCATGATGATTCGCCCGCTGCAGGCTAGCGATGCCCTGGCGTATCGGGCGTTGATGCTTGAGGCTTATGGCGCTTATCCCCAGGCGTTTACCTCCAGTGTTGCCGAGCGCGCCGCGATGCCCCTCAGCTGGTGGGAAAAACGCGTGAGCAGCGCGCTGGATCACCTGCTTGGCGCATTCGAGGGCGACCAATTGGCGGGTATCGTCGGCCTGGCGTTCGAACCGCGGGAGAAGGCGTGGCACAAGGCGACATTATTCGGCATGTATGTGAGCGCGGCTTATCAACAGCGAGGCTTGGGCCGGCAACTGGTAGAGGCCGCGCTGGAGGAGGCCCGTAGGCACCCGCGGCTGGAGCTGATCCAACTGACTGTCACTGCCGGGAATGAGGCAGCGTTTGCGCTGTACCAGCGTTGCGGCTTCATTCAGTACGGCTTGGAGCCGTTGGCGGTGCGGGTAGGTGAGGAGTATTTCGACAAGATCCACATGTGGCGTGAGTTAAAAGATCAGTGATATCCAATGTGGGAGGGGCGGTGCGACGGTTCGACTTGCCCCCGATGGCGGCCTCAGGGTTGGTTGGGATGCTGGATCAGACTGAGTACATATCCGTTATTTGGGTAACGGCTGCTATTGGTTCCGCTTTTACAGCGGGTCACTTTTGGAAAAGAGCCCGGAATGCCGGCCCAGCCAAAAGTAACCAAAAGGGCTCTTGCCCCACCACTCGGCACCTCGCTTAGGCTCGGTGTGCCCGTAATCCGCCATGGATTTGGGGGGCCGCCGCCACGCGCCATCCATGGCGCGAGGCGGCTAAACCGGCATCCCTGCCGGTTTACCCCCCAAATCCATGTCGGATTACGGCCAGCGTGGTTTGACGGGGCGCTTAAGATCAAGATCAAAAGCAGATCAAAAGCAGATCAGGATCAAGAGCGGCTCGCTTCGCATCGTGGTTACCGTTGGCGGCTGCGAAGTCGCTTAACGCACTGCGCTGACCCCATCCAGGGTGGAAAACGACGTGTCCTTGGCCGTCAGCAAGAAGTCGCGCATGTACGGCGCATCCAGCATGTCCGCCCGAATGCCCGCGTACAGCGTGGCGAACAGACCTTTCTCGCCCAGGCGCTTGGCCTTCACATACCCGCGTGAGCTGTACTCATGCAGCGCCCAGTGGGGCATACCGCAGACGCCTCGGCCGCTGGCCACCAGTTGCATCATCATCACCGTCAGCTCCGAGGTGCGTACCAGGGCGGGTTCCACGTCGGCCGGTTCCAGGAAGCGGGTGAAGATGTCCAGGCGGTCTCTTTCCACCGGGTAGGTGATCAGGGTTTCTGTCAGCAGGTCTTCCGGCACGATGTATGACTTGTTCGCCAGCGGGTGCTGGTTGGCCACGGCCAACATGGCTTCGTAGGTGAACAGCGGCACATAGGTGATACCCGGCAGCTCCAGCGGGTCGGAAGTCACCACCAGGTCCAGGTCGCCACGGGCCAGGGCCGGCAGGGGGGCGAAGGCAAAGCCGGAGGCCAGGTCGAGCTCGACCTCCGGCCACGCATCGCGGAACTGGTCGATAGTGGGCATCAGCCACTGGAAGCAGCTGTGGCATTCGATGGCCATGTGCAGGCGCCCGGCGGTGCCGCCTGCCAGCCGTGCGATGTCGCGTTCGGCGCCACGCAGCAAGGGCAGGGTGGCGTCCGCCAGTTGCAGCAGACGCAGACCTGCGCTGGTGAAGCGCACAGGCTTGGTCTTGCGCGCGAACAGCGGCATGCCCAGGCGCTCTTCCAGTTCCTTGAACTGGTGGGACAAGGCGGACTGTGTCAGGTGCAGGCGCTCGGCTGCCTCTACCAGGCTGTCGGCTTCACGCAGGGCATGCAGTGTTTTTAGATGACGGATTTCCAGCACTGTCGCCTCCATGAATAGTATTTGCGCACAATGATAATTCATTGAAAGCTCTTCATGTTGGCCGCCCACCTATTGGGCTTACTTCAGCGCCTGGAAGTGCATTCTGGCGAAGGGCTTTTCGATAGACCCACGCCAGATTTTAGTGTCTGCAAATGCCAGTCCCTCTGCTGCGGCTTGCCATTTCATTCCCAGGTAGCGTTGTTCAAAGCGCTTTAAATGCGCCTTGGGGAAACTGTCGAACGAGGACTGCAGCGCGTCATAGTGAAAGTGCGCGTACCAGATCGGTTGGTCAGCCTTAGCCTGCCGGTTCGAGTCGTAGATCTCGTATTCCTGCAGGTAGTCGTCTTTGCCGTCAGGGCGTTTGTCCCTGAGCTTTTTACGCGCGCCGATTTTTCGAATCACCACTCGGCCTTTACCGGCCAGATAGTCCAGGTAGCCTTCAGTCGGCGTTGGGCTTTCCAGGCTGCGTTGGATCCGTAAGGCTTCGCCTGCCTGTTCAAGCGCAGTTGCACGAGTGCGTAATTGATCGACAATCGGGTTGCCCGCGTCCAGGCTTTGCACGTTGTTGGCGCGAATCCTGAGTTGTTTGGCTTCGGTGACCAGCCTGTGTTCGAGGTTGATCGGCTCCATGGTTTTGTACCCTCGCACCTGCTTTTCAAAAGCATCCACTGCGTCCAGGCGGGTACGGGCATCCGCAAGCGTGGCGCGGCGGTCGGTGGGCAGCGCAGGCGGGGCGGCGGCAGGTTGGCTCTGGGTCGGGTTCAAACGGTAGGTGTTGCTGTCGCCAACCCTATCCCATACCTCAGTGGGATTGCCGTCGGCGTCGCTGATGATGAATTGTCGCGGTGATTGTTGCCCGGCGGGTTTTTCGGTGCCTATCAATAGTTGCCCGTCCTCGGTTTCAAAGGCCTTCCGAGTAGCGTTTGGATTGGGCTCGGAGGCGGGTTTCTTGATGGCCCGTTCGGCTTTTCGAATCAAGCGGTCAAGGTCTTTTTGCATGAGTTGGAAAAAGTTCGGATCGAAATGATCTGGTGACCTCTCGTTCCAGGCACTCAGATCACGTGAAAACTCTTCATAGACCTTGATGCAGTTCTGCAATATTCGATTGCGTTCAACCCGGCTGATATTGGCTTCGGGTAGGGTCATGTTCGCGGTTAGAGCGCGGCTGACGTTGTGCCTGGCCTGATTCACCGCAGTTTCCTGGTAGATCCAGTCAATGCCCACGGTTTGCTGTCGGCGGGTGATGGGGTGCAACAGTTGGCCGCTGCGCATACTGGTAATGCGCAGGTCGGTAAATTTCTGCTTCCAATGAGCCAGGTTGGCCGCGACCTCAGTGCGCGCCGTTCTGGCGGTAATGCGTTTGCTCCAGGTGCCCATGTCCTTCATCGAGCGCTCTATCACGTTAAGATCATCAAGTATGTTCAGGCGGCATTGCCTCACTTCATTGAGCAGTGTTTGAGTGATGGGGGAGGCTGGAGACAGGTTATCCAGTTGCTGGGTGATCGCGATGGATCGGTCAAGTGACGCCACGGAACGGTTGCTGGCATGGTGAATCAGGTGATTGAGTCGGTCCGACACAATGTGGGCTGTTTTACTCAGTTCTGCAGCATAGTTGAAGTCGGGTAGGCGGACTTGCTGTTGCTGGGCCAGTTCGAGCGACGTATACATCTTCTTGGCGCTTTCGATGTCCCTGGCCAGGTCGACATCCAGGGCTTTGCTGTCTGTTGTTCTTTGAGTGGACGTGGTTGAGGGGGTTGGATAGTCGCTTGCGTATTTTCTTAACTTTGCGGTGCTGGCATCGACTTGGGTCTTAAGGTTGTTGTATTGGGTTGTCACATCGTTACCGAGCGTAGCGCGCTGCGTATTGACCTCCAGCGCGGGTGCCGGGAGTTGCCGATTGACCGCCGGTGGAACGCTGCCCGGCTGGGCTTCCCCACGCCCTCTGCGCCGGCTGCCACCGCCATAAACGGTGTTGCGACCACCATGCAGCGCTCCGTAAGTGTCCCATTGCAGGGCAGGGTCCAGCTCAACGACCACACTGTCGTACCTGTTTCTGGCAATCAGGCGCATTTCTCCGGTGCCGGCGTCGTACCTGACTCTGTAATAACGCCCTTCACTGAAGATGAAGTAATCGCCGGACACGTTATGGCGCAAGGTGTGGCGATAGGGCCCGGTCAACACCGGTTGCAGGCTGCCGCTTGCAAGGGGGTCGGGGTGTTCGAAGCCAGCGAAGCGCTGGCGAGTGGTGGTGCCCTGGCGGCGTTTCAAGGATCGCCAGAAGCTTGGGCTTGGCGCCTGTTTGCCTTGGCGTGCTGCGGTCAGTTGGCGGGCGGTGCTGGCGCGTGCGCTGGGCACCGCGGCCATGGCCAGGGCATCCATGGCCGCATACAACAGGCTTTCGAACACCGAGGCCAGCAGGTCGATGCCATCGTCGATATCACCGCGCCGGAACGCAGCAACCGCCTGATGTAGGCTGATGCGAGCGTCTACCAGGGATACGGCGGTGCCAACCACCGGGACAATACTCAGGGCAATTTTGATGCCGTTGAACACCTTGGCGCTTTGAAGATGGTACCTCTCATTGGCCAGATCATCGTTGGAGCGCGAGTCATTACGATGGGCTTCGAGCAGGCGGCCCCTATGGGCATTCAACTGATGGACAGCCAGCGAAGTGGTGGCCGGCCAAGCAAAGCCTGACTGGATCATCGCGTTTTGGTCTTTGTCGATGGCCTGGCCGATGCGGCTGATGTGTGCCCGTACGTCCCCCTTGATTGCACGGCCCGCGACATACTCCAACATGCTGTCGAGCCGGCACAGTTCAAACAGAGCAAGGCGCGCCTTTTCAAGGCTGGCATAACCGCGCAGGTAGCGTTGGTCGGGGGCGTCGGGTAGGTAGAGCACGATGCTCCCGCTGTTCTGTTCCTCAATGAATGTGATACCCGATAGTGTGATCGGGCTTTCCTGGTTTGTGTCCTTGCCGCCTATGCTCAGGTGGGCCGGCAACAGGCGGATGCGCTTGCCATCGACATCCCAGGCGCTCTGGGTATCGGCATCGATCGCTGTATTGAGGGTACTCAGTTCGTCGCTGTTGATATGGTTTTGCATGACCGCCAGCAGGCCTTGGGCCTTGAGCATCAGACGCAGGGGTTCGACCAGGCATTCGCGGCGGTACTGTTTTTGGAATGTAGACTCCTCCGGTGAACCATCGAAGGCCCTGATAATCCGCGTTTCATAGCGTTGCGCCAGATTGAGGTCCTTGACCATGGCCGCCAGATAGTGGCTGGTGACACCCGCCTTCAGGGTGTTGCCTTCGAGGGGATCATCGGCCGTCACTTCGACGCTCACGAACCCCAGGCGCAGACTTATATCAGAGCCGATGTTGAGTAAGGCCAGGGTATCCAGGGGCATCTTGCTGCGTTTAGCGCTGGGGACATCGATCATTTTGATTGGCGAGCCCGGCGCGGCACCGGCAACGATATCGCGCTTTTGCGCCACCGAGTCGGGCAGCTCCAGCTCCAGGGTAAAACCTTTTTTAATGCCGAAATCCTTGCGCAAGCGTGCATCCAGCTGTTGGCTGACAAACACGTCACGTGCTGGCAGCGAGCGTCCAAACAAGGCCTGTGAACGGGTCAGCGCGGGGATATAGGCGCTCAGCAGTTTCTTTAGGGTTTCGTGTTTTTCTGTGGACTGTAGGCGCATCCACGGTTGCATGTCGTTGGCCAGCACCTGGGCATTGTACTGCTCGATGAGTTGCAGGTACGCGGCCTCGCGTGCCGCGTTATCCGGGATCAGCAAGCTCGGCAGCGTTTGTGCACGCAGTCTTTCCAACTCACCGGCTAGCGTTGCGGCGTCTTCCGGGGCGGACCAGGTTTGGCGCAGTCTCGCGGCTTTTTCTTCGAAGGCGGTTTGTTGACTGCTCAGGCTGTACTCGAAGGGATCTTGGGCCAATGGCTTGAACTGCAGGGCCAGTACCTCATCTTGGGGATGGATGGCGAACAAAGCTTCTTCCAGCGCCTGTCGGGAGGCGAAGCGTTGCAAGCCGCCGTCGTTACCGGGCCAGTAGACGAAATGCGTGCCGCTGCCGGTGGTTGGGGTTTGCGGGTCCTGGGGGGGAAGCAAGACCAGCGGCCCGTTGAGTTCGGTGTGTGTCGGCTGGAGATCGCCGGGCCGCTTGACCGACAACACCAACGTCATGACGTCAGGCTCAGGCGTATCCAGGGCACTGGTGATCTGTAGCAGTTCGGCTTCGGTGATCTGGTCCAGGGCCCGCTGAATGTTCGCCTCGATCCGCAGCCCCTGCAGGCGCGCCTGGTAGAGCGCGGAGTAGTGGGTGTTGAGTGCGGCGAAATCCAAGTGTCTACGGTTCAGCATGGCGCGTGCCGCGTCTTCAGCGGCGCGTTGCTGCACTTTCAGGTTGTCCAGTTGCTGTTTGAACGATTGCCAGGCTGGGCTCGTCGGGGTGTTGCTGCCGAACAGTTTTTCCAGGGCGCGGCGGTGCTGTCTTATCAGGACCTTGCGTTGGCTGGCGTGCATGCCGTTATGCAGCAGGCCGAACTGTGGCAGGTTACTGTCGACCTGTGCATCGACGGTCGTCCCCGGTTGGTCGGGCGCTTGCGCAAAGAGTGCCTGGGCCCGGCGCTGAACATCGCGTTGGTCAATGTGCTGGCTGGCCTGGTAGGCATTGTGGATCTTGACGTGGGCCAACGGCTTGATCGCGTCCTGGTATTGCTGGTTGGCCAACTGCTTGAGCCAAAGGTTGAGGCCGGCTTCCAGCGGGTTGTTGTTGATCTTGTACTCGATACTGGCCAGGGGATCGATATTGCTGGCTGCGAACAATGTGGTTTGCCGGTCGAGCAACCAACGCTCCAGGTCCAGCCGCCGGCTAAAGGTATGCCAGGCAGGCGCCTGTGTCGGCAGGTACACCAGTTGGCTGACCGGTTGTTCTGTATCCAGGGTCAGGACCCAGGCGCCGGGCAGCGCGATGGCATTGGCCCCGGTGCGCTTGAGCAACAGCTGCTCGACGCAGAATTTTGGCGCGTCGGCCGTGGGCGCTACCGGGTTGATCAGCGAGAACAACGGTGTGAGCACTTCGGGATGGATCTTTTTTTCGGCCAGCAAGTGTTCACCACTGGCTTCGAAGTGGATCCGGTAGAGTTCGATCGCCCGGTTGAGGCAGGTCAGAGGCGTATTGGGGGCCCGCTCCGTGCGCCAATAGCGCAACCAGTTGTCCTCGATCGCTTGCTCCAGATCCAGGGTTTTAAGCTCATCGAGCAGTTGGGCAACGGTGTGTTGCGCCAGGGGTGGTTGCGCCGGCAGGTAAAGCAGGTTGCATTCCGGTATTTGCGTCGTGTCCAGGTTTGGGTGTTGTTGCAGGTAGAGGCAGGCATCGGTCAGGCTGATCAGGCTGCGGCCGCGTTGTTCGGTGGCGGGGAATTGCAGCATCACGCGCTCGCCGTCCAGTTGCAGATCGGTTTGGAGCAGGCGGTTGATCGAACTGCGAACCGTCGGAATGCCGGCCATCAGCGTGAGCATATCGCGGCGGCAGTCTTGCCAGCGTTGGGTGGCGTCGACCAACAGGTCTTCGTCAATGCTCGGTAGCGGCAGTGGAGACCAGACGCCGAAATCGGTGGGGCCTGTAGTGTGGGTCATGGTTTCAATCCTTGAAGTAGGGCGTTGGAGCGCACAGGCCGCTACGTTGCGGACTGTGCTGAAGTGAACAAGCTTTATTCGCTGGCGACCCAAAGGGGACGGTGCTCACGAAAAAAGAGAGCCTCATTAACGTTGAGCAAGAGGAAGGTTGTGGCATACATAGTTAGAGGCCGATGACCGCTCGGCGTCATTCATCAAATTGTCACGCAACTGTGGCAGCGCGCTTGAACAAACTTCATCAGACTCGCGCTCTACTGGGGTTCTGCGTTTCGGTGTTTTTCATGCGTGTGTTGCTTTTACTGGCCGCTCTGCTATTCGGCCTGCCGTCCTTTGCGGCTTCTCGATGTGATGTCAATGTCCCGACCCAAACCGTCGACCTGGAACAGGTGAGCATCGCCTACCAAAGTATCGGGCGGGCGTCGGACCCTGCGTTGCTGCTGGTGATGGGCCTGGGTGGGCAGTTGATCCATTGGCCGGATGAAGTGGTGGTCGCCCTGTGCGAGCAAGGGTTTCGGGTGATCCGTTACGACAACCGTGACGTCGGCCTGTCCACCTGGCGGCAAGCGCCGGCCAGTGCCAACCTGACCTTCGAGGTGCTGCGCTACAAGCTCGGTTTGCCGGTGGCTGCGCCGTATACATTGACCGACATGGCCGACGACGCGCTGGGCTTGATGGATGCGTTGCAGGTGCAGCAATTCCATGTCCTTGGCGCAAGCATGGGCGGCATGATCGCCCAGCACCTGGCGGCAATGGCGCCGCAGCGGGTGGAAAGCCTCACGTTGATCATGACCAGCTCCGGCGCCGAGGGCCTGCCCGCCCCGAATGCGGCGCTGGTGCAATTATTGTCACGGCGCAGCGCGCCCAATCGTGAGGTGGCCCTGGAGCAGCAAGCCGATTTGCTTGCGGCGCTGGGCAGCCCGAATGTGAAGGATGATCGTCAAGCGTTGCTGCATCAGGCGGCGCAGTCCTACGACCGCGCGTTTAACCCGGAAGGCGTGAAGCGTCAGATCATGGCGATCCTTGCCGAACCGAGCCGCGTGCCGTTGCTCAACCAACTGCGCGTGCCGACCCTGGTGGTGCATGGCACGGCCGATCCGTTGTTGCCGGTGATGCACGGCGTGCACCTGGCCGCGCATATCCAGGGTAGCCAGTTGAAACTGATACCCGGCCTGGCCCACCGTTTCCAGGAAGCGTTCAAGGCGCCGTTGCTGGCGGCGGTGTTGCCCTACCTGCAGGCTCATCGTGAAGATACCGCGCACTGGGCGCAGATCGACTTGGGCGAGCCTTCGAAGGTGTTGTGAAGTTGGTGTATCGTGCAACCTTTGCGGCGCATTCAAGCCAGCGAGGTTGCCTACCATGAGTACTCCCCTGAAAATCGATTTCGTCAGCGACGTGTCCTGCCCCTGGTGCATCATCGGCCTGCGCGGCCTGACCGAAGCCCTCGACCAGCTTGGTGCCGAGGTGCAGGCCGAGATTCATTTCCAGCCGTTCGAGCTGAACCCGAACATGCCCGCCGAAGGTCAGAACATCGTCGAGCACATCACTGAAAAATACGGCTCCACCGCCGAAGAATCCCAGGCCAACCGTGCGCGCATCCGCGACATGGGCGCAGCGTTGGGCTTCGCTTTTCGCACCGACGGCCAGAGCCGCATCTACAACACCTTCGATGCGCATCGCCTGTTGCATTGGGCCGGGTTGGAAGGCTTGCAGTACAACCTCAAGGAAGCACTCTTCAAGGCGTACTTCAGCGATGGCCAGGACCCGTCCGACCACGCGACCCTGGCGATCATTGCCGAAAGCGTCGGCCTGGACTTGAAGCGCGCCGCCGAAATTCTCGCCTCTGATGAATATGCCGCCGAAGTGCGCGAGCAGGAAAAACTGTGGATCACCCGCGGAGTGACCTCGGTGCCGACCATTGTGTTCAACGACCAGTACGCTGTCAGCGGCGGCCAGCCTGCTGAAGCCTTTGTGGGCGCGATTCGCCAGATCATTGCCGAAGCGCGATCCTGACGCCGCTCTAATGTGGGAGCTGGCTTGCCAGCTCCCACACTTGATACTCATTGTTTTCAAAAACGGCGCTCATCCAAACGCTGGCCCATCCCTTGCATTACCCCCCTAAAGCCCGGCCGGCCTGCGGTTGGGCGCTGCCATTAGGGGTGAAACACTACCTTGAATATACTTGACCTCGACCACAGCCTTACCGGCCAGGCACCCATTGCCCGACGGTTGGCCAACGGCCGGGCCACGCGTCTGGACCTGCTCGATCTGGGGCCGAAACTGCGCCTGTGGTCCACAGAAAAAACCTGGAAACGATTCACCGAACGCCTGGCCCAACGGCCTCGGCCCAGGGATGCGCGCCCGGAAATCCTGTTTGTCGGTTCCGGTGACTATCACCACCTTACGCCGGCCTTTTTGGCTGATTTGAAAGAGCCCGTCAGCCTGATCCACTTCGACAACCACCCCGACTGGGTACGCTTTGCGCCCAAGCGCCACTGTGGTTCTTGGGTCAACCGCGCACTGAAGATGCCGGCGATCAAGCGCATCGTCACCCTCGGCCCGTGCAGCGATGACCTGCATAACCCACAACTGCGTGGCGGCAACCTTGGCGCGCTCAAGCGCGGGCAATTGCAGCTGTTTCCCTGGCAGCACCCGCCGTCGAAGGTCTGGGGTCGGGTCGGTGATGGAGCGGGTCACCAGCAGCAGGAAAACCACCTGCACTGGCGCAACCTGGCAGAGCTCGATTGGGCGAAATTCCTCGACCAGATGATCGCCAGCCTGCCCACCGAAGCGATCTGGATCACCATCGACAAGGATGTGCTGGCCAGCGAAGACGCCGCCACCAATTGGGATCAGGGCGGTATGCGCCTGACCCATCTGCTCCAGGCCCTGCGGGCGTTGGCGGCGCATAAACGCATCATTGGCATCGACGTGTGCGGTGAGTTCGCCACGCCGGTGTTCAGCAACGCGTTCAAGCGCTGGGAAGCCAAGTCCGACCAGCCGCCACCGCAGCGCTGGAGCGCGCAAGACTTGCAGCGCAATGCCGCGACCAATGAGGCCTTGATCAACCTGTTTGAGGAGCTGTTCCCGTGACCCTGACCGTGGTGTTGTTGCTGGCGTTTTCCATTGTTCTCGATGTGATTGGCCAGCTGTGTTTCAAACTGGGCGTGGACCGCTTACCGCAACTCGATGGCGGGTTCAGCCTGCGCGCATTCTGGGGCCAGGTGTTCAATGCACCGTTGCTCTGGGCCGGTGTGGGCGCCTATGTCATCGAGTTTTTCGTCTGGCTCGAAGCCCTGTCCCGTGCGCCATTGAGTCTGCTGTTTCCGTTGGCGGCTTTGGCCTATTGCCTGGTGGTTCTGGCGGGCAGGGTGGTGCTCAAGGAAAGGGTCAGCCCAAGGCGTTGGCTGGGCACGCTGGTGATTACCTTGGGTGTGATGTTGGTAGCGATTGCGGGGAGCCAGGCATGACGACGCAGACAGTCGATAGCGGTTGGTTACATGGGCGCCTGGGCACCCTGGTGCTGTGGGCGCTGCTGATTGCCACCGAAAGCGCCGGGCAATTGTTTACCAAGGTGGCCGGTGATCAATTGGGGCAGATGGATTTCACTTGGCAGTGGCTGGCCGACGTGGCGCGTAACCCGGGGATCCTGGCGGCGATTGCCAGTTACCTGGGGGCGTTTTTTGTGTGGATGCTGATCTTGCGGCGCAGCAGTTTGTCGCTGGCGTTTCCCCTGAGTTCACTGGTGTTTGTGGCGGTGCTGCTGGGGTCGTGGTTGGGGTTGGGTGAGCACATCAGCCTGTTGCATTGGGTGGGGGTGGGGGTGATTATCGGTGGTATCGCGCTTTTGGCTGAGGGCGAAGAGCACTGAAAACTGTGCTGCGAATCACAGGCAAAATGTGGGAGGGGCGGTGCGACGATTCGACTTGCCCCTCCCACATTTTGGATGTGCTTACTTAAGGCAGAACTGCATCGGGTTCTAATCGAAGGTGTAGCTGATCGCCGTCTGCACCTGCCCCTGATTCACCTCGCCGGCCTGCTTGACGATGCTGCTTCGGGCCGCCGAGCCAACCAGATGCACCCAGCTTGCGCTGGTCAGCAGCGACCAGTGGGGCGCCAGGGGAAAGGCGAAGCTTTGGCTCAACGTCACGTTCTGGAAGCCGCCGCTGGCGTTGTAGGGCCGAAAGCCGGTGGCGGCGGCTTCGTTGTTGTCTACGCCAAAGAAGGTATTGGCCTGGCGTGCATCGGCAAAATGCGCCACCAGCCCACTGCTGCCGATAATCCCGCCGCCCAACGGGTAGCCCAGTTCGCCGCCGATCTTACCCAGGGTGCCGCTCTGGGAATGCCCGCCGCCCACGGCCTGGCCCAGTTGCGCGTAGACCCGCCAGAAGTTGGCCGGGGCGTACTGGATGAAACCGCCGACCTCAGCCATGTCCGACACATTGCGCAAGCCCTGCAACTCACCGTTGGAGGTACGCCCTGCCAGGTAATTGATATAGGGGCCGGCGGTGATGCCGTGGGTGTTCAGCGCGCTCCAGGTCAGGCCGTCGTCGGTGCTCAGGCTGACGTCGCCCCAATCCAGGTCCAGGTAGGGCACGGGTCGGGTTTCGTAGCGGCTGCCGGTGGGGTCATGGGGCTGATAGCTCAGGCCCGCGCCCACGTCGCCGCTGATGCCGTCTGCCCAGGCGGCACTGGAGCAGCCCCATAGGCCGAGCAAACCTGCGAATACGGCAGAAGTGATGTTGGTCATGGTGTACGTTCCTGAGGTGACAGGCGCGCATGAACGCGCAAACCCTCGCGCCTGCGCAAGCACTCATGTTGTTTGTAGCAAGCTACAAAAATTGTAGCTTGCAGCACGTCTATCACTGCGACTCTGCCGGCAAACCCCCAGCCCCACTGGGTTTTGACTAGTTGGCACACTCCCTGCTCTATCCCTGTTGCAAGCGCATACAGCGCGCTCTCTCAGGTACAGGTAGATGATCCACTGGCATATCGTGTGTGACTTCGATGGGACCATTACCCCCACGGATGTCATCGACAACGTCCTCCAACGCTTCGCCGGCCCCGAGTGGGAAACCATTGAACAGCAATGGCTGGACGGGCATATCGGTTCACGCGAATGCCTGAGCCGCCAACTGGCGCTGATCAAGGCCACCCCAAGCGAACTGCTGGCGTATTTCGACAGCGTCGAGATCGACCCGGACTTCCCGGATTTCGTTGATCACGTCATGGACCTGGGCGCCTCTATCGAGGTGGTCAGCGACGGCATCGAGCAGGGCATCGCGCGCATCCTGTCGCGCAATTACGTGACCTTGTTGCCGATCCTCGCCAACCGCCTGCGCCAGGTCGACCAGAACAGCTGGCGTATCGACTTCCCCTACGCCAGCGATGCTTGCCGCGCCGCTTCCGGCAACTGCAAGTGCAAATCCACCCCGCGCAACAAGCGCGTACTGGTGATAGGTGACGGCAAGTCCGACATGTGCGTGGCTTCCACCGCCGACTTCGTGTTCGCCAAGGGCAGCCTCGCCGAGTACTGCGTCGCCAACCAGATTCCTCACGCGCGCTTCGACACCTTTGCGCAAGTGACCGCACTGCTGGCCAAGCTGCCCCAAGGCATCGCCGCCAACGCCACCACCTTCAACACCTCTTCTGACACTCAGGAACTCTTCCATCATGTCTGATATCCGTATCGCTACCGCCGAAGACCAGATCCTTCTGGATAAAGAAGCCAAGTATTGCTCCTACGGCGACACCGTTCACTACATCGAGCCTCCGCGTATTTTCAGCCGTTGCGAAGGCTCCTACGTGTGGGACACCGAAGACCAGGCTTACCTCGACCTGCAAATGTGGTACTCGGCGGTCAACTTCGGCTACGCCAACCCGCGTCTGAACAATGCGCTGAAACAACAGATCGACACCCTGCCGCAAATTGCCAGCCAGTACCTGCACAAAGGCAAGATCGAGCTCTCGGAAATGATCGCGGTCGATGCCAAGAAGAAGTTCGGTCTCGACGGCCGCGTGCACTTCAACGTCGGCGGTTCGCAGTCCATCGAAGACTCGTTGAAGGTGGTACGCAACGCCAGCAACGGCAAAAGCCTGATGTTCGCCTTTGAAGGCGGCTACCACGGCCGCACCCTCGGCGCCTCGTCGATCACCTCCAGCTTCCGCTATCGTCGTCGCTACGGCCACTTTGGTGAACGCGCCAACTTCATCCCATTCCCTTACCACTTCCGTGGCCCGAAGGGCATGACCAAGGAAGAATATGGCAGCCATTGCGTGCAGCAGTTCGCCCGTTTGTTCGAGACCGAATACAACGGCGTCTGGGACCCCAAAACCAACCAGTGCGAATACGCAGCTTTCTATGTCGAGCCGATCCAGGGCACCGGCGGCTACGTGATCCCACCGATGAACTTCTACCGCGAGCTCAAGCACGTCCTGGACCAGCACGGCATCCTGATGGTGTCCGACGAAATCCAGATGGGCTTCTACCGCACCGGCAAGCTCTGGTCGATCGAGCACTTCGATGTGCAGCCGGACGTGATCGTGTTCGGCAAGGCCCTGACCAATGGCCTCAACCCATTGGGCGGTATCTGGGCCCGTGAAGAGTTGATCAACCCGAAGGTGTTCCCGCCAGGTTCGACTCACTCCACCTTCGCCTCCAACCCGTTGGGCACCGCCGTCGGCCTGGAAATGTTCAAGATGACCAACGAAGTCGATTACGGCGCGATGGTCATGGCCAAGGGCAAGTTCTTCCTGGAAGGCTTGCAGGACCTGCAAAAACGCTTCCCGATCATCGGCGATGTCGACGGCCTGGGCCTGGCGCTGCGCTGCGAAATCTGCGGCCCGGACGGCTTCACCCCAGACAAGGCGACCCTGGACTACATGGTCGAGGAAGGCATGAAAGGCGACATGGTGGTGGACGGCCAGAAGCTGGGTCTGATCCTCGACGTGGGCGGTTACTACAAGAACGTGATCACCCTGGCACCGTCCCTGGAAATCAGCTACCCGGAAATCGAATTGGGTCTCAAGCTGCTTGAGCAACTGCTGGTGCGAGCGACCAATCGGTGAATGCGCAAGGGATCGACCTCGGTGAAGGTACCGCCGGCTTCGTTCTCGGTGAAGGTCCGGTCGGGATCCTGTTGATCCACGGCCTGACCGGCACACCGACCGAGTTGCGCCAGGTCGCCAAGGGCCTGGCCAAGACAGGCAATTGCACGGTGTATGTGCCCACGTTGGCCGGGCACTGCGGCGATAACAGCGACTTGCAGGCTACCGGCTGGCGTGATTGGTACGAAGGCGTACGCAAGACCTTCCTGCAGGTCAAGCAACGCCACGGGCAGGTGTTTGTCGGCGGCTTGTCCATGGGCGCGGTGATGTCCATGTATGTGGCCGCCGAACACCCAGGCCAGGTCGCCGGGCTGCTGATGTACTCCACCACCCTGAAGTACGACGGCTGGAGCATCAACAAGCTGGCGTTCCTCACGCCGTTGCTGATGAAGATTCCATTCGGCGTGCACGTTTGCAGCTTCGAAGAAAAGCCGCCCTACGGCATCAAGAATGAGCGCCTGCGGGCCATCGTCGAGCGACAGATGAAGGAAGGCGAAAGCAGCGAGGCCGGTTTACTGACCATGGAAGGCATTACCGTGCGCGAATTGCACCGCATGAACGCGGTGGTCAAAAAGCGCATGCCCGACATCAAGGTGCCGGCGCTGGTGCTGCATTCGATCGAAGACGACATCACCAGCCGCTGGAACGCCGACTACGTGGAACGCCACCTCGGCGGCCCGGTGACCAAGATTTTGCTGGATAACTGCTACCACATGATCACGGTCGACCTGCAATACCGACGGGTGATCGAGTTGAGTGCCGAGTTTGTCGAGCAGCACACAGCCTTCAGGTCAACGCCGGTCAAGGTGGGCGCTGGCTTGCCAGCCATGGCATCACTGCGGTCTGCCTGACGCACCGAGGCCAGCTCTCACATTTGATCGGCGTTCGCCATAGAAATAAGGGCAATCTGTGATAACCACCCAAGCCTTCCCGACCATCCGGGCGATCCAGCGCGATGCCTGGAATGATTGTTTTCCCGGTGCCCTGGAGGATTGGGACTATTACCTGGCTGTAGAAAACGCCGCTATCGATGATTTTCAGTGGCGTTACCTGGCGGTCTACGAAGATGAAACGTTAGTGGCTGTGGCTGCTGCGTTCATTACCCATTATCGCCTAGACACCACGGTGTCGGGGGCGGGCAAGCGCGTGACCGAACGCCTGGCTCGCCTGTGGCCGCAGGCTTTGCAATTGGCGCTGTACGCCATTGGTTCGCCGGTGGCTGAGCGTTGTGATGCGGGGGTCGCCAGCCATGTGCCCGAGGCCCGCCGCGCGTTGTTGTTGCGCCAGTTACTGGCGGCTGCGCGTCGGGATGCCGACCATTTCGGTATTGGGCTGGTGGCGGTCAAGGACGCGCCGACCAACGACCCGCATTGGGCCGACAGTTGTCGTGCGGCCGGCTTTCAGACCATGCCGAGCTTGCCGACCGGGGTGTTGCCGTTGCCCTATGGGTCGGTGGATGCGTACCTGGGCTCGCTGGGCAAATCCACGCGCAAGGACCTGCGTCGCAAGCTACGGGCACCCGGGCCGCGCATCGAGTGGCGGCACAACGTCGATGATGTGCTGCCCCAGATCATGCGCCTGTACGAGGCCACGCTTGCGCGCGCAGATCTGCAGTTCGAGCGCCTGCCTGCCGCTTACTTCACCGGCGTGCTTGAACACCTTCACGAACGGGCGGTCTGTGTTCTTTACTGGGTGGACGAACGCCTGGTGGCGTTCAACCTGATCCTGCTGGATGAGCAGCGGCTGGTGGATAAGTTCTTTGGCCACGACATCGAATTCAGCCGTGAGTACAACCTGTACTTTCGCAGTTGGCTGACCAATGTCGACTATTGTATTGAGCACAATATCCCGGTGTACGAGTGCGGCCAGGCCGGGTATGCCAGTAAACTGCGGCTGGGGTGCGAGTTCGAGGGCAACAGCCTGTTCTTCCGCCACCGCAACCGGCTGGTCAACGGCCTGCTCAAGCTTGTAAAACTGTTTATTCGACCGGATCGTTCCGACCCTGCCATGGCTGCTGCGATAAGCGAAACCTGATGATCACCAAGACCCGCCAGAAAGCCCGCCCCTTTGCCATTTCGCGTTGGAGCGTCCAGCGCAAGCTGGTGCTGGCGTTCTGGCTGGTCAGCGTTATTCCGACCATGATTGCCGCTGAGCTGGCCGCCACCACGCTGTCGCAGATTTTCGACAGCAACGTGCGTATCTGGCTGCAAGAATCGACCAAGATCGTCAAGGATGAGATCGGTGACATCCTTCATGACAACGCGCGCATGGCCAAGCTGTTCTTGCGCTATACCAGCCCACCGTCGTCCAAACAGGCGGCCAAGCATGACCGGCTGACCGCCGACATTGCCGATGCCACCGATATCGACGTGGTCGCGCTGATTCGCACCAGCGACCACAAAGTGGTGTTCAGCACAGCCGCCGATGACATCGTCAGGCAGATCAACCTGACCAGCAATGCCGTGCTACAGACCGTGCAAGTCGCGGGGGTGAGCACGGGGCTGGTGGTGTCAACCTTCGAGACCAGCCGCGATGGCGTTGATTACCTGTTGTTGGTGGCGACCTACCTGGACAGCAGTTTCCTCACCAGCGTGGCCGATGTGCACTCCCTGGACCTGCGTTTGTACCTGGCCAACCCGGCGGGTTTTTCCGAGATATTTTCCACCCAGCGTTTCGAGAATCACCCTTCGCGCATCCCGAAGAACGTCGAGGCCGCGCTGCGCAGCACCAAGCAGCCCAGCGAGCAATTCACTAACCAGTACAGCGGTTTGTACTGGCCGATCTTCAATGATGCCGGCGAACTGCAAGGCGTTATATTCAGCGGCCTGTTGCGTCACACCAGCCTGGTAGGGCTGGTGAACCAGAGCAACCTGTTCGTGCTGATCTTCCTGCTCAGCTCGGCGCTGTCACTGGCGGCCGGGGTGCTGGTGTCGCAGCGCCTGACCAAACCGCTGCGCGACTTGTCCCAAGGTGTGAACGCGGTGATCTCCGGTAGTTACGCGCATCGCGTGGTGGTCAGTGGCGGTGATGAACTGGCGCAGTTGAGCAGCACCTTCAACCACATGACCGAGCGCCTCGGCGAACTGCACCACCTGGAAGCCCAACTACGCCGGCGTGATCGGCTGCATGCCCTGGGTGAAGTCGCCATGGGCCTGGCCCATGAAATCCGCAACCCGCTGGGCATCATCAAGACCGCCACCCAATTGTTGCATCGGCGGGCCGACCTCGCGGAAACCGATAAGCGTCACCTGGAGTACGTCATCAGCGAGGTCAGCCGCATCAACGAGCTGATTACCGAGTTCCTCGATTTCGCCAAGCCCAATCCACCGATACGCGTGCTGCAGCCGGCACGTGCCCTGGTGGAAGAAATCCTCGGTTTCTGCGGCCCGGAGCTGAGCACTCACAATATTGATGCACAGATTGACGATCAGGCGCCCGACGCCACGATCTATGCCGATGCCAAGCAGCTCAAGCAGGCTTGCCTCAATCTGATACTCAACGCCATCGACGCGATGCCTGAAGGCGGGCGCCTGACCCTGGGCATCCGCAACGTGGGCGACAACACGGTGATCAGCATCGCCGATACGGGCCAGGGTATCCCGGCGGATATGGTCGAGCGTATCTTCACGCCGTTTGTCACCACCAAGGCATCGGGCACCGGACTGGGCCTGGCCAAAGTCTATTCGATCATGGAAAGTCACGACGGCAGCATCGAATGCGCCAGTGAGAAAGATGCCGGCGCCACCTTCAGCCTGTACATTCCGGCTAACGGTGAAGACGACGGCGAGGATGAGGACGGGCATGACGCATAACGTATTGGTGGTGGACGACGAGCCCAAGCTCTGTGATTTGCTGACCCAGGCCCTGAGCCAGAACGGTATCCAGGTGTTCAGCGCGGGCAACGGCCTGCATGCGCTCAAGGTGCTGGGCGAGGAGGACATCGACCTGGTGATCAGCGACTGGCGTATGCCGGGCATGGACGGGCCGGCATTGCTGGCCGAGATCAAGGTGCGCTATCCACAGGTGCCGGTGATTGTGATGACCGCCTACAGCACGGTAAAAAATGCCGTGCAGTCGATGCGCAACGGTGCCTATGACTACATCGCCAAGCCGTTCGATATCGACGAGCTGGATATCACCGTGGCCAAGGCCCTGCAATTTCGCGACATCATGCGCGATAACGCGCGGATGCGCGCCGAGCTGGATGAACATGCGCAGTTCGACAGCCTGGTGGGCGACAGCCCGGCGTTTCGCAAGGTGCTGCAAGCCGTGGATTCGGTGCGTGACAGCAGCGCAACCATCCTGCTGACCGGCGAAAGCGGCACCGGCAAGGAAATGGTCGCCCGCGCCATCCACAAGCATGGCAGCCGCGCCGACAAACCCTTTGTGGCCGTCAACTGCGCGGCGATTCCCGAAGGTTTGCTGGAAAGCGAGATGTTCGGCCATCGCAAAGGCGCCTTCACCGGCGCCGTGGCCGACCGGGTAGGGCGCTTCATGCAGGCCGACAAGGGCACGCTGTTCCTCGATGAAGTGGGGGACATGCCCCTGGCGTTGCAGGCCAAGATTTTGCGCGCCTTGCAAGAGCGGGTCATCGAGCCGGTGGGCGATCCACGCGAGCGCAAGGTGGATGTGCGGGTCATTGCCGCCACCAACAAGAACCTGCTGGACGCAGTGGCGAACAAAGAGTTTCGCGAAGACCTCTACTACCGCCTCAACGTCTTCCCGATTCCATTGCCGGCCCTGCGTGAGCGCGTGGAAGATATCGCGCCCCTGGCCCGGCATTTCGCCCAGACCTTGAGCGCCACCGCCGGTAAGCGCATTACCGGCTTCAGCCCCGAGGCATTGCAGGCGATGGCGGCGTATCACTGGCCGGGCAATATCCGCGAGCTGCAAAACTGCGTGGAGCGCGCGACCATCGTGGCAGCGTCGCCGGTGATCGAGGATATTGATTTGCCGGGTTATCTGTTTGCTTCAAAACCGAGCGAGGGCGATGTGACGGCGATCCTCAGCGACGGCCCGGGCGTGCCGCAGGATCTGGATGCGGCGCTGGCCGAGGTGGAGAAAGCCTACATTCTGGCGGCGTTGCAGGAGAGCAACGGGGTGCAGGCCGCGGCGGCGCAGCGGATCGGGATTTCCGAGCGCAGTTTCTGGTATCGCCTGAAAAAACTCGGGATTCAAGTCGACAAAATCGTCCGCTGACGCACGGCGGGCAAAAAATGTGGGAGGGGGCTTTCTCCCACATTTTTGACCGAGTTGAGTCAGGAGTGGAGGCGAACCCAGATGCTGACCAGGATCGTCGCGGCCATCAACCAGGCCACGGCAGCCACTGCCAGTGATGCCTCCAGCCGCATCCGATCGACCATCACATACAAGGTCGCCAGGTACACGAAGTACGGAATGATCGACCACATCCCGAACACGATGGTGGTCTTCAAATCCTCCACCGAACGCCCTTTGCCGACGATGTAGTGGGCGATCAGCGCGAAGGTCGGAAACAGTGGCACCAAGCCTGCGATGTAATAGTTTTTGGTCTTGGCCAGTGCCGCCAGGATCAGCACCACCGCCGCGCCAAGTGCGGCCTTCAAGAACAGATCCATCAGTGGCTCAACCCGTATTTCTTGACCTTGTCGAACAGCGTGGTCTTGGCCATGCCCAATTCCTGGCTGGCCTGGGTCAGGTTGCCGCCGCTACGCTGCAGGGCGTCCACCAGCAGGTTGCGCTCAAAGGCTTCTACCGCTTCGGTAAAGGCCAGGCCATGGTTGCCGCTGCTGGCGCCGCTTTTCTTGAAGGCGGGCAGCCCCAGGGCAAAACGTTCGGCGACGTTGCGCAGTTCACGCACGTTGCCCGGCCAGTCGTGGCTCATCAGGCTCGACAAGGTCTGGTTGTCCAGCTCCGGCACCGCCCGGTCGAAGCGCAGCGACGATTGCTGCAGGAAGTGTTCGAACAGTTGCAGGATGTCTTCGCGCCGCTCGCGCAAAGGCGGCAGTTCCAGGGTGACCACGTTGAGGCGGTAGTACAGGTCGCTGCGGAACTGGTTGGCGCGGCTCAGTTCGTCGAGGTCGGACTTGGTGGCAGCGATTACCCGGCAATCCACTGCCACGCTCTGGTTCGAACCCAGGCGCTCCAGGGTGCGTTCCTGCAGCACCCGCAGCAGTTTGATCTGCAGGTTGATCGGCATACTTTCCACTTCATCGAGGAACAGCGTGCCTTGGTGGGCGTGTTCGATCTTGCCGATGCGGCGTTTGCCGGCGCCGGTGAAGGCATTGGCCTCGTGGCCGAAAATTTCGCTTTCGAACAGGTTTTCCGGCAGGCCCCCGCAGTTCAAGGCGACGAACTGATGGGAGTGGCGTCGGCTGAAATCATGCAGGCAACGGGCAACCAGCTCCTTGCCAGTGCCAGTCTCACCTTCGATCAGCACGTTGGCCGACGTGTCGGCGACGTTGGCGATCAGCTCGCGCAGGTTCTGCATCGCCGGCGAGCGGCCAATGATGCGGCCTTCCAGCGAATCACGCTCGGCCAACTGGCGGCGCAGTGACCAGACCTCTCGCGCCAGCCCACGCTGCTCCAGGGCGCGACGGGCAACATCGACCAGGCGCTCGGGAGAGAAGGGTTTTTCCATGAAATCGTAGGCGCCGTTGCGCATGGCGCCGACGGCCATGGAAATATCGCCATGCCCGGTAATCAGGACCACCGGCAGGCTTTTATCCAACGCCTTGAGGCGGGTCAGCAGCTCCAGACCATCGATGCCCGGCAGGCGAATATCGCTGATGACGATGCCGGCAAAGTTTTCGCCGATACGTTTGAGCGCTTCTTCGGCGCTGCCCACGCCGACGCTGTGGATGTCTTCCAGCGCCAGGGCCTGTTGGCAACCGAGCAGCACGTGGGGATCATCTTCGACGATCAGCACGGTCAGTTCTTGGGGATCAGTATTCATGTCGACTCAACTTTTTTAGCGCCCGCCAGCGGCAGGTTAAGGACAAAGGCAGTACCACCACCGGCCGGGTGTTCCACGGCCAGGCTGCCACCGGTCGCGGCTGCGAGGCTCGCGGACAGGGTCAGGCCCAGGCCCAGGCCTTGTTCGCCGGGCTTGGTGGTGAAGAAGGGTTCGAACAAATGCTTGCGTGCCTCAGGGGCGATGCCGTGACCATTGTCGCGTACCAGCAGGCGGTATTTGCCCTCGGTACTCTGGCCCTCCAACCACAATTGCGGCGCCGGTTGCATCTGCATCGCGTCCAGAGCATTACCGATCAGGTTGACCAGAATCTGTTCCAGGCGTGTCTGGTCGATCTGCAACTGGGCGGGTGCGAAGTCGCGGTGCAAGGTCAGTGGCAAACCGTCCAGGCGTGCGCCCAGCACCTGGAACGCAGCGTCCACGGCCTTGCCCAGGCTGGCTTCGCCCTGGTCATCGCCGCGCCGGGCGAACGAGCGCAGGCTGGCGGTGATACGGCCCATGCGGTCGATCAGTTCGTTGATGGTCTTGAGGTTGGTGCTGGCGGTGTCCAGGGCGCCGCGCTCAAGGAAGCGCACGGTATTGCCGGACAGGGTGCGCAGCGCGGCCAGCGGCTGGTTCAACTCGTGGGCGATGCTGGTGGACATCTGGCCGATGGCGGCGAGTTTGCCGGCCTGCACCAGTTCGTCCTGGGCGCGGCGCAGGGTCTCTTCGGCCTGGCGCCGTTCGCGGATCTGGCCCTTGAGCCGTTCGTTACTGGCGCGCAGGTCGGCGGTGCGTTCGGCGATCCGCCGCTCCAGTTGGCTGTTGGCTTCCTGCAGGGCTTCCCGAGCGGCGAGGCGGGTGGCGATGACCTTGCGTCGCTCGTTCCAGGCAATCAGCAGGAAGGCGACAAGGCCGAAGGCAACTGCCACCAGGATGCCCTGATTGATCGCGGCACGGCGCAGATCATTGAGCGGGGTGAGCAGGGTGAAATTCCACGGCGTGTCGTTGAGCGGTCGGGTTTGCGCCAGGTAGCTGACGGCGTGCTGGTCGTTGACCACTTCCGAATTGGCCGGGAAGGTCAGTTTCTCGGTGCCTTCGTTCAGGCGCTCGCGGGCCAGGGGTTGCAGTTCATTGAGCGTCGCCCAGTAATATTGCAGGCTGTGGGCCAGGCGATCCTTGGTGTCATCGCTCAGCGGGCGTACAGCCTTGAGGCGGCGCGCCGGGTCACTGGACAGAATGATGATGCCATTCTCGTCGCTCACGAACGCCTCGAGACGGGCGCGCTGCCAGCGTTCTTCGAGGGCTTCGAGGCGCACCTTGACCACGGCGACGCCGATGATCTTGCCGTGCTCTTCCAGGCCATGGGCCAGGTAATAGCCGGGTTCGCCGTTGGTGCTGCCGATACCGTAGAAACGGCCGGGCTGGCCGCGTACGGCATTCTGGAAATAGGCGCGAAAAGACAGGTCCTCACCCTGGTAACTGTCGGCATCGCGCCAGTTACTGGTGGCCAGCACGCGGCCGGTGGTGTCCATCACGTAGATGGCGCGGCTGCGACTGCGACGATTCAGGCCCTCAAGGTAGTCGTTGACCGTTTTGCGGGTTTCCTGGTTCGGCTCGGCCAGCAATTGCGACACGCTGGACTCCAGCTCCAGCAGGCTGGGCAGGTAGGTGTATTTGCTCAGTTCACTTTCGACGGTGCGGGCGTGCAACTCCAACTGGCGTTCGCCGTTGTCGCTGAGGGTGCGGATACCATAGTACTCGCTGACCCAAAAGCCGATATAACCCAGGCCGATCATCAGGGCGATGATCAACGGCGGCAGGAACAGTTGGCGTATCAGACGAGGCTTCACGGCAAGTGATGGCGGCGCGGCGCGATATTGATTGGGGTCGCATTTCATCACAGATGCCTTGGGTCAACCAGAGCTGCCAGCCTGTGCGATCCAGTGTGGGAGGGGGCTTGCCCCCGATAGCAGTGTGTCAGTCGATACATCTGTGACTGATCCACCGCTATCGGGGGCAAGCCCCCTCCCACATTGGCCATATTCCTACAGTGGGAGCTGTTTAGTACTTAGTGCTGCAGGATTTTCTCAAGGAAGTGCTGCGCACGTTCGGAGCGTGCGCTGATGTCGCCGAAGAACTCTTCTTTCGGGCAGTCTTCGATGATCTTGCCGGCGTCCATGAAGATCACGCGGTCGGCCACTTTGCGGGCGAAGCCCATTTCGTGGGTCACGCACATCATGGTCATGCCTTCATGGGCCAGTTGCACCATCACGTCGAGCACTTCGTTGACCATTTCCGGGTCCAGCGCCGAGGTCGGCTCGTCGAACAGCATGACGATCGGGTCCATGGCCAGGGCGCGGGCAATCGCCACACGTTGCTGCTGGCCGCCGGAGAGCTGGCCAGGATGCTTGTGGGCGTGTGCCGACAAGCCCACGCGGTCGAGCAGTTGCAGGCCCTTCTTGGTGGCTTCTTCCTTGCTGCGGCCCAGCACCTTGATCTGCGCGATGGTCAGGTTTTCAGTGATAGTCAGGTGCGGGAACAGCTCGAAGTGCTGGAACACCATGCCAACGCGTGAACGCAGTTTTGGCAGGTTGGTCTTCGGGTCGGCGATGGAGGTGCCATCGACCACAATGTCGCCCTTCTGGAACGGTTCCAGCGCGTTGACGCACTTGATCAGGGTGGACTTGCCCGAGCCGGAGGGCCCGCACACCACGATCACTTCGCCTTTTTTAACCTCGGTGCTGCAATCGGTCAGCACCTGGAAGTCGCCATACCACTTGTTGATGTTCTTGATAGAGATCATACGGCAAACCTTTTTTGCAGACGCTTGACCAGCAGCGAGGCGGAAAAGCTGATGATGAAGTAGACGACACCGGCAAAGATCAGGAACTCATTGGAGCGGCCGATGATGTCGCCGTTGGAGCGGGCGGAGTTGAGGAAGTCCACCAGGCCCACGGTGTAGACCAGGGAGGTGTCCTGGAACAGGATGATCGACTGTTGCAGCAGCAACGGCGTCATCTTGCGGAACGCCTGGGGCAGGATGATCAGACGCATGGTCTGGCCGTAGGTCATGCCCATCGCTTGTGCCGCTGCCATCTGGCCCTTGGGGATCGACTGCACGCCGGCCCGCACGATTTCGCAGAAGTACGCAGCCTCGAACATCATGAATGCCACGACGCAGGAAGTGAACGCACCGATCGGCGTGTCTTCGCCGGTGATCCAGCGCAGTACGAACGGCACCGCCAGGTAGAACCAGGTGATCACCAGCAGCAGCGGGATCGAGCGGAAGTAGTTCACATAGGCGCCGGCCACACGCGACAGCAGTTTATTGGACGACAAGCGCATCAGGGCCAGGATGGTCCCGATGATGATGCCGCCGACCACGCCCATGACCATCAGCTTCAAGGTCATGACCATGCCGTTCCACAGGCCCGGGATGGCGGGGATGATGCCGCTGAAATCGAAGTCCATTATTTACCCCCCACGGAGATCAGGCCGGGCACTGCGACTTTCTTCTCCACTACGCGCATCAGCAGCATCAGGCTCATGTTCAGGGTGAAGTAGATCAGCGTGGCCAGGGTGAAGGCTTCAAACAGGTTGGCCGAAAACTCGGCGGTCTGTTTGGTTTGCGCCAGCAGTTCCATCAAGCCGATCAAGGACGCCACGGAGGAGTTCTTGAACACGTTGAGGAATTCGGAGGTAAGCGGTGGAATGATGATGCGATACGCCTGGGGCAGCAGCACGTTCCAGTAGATCTGCGGCAGCTTGAAGCCCATGGCGCGCGCGGCGGATTCCTGGCCACGTGGCAGCGCCTGGATGCCTGTACGTACTTGCTCACACACACGGGCGGCGGTGAACAGGCCCAGGCACACCACAACGCTCAGGTAGGCCGAGGTGGTCGGGTTCAGGTCTTGTTTGTACCAGTCCTGCAGGTTTTGCGGCAGCATGTCCGGTACCAGGAAGTACCAGATGAACAGCTGAACCAGCAGCGGCACGTTACGAAACAGTTCTACGTAGCAGGTCGCAATGCCCGACACGAGGCGGTTTGGCACCGTGCGCATGACCCCCAGAATGGAGCCCAGCAGCAAGGCGATAATCCATGCCACGATGGCGATGGCGATGGTCCAGCCCAGCCCGGAGAGGTACCAGTCGAGATAAGTCTCGCTGCCCACGCCGGTGGACTTGAAGAACACGCCCCAGTCCCAGTTGTAATTCATTAGGGTCTCCCCTCGAGATCGATCGATGTACAAGCACCCGCTTGGGAAGATCCTTTTCCGCCCGACAATGAATGCCAGGCACACGCGATCGGCTCGAAAACCGCCAGGTCGAGTGTTCCAAGTTGAAGCTAGCAGGTAATTACAGACGCCTGAGGGAGGGTTGGCTCCCTCAGGAGATAAGCTTAGTCAGGTATCAGATTTTTACTTCTGGCGCTGGTTTGTCGCTTGGGTTGGCGATCAGCTCCTTGACCTTGTCGCTCATCGGGAAGTTCAGGTTCAGGCCCTTCGGTGGGATTGGGCTTTCGAACCATTTGGCGTAGATCTTGTTGATCTCGCCGGACTTGTACAGGGCGACAATGGCGTCATCCACGGCTTTCTTGAAGTCCGGGTCGCCTTTGCGAACCATGCAAGCATAGGCTTCGAAGGACTGCGGAGTGCCGGTGATAACCCAGTCATCCGGCTTCTTGGCCTTGGCTTCTTCACCGGCCAGCAGCGCGTCGTCCATCATGAACGCAACGGCACGGCCGCTTTCGAGCATCTGGAAGGATTCGCCGTGGTCTTTGGCAGAGATAACGTTCATGCCCATCTGCTTGTCGGCGTTCATCGCCTTGATGATGCGCTCGGACGTGGTGCCGGCGGTGGTCACGACGTTCTTGCCTTTGAGGTCGGCAAAGTCAGCGTAGGACGGCTTGCCTTCCTTGTCTTTCTTGACCAGCAGGCGGGTGCCGATTTCGAAGATGTTGACGGTGAAGTCGACTTGCTGGGCGCGTTCGGCGTTGTTGGTGGTGGAGCCGCACTCCAGATCCGCGGTGCCGTTCTGGATCAACGGGATACGGGTTTGCGAGGTCACCAGGTTGTATTTGGCTTTCAGGTCGGGTTTGTTCAGGTCTTTTTTCAGTTGTTCAACGACGGCCAACTGAATGTCGTGGGAGTAGCCCACGGGTTTGCCCGAACCATCCGCAATGTAGGAAAACGGAATAGAGCTGTCGCGGTGAGCGAGAGTGATGGTGCCGGAGTCGTTGATTTTCTTCAGCGTGCCGGTGAGTTCTGCGGCGAAAACTGGAGTGCTGATCAGAGCAGCAGCGATAGCTGCGCCCAGGATATGGGGAACGATACGCATCAATACTTCCTCGACATTTGTTTTTTTTATGAAGCCAGGTGAACGGCTCTCTTGTATAGCGAATGCCCGTGACGGCTCCTAAGGCGCCTCAGGTAATCGTCAGAGAGTGTAGAGCATGAGTCGTGCCATACCGAAAATAAAAGGGTAACTACATGATTTATATGGAGATTAACTTTTTGTTTCGGCGATATTTTCAGGCGGAGGTCCGGCAAACCGAATAGGGTGGAGGGGTGTGTTCGGAAAACCGAATAGTCCGTAGGGGCGAGCTTGCTCGCGAAAAACGCAAAAACGCCGCGTTTATGCTGAATAAACGCGGCGCTCTCAGGTTTTTCGCGAGCAAGCTCGCTCCTACAATTGGGCGGTCAGGCCGCTTCGATCTTGCTGCGGCTCTGCTCGACCTTGGACAGGTAACGCTGCAGGTTTTCCTGCTCCTGCGGTGTGGTGAACAGGCCAAGCTTGGTACGGCGCCACAGCACGTCCTGCGGTTGGGTCACCCACTCTTCGGCGCACAGGTAGTCGACTTCGCGGGTATACAGGCCGCCACCCAGGTGGTCACCGAGGTCGGCCAGCGATTGCACGCCTTCCAATAGGCGCCAGGTGCGGCTGCCATAAGTGGTGGACCAGCGACGGGCGATCTCGCTCGGCACCCAGTCGAACTTGTTGCGGATGGATTCGGCCAGCGCTTCAGGCGTGCTCATGTTTTCGCCGCCGGGCAGGCTGGCGGTGGCGGTCCAGCTTGGGCGCATCTGGGTAAAGTACGGCGCCAGTTGGGCCATGGCCGATTCGGCCAGCTTGCGATAGGTGGTCAGCTTGCCGCCGAATACCGACAGGATCGGCGCTTCGCCGGAGCCGCCGGACAGCGACAGGGTGTAGTCACGCGTAATGGCCGATGGGTTGTCCGACTCGTCATTGCACAGTGGGCGCACGCCGGAATACGTGTGGACGATATCCTCGCGGCTCAGCTGCTTCTTGAAGTGCGCGTTGACCACTTTGAGCATGTAGTCGGTTTCACCTTCGGTAATCGCTACTTTAGCCGGGTCGCCCGTGTATTCGCGGTCGGTGGTGCCGATGATGGTCAGGTGGTTCAGGTACGGAATGGTGAAGACGATGCGTTGGTCTTCGTTCTGCAGGATATGCGCGTGGGCGCCCTCGTACAGTCTTGGCACGATCAGGTGGCTGCCCTGGATCAAGCGGATGCCGTAAGGCGAATCCAGCTTCAGGTCGTCCCTGATGAATTTGGCTACCCACGGGCCGGCGGCATTCACCAGCGCGCGTGCGCGGATCGAGAACAGGCTGCCGTCGGCACGTTCCATGTTCATTTCCCACATGCCGTTGCTGCGCTTGGCGCTGACGCAACGAGTCTGGGTGTGGATGTGCGCGCCTTTCTCGCGGGCAGCCATGGCGTTGAGTACCACCAGGCGGGCGTCGTCGACCCAGCAGTCGGAGTATTCAAAGCCCTTGGTGATTTCGCTTTTGAGCGGGCTGTCGGCGCCGAACTTGAGGCTTTTGGAGCCCGCCAGCTTTTCGCGCTTGCCCAAGTGGTCATAGAGGAACAGACCGGCACGAATCATCCACGCCGGGCGCAGGTGCGGGCGGTGTGGCAGTACGAAGCGCATTTGCTTGACGATGTGCGGGGCCTTGGCCAGCAGTACTTCACGCTCGGCGAGGGCTTCACGCACCAGGCGGAATTCGTAATGTTCCAGATAACGCAGGCCACCGTGGATCAGCTTGCTGCTGGCCGAAGACGTGTGGCTTGCCAAGTCATCCTTTTCGCAAAGGAATACCGACAAACCGCGCCCGGCTGCGTCTGCTGCAATGCCGACGCCGTTGATCCCGCCGCCAATTACGGCAACGTCATAGACTTCGGCAAGCGGTGGAGCAGGCAAGGTGGAAGGGTTCATCGGCTAGCCTCGCGATCTTTTCGTCTTGGAATTCGAACATTAATGTTCATTTGCGAAAATGGTAGCTGATAAATGCGGGCACAGCCAGCTGACTTCGATTGAAAAAACTCATCGAAGGGCAGGAAAAGGAAAATTTGTGAACATGAGTCGGGGGAAGACTCAAGAGGTTGAGTGCTGGATAGATCGCCATCGGGAGCAAGCCCCCTCCCACTTTGGTATGTGTTCACAGCTCAAAATGTGGGAGGGGGCTTGCTCCCGATGGCGGCAGTGCAGGCGCTACACGACCTCGAGCCGCACCTTATGCTCATTTAACACTTGCACCAATGCGGGCACCGGCTGCTGGTCAGTCACCAGGCAATCCACCAGGCTGATGGGCCCCAGGCGAATCATTGCATTGCGCCCGAATTTGCTGGAGTCCGCCGCCAGGATCACCTGCCGCGCATTGGCGATGATGGCCTGGGAAACCCGCACCTCCTGATAATCGAAGTCCAGCAGGCTGCCGTCCTCGTCGATCCCGCTGATACCGACCAGGGCAAAGTCGACCTTGAACTGATTGATGAAATCGACACTGGCCTGGCCCACCACGCCGCCATCGCGGCGCACGTTGCCGCCGGTCAGCAACACATCGAAGTCGTCCTTGGCACTGAGCATGGTGGCGACGTTGAGGTTATTGGTGATGATTTTCAGGTGGCTGTGATTGAGCAGCGCACGAGCGATGGATTCGGTGGTGGTGCCGATGTTGATGAACAGCGAGGCATGATCGGGAATCTGAGCGGCGATCGCTTCGCCGATGCGTTGCTTCTCGTCACGCATCTGATCGGCCCGCATGGCGTACGCGGTGTTCTCGACACTGGAGTCATAGGCCGCGCCGCCGTGGTAGCGGCGCAGCAGATTGGCGTCCGCCAGTTGGTTGATATCGCGGCGGATGGTTTGCGGGGTGACAACGAATAGCTGCGCCATTTCCTCGATACTGACGTAGCCGCGTTCGCGGACCAGTTCGAGGATTTGTTGTTGGCGGGGAGGCAGATTCATGGGGCGTCCTTTGGGCTGCCATACAAAAGTGGCCCATGATGACGCAGGAATCCGCTCCCTGCCAGTTACAACCTTATTCAGCGCCTTCGTGCGGTTCCCAGTCACGGGTGCGGCTCACCGCTTTTTGCCAGCCGGCGTAGAGTTTCTCTTTGGCCGCTTCATCCAGCTGTGGTTCGAACTCGCGCTCGATCACCGCCTTGCCACGCAACTCCTCCAGGCTGCCCCAGAAGCCACACGCCAGGCCAGCCAGGTAGGCGGCGCCGAGGGCAGTAGTCTCGCGCATTTGTGGGCGTTCGACCTGAGTGCCGAGGATGTCGGCCTGAAATTGCATCAGGAAGTTGTTGGCGACCGCACCACCGTCCACGCGCAGGGCCTTGAGGCGTTCGCCCGAGTCCTGCTGCATGGCGTCGAGTACGTCGCGGGTCTGGTAGGCAATCGACTCCAGCGCCGCACGAATGATGTGGTCCACGCGTACGCCTCGTGTCAGGCCGAACAGCGCGCCACGGGCATACGGGTCCCAGTACGGTGCGCCCAGGCCGGTAAAGGCGGGTACCAGATACACGCCGTTGCTGTCCTTGACCTTGCCGGCGAAGTATTCGGTGTCGTGGGCGTCGTTGATGATTTTCAGTTCGTCACGCAGCCATTGCACAGTGGAGCCACCATTGAATACCGCGCCTTCCAGAGCGTAAGCCACTTCACCGCGGGGGCCGCAGGCGATGGTGGTGAGCATGCCGTGCTTGGATTTCACCGCCTTGTCGCCGGTGTTCATCAGCAGGAAGCAACCGGTGCCATAGGTGTTCTTGGCCTGGCCGGCTTCGACGCACATCTGGCCGAACAGCGCGGCCTGTTGGTCACCGGCAATACCGCCAATGGCGATGCCACTTTTGGTGCGGCCGTAGATTTCGGAGGACGACTTCACTTCGGGGAGCATTTCCCGCGGGATGTCGAGAATTTCCAGCATCTTCGCATCCCACTCCAGTGTGTGGATGTTAAAGAGCATGGTGCGCGACGCGTTGGTGTAGTCGGTGACGTGGGTCTTGCCGCCGGTAAATTTCCAGATCAGCCAGCTGTCGACGGTGCCGAACAACAGCTCGCCATTGCGCGCACGTTCGCGGCTGCCTTCGACGTTGTCGAGGATCCACTTGAGCTTGGTGCCGGAGAAGTACGGGTCGGTAACCAGACCGGTAGTGTCGCTGATGTACTGCTCATGGCCGTCTCGCTTGAGTTGCTGGCAAATTTCGGTGCTGCGTCGGCACTGCCAGACGATGGCGTTGTAGATCGGGCGACCGGTGATTTTATCCCAGACCACGGTGGTTTCACGCTGGTTGGTGATACCGATGGCGGCAACCTGATCATGGTGCAAACCGGCCTGGGCCAGCGCCTCTACCATCACCGCGCTTTGGGTGGCGAAGATTTCCATCGGGTCATGCTCAACCCAGCCGGCCTGCGGGTAGTGTTGGACGAATTCACGTTGCGCGGTGCACACCACGTTGGCGTCGCGATCGAAGATGATCGCCCGCGAACTGGTGGTGCCCTGATCGAGGGCAATGATGTAGTTCTTATTCTGAAGGTCGGTCATGTCAATTGCCTTGAACGAAATAAGGAAGTCAGAAATCAGCCTGGGCCGTGAAGGGCAGGGGACCAGGCTGGCGCTTTCAGGAAATACGAGTCTTGCCGTCGACAGCCGTGTCAGGTGTTTCAGCTATAGCAGGTGCTGCGCTCGGCAGGTGGCGAGCGATCAGCCCGCGATAGGCGGCAGCACCGAGGCAAGCACCGACAATCGGGGCGAATATCGGTACCAGGAAGTAAGGAATATCGCGACCGCCAGTAAAGGCCATTTCACCCCAACCGGCGAAAAAGGTCATCAGCTTGGGCCCGAAGTCCCGTGCCGGGTTCATCGCAAAGCCGGTCAGCGGGCCCATGGCGCTACCAATCACGGCGATCAATAAACCGATCAGCAGCGGGGCCAGTGGGCCGCGAGGCAGGCCGTTGTTGTCGTCGGTGAGGGCCATGATCACGCCCATCAATATTGCGGTGATGACCATTTCCACCAGGAATGCCTGGGCCGTGCTCAGCAATGCATGGGGGTAGGTGGAGAACACCGACGCCAGTTCCAGGCTGGCCTGGGAGCCACGGACCATCTGGTGGGTTTGTTCGTAATCGAAAAAAAGATTGCTGTAGAGCGTGTACACCAGTGCGGCGGAGCAGAATGCGCCGGCGACCTGGGCGAGAATATAGAAGGGCAGTTTGCGTTTTTCGAAGTCGGCAAAAAGGCACAGGGCGATACTTACCGCCGGGTTGAGGTGAGCCCCGGATATACCGGCACTCAGGTAGATCGCCATGCTGACACCGATCCCCCAGATGATGCTGATTTCCCATAACCCAAAGCTCGCACCCGCGACCTTGAGCGCAGCGACGCAACCGGTACCGAAGAAGATCAGCAGCGCAGTGCCCAGGAACTCGGCCATGCATTGGCTCGAAAGTGAAGGCTGTTGAAGAGCAGTTGTCATGGAAAACCTCAGTTGTTGTTCTTGTCTGGCGCACTGCCTCAACGGGCGGTTGCGCGATTTTCACCGTGACGAGGATCCCCATCCTTAGCCGCGGCTTACTGCTGGAGCACTGATGGACTATTCCTACAGTATTCGGAAACGAAAAAATATAGACAAGAATGACCGCTGTCAAAGGTCGAAAGTGAACCATTGGTCACTTTCGAACTATTGGTCTGGTGAATGATCACGCCCTTTATACCGAGCTTGTGCCCCAGCAGTGCTTGGACTAGAGCGTTTTGCCGGCGCTTGGCCTAGAATTGGGCACCTGTTTTCACTGCCGGAGACGCCATGACGCCCGCACTGGATTTGTTGAAAAAAGTTCGCGCCGAACATCGCATTCACAGTTATGAACATGACCCCAAGGCGGCGTCGTATGGTCTGGAAGCTGCGGAGAAATTGGGCCTCGACCCGGCGCAGGTGTTCAAGACGTTATTGGCGAGCAGCGAGAAGGGCGAATTGTTGGTGGCGGTGGTGCCGGTCGTCGGAAGTCTGGACTTGAAGGCGCTTGCCCATGCGGCTGGCGTAAAAAAGGTCGAAATGGCAGACCCGGCGGCAGCGCAGCGGTCTACTGGCTATCTGTTGGGCGGTATCAGCCCGCTGGGGCAGAAGAAGCGCTTGCGCACGTTTATCGACGAAACTGCGCAACCCTTTGCAACGATTTTTGTCAGTGCCGGGAGGCGAGGGCTGGAGGTGGAATTGCCAGCGGCGGTGCTGGCTCAACATACCCAAGCCAAATTCGCGGCCATAGGCCGGGCCTGATGATCAGCCCTGTGGAGATCTAATGGGGGAGGGGGCTTGCCCACTCCCCATGTATAACCGCTTACGCCTGGAACAGCACCAGATGCTCGGCCGCTACTCGAATCCCCACGTCCGTCCCCACCTGTTGATCAACATGGCTGGGGAAAATCGATTCCAGCTGAGCGCCCGTTGGCAGTTGCAACCGGTACAAGGTCGAGGCGCCCTGGAACGTCTTGCCGACGATCCGGGCTTTCAATGCGCTGTCCGGCGCGTAGACGATGTCGTCCGGGCGTAGCAATACATCCACCGCGCCACCTGTGGGCCAGGTATAGGCGCGATTGCCGCGCAGGTCTCCCAGTTCGGTGCTCACTGACTCCGGTGAGTTCAAGCGACCTCGAATGAAGTAACCCTGCCCGATAAAGCTGGCGACATAGGGCGTCTGCGGTTCGTGGTAAAGGTTGTAGGGCGTGTCCCATTGCTCCAGACGACCTTCCTTGAACACGCCGACATGGTCGCTGACCGCGAAGGCTTCTTCCTGGTCGTGGGTCACCAGGATCGCACTGGTGCCGCGTGCCTTGAGGATGTCGCGCACTTCATGGCTGAGCTTGCGGCGCAATTCGCCATCGAGGTTGGAAAAGGGTTCATCCAATAGCAACAGTTGCGGCTCTGGCGCCAGGGCGCGGGCGAGCGCGACGCGTTGTTGCTGGCCACCGGAAAGCTCATGAGGGAAGCGCTTGCCCAGATTCTTGAGGTTCACCAGTTCCAGCAGCTCGGCGACCACACGATCCTTTTGCGGATGTTTGCGAATACCAAAGACGATGTTGTCTGCCACGCTCAAATGCGGGAACAGTGCGTAGTCCTGGAACACCATGCCAATACGCCGTTTCTCCGGTGCCAGGGTGAAACCTGCACTGGAGATGACTTCGCCCGCCAGGCTGATTTCGCCTTCGTGTACCGGTTCAAAGCCGGCAATGGCTCGCAAGGTGGTGGTCTTGCCGCAACCGGACGAGCCAAGCAGGCAACCGATGTCGCCGGCATTGAGGTGCAGGTTGAGGTTCTGCACCACCCGTTGATCTTGATAGCCGCATGCCAGATTGCGCAGGTTCAGCAGTAATGGCTGGCTCATGCGTGGTGGTACGACGGTGGGACGAGAAACTCGAGCAAGGCTTTTTGCGCATGCAGGCGGTTTTCGGCCTGGTCCCAGGCGACAGAGCGTGGGTCATCGAGCAGGTCGAGGCTGATTTCCTCACCTCGGTGAGCAGGCAGGCAGTGCATGAACAGTACGTCCGGCGCTGCGGTATCGAGCAGGGCACGTGTCACCTGGAAAGGTGCGAACTGGGCCAGGCGCTTGGCCGTTTCGTCTTCCTGGCCCATAGAGGTCCAGACGTCGGTGCTGACCAGGTGTGCGCCGACCACCGCATCCTTCGGATCACGCAGCAACTGCACGCGGCCATCGGCCTTGGCCATGAACTCGGCGCTCGGCTCGTAGCCTTCAGGGCAAGCGATACGCAGGTGGAAGTCGAACTGGATCGCCGCTTCTATATAGCTGTTGCACATGTTGTTGCCGTCACCGATCCAGGCCACGGTCTTGCCCTGGATCGAACCGCGGTGTTCGAGGAAGGTTTGCATGTCGGCCAGCAACTGGCAGGGGTGCAGGTCGTCGGACAGCCCGTTGATCACCGGCACGCGCGAGTTGGCGGCAAATTCGGTCAGGGTGCTGTGGGCGAAGGTACGGATCATTACGGCATCGAGCATCCGCGACATGACAATGGCGCAATCGCTGATCGGCTCGCCACGGCCCAGTTGGGTATCACGCGGGGACAGGAAGATCGCCTGGCCACCCAGCTGGATCATGCCGGCTTCGAAAGACAGGCGTGTACGAGTCGAAGACTTCTCGAAGATCATCCCCAGTACACGGTTTTTCAAGGGCTCAAACAGTACGCCGCGGTTACGCAGGTCTTTAAGCTCAATGCCTCGACGGATCACGCTGACCAGCTCTTCGGGCGTGCAATCCATCAGGGAGAGAAAGTGCCTTGCGCTCATCATTAACTACCTTTTTGCAACAGACCGCAGATACTCAAAGCCTTGTTTATTGTGACAACGGGCGAGACCTGCGGCGAAAGCCGCACGGGGCGACGAAATAGGGGAAGGCGCGATATTGACATTAAATGTCGCGTCTTACCAATAGGGCTACGGTTTTTAAGAGTGTTCAAGCAGGGCGCTGACGCGCGTTTGAAGACGATTTCCTGACAGCAGCGGGCCATTTGTACACTGGCGCCGAGACCTTTTGCAATGCGCGGGGGCGGGCCCAGGCCAGGTTGTGTCGGTTTTAGTCGGTGCGCGGGAGGCTTCTGAAACATTTGCTCATGGTTAGCCATGCCTTTGCCTATGCCCGTCGATTCACAGCGCGAAGGTTGCTGGCGCCCTGGGCGGTCGCGGGCCATAGTTGGCCAAAGCCCTTATAAAGAGACTGGCCATGACCAAGACTCTCCATCACCGTGCCTGCCACCTGTGCGAAGCCATCTGCGGCCTGACCCTGGAAACGACTCAAGCCGAAGACGGTCGCCTGGCGATCACCTCGATCAAGGGCGACCCCCTGGACAGCTTCAGCCGCGGACACATCTGCCCCAAGGCGGTAGCGCTGCAGGATATCCAGAATGACCCGGACCGCCTCCACCAGCCCATGCTACGGGTTGGTAACGAATGGCAGCCGATCTCATGGGAAAGTGCCTTTGCGCTTGTAGCCGAACGCCTTGCGGGTATCCAGGCCCGGCATGGCCAGAACGCGGTGGCGGTTTACCAAGGCAACCCCAGCGTGCACAACTATGGGCTGATGACGCACAGCAATTATTTTCTTGGCCTTTTGAAGACGCGCAACCGGTTCTCTGCAACCTCCGTCGACCAGTTGCCCCACCATCTGACCAGTCACCTGATGTACGGCCATGGCTTGCTGCTGCCGATCCCGGACATCGACCACACCGACTTCATGCTGATTCTGGGTGGCAACCCGCTGGCGTCCAATGGCAGCATCATGACCGTGCCCGATGTGGAGAAACGCCTCAAAGCCATCCAGGCACGGGGCGGTAAAGTGGTGGTGGTCGACCCTCGACGCAGCGAGACGGCGGCGATTGCCGATCAGCATTTGTTCGTACGCCCCGGCGGTGATGCGGCGTTGTTGTTCGGGGTGCTCAACACCCTGTTTGCTGAAGGGCTGACCCGCGCCAGCCATTTGCCGGTTGAAGGCCTGGACGACGTACGCCGGGAGATCGCCAACTTTAGCGCCGAGGCCATGAGCCGCCAATGTGCAGTGCCTGCCGAGCAGATCCGTCAATTGGCGCGAGATTTTGCGGCCGCCGATAAAGCGGTGTGCTACGGACGCATGGGCGTCTCGACCCAGGCGTTCGGCACGTTGTGTCATTGGCTGGTGCAGTTGATCAACCTGGTGACCGGCAACCTGGATCGGGTGGGAGGTGCGTTGTGCACCACACCAGCGGTGGACCTGGTGGCGTCGACTGGCGGTGGGCATTTCAATCGCTGGCAGAGCCGCGTGTCCGGGCGTCCCGAGTACGGCGGGGAACTGCCGGTGTCAGCCTTGGCCGAAGAAATGCTCACCGAAGGTGAAGGGCAAATCCGTGCCCTGGTGACGGTGGCCGGCAACCCGGTCCTGTCGACGCCCAATGGCCGTCAACTGGAGCAGGCGCTGGATGGGTTGGAGTTCATGGTCAGTGTCGATCTCTACATCAACGAAACCACGCGTTATGCCGACCTGATCCTGCCGTCCACATCGGCATTGGAAAATGACCACTACGACACCACCTTCAACATGTTCGCGGTGCGCAACGTCACGCGCTTCAACCGCGCGATCCTGCCCAAACCCGCAGGCGCGCTGCACGATTGGGAAATTTTCGTCGGCTTGGCCAAAGCCTTTGCGGCGCAGACCGGCGTGTCACTCAAACCCACAATGCCGCCCGCGCAAATGATCGATTTCGGGCTGCGCGCCGGCACTTATGGTGATGCGTCTGTACATAAGCTGTCGGTGGCGATGCTGGCCGATCACCCCCACGGCGTAGACCTGGGCCCGCTCCAGCCAAACCTGGGCGCGCGGCTGAAAACCGCCGATGGCAAGGTGCAGGCGGCACCGCCGGTGATCCTGGCGGACCTGTCGCGTTTTGCCGCGCAACCGGTGCCTGCGGTGGACGAACTGCTGCTGATTGGTCGCCGTCATGTGCGCAGCAATAATTCGTGGATGCATAACTATCACCGGCTGGTGAAGGGCAAGCCGCGCCATCAACTGTTGATGCACCCCGACGATCTGGCCAGTCGGCAGTTGAGCGATGGCCAGCGAGTGCGAGTGAGTTCGCGCATCGGCATGATCGAAGTGGAAGTCGTGGCCAGCACGGACATGATGCCGGGTGTGGTCAGCCTGCCTCACGGTTGGGGTCATGATCGTCCGGGCGTGCAGATGAGCATCGCAAGCGGCCAGCCGGGTGCGAGTGCGAATGACTTGACCGACGAGCGGCAACTGGATGAGTTATCGGGTAATGCGGCGCTCAATGGGGTGCCGGTGCAAGTGGCGGCTGCGTGAGGTGCCCGAGCACTGCGCTGGGATTTTGCGTTACAATGCGCCACCGTGCCGACCTGTGAGTCGCAAAGTTCCAGCCGAGGTGTTCCATGGATATCATCGAAACGATCAAAGACCAGATTGCCAACAACACCATTCTGCTCTACATGAAGGGCGCGCCTAACGCTCCTCAGTGCGGTTTTTCCGCAAAAGCCTCCCAGGCCATCATGGCGTGTGGCGAGAAGTTCGCCTACGTGGATATCCTGCAGAATCCGGAAATTCGCGCCAACCTGCCTAAATACGCTAACTGGCCGACTTTCCCGCAACTGTGGGTAGCCGGTGAGCTGGTTGGCGGCAGCGATATCATCACTGAAATGGCAGCCGATGGTTCGCTGCAAGCGCTGATCAAAGACGCAGCGGAAAAAGCGGCAGCCAAGACTGAAGCTTGATTGACCTGCAATAAAAAGCCCCGCTTCTCTGACGAGAGCGGGGCTTTTTTGTATGTAGGGGTTATTCACCCATCTGCGATTGCAGGTAGTTCTCCAGGCTGACCTTGTCTATCAGGCCCAACTGGGTTTCCAGCCAGTCGATATGCTCTTCCTGGTCTTCCAGGATGTCTTCCAGCAGCTCACGGCTGCCGAAATCGCCTTTGGTCTCACAGTGGGCAATCGCTGCCTTGATGTCGCTGTGGCTTTTGCGCTCAAAGCCCAGGTCACTGCCGATCATTTCCTGAGTGTGCTCGCCGATGTTCAGCTTGCCCAGGTCCTGCACGTTCGGCAGACCTTCCAGGAACAGGATGCGCTTGATCAGCGCGTCGGCGTCCTTCATGGCCTTGATCGATTCTTTGTATTCACGCTTGCCGAGCTTTTCCAGGCCCCAATCGTCGTACATGCGCGCATGCAGGAAGTACTGATTGATCGCGACCAGTTCATTGGCAAGGATTTTGTTGAGTTGCTGGATGACTGAGATGTCGCCTTTCATGACTGGGGTCCTGCCCTGTAATAGCTGTGTATAAGGGGGAGTCTGAGCGGTGAAAATCCCAGTGTCAAACCTAAGTTATTGAATAATAAATGAAAATTAATCGGAATAAGAATGTTTGTGTTCCGCGTCTTGGCGCTAACTAATTGAATTACAGGCATAAAAAAACCGGACACAAGGTCCGGCTCTTTAAAACATGCCTATCAGGCGTGTGTAAATTCTGTCGAGTAGGGGATCGCGGCCTGGGCTGTTTGCAGCTGCGTCAGGGTTTCCCGTACCACTTGCTTGGCGAGGCAGGCGCATTTGCCGCACTGGCTGGCAACGCCCGTGGTTTCACGCACTTCTTTGTAGCTGCAGCAACCTTCGTAGATCGCTTCGCGGATTTGTCCGTCGGTGACGCCAGTGCAGAGGCAGACATACATAAGTGAGAACCGTCGCGGGTTTATGGCTTAAGTGCGATGGATCTTAATGTTAACGAGAATGATTGTCAAAATAGTTTCAGCAGCAATCCGAGAGGAATTGCCCGTGCGCTGACGAACGGTTTTTTCGGTGTATGATGGTCGGTCTTCACGAAGCGTGATTGCGTCATATTTCTGTCTGCTTCCACAGGCAGACTCGACCGGTCCTTTTACTTCAATCGTCACCCCCTATATCAGGAGATATCCAATGAGCGTACTCGTCGGTAAACAAGCCCCGGATTTTGACGTTCCAGCCGTCCTCGGCAATGGCGAAATCGTAGACAGCTTCAAACTGTCTGAAGCCATCAAAGGCAAATACGGCCTGGTATTCTTCTACCCGCTGGACTTCACTTTCGTCTGCCCTTCGGAGCTGATCGCCCTGGACCACCGCATGGACGATTTCAAGGCGCGCAACGTAGAAGTGGTTGCCGTGTCCATCGACTCCCATTTCACCCACAACGCCTGGCGCAACACCGCCATCAACGACGGCGGCATCGGCAAAGTCAAATACACCATGGCTGCCGACATGAAGCACGACATCGCCAAGGCCTACGACGTTGAGTCTGAAGGCGGCGTCGCTTTCCGTGGCGCGTTCCTGATCGACGACAAGGGCGTCGTGCGTTCGCAGATCATCAACGACCTGCCGCTGGGCCGTAACATGGAAGAGCTGATCCGCCTGGTTGACGCCCTGCAATTCCACGAAGAGCACGGTGAAGTCTGCCCTGCCAACTGGAAAAAAGGCGACAAAGGCATGAACGCTTCGCCAGAAGGCGTTGCCGCTTACCTGACCGAGAACGCCGGCAAGCTGTAAGCCTGCGTCGAGGTACAAAAAAACCGGCCTGAAAAGGCCGGTTTTTTTATGGGAGGGGCGGTGCAGGCTCAGTCGTTGAAGTCTTCCCAGCCACCCATCTGTTTCCAGCGGTTGACGATGCCACAGAACAGGTCGGCGGTCTTTTCGGTGTCGTAGCGCGCCGAGTGGGCTTCACGACCATCAAAGTCGATACCCGCTGCCTGGCAGGCTTTGGCCAGTACGGTCTGGCCATACGCCAGGCCTGCAAGGGTGGCAGTGTCGAAGCTTGAGAACGGGTGAAACGGGTTGCGCTTCATGTCCAGGCGCGCCACGGCGGCATTCAGGAAGCCCAAGTCGAAGCTGCTGTTATGGCCGACCAGGATCGCGCGTTTGCAGCCATTGGCCTTCAGCGCCTTGCGCACGCCACGGAAGATATCGGTCAGTGCTGCTTCTTCACTGACGGCCATGCGCAGCGGGTGGTCGAGCTTGATCCCGGTGAACTCCAGGGCCGCGGCTTCGATATTGGCGCCTTCGAACGGCTCGACACGGAAGAAGTGGGTGTGTTCCGGGAACACGAAACCCTGTTCGTCCATGCCGATGGTGGTTGCGGCGATTTCCAGCAGGGCGTCGGTGGCGCAGTTGAAGCCACCGGTTTCTACGTCGATGACAACCGGCAGATAACCGCGAAAACGCTCGGCCATCGGGTGGCGCGAGCCGCCGCCACTGTGCTCTTGTTCGTCATCGTAATGGTCTTCACTCACTTGCTTTCCTCCAGCAGGCGCCAGCGCAGTGTTTCACCGGCGCGCAGCGGGATAACGGTCAGCTCGCCAAACGGCAGGCTGGCGGGGGCGGTCCAATCTTCACGGACCAGGGTAATGCGGTCGGTATTCGTCGGCAGGCCGTAGAAACGCGGACCATTGAGGCTGGCAAAACCTTCGAGTTTGTCCAGGGCATTGCGCTGTTCGAATGCTTCGGCATACAGCTCGATGGCGGCAAACGCCGTGTAGCATCCGGCACAACCGCATGCGGCTTCCTTGGCGTGCTGGGCGTGGGGCGCCGAGTCGGTGCCCAGGAAGAACTTCGGGCTGCCGCTGGTGGCGGCATCCAGCAGTGCCACCTGGTGAGTGTTGCGCTTGAGGATCGGCAGGCAATAGAAGTGCGGCCGAATTCCGCCCACCAACATGTGGTTGCGGTTGTAGAGCAGGTGGTGAGCGGTGATGGTCGCGCCAACGTTAGCCGAAGCTTCGGTGACGAACTGCACGGCATCGGCGGTGGTGATGTGCTCGAACACTACCTTTAAAGTCGGGAACAACTCGACCACACGACGCATGTGTTCGTCGATAAAGATTTTCTCGCGATCGAACACGTCCACATCGCCACGGGTCACTTCCCCATGGATCAGCAACGGCATACCAACTTCGGCCATGGCTTCGATCGCCGGCAGGATCTTGTCGATACTGGTCACGCCGGAATCAGAGTTGGTGGTCGCGCCGGCCGGATAGAGCTTGGCAGCGTGGACGAAGCCGCTAGCCTTAGCCTGGCGAATCTCTTCAGGCTGGGTGCGGTCGGTCAGGTAGAGCACCATCAACGGTTCAAAGCGGCTGCCGGCCGGTCGTGCAGCGAGAATACGCTGCCGATAGGCGTCGGCTTCTGCGGCATTGCGCACCGGAGGTACCAGGTTAGGCATGATGATGGCACGGCCAAACGTGCGCGCCACATCGGCCACGGTTTGGGGTAACGCAGCACCATCGCGAAGATGAATATGCCAGTCGTCGGGACGCAGCAGGGTCAGGCGGTCGGACATTGGGGATTCCAGGCGGGTCAATCTGGTGGGAATGCTACCGGAAAAGACTCTTGCAGGCACTCGCTATCAAGTTTTGCCGGATGCGACCGATATCCCCGGGTATGCCTTAACGATGTATGACGCTTTGAAGTGTTGTAGAAACCAGTGGAGCCTCCCGTGCGCCAGCATTATCTAGCCCTGCTCAGTGTGTTCGCCAGCCTGCCCGCTATGGCCCTCACGTTCCAGACCCGTCTGGAGAATATTGAGTGGAAGGTAGAGGGCGACCAGTTCGAGTGCCGCCTGACGCAGCCGATCACCGACTTTGGTTCCGGGGAGTTCGTGCGCCGGGCCGGCGAGCAGGCGACGTTTCGCCTGAAAGCCTATAACGGTGCGTTTGGCGCAGGCTCGGCAACCTTGTTGGCCGCCGCTGCGCCCTGGCAGCCGGGCCGAGGCGATATCAACCTCGGGGCGGTACGTGTCGGCAGTGGCGACGTACTGTTCAATAGCTCCCAGGCCCAGGCCGGGCGCCTGTTCACTGGATTGCTTGAGGGGCGCAGCCCGACCGTACGGCATTACGCGCGCGAGGGCGGGTACTCGGAGGTGCGTCTGCTGCCGGTGAGGTTCAGCAAGGCTTACAGCGACTATCAGTCGTGCACTGCCAAGCTGTTGCCCATGAATTACGATCAGGTCAAGCAGACTGAAGTCGGATTCCCCGGTGGCGGCATTGAGCTGGACGCTGCCGCCAGGAAGAAGCTGTCTGTGATTCTTGCGTTCATGAAGGCCGACCCTACCGTCAATCATGTCGAGTTGAACGGCCACTCGGATAACAGTGGCAATCGCCTGACCAATCGCGACGTCTCGCGCCGCCGCGCCCTGGCGGTGATGGATTACTTCAAGGCCAATGGCATTCAGGAATCGCAGATCACCCTGCGTTTCCACGGCGAGAGCTACCCTCTGGCACCCAACACCAGTGCCGCCAACCGCGCCCGCAACCGCCGTGTGAATATCCAGCTTGAGCGGGTCGCTGCCCCCGAGAAACCGGCATCCCAAGCCACGGTACCGAGCAACCCGGCGGCTACCTCGTAGGTGCGACCATCGGTCGCCCACTCGACATAATCTGTCGCTTTATCTTCATTTGCTGTCGCGCCCCTGTAATTTCGCGGTTTTGATCGGTAGAATCGTTGCCTTTCCGTACAACCCCGTGGAGTGATGGCATGGCCGACGTAAACAAGGTCGTTCTCGCGTATTCCGGCGGCCTGGACACTTCGGTGATCCTCAAGTGGCTGCAGGATACTTATAACTGTGAGGTGGTGACCTTCACCGCTGACCTGGGTCAGGGCGAAGAGGTCGAACCTGCACGTGCCAAGGCGCAAGCCATGGGCGTGAAAGAGATCTACATTGACGACCTGCGCGAAGAGTTCGTCCGCGATTTCGTATTCCCGATGTTTCGCGCCAACACTGTCTACGAAGGTGAGTACCTGCTGGGTACCTCCATCGCACGTCCGCTGATCGCCAAACGTCTGATCGAGATCGCCAACGAAACCGGCGCTGATGCCATTTCCCACGGCGCCACTGGCAAGGGCAACGACCAGGTGCGTTTCGAACTGGGTGCCTATGCACTCAAGCCAGGGGTAAAAGTGATCGCCCCTTGGCGTGAATGGGACCTGCTCTCCCGTGAAAAGCTGATGGATTACGCTGAAAAGCACGCGATCCCGATCGAGCGTCATGGCAAGAAGAAGTCGCCGTACTCGATGGACGCCAACCTGCTGCACATCTCCTATGAGGGCGGCGTGCTGGAAGACACCTGGACCGAGCACGAAGAAGACATGTGGAAATGGACCGTCTCCCCGGAGAACGCTCCAGACAAGCCACAGTATCTGGAACTGACTTACCGCAACGGCGACATCGTCGCGTTGGACGGCGTTGAAATGTCTCCGGCCACCGTGCTGGCGACCCTCAACCGTATCGGTGGCCAGCATGGTATCGGCCGTCTCGACATCGTCGAGAACCGCTATGTGGGCATGAAGTCCCGCGGCTGCTATGAAACCCCGGGCGGCACCATCATGCTGCGTGCTCACCGTGCCATCGAATCCATCACCCTGGACCGTGAAGTCGCCCACCTTAAAGACGAGCTGATGCCCAAGTACGCCAGCCTGATCTACACCGGTTACTGGTGGAGCCCTGAGCGTCTGATGCTGCAACAGATGATCGACGCCTCCCAGGCCCACGTGAACGGCGTTGTGCGCCTGAAACTCTACAAGGGCAACGTGATCGTCACGGGTCGTAAATCCGATGAGTCGCTGTTCGACTCCAACATTGCGACGTTTGAAGAAGACGGTGGCGCCTATAACCAGGCGGATGCGGCGGGCTTCATCAAGCTGAACGCCCTGCGTATGCGGATTGCTGCCAACAAGGGGCGCTCGTTGTTCTGAGTGTTGCCTCGGTTGTGAAAAATGGCCCCTTATCCAAGGGGCCATTTTTTTTGCTTGTTTATTATTGGATGAACATAAATAGGGCAATGATGTTTATCAGTGTTTAGCGGGTGCTTGAGTGTGTTTTTTCTGAAACTTTACTGGTTGTTTTACTTTTTTGCGTTTTGTTTTTAACGCTGAATGATTTTTTACATCTGCTGAGGAACTATGTCTGACAGAAAAATCACTCATGTAACTGCAATAGCGAGGTTATTCGTTGAATCTTCTGTAGGAATTATGGAAATCTATAAATATGTTAAATGGAACTAATACAGACGGGCTTTCCTTGTCGTTCTGCGTGCAGCCAGGCTCCAGGCAAGGGGTATTTCCTGAAAGTCTTGTGCGGTGCGTTTACCTTCATAGGCTTATGCCAAGGACATTTCACTCAAAATATGTGCGCGTCGAGAAAAGTCTGAAAGCATCCATAAAGCCCTATACATCTAAGTTTGCGATTTTTTGTAGGCTAATTCCTATCTTCCTGTGGGTTGGGTCTCTCCCTGCCGTTGCTCGGGGTGGAATGCTATGCCAACTAGTAATCGACTAGGCTATTGTGTTTGCTCTAAATAATTCGAACAGCGAAATTGGACTTTCTCATGAATAAAGTGCTGATCGTGGATGATCATCCCGTCATTCGTCTTGCTGTGCGCATGCTAATGGAGCGTCATGGTTATGAGGTCGTTGCCGAGACCGATAACGGTGTCGATGCGTTGCAACTTGCACGGGAACACATGCCGGATATTGTGATACTGGATATCGGAATCCCCAAGCTCGACGGCCTGGAGGTGATTTGCCGGTTGGCTTCAACCAAGCAAGCCATATCGTTCAAGGTGCTGGTGCTGACGTCCCAGGCCCCTGGCCATTTTTCCATGCGCTGCATGCAGGCAGGGGCGGCCGGCTATGTCTGCAAGCAGCAGGATCTTACCGAGTTGTTGAGCGCCATCAAGGCGGTGCTCTCCGGCTACAGCTACTTCCCGAACCAGGCGCTCAATTCAGTGCGTTCAACCATGGGCAACGCCAGCGAAGCTGAAATGGTTGAACGCTTGTCGGGGCGAGAGATGATGGTGCTGCAGCAACTGGCACGTGGCAAAACCAACAAGGAGATTGCCGACGGCATGTTCCTCAGTAACAAAACCGTCAGTACCTACAAGACTCGCCTGCTACTCAAGCTCAATGCCCGCTCCCTTGTGGACCTGATCGAGTTGGCCCAGCGCAACGGCTTGGTGTAGGAGGACGTTGCACCGCTCAAAACCCGTGTATCCGGCAGAAAAAAGCCTCCGTCAGGGAGGCTTCCGGTCGTTCACGCATCGATCACAGATCGAAGTCGTAATCGGCCAGCTGTTTTTGCAAGCGTCGCTCTTCCAGAAGATTGTCGATAGTGCGACGTTTGCTCAAATTGGTCTTGGCTACCTCTACAGGTGTCTCTACCGCGTCCTCATCCGACTCAGCGAGGTCGTCTTCCACTTCCAGTTGTTCTTTGCCAGCGCTCATAAGATTAACTCCGGGCTAAGACTGCCATTGGGGCTCCTTATAGCGATAATCTGCGAACGGGTAAAAAAGATTTTTTCAATCGACTGATCAAAAAAATCAATGGTCGCTCAATCGTCGGACGTCTTGTCCTTGTATTCACACAGATCTTCGATGCGACAGCTGCCGCAGCGGGGCTTGCGAGCCTGGCAAACGTAGCGCCCATGCAGGATCAGCCAATGATGGGAGTCGAGCAAATACGGCTTGGGCACGAACTTCATCAGTTGCTTTTCCACCTCGACCACATTTTTGCCCCGCGCAATGCCGGTTCGGTTACTGACCCGGAAGATGTGCGTATCCACAGCCATGGTCAACTGCCGGAATGCGGTATTGAGTACCACGTTGGCCGTTTTGCGGCCCACCCCTGGCAAGGCTTCCAGGGCTTCGCGCGTTTTCGGGACTTCACCACCATGCAGCTCTACCAGCAGGCGGCACGTTTCGATCACATTCTTGGCCTTGCTGTTATACAGGCCGATGGTCTTGATGTACTCGGACAAACCTTCCACACCCAGGGCGTAAATCGCGGCCGGGGTATTGGCCACGGGATACAGCTTCGCCGTGGCCTTGTTGACACCGACGTCCGTGGATTGGGCTGACAGGATCACCGCAATCAGTAATTCGAAAGGGGAGGAGTAGGCCAGTTCGGTTTTCGGTTCCGGATTGTCTTCATGAAACCTGCGGAAGATTTCCAGGCGTTTTGCGGCATTCATAGGGGCGGACGTTTCCTTGCTGGCGATCGACGTGATGTTAGCAATGCAAAGCGCAGGTTCAGGCGTCGGTGTTGGCCTCGGCATCCTGCAGCGTCTGCTCGGCGGCGTTCAACGCAGCGCTCAAGGCTGCCAGTTGCTGCTCGCCAGCCTGCTCGGCCTGGGCCTTTTTCAACTCGGCTCGGCGCATGGCCAGTTGGATTTTTGCACGCTTGAGGTCGGCGCTCTTGGGGGGCGTTGTCGGCGGCGCACTGTTGGCCTCCAGCGCGGCAAGCGCCTGTTCGCAAGCCTCGAACTGCCGTTGCAGCATAATCAATTGCGACTGTTGCTCAAAGGTCGGGGGATGCCCAAACGCCTTCAACGATTTGTGCAATTGAGCGCGACTCATGGTGACGCTGATTTTGGCCTGCTTGATCGCGGCGTCCTGAGCGGCCTGATGATTATTGACCTGTGTCGTTTCCACCGCAGCTGCGCGTTTGGCCCGTGTCAGGCGTTCGGCGAGCTTGCAGGCTTCCTCACGTTGCAGGCGGGCGTTGCGTTGTTCGAAACGCCGTCGCGCCCGATCACGTTTGAGGTCGCGTTCACGCCGCTCGTCATCGGTGCCTGCCAAGCCGCCCACGATAGGCAGTACGTCAGCGAGCGCACGCATCTCGATACAGTCGACGGGGCAGGGGGCGACACAGAGGTCGCAACCGGTGCACTCGTCGGTAATCACGGTGTGCATCAGCTTGGCGGCGCCCACAATGGCGTCCACCGGGCAAGCCTGGATGCATTTGGTACAACCGATGCATTCGGCCTCACGGATATAGGCAATCTGCGCGGGCGCTTCCCCGCGGCTGGTGTCCAGGTCCAGCACTGGCAGGTGCAGCAGTTGCGCAAGCCCGGCGATAGTTTCCTGCCCACCGGGCGGGCACTTGTTGATGGCCTCGCCCCTGGCGATGCCTTCTGCATAAGGCTTGCAACCCGGGTGCCCGCACTTGCCGCATTGAGTCTGCGGCAGCAGCGCGTCGATACGTTGAATGAGGTTCATGCTGTGATCATAGCGTTGACGCCCGGCCCAGGGAGGTGGGCAAGCTGAAAAGCCCCGCCGTGGCAACAGCGGGGCATTTTGCAGGAATTACTTGATGCGTTGGCCCGGCTTGGCGCCGCTGTCGGGGCTCAGCAGGTAGATTTCTTCGCCGCCAGGGCCCGCCGCCATCACCATGCCTTCGGAAATGCCAAACTTCATTTTCCGTGGCTTGAGGTTGGCGATCATCATGGTCAGGCGCCCATCGAGCTTGGACGGGTCCGGGTAAGCGCTCTTGATCCCGGAGAACACGTTGCGCTGTTCGTCACCGATATCCAATGTCAGGCGCAGCAACTTGTCGGCGCCCTCCACGGCTTCGGCCTTGATAATCAGTGCTACGCGCAGGTCCACGGCGGCAAAGGCGTCGAAATCGATTTCCGGAGAAATCGGGTCCTTGGCCAGTTCGCCATTGCCCGCAGGCGCAGATTGGCCGGTATCGGTCTGGCTGGCGACCAGGTCTTCCTTCGAAGCATCGGTCATGGCCTGGACTTTCACCGGGTCAATGCGGGTCATCAAGGGCTTGAACGCGTTCAACTGATGATTACCGAGCAAGGTGGCGTGATCGTTCCAGGTCAGCGGCGCCACATTCAGGAACGCCTCGGCATCGGCGGCCAGCAATGGCAGCACCGGCTTGAGGAAGATCACCAACTGGCGGAACAGATTGACGCCGGTGGCGCAGATAGCCTGAACCTCAGCTTCCTTGCCTTCCTGCTTGTTCAGCGACCACGGGGCCTTGTCGGCGATCCAGGCGTTGGCACGGTCGGCCAGGCCCATGATTTCGCGCATGGCGCGGGCGAAGTCGCGGGCCTCATAGGCGTCGGCGATGCTTGGTGCGGCGGCCAGGAAGGCGTCGGTCAGTTCCGGTGCGGCGTTCTCGGCTACCAGTACACCGGCGTTGCCCTTGTGGATAAACCCGGCGCAACGGCTGGCGATGTTGACGACTTTACCCACCAGATCCGAGTTGACCTTCTGTACGAAGTCTTCCAGGTTCAGGTCCAGGTCGTCGACACCCCGGCCCAGCTTGGATGCGTAGTAGTAGCGCAGGTATTCAGGCGACAGGTGGTCCAGGTAGGTGCGCGCCTTGATAAAGGTGCCACGGGACTTGGACATTTTCTGCCCGTTCACCGTCAGGTAGCCGTGCACGGCAATGCCGGTCGGCTTGCGGTAGCCCGAGCCTTCAAGCATCGCCGGCCAGAACAGCGCGTGGAAGTTGACGATGTCCTTGCCGATGAAGTGGTACAGCTCGGCAGTGGAGTCCTTGCCCCAGAACGCGTCGAAGTCCAGCTCCGGGGTGCGGTCGCACAGGTTCTTGAAGCTGGCCATGTAGCCGATCGGCGCGTCCAGCCATACATAGAAGTACTTGCCCGGCTCGCCCGGGATCTCGAAGCCGAAGTATGGCGCGTCGCGGGAGATGTCCCACTGCTGCAGGCCACTGTCGAGCCATTCGGAGAGTTTGTTGGCCACGGCGTCCTGCAAGGTACCGCTGCGCGTCCAGGTTTGCAGCATTTGCTGGAAATCCGGGAGCTTGAAGAAGAAGTGCTGCGAGTCCTTGAGCACCGGAGTGGCACCGGAGATCGCCGACTTGGGATCCTTCAGGTCGGTCGGTGCGTAGGTCGCGCCGCATTTTTCGCAGTTGTCGCCGTACTGGTCTTCGGTGCCGCATTTGGGGCAGGTGCCCTTGATGAAGCGGTCGGCCAGGAACATCTTCTTTTCCGGGTCGAAATACTGGGTCACCGAACGTTGGTCGATGTGCCCGGCTTCCTTCAACCGCAGGTAGATCTGGCTCGACAACTCGCGGTTTTCGTCGGAGTGGGTCGAATGGAAGTTGTCGAAGTCCACCAGGAACTCGGCAAAGTCGGCGCTGTGTTCAGCCTGCACGTTGGCGATCAGTTGTTCCGGGGTGATACCTTCCTTTTCGGCGCGCAACATGATGGCCGAACCGTGGGCGTCGTCCGCGCAGACATAAATGCATTGATTGCCGCGATGCTTCTGGAAGCGCACCCACATATCGGTCTGGATGTACTCAAGCATATGGCCAAGATGGATGGAACCATTGGCATAGGGCAGGGCGCTGGTGACGAGGATCTTGCGTGGCTCGGACATGGGGCTCGGCTACTTGATGAAACGGAGGTCGGCCACTATAAAGCGCCGGGAAATTTATTTCACCCCGTGACGCTGTTTCAGAATCTTCCGGAACCTCGAAAGCGTGCCGTTCAACCGCCGGAACGGTTAGGATAGCCGCCTGTTTCAGTCAGTCTTTTTTCGGGAGTAGCCCATGAGCGCCGTCAATCGCGCAGCGGTGGAAGCCGTTCTTCGCCAGTACACCGACCCTTATTTGAACCAGGACCCGGTCAGTGCCGGTTGTGTGCGCAGCATCGAGGTCCAGGGCGACCAGGTGTCGGTACAGATGCAACTGGGCTATGCCGCAGGCTTGTTCAAACGCGGCTGGGCGCAGATGCTCCAAATGGCCATTGAGGGCATCGACGGCGTGGGTTCGGCCAAGGTCGATATCCAATGCGTGATCGCCCCGCACAAGGCCCAGGCGCAGATCCCGGGCCTGGCCAACGTCAAGAACGTGGTGGCGGTGGCCTCCGGCAAGGGTGGCGTGGGCAAATCCACCACCGCGGCCAACCTGGCCCTGGCCCTGGCCCGCGAAGGCGCGCGGGTGGGGATTCTCGACGCCGATATCTACGGCCCAAGCCAAGGCGTGATGTTCGGCATCGCCGAAGGCACGCGGCCGAAGGTCAAGGATCAGAAATGGTTTGTACCCATCGAGTCGCTCGGTGTGGAAGTGATGTCCATGGCCTTTCTTACCGATGACAACACGCCGATGGTCTGGCGCGGGCCGATGGTTTCCGGGGCGTTGCTGCAATTGGTCACACAGACCGCCTGGGGCGACCTCGATTACCTGGTGATCGACATGCCGCCAGGCACCGGCGACATCCAGCTGACCCTGGCGCAAAAAGTGCCGGTGGCCGGTGCGGTGATCGTCACCACGCCTCAGGACCTCGCGCTGCTGGACGCCAGGAAAGGCGTCGAGATGTTCCGCAAAGTCAATATCCCGGTGCTCGGCGTCGTGGAAAATATGGCGGTGCACATCTGCTCCAACTGTGGTCACGCCGAGCATCTGTTCGGTGAAGGTGGGGGCGAAAAGCTCGCGACCCAATACGGTGTCGAGCTGCTCGCTTCGTTGCCGCTGGCGATGGGCATTCGTGAACAGGCAGATGGTGGCAAACCAACCGTGGCGTCCGAACCGGACGGGCAGGTCGCGATGATCTACCAGGAACTGGCCCGGCATGTCGGCGCGAGAATTGTCTTGCAGGAAGCTGCTGCGCCGGCGATGCCGACCATTACTGTCAGTGACGACTGATGCCTTTCAACAGTAAGCGGTGGGGGAAATGAGGCTTATTGCCCTTTTCCGCAATTGTGCGTGTAAGCATTTGCTTACCTTTGCGTAAGCGATCGGTTTTTTTATCATGCATGGACGTCTCGATTTTTTTGAGACTTTTTTCATCTCATTGAAAAACAAGACTTATTTATCTGTGTTTAGGTGTCAGAGCGTGCCAGTCGATCGAACCGGGTCGCGTTGAACTTATCTTCGAACCCTCTAACATCAGCCCTGTGTCCACGGATTGACACAGCCATCAAGGAACGATGGTTTGAAGGAACGTCGCAGGATGCGATTCATCAGGATGATGAAAAGGAATACAGGGACTAGGGAAAAAATGTGGGCGGGTCATACCGCCCCTTTTTTCGCCTGTAGAAAAGTAAAAACGCTCCCATCAGAAACGCAAAAAGGCCCGCAAGGGGCCTTTTGGGGGCGGCGACGCTATCAGCGTTCGAGGTCTGCAATCTTACCTTTTTTGCCATCCCACTCCGCTGCATCGGGCATCGGGTCTTTGCGCTCGGTGATATTCGGCCAGATTTCCGCCAACTCGACGTTCAGCTGAATAAACTCCTGCATCTCCGCAGGCACTTCGTCCTCGGAGAAAATCGCGACGGCCGGGCATTCTGGTTCACACAGGGCGCAGTCGATGCACTCATCCGGGTGAATAACCAGGAAGTTCGGGCCTTCGTAGAAGCAGTCCACCGGACACACTTCTACGCAGTCGGTGTACTTGCACTTGATGCAGTTGTCGGTGACGACGAAGGTCATTTCTAATTTTCTCCTCAGGCGGCGGCAGCGAAACCCCTTGTGGTGGGGTTCGCGAGGTTTGAGAGCGATAGTCTGCGGACCAGGCTAAAAGCCCGCAGCATCCCAAACCGCGCGAGATTCTATCAGCTTGCAAGCGTCTGCGTTATATCCGAGTCTTCAGTGCATATAACATTTCGAGCGCTTTACGCGGCGTCAAGTCATCCAGATCAAGCTTTGCCAACTCATCCAGCACCGGATGGGGCAGGCTGGCGAACATATCGCTCTGGTGCGGCGCGGCGGGTTTCTTGCTGGCCTTGGCAGGGCTGGCGACCACGGTTTCATGGGGCAGGGCTGTGGTTTCCAGGCGGCTGAGGTGTTCGCGGGCGCGAGTAATCACGTCATTCGGCACGCCGGCCAACTGTGCTACGGCCAAGCCATAGCTCTGGCTCGCCGGCCCTGGCAGCACATGGTGCAGGAACACGATGCGCTCATTGTGCTCGGTGGCATTGAGATGCACGTTGGCCACCAGTGGCTCGCTTTCCGGCAACACCGTGAGTTCGAAGTAGTGCGTGGCAAACAGTGTATAAGCGCGCAAATGCGCCAGGCGTTCGGCCGCCGCCCAAGCCAGGGACAGGCCGTCGAAGGTGCTGGTGCCGCGACCCACTTCGTCCATCAGCACGAGACTGCGCTCGGTAGCGTTGTGCAGGATGTTGGCGGTCTCGCTCATTTCCACCATAAAGGTCGAACGGCCACCCGCCAGGTCATCACTGGAGCCGATCCGCGTGAAGATGCGGTCCACCAGGGACAGCTCGCAACTGGCCGCCGGCACAAAGCTGCCGATATGGGCCAACAACACGATCAACGCGGTCTGGCGCATATAGGTGGATTTACCACCCATGTTCGGACCGGTGATCACCAACATGCGGGTATCGTCGTCCAGCGACAGGTCGTTGGCGACGAACGGCGTGGTCAATACCTGCTCCACCACCGGGTGGCGACCTTGCACAATGCGCATGCATGGCTCGCTGACAAACCGTGGGCAGTTCAGGTCAAGGTTCAGCGCTCGTTCGGCGAGGTTGCTCAGTACATCCAGCTCCGCCAGGGCGGCCGCAGTGTCCTGCAATGGCGCCAAACGGCTGATCAAATCCTCGAGCAAGGCTTCGTAAAGCATCTTTTCCCGGGCCAGGGCGCGGCTTTTGGCTGACAGCGCCTTGTCTTCGAACTCCTTGAGCTCTGGGGTGATAAAACGCTCGGCACCCTTGAGCGTCTGGCGACGTTGATAATCGATAGGCGCCGACTCCGCTTGCTTGCTCGGTAACTCAATAAAGTAGCCATGCACGCGGTTGTAGCCCACCTTCAGGTTAGCCAGACCGGTGCGGGCTTTTTCGCGGGCTTCCAGGTCGATCAGGAACTGGCCGGCGTTTTCGCTCAGGGACTGCAGCTCATCCAGCTCGCTGTCGTAGCCGGTTTTCAACACGCCGCCGTCACGGATGATCGCGGGCGGGTTGTCGATGATGGCTTTTTCCAGCAGCGCCGCGAGGTCCGGGTAAGTGCCGGCAGTCACCGCCAGCTGTTGCAAGTGAGGCGTGTCCAACTCAGTCATTGCCAGTTGCAACTGCGGCAGGGCGCTCAAGGCATCACGAAGGCGCGCCAGGTCGCGGGGTCGTGCATTGCGCAGGCCGATCCGCGCCAGGATACGCTCGATATCACCGATTTCTTTGAGTTGCGGCTGCAGCTTTTCAAAGCGATAGCCATCGAGCAGGCAGGTAATAGAGGTTTGACGCGCTTGCAGCACGGTCAAGTCCCGCAGCGGACGGTTCAGCCAACGAGTCAGCAAGCGACTGCCCATCGCGGTCTGGCAGCGGTCGACCACCGATTGCAGGGTGTTATCGCGCCCGCCGGCCAGGTTAGTATCCAATTCCAGGTTGCGACGGCTGGCGCCATCGAGCACCACGGTATCGTCCAGGCGTTCATGACGCAGGCTGCGCAAGTGGGGCAGGGCGGTGCGCTGGGTTTCCTTCGCGTAGCTGAGCAGGCAGCCAGCAGCGCCGATGGCCAGGGTCAGCGTTTCACAGCCAAAGCCTTTAAGGTCCTGCACCGAGAACTGCTGGCACAGACTTTTCAGCGCCGAATCACGCTCGAAATCCCACGGCGCACGACGCTTGGTCCCACGACGTTTCTCCGCCGGCAAGTCCTTGGGCCAATCATCCGGGATCAACAACTCCACCGGGTTGATACGCTCCAGCTCCGCCAGCAGGTTCTCCCAGCCCTTGATCTCCAGCACGCTGAAGTTGCCGCTGGTGATATCCAGCACCGACAGGCCGAACAGACGCTCATCGCCCAACACCGCAGCGATCAGGTTATCGCGACGCTCATCCAGCAACGCTTCATCACTCACCGTACCCGGCGTAATAATGCGCACCACTTGACGTTCCACCGGCCCTTTACTGGTAGCCGGGTCGCCGATCTGCTCACAGATCACCACCGACTCGCCCAGCTTGACCAGCTTGACCAGGTAGCCTTCCAACGAGTGATAAGGAATGCCACACATCGGAATCGACTGCCCCGCCGACTGCCCGCGCGCGGTCAGGGTAATGTCCAGCAGCTTGGCGGCCTTCTTCGCATCTTCATAGAAGATCTCGTAGAAGTCGCCCATGCGATAGAACATCAACTGATCAGGGTGCTGGTTTTTCAGGCGCCAGTACTGCTGCATCATCGGGGTGTGGGAGGACAGGTCTGAAGTGTTTTTACTCATTGGGTAGTAGGCAAATTCGTTGAAAGTGATGGGGCAAAGGGGGCGCTTGGCCCAGCATTTTTTGCGATGGGGGCAAGGTTAACACGCGAGGTCGGCCCTTCGCAGGTCGCAAACGGCCAGGTAAAACGCGAAAGCGGCATCGCCTCAAGAAGCTCCCTCGCCACAGGTTAGCGGTTTAATCAGGCATTGCAGCAGCGTTAAACAATCCGGTCAGTGCCTGGAAGATGATGAGCTGACTTTTCATATCTCAATGCAGGATGCAGATCGTGAATACGACCAAGCTATTTGAATCTACGCCCACTGGCCGGAAACAACCCTCTGATCACCCCAAGAAACGCCGCAAACAAGTTGATTGAAGTCGCCGTAGTGATGGCAATCAATACATTGTCCGAGAACGGCGCTTTACCCGAGTAATACGTCGACCAGCCATTCCACACCAGCAGGACCGCCCAGAAGATCACGCCGCAGGCAGCAAACCAAAACGCACGCCCCGCATACTTCTTGCGCAGTTGCCGCTCGGCTTTCTGGTCTTTGAGGTTCTGGCTTCTTTCATCGTCGGTGCCTATGGCTTGCTCGCCGCCGGCCTGGGAGTCCTGGTCAGGCCCTGCCACGGGGGGCAGGGTGAGTTCCAGGTTGTCGAGTTCTTCACTCACGGATACGGCTCTTTGGGTGAATGAGTGCTGCCATGTCTTCCCAGTCTATGGCGGAGCCGTCGGCGCCCTTGAGGGCCCAGGCTGTGCCGTCCTCGTGGGACAGGTTGGACAGTTGGGTGCCGGACCATTTGCCGTATTTGTTAATGATCCGGTCAATCAAACGATGGGTATAGGTATCGCTCTCCGGAACCCTCGGTGTAACGAAGACAATGTCTTCGGCGTCGGGCTTCAGGTTGCTGAGCAGTGAGGTCACCGGGCGATTACCGTAGGATTTCAGCTCATGGTAAAGCGACGGAATGACCGGGCCATATTGCCAGCGGGCGAAGTGGTCATCCATCAGGGGCTGGTCTCGCTCGCGCAAATGCCAGGACTGTGTATAGAACAGCAGTTTCTGCAGCTTCATCGGGGTCAGGCCCGAAACCTTGCCTTCCTTCGCGCGTTCAATGAAGGCGTTAGCAACAGCTAGCGCTGAATAAGCCATGAGCACCTCCGTCGTTGCTGGCTAGGTGATTGACGAGTTTTATACATAGCCCCTGAATTGTCGATAAGCAAGGGAGGCTGTTCATTTGCCGCGTCTTACCTCAGGCGCTCGCAATAATAGTGAGTATTTAACTGTCTGGATATACAGTATTTTTTTTCAAGCTAAACACAATTGGATGTTTAATGCATAAATATGCAAATTAGCATTTGCCAACCTTAAAAACTCCCGTCACTATCCGCGTTATGCAAAAACGCAATGTTTCTATCGTCTTAAGAGAGCTGCTGGATCGCGACCGGATCTCCCCCACGGAGCTTCATCGGCGCACCGGCGTGCCTCAATCCACACTGTCCCGGATCCTCAGCGGCAAGATCGTTGATCCGTCGGATAAACACATCTCCCGTATCGCCGAGTATTTTCGCGTGAGCACCGACCAACTGCGCGGGCGCGCTGCGGTGGGAGCCTTGCGCGATGACGGGCGCGACCCGATGCATTCGGAACTCAAGGACATAAGCCTGTGGGACGACGACACCCCCGTCAATGATGACGAGGTGTCGATCCCCTTTCTGCGCGAGGTTGAATTGGCTGCTGGATCAGGAAGATTCGTCATCGAGGAAAGCGAGAAGGCCAGCCTGCGGTTCGGCAAGCGCAGTCTGCGGCATAACGGCGTGCAGTTCGACCAGGCCAAGTGCGTGACGGTACGCGGCAACAGCATGTTGCCGGTACTGCGCGACGGCGCCACGGTTGGCGTGAACGCCGGTAAAAGCGGCATTGGCGATATCGTCGATGGTGATCTGTATGCCATCAATCACAACGGCCAGCTGCGAGTTAAACAGCTCTACCGCCTGCCTTCCGGGATTCGCCTGCGCAGCTTCAACCGTGATGAGCATCCGGATGAGGACTACAGCTTCCAGGATATACAGGATGAGCAGATCAGCATCCTCGGTCATGTTTTCTGGTGGGGCATGTACGCCCGCTAACCCCCTCGCGTAAGACGAAACCCGCCCATGAGCGGGTTTTTTTTCGCCCCGAAAAAACCGGCAAACCCCATGCTGGCAAGGCCTCAAATGCATTTGTGCATTTCCATAGCAAAAATAAATGCATTTATGCATTGACTGTATATGCATACATGCATATTCTCCATCTCAAGCCAGCCAACAAGGCCTGGTGGAGGTGGCAAGGATGCTGCCAAGGAAGACAAGGAAGGCACGCAACATCGGCAAGGACGCCATCGAAGCGATGGCAGGGATGCCAGGCAATACCGGCAAGGATGCCGACGCTCTTTAGTTTCAACGCTTCAAAAACAGGCAGCGATGAACCGGCCTTGACGGTTCAGAGGGTTGGCAACTGACCCGGGTGTGCAGCGTAAAGCACCAGAAGCAGTTATCCGGCAGACAGGGATCGTGGTCGGAAAAACATCGAGGAAAGGACCGTACCGCGCCAGTAGCGCCGAAAGTCCGAGGACAGCATTACTGAAAAGCCCGGGCAACCGGGCTTTTTGGAATGCCTACCTATCGAAGCATCTGTAAATGAAATATGGATTATTAAATGCTCAGCCAGGAGGCGTGACATGACAAATGAACAGCAAGCGTTAGCGGAAATGCCTATCTGGCTGGTCATCGTATTGGCCGTGATCGGCGGCGTATCCGGCGAGATGTGGCGCGCCGATAAGGAAGGGGCTCGCGGTTGGTCGCTGATCCGACGCCTGGCCCTGCGTTCCGGGGCGTGCATGGTCTGCGGGGTTTCGGCTCTGATGCTGTGCTACGCAGCGGGGATGTCGATCTGGACCGCCGGCGCCATTGGTTGCCTGACCGCCATGGCCGGTGCCGACGTGGCTATCGGCCTTTATGAGCGGTGGGCGGCCAAGCGCATCGGGATCAACCAAGGCTCCCGCCAGGACCCGCAGTAATCGTTGCAAGGACGCTACATAAAATGACGCTTATCGAAAAGCCATCCCAACTGCCTCAGGCCGTGGGCGCTGCGCTGCATGCAGCCTTCCCGGACCTCAAGGTCGGCAGTCATCAGGACTTCCAGGGCGACACTGAAAAAACCGGTGTGCAGGTCACAGTCGAAGGCAATGGCCCGGGCATTCGCTCTCGCGAAGGGCGCAAGGCTCACGTGCTGAGCATTTCACTCAGGGCCATGGTCGCCCCCGGGGCATTGCCGTTCGATGCCTGCGACCTGGCCAGCCAACTCATGGACCTTGTGCTGGATAACCGTTGGGACCTGCCCCAGGCACAGTGCGATTTGCCCGCAAATATCGTCGCCGCTCCGGCTGTGCGCAGCACCCTTGATACGGACTACGACACCTGGACGGTTTCCTTCACTCAAACCCTCTATCTGGGGCCGCCGTTACTTGAAGATCCTACAGGCCAGCCGCTGTTTGCCTGCACCTGGGACGTCTCCAACATCGACGACCCGGCCCAATACAAACCACTGGCGGAGTAGCCCATGTTCGACGCGCTGTTACGCATGCAATTGGGACCGATCGTCGAACGCCTGGCAGAGATGGAGACCCAACTCGAAGACCTTTACCGCCGCGCTGAAAGCTTCTGCCGGATTGGCATTTGCCAGCAGGTCGATGCGGCCAGCAACACCTGCAAGGTCAGCCACGGTGATTTGCTGACCCCGGCGATCCGCTTTTTCAACCCCAGCGCCGGTGCGCAAACGGAAACCCGCATTCCAACGGTGGGCGAGCAATGCCTATTGCTTAACTACGGTGGTGGGGAGGGCGGCGTGCAGTCAGTGGCGCTGTTCGGCCTCAACAGTGATCGCTTTCCGCCGGTCTCCAGCGTCGCGACGCTGACCAGGCGTCGCCATCAAGACGGCACCCAAAGCGACTACGACGACGCCAGCCATACCTTCAACTGGGTCAACGGCCCAACCGCCGTCAGCGGCTCCCGTGAACAGGTCGACATTAACGTCGGCGCCGCCAGCCTGACCATGAATGCCCAGAGCATCACTTTGCAAATCGGCGGCACCAGCCTGTTGCTGGATGCTGGCGGAGCTCACTTCAGCGGCCCGGTAGTGGACCATCAAGGACGCGTCATCAGCCCGCGATAAGGACATCCCATGCTCGGAATCGAGAGGAACACCGGGGCAGCCGTCGATGACTGGCTGCAATTTGTGCAGCGCGCCACCCGAGCGCTGACCACCCCCGTGGGCACCCGGCAAAAGCGTCCGTTGTATGGCTCGCTGATCCCGCAGTTGCTCGGGCAAAACCTCGGCGACGACCTGCTGATTCTCGCCCAGAGCCATGCCGCCCAGGCGTTCTACAACACCCATAACGGCATCAGCGATTTTGACCCCCAGGTCATCGTCGCCACTCGCCAAGGCGCCGGCCTGCTGCTGCGGTTTGCCGGTACCTGGAAAAACCGCCAACAATCCTTCGAGGTCGTGACATGAGTATGTTGATCCCCGGCCAGAACCAACTGGCGGAACCGACCATCATCAAGGTGGATGAGTTCGAACCGTTGCTGGCCGAGTTCAAGATGTTTGTCATCGACTACGTCGCCACCCGCGCGCCGCAAAGCGCGGCCAAACTCAAGGCCAGCCTCGACAACGAAAGCGAACTGCTGACCCTGGCCCTGGAAGCGTTTTGCGTGCGTCTGCAAACCCACGAGCGCAAATACAACGCCCGCATCAAGCAGATGCTGGCGTGGTGGGCTACCGGCAGCAACCTGGATGCGCGCCTGGCCGATATGGGCCTGGAACGCCAAGTGCTCGACCCTGGCGACCCGGCGGCGTTCCCGCCCGTGCCGCCCACCCTGGAAAGCGACGACGACGCTCGCCTGCGTTACTACCTGGCCCCCCACGCCCCGGCAGCGGGCTCGCGGATGCAGTATCGCCGCGAAGTGTTCACCCTTGGCGAGCGCCCGGCGGTGAAAGTGCAAAGCGCGACGCCGGGAGTGGTGAGCGTCATCTACACCTTCGATCCGGATGGCTATGCAGCCCAGGTCAAGGATGGCAACGCCCGACGCACCGCACCGGGTGAAGTCATGGTCACTGTGCTTTCCCGCGAGGGCGACGGCACGCCGTCTGCGGACTTGCTTGACGGTGTACGTCGACATTTCGCACGGCCGGATGTAAGGCCGGAAACCGATCTTGTCACCGTCCAGGGCGCTCAAATTCAACCCTACAAAATTCGCGTGGTGGCCAAGATCAACGCCGGCCCGGACTCGGGGCTGACCCAAGTGGCGGCGCAGAAACTGCTGCAAGACTACGCAGAGTCCTGCCATCGGCTGGAAGGGCGGGTCGACCCCAGCTGGATCGACTACGCCATCCACAGCGCCGGTGCTACGCAACTGCAGATCCTGGAACCGCTGGCGCCGATTGTCAGCACCGCGTTCCAGGCCCCGTATTGCACGGGTGTCGAGGTGGAGGTGCGCACGCTATGAGTGAACCCAACGCGAGTCTGTTGCCGGCCAACAGTTCACCGCTGGAAAAGGCCCTGGACCTGGGCTTCGGCACATTGCTTGAGCGCGTCACGCCGCCGTTTCCAGTGCTGATGAACCCACTTCAAACCCCCAGCGAATTCCTCCCGTACCTAGCCGCCGACCGCGGCGTCAGCGAATGGGATGCCGAGGCCAGCGAGGCGGAAAAGCGCCTGACCGTGGCCTTGTCCTGGCAAATCCAGCGCCAGGCCGGTACGCCCAAGGCGCTGAGTCATGCGGTGGAGTCATTGGGCTTCACTCCCAACATCAGCGCCTGGTATCAGCAACGCCCCTTGGGTGTGCCTTACACCTTCGACGTACAGGCGATCATCGGGCGCAGTTGGTCCAGCGGCGATCACAACCGGCTGATCCGGCGTATCAATGCGGCCAAGAGTGAGCGCGATCAGGCGACGATCACCATCGTGCATGAAACCGAAGGTCACCTTGCATTCACGCAAGTGCTCGACGCCCCTTTAAGCGATGGCGAGTTTTATCTAAACGGCGCGTTGCCGGAATTGGCGCTGGTTGCTCGGCTTAACAGTGCCGGGGTTGCCCAGCACTACACCATTAACGACTACGACCTCAGGGCGCAGCCATGACAGATGAAATCACGCGCCTGGTGCGCTTCACTTCCAAAGGTTTGGATGAAGTGCTGCAGGCAAAGAACCAGGGCCTCAAAGGCCAAATCACCCACATCGGCGGCGGCACCGGCCGCTACAACCCCGACGGCACAGAAGTGGCCTTGCGTGACGAGCGACAACGGGTGGCCATCGTCGATTACGAAGACCTGGGCGAGCGCCAACTCAGGATGGCCGCGCTGTTTGATGGCGACGGAGAATATGAGATTGGCGAGTTCGGTTTTTACCTCGCAAGCGGGACTTTGCTGGCGGTGTATTCCGTGGCGGGGAAGTTGCTGACGTATAAGGCGGCGGCGGCTCGGGTGCTGCAGAAGTTTACGTTGGATGTTTCGCCGTTGCCGACGGATAGCGTGACGATTGTGGTGGGTAGCGACAATTTGAATGTGCTATTGACTGATGAAATTGCGGCCTTATCAGCTGCGAGCATAGACAATATGGCACGCGGTGTAGGGGTTCTATTTCGAGTGATGGAAGTCGAAAGAAAATAGAGCGTTTTCAATTTATTTTACATGACGCTATCCAGGCGTTTAGGAGCATTCATTTGAGTACCGAACAGCAACTTGCTGCCGTTGTAAGCGCGGCAAATAACTTGACTAACGTCATTACCGGAAAAGTCGGAGAAATTGACAAGGCGATAGTCGATGCCCGCCAGGCGTACGACGCTCAATTGTCGGAGTTGAAAAATAGACTCCCAAGATTGGCGGTCACCAAGAACTTCAATTTGTCCCCGAATGCCGATGGAACACTGATTGAAAATTGGGGGATTCACGCTGAAGTGACGCCGACTAAGCTGCGAACTATCACCACTGCCTCTCAAGCGGCCGGACGCCCGCAAGCTGATGTGGATTTCTTGCTTCAGGTGCAGGCAGATGTGCGTGAGCAATATCCAAATTTTGAAATCAGGGCCAGCGACTATTGGCGCACGTTGGTACATCTGTGGCAAATGAAGTGGTCGGTGTCAGACGCTAGTCCTTGGCTCGCGTTCCCTTACACTGTCGATATGGCGCTCGCGAATGGCTCTGGTGCAGTACCGCAGAACTCCTACCTTACCGTTGGTGCCTTCGTACGTCTTTTGGAGGGTAACGTGTCTGGAGCATGGAGTAATGGCGTTGAAAAAGGCAAATGGCGCTGGTGCTCCAGTGTTATTTCTCCTACAGAGTTGTTTGGAACTTATTACCATCTGCACCCGATGCGCACCTCGTCAACTGGCGTTGTTGAGGTGATGCTCGCAGGGGCATGCACAGGCGTTGTAACCAACCCAGGTGATTGGGGAACGATGTTGGCCCTAGGCTGAGGAGAGAATATGAAACCACTATTTATACCTGCTGAACTTCATCCGATTATCAAGTGGGAAATGATTCGTAAGGCAAGGGATCAAGACTTGTCGGCGAGTGATTATGCAGCAATGCCAGACTATCCGATGCTCGACACCCATAAGCTCTTGTTCGCTGAGTATCGTCAAAAACTGCGTGATATTCCAGATCAGGGAGAAAACCCTGATGCAGTGCTCTGGCCATCCAAACCAGATTTCCTGAAATAACTGATAACCGCGAAAGCGGTTTTTTTTCGCCTCCCCAAAGCTCCTCCTCAACAGGGGCTTTTGTATTTTCCACCCGGAGATTTTTCACCCATGCCCACCCGCCAAACCTACACCGTCCTCATCCCATTCCCCATCGGCAACGGCCATTGGTCCACCGCTGGCGAGGAATTGGAACTGCTCGACGTCGAAGCATCCGCCCTGCGCACCGCTGGCCGCCTGGAACTGACCAGCGTCCTCAACTCCACCCCCAAGAAGGCTGAATAACCATGGCAGAAGTCCTGAACTTCGAGCACAACGGCATCACTGTGAATGCCACTGAATCCCCCGAGGCCATGGGGGGCCTTGGCGATAACGTGATCGGCCTGGTCGGCACTGCCCCCAACGCCCACGCATCGATCCCGAAAAACGCCCCGTTCCGTATCAACAGCTTCACCACCCAGGCGCTGCTGGACCCCACCGGCACCGAGTCGGGCACCTTGTTCCAGGCGGTGTACCAGATCCTCAAAGTGGTCAAGGTGCCGGTCTATGTGGTCATCGTCGAAGAAGGCGCCACCCCGGCCGATACGATCAACAATGCGATCGGCGGCAACGACCCGGTCACCGGTCGCAAGCTGGGCCTGGCGGCCCTGAGCAGCGTGCCTGAAGACCTGACCATCATCGGCGCTCCAGGCTTTACCGGCACCAAGGCCGTGGCCGGTGAGTTTGCCTCCTTCGGCAAGCGTATCAAGGCGCGTGTGGTACTGGATGGCAAGGACGCTTCGGTGGCCGATCAAGTGACCTACAGCGGCGAGCTGGGCGGTGCCGACCTCGGTTTCGACCGTTGCCTGCTGGTGCACAACATGCCGTCGGTGTACTCCAAGGCCGCGAAGAAAAACGTATTCCTGTCGCCATCCTCGTTGGCCATCGCCGCACTGGCCAAGGTCAAACAGTGGGAAAGCCCGGGCAACCAGGTGACCTTCGCCGAAGACGTTTCCCGCGTGGTCGAGTACAACATCCTCGATACCTCCACCGAAGGGGACCTGCTCAACCGCTACGGCGTGAGCTACTACGCCCGCACCATCCTCGGCGGTTTCTCGCTGCTGGGTAACCGCTCCATCACCGGCAAGTTCATCAGCTACGTCGGCCTGGAAGATGCTATCAGCCGCAAGCTGGTCAAGGCCGGCCAGAAAGCCATGGCCAAGAACCTCACCAAGTCCTTCATGGACCAGGAGGTCAAGCGCATCAACGACTGGCTGCAAACCCTGGTGGCCGACGAGACCATCCCTGGCGGCAGCGTATACCTGCACCCGGAATTGAACAGCGTCGAGAAGTACAAGAACGGCACCTGGTTCATCGTTATCGACTACGGCCGCTACGCGCCGAACGAACACATGGTTTATCAACTCAACGCCCGCGATGAAATCATCGAGCAGTTCCTGGAGGACGTTCTCTAATGTTTACCAACCGAGTCAGACAGGCCATTGCGGCCACCCTTCAAGGCCTGCCGTTGTCCGCAACCGTGGAAGAGTTCACCCCGCCGAAGATCGAGTTCGACATGGAGCCCATGTCCGGCGGTCGCTTTATCGCCGAGGAAATGGCCAAGAGCGGCAAGGTGCTCAATGCCAAGCTGGTGCTGCAAGGTGCCGGTCCGGAAATCATGCTGGCCCTGGGCGTGCGCATGGGCGACGACATCCTGCTGAACGTGCGTGAAGCCGGCCAGGACCAGGACGGGAAGACCTACTTCACCTACCACACCGTCGGCGGCAAGCTCAAATCCCTGGAGGAGGCGAAGCTGAAAATGGGCGACAAGGCTACCACCACGCTGGAACTGTCCTGCCGTACCTACAACCGTCTGGAAAATGGCGTTTCGGTGATCGACATCGACGTGCGCACCCAGAAGTTCGTGCTCAACGGCGTCGACATTCTGGGCGATGCGCGCCGCGCCGTGCTGATGCCGTAAGGATAACTGCAATCGAAGCGGGCACGGTCAATGTGGGAGCCGGGCTTGCCCGCGATGCAGGCGACTCGGTGCGTCTGGAGCACCGAGTTGATGCTATCGCAGGCAAGCCAGCTCCCACAGAGACCGCGCTCAGATTGGGATTCCCGTGCTTTTCAATACCGTTCTACAAGGAATTGCCCCATGGCCTGGATGCCACCGTTGCACATCCTGCTGGCTCCGATCACCGCCGACACCGGCGCGACGATCCAGCAGGTTCAGCTAAAACCGTTGTTCTACGCCGCGCAAAAAGACGCGCTGGCCCGGGCCGGTGATGACGAGGACGATCAGTTTTTCGAACTGGCGAAACTCGCCACTGGCCTGTCGGAAAAAGAGCTCGACCAGCTCAAGCGCCCTGACTACGTGAGCATTGCCCAGTACGTACACGAGATGTCGACGCGCCCGACGTCGTTCTTCCTGAATGCGGATGAAGCGACACCCCACGACCAACCCGTCCAGTTGCTATTGCCCCTGAACGCAGCCGGCCGAACCCTGACCGAACTGCCCCTGGAAATGCCTGCCCTGCGCGCCACCAAGGTGATGAAAAAACTCGCCACCAACAAAGAGCGCGCCGAGTTCATCACCGCCCATTGCACCGGCCTGATGATCCCTGACCTGGCCGGCTTGACCGTGCCCGACTGGACGGAACTGCAGGAGCGTATCGACGATTTTTTAAATCAACCGGCGGACTTCTTTCGCAGCGCGACATCGAAGTAATCCTCGATGTGGTGCCGCTGATCTACTCGGTCAATGAGGCGGAGATCCTCGACTGGGACGCCGGAAAAGCATTGCGCCGCTACGACATAGCGATCACTCGCCTTGGCGTTAAACAGGAGTAAGCGGGATGCAAGAAACTCAATTTGGGACCAGGCTCGTCCAGGAGGACAAGCGTTGGCTGCTTGGCGATGCGGACCTGGGCAATGTGCTGGCGCCGTTTTCCGCAGACCTCGCCGCGCCTGTCAGCCTTGAATCGGTACCACAGTCGGCGCCGTTATTGTTGCCGCAGCCGCAGCCGCAGCCGCAGCCGCAGCCGCAACCGCAGCCGCAGCCGCAACTCCAACCCCAGCCGCAACCACTGCCGGAGCTGACCTCGGCGCTGATCACCGTCAGTGTGGACATCAACGCTCTGGCCCAAGAGCAAATTCGGTTGCGCGAATCGCTGGAAACGCTCACCAGCACGCTGTTCATTAGCGCCAATTCGCTGGCAACCAAGACGGCAGAGGTCCGCGCGGGAGTCGCAGAAAGCAAGCAGGACAAGCCTGCGTCTGCTAATCCGTCCTGGGGGGAAAAAAGTGTTGAACTGGCCACGGATGCCGTCAAGTTCGTCGGCAAGGAAGTGTTCACCGGTTTGTGGGATAAAGCCAAAGACCGTCTTTCAGGCAAGGCGATTGATGCGGTGGCTGCCAGGTATCCGAAGGGTGCCAAGTGGCTCAAGGACGATAACGGCAAGGGTGCTGAAAAAGGCAAGGACTGTTGCTGCACGGGAGCACTGCCTGCGCAGATTCGCGGCCCGCTTGATAGCGCTGCCGCACAGTTGCCAGAGAGTGTCGGTGAGACCGCCAGGAAAGAAGAGAAGGCACGCCCCAAAGATAATCCCAGGAGGCCGCGCGGCAAGCGTAACAAGGCCCGTCAAATAAAATCGCGCGAGGTCAAAATCCCAGAGGTCAGAAGGCGGACGGATCTCAAATCGCAGCCTACTGTCACGCCAGCCCCTGCTGCGCCGCCAGTCAATATCATGGGCCAGCCGCAGCTAGCGTTCGACAGCAAACGGGTGAGCGAGACTACACGCAGTATTTCCGGCAACTCATTGACCTCTTACGCAGCCGCTTCGGCAGACCGAGTCGCAGCACAGGGTGGGCCCAAGGGTTTGGCCCCTGGACTGTCGGGGACGCTCGCAAAGCTTGAATCGTCCGCCGTACGCCGCCTTGGCCCGCTGAAGTATGTCGACACCGCCGTGGATGTGATCCAGGGCGTACGCAATGGCGACGCCAAGGCCGTCGGTGCTGGCCTTAGCACTGCTGGCGGCGCCTGGGCGGGAGCATCCGCCGGCGCCGCGCTCGGCACGCTGGTTTTCCCTGGCATTGGCACCGCAGTCGGTGGCGCCATCGGTGGCTTGCTCGGCAGCGAAGCCGGCAGTTGGCTTGGGGACAAGTTGTTCGGTTCAGGCGATCGTCTACCTGCGCCGAACGCGCTGAGTAAAGAGCTCAACAGCGCGCGAACGGACAACGTCCAGGTCACGCTCTCACCGAGCATCCAGATCACCGGCGTTAATCCGGCGGACGCCCAGCAAGTGGTCAATCAGGTGATCCAGGCCCTGCAGTTTCAATGCGTGCCGATGGTCACCGATTCCCTGGGCATCCGGCGCAACGCGGCACTGGCCGATCCTTCAGGAGGTGATTGATGCGACAACAAATGGTGCTGGGCGACTTTATTTTTGGCTTATCCCGAGGGTTCGCCTATTCCACACTGGCCCGCAACAGCGACGGCGGCTGGAGTGACCTGGCGATTATTGCCAGCAAGCCGCAGTCGCGTCAGAGCGGCCAGAAGCTGGAAAAACTCACCTTCAGCGGCACGGCCATGTACGCCGTTGGCATGCAGCGCCTGGACGAATTGCGCGCTCTGCAAAATGCGCGGGCGCCGTTGCCGCTGGTCGACGGTATCGGCCGTAACTGGGGCCTGTGGCGGATCAATTCGGTGGTGGAAGCCCAAAGCAATGTGATCGATGACGGCACTGCCATGGTCATGACCTGGACCCTTGAGCTGGAGGAGTACGTCAATGCGTAGAGTGCGAAGTATTGCCGGTGATTCGGTCAACCTGCTGCTCTACCGCGAACTGGGGCGTTGCGATGACGCGGCGGAAGAAACCCTCTGGCGCTTGAACCCTGAACTGGCTGAATACGGCCCGGTACTGCCGGCAGGCGTATGGGTGGTCGTGCCTGAGATGCAAGCCCGGCCGGCTGCTGTACGGCCCGTTCTGGCCTGGGATTAAGGAGGCTGCATGGCACAGGGATTTACCCCGATCGTAGAGTTCTACGGCGCCAACGCGGCGCTGCTCAATCAACGCCTGATGCACTGGAGCCACACCGACGCCGCGGGTATCCAGACTGACCGCCTGGAACTGACCCTTAATATAGAAGGGTTGGAGGGCTTGCCCAGCCTCAGTGGCAAGATTGGCCTGCGCGTCGGTTACCAGGAAACCGGCTTGGTGGAAAAAGGCGAGTTTGTTGTCACCCAACGCACCCCAGTGTTGTTTCCGATGCGCCTGATGATCGTGGCGACCGCCGCGCCCTTCAGCGAGGCGGATAAAAGCGGCTATCGCCAGCGCCGCTCCGCCAGCCATGGGCCGACTACCTTGGGGGCATTGTTTCGCCAAGTGGTCAGCCGCCATGGTTTTTCACCGCGAGTGGCACCGACACTGGACGGCATTGCAATTGCGCACATCGACCAGTCCAACGAAAGCGACATGGCCTTCATCACCCGCCTGGCCAAGCGTTACAACGCGGTCACCAAGCCGTTTAACGAGCTTTACGTGCTGGCCGAAGCGGGGCAGGCCAAGTCCCTTACCGGCCAGTTGCTGCCCGAAGTGAAGCTGTCTGTGACACACGACAACCGCCCGGGAGACCAGGCCTTTATCACCGCCAAGCTCGACGAAAAATCGCGCTCCAAGTACATGGGCAGCCGCGTCAGCTGGTGGGATTCCGGGGCTGGCAAGCAGCGCATGGTCCAGGTCGGGATTGCCCCGTTCAAGACCGTGCGCCAGCGCTGCCAGAACGAAGCCGAAGCCCGCGCCGTGGCCGAAGGCGAACTGCGCCGGGTGGGCCGTGAAGGTTTGAAGCTGCAGATCGATTGCCCCGGTAACCCTTTGCTCGCTGCCGAAGGCTTGCTGGTGCTGGATGAAACCTGGCCTTCGTATATGCAGGGGCGCTGGTCGATTACTCAAGTGACCCACGTTGGCGACCCGGCGACGGGATATCGCAGCTCGATCATGGCCAGTGGACTGGCGTCTTGATCGTCACTACTGCGCGCCGTTGAAGCTCCCCATTACCGACCTGAAGCGATACAGGAACCAAGATGCCTATGAACGACGAAGAATTGGCCGCGATCAACCGCTTGATCGCCGCCCTGCAAACCCAGACCGATGGCCAGGTGGCGCTCAACGCGGCCATTCGACTGTTGGCCCAGAGCAACCAGGCGTTGGTCGACCTGATCAAGAGCCGAGAGCCGGACCCGAATGCGCCGCCTTATCTGGATGGCAAACCGGCCCCCTGATCCCGTCTCGACCTGCCTTGCACGCAGCAACACAGCCGTTGCACCCCACAGCCCGCCTTCGCGGGTTTTTTATTGTTCATGGAGAACATTCGATGTCGATTCTTACCCAAGGTACCCAGATTTTTGCCCTCGTCCCGCCGGTCTCCGGCACCGGGCCCTACACCGTGCTGGAAGTCGAGCACGCCACTTCGTTCGAACCGGGCGGTGCCCCGGCCGAGCAGATTGAAGACACCAGCCTCAATGCCGAAGAGCGCAGCTACAAGAAAGGTTTGCGTACCCCTGGCACGGCGAGCCTGGGCCTGAACGCCGACCCGACCAACGCCAGCCATATCCGCCTGCACCAGCTCTCCGAGGCCAAGGGCGATACCGGCGTGAAGTGGGCGGTGGGCTGGTCCGACGGCAAGGACGTGCTGCCAACCGTCAACGCCAAGGGCGATGGCTTTGAGCTGCCGGCAACCCGCACCTGGTTCACATTCGACGGCTACGTCTCGGACTTCCCGTTCAACTTCGCACTGAACGCAGTCGTGACCACCACCGTCACCATCCAACGCACCGGCGCCAGCGCCTGGATCAAGAAAGTCTGAGAGACGCCATGAACCTCAAACAACTGAAAGCCAAGGGCGGCATCGTCGATGCCCAGCCGGTGAAGAAAGACATCAGCTGGACGCACCTGGACAGCAAAACCGGCAAGCAAGTGACTGACACATTCACGGTGCACATCCGTCGCCAGTCGTTCGGTGTGATCGAACGTCTGTTCAGCCAGGGCGAGTCGGCACAGAGCCGCAACGCCAGCTACCTCGCGGCCTCAGTGTCGTTGGGGGCCGAGGGTGATGAAGCCCTGAGTTACGACGATGCGTTCGGTCTTGAGCCGTCATTGGGGTTTGTGATCCTCAATGCAGTCAATGAGGTCAATGGCACCCAGGGTGGTGGCGCAAAGAGCTGACGGCCGCCGATGAGTTCTGGCACGAACTGGTGCTGAACGGAGTGGGCGGCCGCACGATCGCCGAAGCCAAGGAACGCATGACCTACCACGAAGCCCTGGCCTGGGGACGCTATATCGACCGATATGGCTCCCTGCACGCCGGTAGGCGGCTGGAGGCGGGCAGCGCGTTGGTGGCGCTGCAGACCCACCGGCTGGGCGGCGGCACGGCCGAGATGATTGACTTCATGCCCCACGAGCTGCGCCGGGGTGTGTCGCTTGAACGTGCGATGAACGAGTGGCGTTAAGGACGACGCCACTTTCCTTGAAACCCGTTTCGACGGGTTTTATCCATGACCCGGAGAAACCTATGGCAACTGCTTCCCAGGGTAATCTGACGCTCAACCTCGGCAGCCTGGAGCAGGCCCTGGCGAAGGCGTCGCGGATTACCGAAAACAGCATGCGCGAGATGCAGCAGAAGATCGAGGACGCCAGTAAAAAGGTCAGCGCCTCTGCCGCAGCTGCGCTACAGGTCACGTCCGGCCAGTTCAAGGGCTTTCAAAGGGCCTATGACCCGGCCACGGATGCGGCGGAAAAATTTATCCAGAAAAATGCGCAACTGGTGCAAGTGCTCAAGCAGAGCCAGGGTGCGCAGAATGATTTTGTTGGCGCGCTGGATGCGCAGTCCAGTTACACCGAGCGGGCGGGGCTGAAGTTTCCAGTGGGTGGGCCGTACGCAGAGGCTGTACCGACGCCTTCGGGTGACGACGCGACGATGGCATTTCTGGACGACGCAAAGACCCGGCAGGTAAAGAGCAACTTCGCCGAAATGACGCAGTTGCTTGATGACTGGCGCCAGGGGGCGAGCAGCGCATTCGAAGAGTATTCGACCAAGGCAGGCACGGCGGCCGAGCAGTCGAAGGCAGTGTTTAGCAGTGCTTTCGAAAAGATGGACCAGGCGGTGCTGACGTTCGCAACCACGGGCAAATTCAATTTTTCGGATTTCGCCACGTCAGTGCTCAAGGACATGGCCACGATGGCGGCGAAGACCGCGGCATCCAGTGCGCTGAGTTCGTTGTTCGGGCTGGCCAGTTCGGCAGTGGGCGCCTGGTTGGGCAGCAGCACGCCCACTCCGACAACCACCAGTGTCGGTGCTAACAGCTACACCTTTAACCCCCAGCTCAACACGGCGGGTATTCATTACAACGCGAAAGGGAGCGCCTGGAACTACGGTGTTCAAGCCTTCGCCAACGGCGGCACCTTCACCAATTCCGTCGCCTCAGGCCCAACCCTGGCCCCCATGGCCCTGTTCGGCGAAGCCGGCCCCGAAGCCATCATGCCTCTGAGTCGTGGCTCCGACGGCTCCCTCGGTGTGCGCGCACTGGGCGGCGGTCAGTCAGGCAGCACCAGCAGCAACCAGGTGGTGATCCAGCAAACCATCAACGTTGCCGACGGCCAGGGCTCAGGCACCGACACCAACGCCCAGAACGTTGCCCGCGCCTACGCCGGCTCTGCCCGTCAGGGCGCCGCCGAGCAGATCGCCCGCGACCTCAAGCCGGGCGGGCAAATCTGGTCGGCCATCAATGGCCGCTGATCATCAACGGCTTACGCCTGGAGAAAACATGAGCACAGAAACTTTCACATGGGTGCCCAAGGTGGAGCCCGTCGGCAGCGTCGAGTTTCGTCTTAAGACGGCCAAATTCGGCGATGGCTACCAGCAAACGGCAGCGGACGGGATCAACAACAAGACCCAGTCCTGGCCACTGACGTTCGTGGGTGATGAAGCGCGCATCAAAGCGATCGTTGCTTTCCTTGATCGCCATGCCGGCGCCAAGGCGTTCAACTGGACCGCACCACTGGCAGCGCCTGCGTTGTATCGCTGCAAGGGTTACCAGCCAACGCCCATGGGCGCCGGGCTCTACTCCCTGACGGCAACGTTCGAGCAAGCCTTCCACCCCTAGCGCGCCTCCACCCCGCCGTAGTGCGGGGTTTTCTTTGCCCGGAGAATCATATGTCCATCACTGCAGATATCCAGACCCTGGAGCCCGGGGCCTGGGTGGAGCTTTTCGAGCTCGATGCCACCCCCCTGGGTGCCGAGTTGTACCGATTTCACGGTTACCCTAAGGAGTCATCGATCTTCTGGCAGGGCCACGAATATTCACCCTGGCCGATCCAGGCCGAGGGCTTCGAAATGTCGGGGCAGGGCACCCAACCGACGCCGACACTGGCCGTAGGCAACGTCGGCGGTTTCATCACGGCGCTGGTGCTGTATTTCGAAGACCTGGTAGGCGCGCGCCTGATCCGCCATCGGACTTTGGCCAAGTACCTCGACGGCCAGCCCGAAGCTGACCCGGAAGAGGAACTGCCGCCAGACATCTGGTACGTCGAGCGCAAGGTTGCCGAAAGCAGTGAGACGGTGAAGTTCGAACTGGCCAGCGCGCTGGACTTCAACGGCGTGCAACTGCCCCGTCGACAGATCGTTGCCAACGTATGTTGGTGGCTCAGCTGCGGCGGTTATCGCGGCCCCTATTGCGGCTACAACGGCGGCCCGGTGGCGGATGCCAATGACGTGATTGTCACCGACGCGGCCAAGGATAAATGCGGTGGGCGGCTGACCAGCTGCAAGCTGCGTTTCGGCGAGAACAACCCACTTCCCTACGGCTCATTCCCGGCAGCCGGACTATTGCGGAGCTGAGCATGAACAAGACCAATCTGGCGGCGATTGCCCGGCACGCCGTGGCCGCGTATCCCCATGAGTGCTGCGGCCTGCTGATTCGTGAAGGGCGCAAGCGTGTGTATGTGCCGTGTCGAAATACGGCGAGCACACCCAGCGAACACTTTCGCCTGGCACCCGAGGACTACGCTGGCGCCGAAGAGCGGGGCGAGATTCTCGCGGTGGTGCACAGCCATCCGGATTGTCCGGCGACACCCAGTGAAGCAGACCGCGTGGCGTGCGAAGCCTCCGGGTTGCCCTGGCACATTGTTGAGGTACGCACCGACGACGACGGACAGGTGCGTACCGGTGAATGGGCCAGTTGCACGCCAAACGGCTACCAGGCGCCCCTGATCGGTCGTGCCTTCGCCCACGGCGTGCATGACTGCCTGAGCATCATCCTCGACTACTACCGCCGCGAGCTGGGCATCGAGCTTGGCGACTATCAGCGTGAAGACGGTTGGTGGGACAAGGGCGGCAACCTCTACCTGGACAACCTGCCGGCCGCCGGTTTCGTGCAGGTCAGCCAACTGCAACAGGGCGATATCGTGCTGATGCAGATCCGGTCGCCAGTGCCCAACCATGCCGCGATCTACCTGGCCGACGGCGTGCTGCAAAGCGAACCCGAGCATTACCCGGCCCCAGGTTCCATCCTGCACCACCTGTATGGTCGCGACAGCAAGCGCGATACCTACGGCGGCTATTGGGGCGAGGTGACGGTCAGCTATTGGCGACATGGCCTGCGGGCCAAACACTAACCACATCGGCGGATCATTCGCCTGGAGGATGCCATGCATCATGAAAAAGTCAGGACGGTGCGCCTCTACGGCAGCCTGGGCGCGAGCTTCGGGCGTGTGCATCGGCTGGCGGTGAGCAATGCTTCGGAAGCGATCCATGCGCTGTGCATTCTGGTGCCGGGGTTCGAGCGTTTCTTGATGGAGTCCAAGGACCGGGGCGTGACGTATTCGATTTTCCTGGGCCGCGACAACATTGGCCAGGATCGCCTCAAGGCACCTCCAGGCGCTGCGGATATCCGTATCGCACCGGTGCTGATGGGCAGCAAGCGCGCAGGGTCGATGCAAACCATTATTGGTGTGGCGCTGATTGTGGCTGCGTCGTACTTCTCTGGCGGTCTGGCCTCGGGCAGTTCCTCTGCCTTGATCGGCGCTTCATCCACCACCGGTTGGACCTTCGCCGCGAGCATGGGGATTTCCATGGCCATGGGTGGCGTCGCGCAGTTGATGTCACCCATGGCCAAAGGCCTGGGAACCATGGACCGTCCGGAAAACCGTGCGAGTTACAGCTTCAATGGGCCGGTCAATACAAGCATTCAAGGCAGCCCGGTGGGCCTGCTTTATGGTCAGTTGACGGTAGGCAGCGCGGTAATCAGCGCAGGCATTTATGCACAGGACCAACTATGAGGAAGATTGCGGTGACTCCCGATTCCCCAACGTGCGTGCCAGCCATACAACAAGCCGCCACTGAAAAGGTGCGCACGGTTCGCTTGTACGGCGTGCTGGGTGCGCGCTTTGGCAGAGTGCATCGATTGGCGGTCAGTAGCGTTTCAGAAGCCATCCGGGCCCTGAGCATTCTCCTGCCTGGCTTTGAACGTTTCCTGATGGAATCCAAAGACAACGGGCTGACCTATTCGGTGTTCATGGGCAAGCAAAACATTCCCCAGGAGCGCCTCGGTGCCCCTGTCGGCAATGACGACATCCGCCTGGCGCCAGTGCTGATCGGCAGCAAGCGCGCAGGCGCCCTGCAGACCATTGTCGGTGCGGTGCTGATCGTCGTTGGCGCAATTATCACGGGCGGCACCTTTGGTGCCGGCGCACCGTTTGGTTCGAGCCTGATCATGATGGGCGCCTCCATGGTAATGGGCGGGGTAATGCAAATGTTGTCACCCGTGCCCAAGGGCCTGGCGGCGCAAGATGGCCCCAACAACCGCGCCAGCTACAGCTTCAACGGACCGGTCAACACCAGCGCCCAGGGCAACCCGGTAGGCCTGCTTTACGGCCAACTGATCGTCGGCAGCTCGGTGATCAGCGCCGGGATCTACACCCAGGATCAACTCTAACGTTCCTGCTCTTCAACCAGCCCGCCAAGTGCGGGCTTTATTTCGCCTGAAGGAAAGCCATGACTGACCTCACTCTCGCTGGCAGCAAAGGCGGCGCGTCCAAGCCCCGTCCCTCCGTGGAGGCGCCAGACAGCCTGCAAAGTACGGCCTATGCCCGTATCCTCGATCTCGTCAGCGAAGGCGAGATTGTCGGTTTGAAAAACGATAAGCGCTCGGTGTTTCTCGACGAGACCCCGCTGGCCAACGCCGATGGCAGCCTCAACTTCAGTGGCGTGACCCTCGACACCCGCAATGGCAGCCAGGACCAGTCACATATCCCCGGCTTCCCGGCAGTGGAAAACGAAAGCCCGGTGTCCATCGAGCTGCGCAGCGATCAGCCCTGGACCAAGTCCTACTCCAACCTGCAATTGTCGGCAGTGCGGATACGCCTGGCGGTTACGCGGCTGTCGCAGACCAACACCAGCAACGGCGACACCAACGGTTATACCGTGCAGTACGCCATTGACCTGTCTACCGACGGCGGTGCGTTTACAGAGGTGCTGGCCGCCGCGTTCAGCGGTAAAACCACCACCAAGTACGAACGTTCCCACCGCGTTGACTTGCCCCCTGCCAAAGTGGGTTGGGCCCTGCGCGTGCGGCGGATCACACCGAACTCCACCAGTGGCGCGATTGCCGATACCACCACCGTGGAGTCTTCCACCGAGGTGATTGATGCCAAGCTGCGCTACCCGGGCTCGGCGTTGATCGGTCTGCAATTCGATGCCGCGCAATTCCAGTCGATCCCCTCGCGCTCTTTCGAACTGCGTGGGCGAATCATCAAGGTGCCGAGTAACTACGACCCGCAAACCCGTGTTTACAGCGGCGTGTGGGACGGCACGTTCAAATCCGCCTGGACCGACAATCCGGCATGGATTTACTACGATCTGCTGTTGCACCAACGCTATGGCCTGGGCCACCTGCTCAACGCCGGCCAAGTGGACAAATGGGAGCTGTACCGCATCGGCCAGTACTGCGACCAGCCGGTGTCCGACGGCAAGGGCGGCACCGAACCGCGCTTCACCTGCAACCTGTACCTGTCGGTGCGCGCCGATGCCTTGAAGGTGCTGCAAGACCTGGCGACCACCTTCCGGGGCATGGCCTATTGGGGCGCGGGTTCGGTGATGGCGGTGGCGGATATGCCGGAGGACCCGGTCTACACCTACTCCAACGCCAACGTCATCGGCGGCCAATTCATCTACGGCGGCTCGGCGAAAAAGACCCGCTACACCGTCGCCCTGGTCAGCTGGAATGACCCGACGGATTTCTATCGCCAGAAGGTGCAGTACGTCGACGACGCCGAAGGCATCGCGCGCTACGGCATCCAGCAAACCGAAATCAGTGCCACCGGTTGTACCTCCCAGGCGCAAGCCCAGCGCATCGGCAAATGGGCGTTGCTGACCAACCGCCTGGAAACCGAAAGCGTGACCTTCTCGGTCGGCCTGGACGGCACCCTGGCGCGGCCCGGCCAGATCATCCGCGTGGCCGACAACGACCGCGCCGGCCGCCGCATTGGCGGGCGCCTGCGTGCTGCCACACTCGACAGCCTGACCCTGGATGCCGAAGTCACCGCCACTGCCGGCGACACCATCACCCTGGTAATGCCCAACGGCAAGGCGGTGTCCCGAGCGGTCAAATCCGTCAGCGCCGCAGGTGCGGATGAACAGTTGGTAGTGCTGCAAACCAAGCTCGACGAACTCCCGCCGGCCCAATCGATCTGGGCCATCGACTCCGCGACCCTGGCTTTGCAACAGTTTCGCGTACTGTCGATTTCCGAAGACTTTTCGGATGACGAAATCAAATACAGCCTCAGCGCGGTCAAGCACGTACCGAGCAAATTTGCCGCCATCGACAACGGCGCCAAAATCGACAGCCCGCCGATCACCGTGATCCCGCCGAGCGTGCAAGCAGCACCTACCGGGGTAACGGTCAGTAATGACCATTTCGTCGAGCAAGGCAGCGCGGTCAATGTCATGACCATCGAGTGGCAGCGGGCGGCCAATGCCATTGCCTATGAGGCTTACTGGCGCAAGAACGACGGTGAGTGGGTCTACGCTGGCCGCACGGGCGGCAGTTCTATCGAGGTGTCCGGCATTTATGCCGGGCGTTATGTGGCCAAGGTGCGGGCGATCAACGCGCTGGATATCGGCTCCCTGTATAGCGAGTCTGTAGAGACTGTACTTAACGGCAAGACCACACTGCCGCCGACCGTGGCCGCGCTGACGACGGAGTCGTTGGTGTTTGCGATCAAGGTCAAATGGCAGATTCCGCAGGGTGTAAGCACCGCGGATTTGCAACGCACGGAGATCTGGTACGGGAAAACCGCTGATTTGGCGATGGCAACCAAGTTGGGGGATTACGCCTATCCGCAGACCGATTTGACCATGATGGGGCTGGCGGCGGGGACATCGTTGTTTTTCTGGGCACGGTTGGTGGATCGCACGGGCAATATCGGGCCGTGGTTTCCAAGCGGGTCGGGCGTCAACGGGCAAGCGAGTTCGGATGCGTCGCCGATTCTGGATCTGATCGCAGGGCAAATCAGCGAGACGGAACTGGGCAAGCACTTGCTCGACCGTATCGAGTTGATTGATGGATCTGGCTCGGGTTCGGTCAACGACCGATTGGACAATACCCGTAAAGAACTGCAAGCACTGGTTGATCAAGTCACGGATGCGTTGCTGTACGACGCGGCCAGGGCATATGCCAGTGGCGAGTTTGTACGCCAGGAGAGTCATCTTTACCAGGCTATCCAGGCAGTACCGGCTAACAGCCCACCGCCTAACGCGGCTTATTGGCTGGACATTGGCTCCCTGGTGCAAACCAGCAATGCACTGGCGTTGCAGATCCAGCAGAACAAAACGGCGATTGAGACGGTGGACGGCAAGGTCACCAGTACTGCCCAGAAAACCGACGGGGTGTATGCCCAGGTCAACCCGAAGATGGCAGGTGACGAGCAAACCTCATTCGCGGGCGATGACGTTTCCATGGCTGGCACTTGGTCGGTGATGTCGGCGATTGCCGAGGGTGATATTGCCCAGGCAATGAAGACGGATGCGTTGGAGGTGAGGGTCAATCAGAACCGAGCCAGTATTACCACCGTAGACAGCGCTTCTGCTTCCCGGGATGAAGCCCTTGCCCAGCGGGTTACGCGGCTGGATGCAAGGGTCAGTCAGAACCAGGCCAGTATCACCAACGTAGACAGCGCTTCTGCCTCCCGAGATGAAGCCCTTGGCCAGCGGGTTACGCAGCTGGATGCAAAGGTCAATAACAACTCGGCATCGATCGATACGCGACTGACGACCTTGGCCACTGCGGATAAAACGCTGGCCCAAAGCATTGAAACGGTACAGACCAAAGTTAACCAACAGTCAGTGAGTATCCAGACCAATGCCTCGGCGATTGCGGATACCAATGGGAAGTTGGCGGCGAATTGGTCAGTGCGGATGCAAGTTGCTGCGGGTGGTGGTTATAAGTTCGCCGGTATTGGGTTGGGCATCGAGAATGGTCCAGGTGGGTTGCAAAGTCAGTTTCTGATTTCGGCGGATCAGTTTGCGATTTATAACGAAAATACCCCGGGTAAGCCGACAACGCCCTTCGCAGTCAGGGGGACTGAGACGTTTATCGATAGTGCATTCATTCAGAACGGCACGATCACTAACGCCAAAATTGGTCAGGTTATTCAGTCCAATGATTATCAGCCGGGTGTCCGTGGTTGGAAGCTTGACAAGGCGGGGGGGTTGGAACTTAACGGGGTAGGGGGCGGTGGCCGGATGACCATCAGCAATCAATTGGTTCAAGTGTTTGATGCTAACCAGGTATTGCGTGTTCGATTCGGGATCTGGGGTTAATCACCAACCCATCAACAGGAGAGAGGCTATGGCAGCAGGATTTCAAGCGTTCAATGCACAGGGCGGAGTGCTGGTCGATGTAAATACTCGGCTTGCCCGGGTCATTGGCAGAATAAGCAGCGGCACGGGAGCAGGTTCGTTGGTGGTCGATGCATTTGCCCAAGGTCGTCCTTGGTATATGGTCACACTTGAGGCCGGCATCAATGTTACTGATGGGCCCCAATGCCGTATTTCGCAGAACACCTTGATGTGGAGTGCCTCTGTCAATCCAGGGCTTATTACGTACGGTATTTCATGATGGCTATTGGCTTTCAAGTTTTAAACGATGACCGTAGTGTCCTCCTTGATCAAAACTTTAAAACCTACGGTTTTGTGAGTAAGACAACTCAGGTGAGTACTGCCACCAGCAGTAACCCGGCGTGGGGGCAGTACTTGGATGTCTGGATACCGGATGCCGAGGAAATTGTGGCTGTACGCGCCCAGAATGAAGCTCACTCAGTGTGCCTGGCGAATGTATCGCGCAGTGGCGGCGGTTACATCCAGCGTTACGTCACGGACGGTTCAACGATCGTCAACTTGGATGTATATCGTTTCCGGCCGGGCGTGTCTGCGGGAGGTGCCTTTGGCATGCAGATATTCAATGACCATGGCGAGTTGGTGTATGACGCGACGACGCCTCAGTTAATTGTAAGAGACGTATTGGTCGGAACGGATAATTTTGAGGCGGTGGTCGGCGATCATAATTATGAAGCAGGCAAGAAATATGCAGTTGTGTTTGGAGGCCGATGTGGGCGAAGTTGGCGCACCACGCAATTTACAGGTGGCGGTGGGAACTTTAGGATTAATGAGTATGCGAGCACCAACTTCTTCACTCACGGCCCAGGTAAAATAAATTTCAAGGTCAAATATTATTATTATTTTGGTTATACCAAGCAGCATCAGGTGAAAGAGTTTAATTATCGAGCTGAAGCCTACAGCTACCTCGTAGTAGACGTAAGCGGGATATGACTACGAGAGATAACAAGATAAGGATATTGCTGAGCTTGAAATGGATTTTCAATTTGGAGGTGAAGGATGTCACGACAAGAAATTGATCTCGGTACGCGCCCCAGCGGCGTAGGGGGTGATACTCCGCGTAGCGCTAACTTTAAAATCAACGCAATGACTCAAGAGCTATATAGCCGGATGGATGCACTTGGCTCGGCGGCTTCCGGCATATTGACGACAAGCGCCGATGACCATACTCCAGGCCGAGTCGTTCGCGTGGGCGACTTCGGCGTGGGTGCCTACAATCCCCTCCCGGAAGCAGACCTTGATGGTGTGCGCAAAGCGGGCACCTATTATTCAATATCCGGCTTGCATACCCCCACAGGCCAAAACGGTTGGTTGACCGTCAATGAGGCCGGCGCCGGCTATACCATGCAAGAGTACTTCGTCGTCAACGACGCTTCGAGGTGGGTTCGTGTGGAGGTTGTGGGTGTTTGGCAACCCTGGCAAAAAGTCCTCACCGACGGCCCGGGCCTGGCTTCCACCCAGCAACGGCTGGGTCTCAAGTCGCGTGCCTTCCAGGCCGATGGTGAGCGCCTGCTGGGGCAGAACACTACGGAGGCGGGGAGGGCCAGTGGTTCGCTGGTTTCCTCGCTGACCATCCACACCACCATCCCCTATACCGAGAGCGAGTCGCCGTTGATTCGTTGTGTGGGCTGCATAAACGGTTACACGTCGCCGTTTACGCTCGACCTGTCCTGGTACTACTACCAGGGCGCGTTCAGTTCCGGCGTTGCGCTGTTGAATGCAGCATCCCCGGCCATCGGCAGCGTGCAAAGCGGATCCGCTTTGAAAGTCAGCGTGTACCGCCGTCCAGAGACCGGCCTGATGTCGATTTACATCGGTTTTCCCGGCGTGGTCTACCTGCCCCGGTTTGCGATGTACTCAATTCAGACTGGCACCCTTGAAGTGCCTGCCGCCTTTGCATCGAACTGGATCACAGAAGCGGACATCGCACCGCCTACCAGCGGCATGAACATGGGCGCGCTGAATGTCATCACCACTCTGAACACGGCCAACTGCGCAAAACAGGCTGATGGCTCGATAAAGGCGATTTGAAAATGAGAGCAGTCATTGAACTAAGCGGGGCCGAGGGCGCCTGCACGGTTGTGCCGTTCAGCAATCAAAAAGTCACCTCCAAGCGAAAGGCTCAAGGTGTCTATGAAGTGCGCGGTACGTTGGGTCTTATCCCGCTGGCGCCTGAAGGAAGTGGGTGGGGCTACAGCATGGGAGTGGGTGAGAAAGAGGTTTCGGCAGTTGTCACGTACTCCCGAAAAATCATGACCGTTAAATTGCAAAAAGATGGGCAACCCTACGAGTTGGTGGGGGCCGTCTCTTTGCATTGTGAAATCGCTGATTCGGCTCCGGTGGTCGTGCCAGTTTTTTGAATAGTTGACTGGCGTTTCCGGTGCCCGCCTTTGTGCGGGCTTTTTATTGAAATGACTATGGAGAGTCCACATGGCACGACAGGAAATCAATATTGGTGCGGCACCCACTGGCGTCGGCGGTGACACACCGCGCAGCGCCAGTATCAAGATCAACGCAATGACCCAGGAGCTGTTCGCCCGCCAGGCTCAGTTGGGCACTGCAGCCACTCAAAACGTGGTGAGCGGCAGCGACGACTTCACCCCAGGGCGGGTGTCAATGATGGGTCATGCGGGCTGGGGTGCCGAGCCCATTTCGAAACAGCCCACCGACGATGCCAACGAACTGCCGCGTGTCAGTGGGTTGTTTCAGTTTGGTAATGGGGGCGCCAACCTCCCCAATCCTTATGTGCAGATCCTGCAGATTGCCAACTCGGGTGGCTATATCTGGCAAACCGCGAAAGCCATGCTGGATGAGTCGGTTTTCACCCGTGGTCGACGGGCTGATGGCCAGTGGACGCCGTGGCGCGCCGAAATCAATACCTCGGTTTTCGCTCTGGGGACTGCGCCAGGCGCGACGCCGGGAGAATTGATGGGGCTATCGGCGGCGCAAACCGCTTCGCCCAACAAAGCCAATACCGGCCTGTACAGCTACTACCTGCACCCCGACGGTGTGCCGGGCTTTGGTGCGATCAGTGTGCTGTCCCAGGCGTGGGGCCATGACCCGCAATGGCGTGCGCAGTTGTCGATGGCGGTATCGGGGGACGGTATTCACTTCCGCCAGTTCAGTGTCAACCCAGGCGCGGCTGCGCCCAACTGGCGCAGCATTCTTCATAACGGCAACGCGATTTCCGGGGTACTCAACGCTGGCCCTTCGGGTGCCCTGCCGATTAATTCGGGGCTCATCGAGCGCGGTGGTTCGCTTGATAATTGGTACTTCCGCTTTGCCGGCGGTTTGCAAATCTGTCAGCAGCGCTTCACCGGCTACACCGCTGGTGTCACGCGCAACGTTGCATGGCTGGCGGCTTTCGCGGATACGCCTGTGGCGGTGTTCCCCAACATTTACCCGTCGATTGACTGGGACATGTCGGCCAGGTGCTACGGCAATAGTGGTTCCTACTTTTTTATGTCTGACCGGACGCTGAACAATATCGTGACAGTGACGGCAATCGGGAGATGGCACGCATGATTATTCACCATGTTCCTTTTCGGCCTCTTGGCACCGCGACTCCCACGACAGCCTTTGTCGAAGGTGAAATATTGATCCTGAATGACCAGAGGATTGACCTTTCGCTGATCCCTGACGGGATGACCCTGCCGATGTCCGCCATCGGGCATGAATTGTTCGCAGGGCCCGTCAGCCGTCGTAATGGCGAGATCGAATTGACCTTGAAGCTGGCCGTCAACGCGGATGCGCCAGCTTACATGTGGCAGAACGGCAGGCTCCAGGTATCGGCCGGGCCGGTTCCCTTTCCGGTCGAGCCGATTGATCTGCCCACTCACTTAGCCAAACCCGCGGAGGACTTGAGCGATGTTTGATTTGTCGAAACTTGAAAAAAACCAGACGCCCCAAGACCTCCAGGCACAGGCGGACTCGCGTGAGGCCCTCGCTTATCTGGCGTCTACCGACTGGTACAGTTTGCGGTTTCTTGAAGAGAACACGCCCGTACCCGCAGAGATTCTGGCGGCCAGGGCGGTGGCCCGTGGCAAGGTCATCCCATGACGCTCGCGCAACTTCAGCAAGTCTTCCCACGCGCCCGCTCTCTAGCGGGCGTTTTCATATCCTCACTCAACTTGGCAATGCTGAATCGGCAAATCAACACTCCCCAACGCGCCGCAGCCTTCCTCGCTCAAATCGGTCACGAGTCCGGTGAGCTGCACTACGTGCGCGAGCTGGGCAGTGATCAATACCTGAGCAAATACGACACCGGCGTCTTGGCGGCGCGCCTGGGCAACACCCCCGAAGCGGACGCAGATGGACAAAAGTATCGTGGCAGAGGGCTGATCCAGATAACCGGCCGTCGTAATTACCTTGCGTGCAGCCAGGCCCTGTTCGGCGATGATCGCCTGCTGCTCCAGCCGCAACTGCTGGAACAACCGCAATGGGCCTGCGAATCCGCCGCCTGGTTCTGGCAAAGCAACGGCCTCAACGAGCTCGCCGACAAAGACCAGTTCACCACCATCACCCGGCGCATCAACGGTGGGCTCAACGGTCTGGACGACCGTTTGCAGTTGTGGGCGCGGGCGAAGGCGGTGCTATGCGTTTCCTAGGTGCGTTTCGCTTGGTGGGTGTGTGCCTGCTCATGGCGCTTGTTTGGCAGGTGCAGGCGTGGCGATACAGGGCGCAGTTGGAGCTGCAATCGGTGGTCCACGCGCAAGCGCTCAGCCAACAAAGCCAGGCAATCCTTCGCCAGCAACAGGCCGAACAGACCAAGCGCCTGGCCCTTGAGCAACAGCTCAACGCCAGCGACCAGCAACACACCCAGGAATTAACCAATGCCCAACGCAATCAAGCTGCTCTGCGCGACCGCCTGGCCACTGCTGATGTGCGGCTGTCAGTCCTTCTCGACAGCGCCGCCACTGGCTGTACAGTGCCTGCCTCCACCACCGCCGGCAGCCTGGTTCATGCAGCCCCGCGAGCCCGACTTGACCCGGCGCATGCTCAGCGAATTATCCGCATCACCGACGACGGCGACAGCGCCCTGATCGCCTTGCGCGCTTGCCAGGCCTATGTGCAGGCCGTCGCGCGTTAGCCTCTTGATGCACTCTGTATCTTGCATGGCCGATAGGCTCCTGTAGGGTAGGCGAACCCCCGCCCACTCCTGGAGACGACCGTGAAGGAAATCACTCAACTGGCCGCTGAACTGGGGCGCCGTTTGCAGGTGCTCAGTGCCCACGTCACCACTGCCGAGTCCTGTACCGGCGGCGGCATTGCCGAAGCCATCACGCGGATCCCGGGCAGTTCGGCCTGGTTCGAGGCGGGCTATGTCACCTATTCCAATCGCCAGAAGACCCGGCAGTTGAACGTGCCGGAAAAACTCTTTTCCAAAGTAGGCGCCGTCAGCCAGGAAGTGGTGGAGGCGATGGCCCGCGGCGCGCAGGAAAAAAGCCTGGCGCGGTTTGCCGTGGCGGTCAGCGGTGTGGCCGGCCCCGATGGCGGCTCGCCAGACAAGCCGGTGGGCACCGTTTGGCTGGCCTTTGCAGTGGGCGACGAGGTGACAGCCGAGCTTGCGCACTTCCCCGGCAACCGCGACGAGGTGCGCCGACAAACGGTAAAAGCCGCACTGGAGGGCTTGTTGCGACGAGCTGCAGCAGAAATCGAGAAACAGGGGTAGGCGATCACCGATCTTTGTGGAACAATACTGTCTACTTATACAGGTGTTGGCCGTCAGGCCTTATTGATTACGTGAGGACTTTAATGGACGACAACAAGAAGAAAGCCTTGGCTGCGGCCCTGGGTCAGATCGAACGTCAATTCGGCAAGGGTGCCGTAATGCGTATGGGCGATCACGACCGTCAGGCGATCCCGGCTATTTCCACTGGCTCTCTGGGTCTGGACATCGCGCTCGGCATTGGCGGCCTGCCAAAAGGCCGTATCGTTGAAATCTACGGTCCTGAATCTTCCGGTAAAACCACCCTGACCCTGTCGGTGATTGCCCAGGCGCAAAAGATGGGCGCCACCTGCGCGTTCGTCGACGCCGAGCACGCCCTGGATCCTGAGTACGCCGGCAAGCTGGGCGTCAACGTCGATGACCTGCTGGTTTCCCAGCCGGACACCGGCGAGCAAGCCCTGGAAATCACCGACATGCTGGTGCGCTCCAACGCCATTGACGTGATCGTGGTCGACTCCGTGGCTGCCCTGGTACCCAAGGCTGAAATCGAAGGCGAAATGGGCGACATGCACGTGGGCCTGCAAGCCCGCCTGATGTCCCAGGCGCTGCGTAAAATCACCGGTAACATCAAGAACGCCAACTGCCTGGTGATCTTCATCAACCAGATCCGCATGAAGATCGGCGTGATGTTCGGCAGCCCGGAAACCACCACCGGTGGTAACGCGCTGAAGTTCTACGCTTCGGTCCGTCTGGATATCCGCCGTACTGGCGCGGTGAAGGAAGGTGACGAGGTTGTCGGTAGCGAAACTCGCGTCAAGGTTGTGAAGAACAAAGTGGCCCCGCCATTCCGTCAGGCTGAGTTCCAGATTCTCTACGGCAAGGGTATCTACCTGAACGGCGAGATGATCGACCTGGGTGTACTGCACGGTTTCGTCGAAAAGTCCGGTGCCTGGTATGCCTACAACGGCAGCAAGATCGGTCAGGGCAAGGCCAACTCGGCCAAGTTCCTGGCGGACAACCCGGATATCGCTGCCACGCTTGAGAAGCAGATTCGCGACAAGCTGCTGACCCCGGCGCCGGACGTGAAAGCTGCCGCTAACCGCGAGCCGGTTGACGAGATGGAAGAAGCCGACACTGACATCTGAAGCAAACGATGACCGTTGTACTGGATACACTCGTTGCCGTTCGGCGCACTGCAATGGACCTGCTCGCTCGCCGCGAGCATGGCCGAGTCGAGCTGACGCGTAAATTGCGTCAGCGCGGCGCAGAGCCTGAGATGATCGAAACAGCCCTCGACCGTTTGACAGAAGAAGGGCTGTTGTCGGAAGCCCGTTACCTTGAAAGTTTTGTGTCCTACCGAGCGCGCTCCGGTTACGGCCCTGCGCGGATTCGTGAAGAGCTGAGCCAGCGTGGTCTGCAACGTGCCGATATCGACCTTGCCCTGCGTGAGTGCGGTATCAACTGGCAGTCGCAGTTGGAAGACACTTGGCGCCGCAAGTTTGCGGGGCACCTTCCGATTGACGCCAGGGAGCGTGCGAAGCAAGGGCGCTTTCTGAGCTATCGCGGGTTTTCGATGGACATGATCAGCCGCTTGTTGAGCGGCCGCGATATGGACGACTGAACGCCCCAAAACGAAAAGGCCCACTATGAAAATAGTGGGCCTTTTTTTTCGCCTGCAAAAAACTACGCCGGCAGTGACGTCACACGTTGCTGCGTCTTGCCTTGGGCCTGTGCCCAGTTTTCCGGCAGGTTGATGTAATCCACCAATTCACGCAGTCGCCCCTGGTCGCGGCCATTGAAGTTGAACATCAGGCGGGTCAAGTGACTGAACCTTGGTTCGTCATGGTCTTCGCCTGTATAGGCGAGCTGTTGAAACTCGCCACTGAGCCGCAGGCTGGCAAACTCTTGCTGCAAATGGGCCAGAGCACGCTCACTGAGAGGATGGTTCATGCGCACCACAAACTCGCGTTTCAACCAACGGGTGGAGTGGAAGTTGGCATAGAACTGGTTGATTTCATCCACTGCTTCTTCGGCGCTGTAGACCAGGCGTATCAGCTTGAGGTCAGTAGGCAGAATGTAGCGGTTGGCTTCCAACTGGCTGCGGATAAAGTCCAGGGCACCTTGCCAGAACCCACCGCCTGGCGCATCCAGCAACACTACTGGCACCAGCGGGCTCTTGCCAGTCTGGATCAGGGTCAGTACTTCCAAAGCCTCGTCCAGGGTGCCGAAACCGCCTGGGCACAACACCAGCGCGTCGGCTTCCTTGACGAAGAACAGCTTGCGGGTAAAGAAGAAGTGGAATGACAGCAGGTTTTCGGTGCCATCGATGGTGGGGTTGGCGTGCTGTTCAAAGGGTAGCGTGATATTGAACCCCAGGCTGTGCGCCAGGCCCGCGCCTTCGTGGGCTGCCGCCATGATGCCGCCGCCACCGCCGGTGATCACCATCAGGTCGGAGCGCGCCAATGCTGCACCCACCTCTCGTGCCAGTGCATACAGTGGGCTTTCCACAGGTGTACGTGCCGAGCCGAACACCGTCACCTTGCGCCGGTCCTTGAATTGTTCGAGTACGCGAAATGCATGGTCCAATTCACGAATGGCGCGCAGGGTGATCTTGGCATTCCAGCGATCCCGGTCGTCCTGGGCCATGCGCAGAACGGTAAGGATCATGTCGCGATAAAGGGGGATATTCGGGCTGTTGGGGGCGATCAACTGGATTTGCGCGTCGACCTGCTGCGTGAGGTCGGTCCCGTTTTCTTCAAAATGACGAAGCAACTGATCATTGGATTCATAAGGCATTCAACTTCTCCTTCTTTACAGGGCCTGGATAGTCGACGAGAGCGTCGTCGGGGCCACGACACTGCATGTGTCGTTGCATGCCACAGGAGGGCAGGCCGCTTATGCCCTGAAAGTGTTACAGAACAGCATTGAAGTAGCTGTGGGCGGGCGTATGGGATGGCTTGATCATGGGCCGAAAAACCCTTGGCTGGCAACCGCTTATTGGTTACTCATCGCGTAGTTTAGTCGTTGGCAGGAGCTGGAGCGGGGGAGTGCGCGCCGCTGGACAGCAGCGCGCGACGGTCAAATCGTGCTTACTTTTTCTTCTTCGCCGCAGCCGGTGCCGGGCAATCCGCTTCAACGAACTTGACCGATGCCACAGGGCGGTTGCTTTTGTTCTCGGTGATTTCATAGCGCATCACTGCGCCCTTGGCCATCAGCTCGCGGTAGCCTGGGTTGGTGCAGACGCTGCGGCCGAGCTGGAAATACACAGCCTTGGGGTTGGCACGCATCTGTTCGGCACGATCAGGCTGAACGCTGAGGTGATCAATCAGCTGCATACCTTCAACGGTGTAGGCCACTTCCAGGGTCTTTTCATCAATTTCCCGGGGCAGGTCCTTGTTGCTTTCGGCCGCGACGCTTTGCAGTTTCCTATTCATTTGAGCCTCCAGCAGCGAGGCCGCGTGGGCGCCCATAGGCAAGACCAACGCTATGGCGAGGGATGGGGCAACAAGGCGCAGCATGGAACGCAGCATGAAACTCTCCTGATTCGGTTACTGGTGCATAGACCAGCCACTGCGCTGTGCGTTCAGTGGCGCGCAATTATAGGTGAGCCCTTGCCACTACAGCCAGGCGTATCGCTGGTAAACTGCGGGACTTCTGCTTTTCACGAGTTTCTTCCGTGCCGATTCCCTTTTCTTCGCCGCGTGCCCGATGAGCCACGCCGTTTCCCGTTTGCGTGCTCAGCGTCTGGCGCGTGCCGTCAGGCCGTTTCTTAATCGTGGTTCCCGAGCTGAGCGTTGCCCCGGCTGTCGGGTAATTCCCGAGTACTGCTTATGTGCCTGGCGGCCCCAGGTACAAGCCAAGTCGGCCATGTGCCTGTTGATGCATGACGTTGAGCCGATGAAACCCAGTAACACGGGTTGGCTGATCGCTGATGTCATACACGACACCACTGCATTCGCATGGTCGCGCACCGAAGTCGACCCCGATTTGCTCAGATTGTTGGCTGACCCGCAGTGGCAGCCATATATTGTCTTCCCTGGTGAATTCGTGGCACCGGAACGGGTGGTCAGTGAAGTGCGCATGGAGGAGGGCAAGCGCCCGCTGTTCATACTGCTGGACGGCACCTGGAGCGAAGCGCGCAAGATGTTTCGCAAAAGCCCCTACTTGGAGCACTTGCCGGTACTGAGCCTGGCGCCAGAGCAGTTGTCACGCTACAAACTGCGGCGTTCCAAGCGTGATGACCATTTCTGCACCGCCGAGGTGGCGGCACTTTGTCTGGAGTTGGCCGAAGACGTGGCCGCCAGCGAAGTGTTGGATGCCTATCTCGATGTATTCAGCACCCATTACCTGGCTGCCAAGTTCCAAATGCCGCTGGACCCGATGGACGCTGTGCATACTCGCCTTGCACCCTACATCCCGGCGGTATAACCAGACGACGTTTGCATGATGGCACCGTAAACCTGCAACCCGCTAAAATGCCCGCGGGCGTAGTGCTTGACCCTCCAGGCTACGCTGGTCATGCTGGGCGCCGATTGGGGCGCAACCGTGAATGCCTGACGTCGTTTCAAGTGCTTTTGACGTTGAGCAGGCCCTGTGGCGATAGCTGCCAGGCCGTCGCCTTGTGTATTGGTGAGCCCTGAACCATCAGGGCTGCCATAAAAAACAGGATCATTTAACCAATGGCCACATACGAAATCCTGATAGCCGATGACCATCCGCTGTTTCGCAGCGCTCTGCATCAGGCAGTCACCCTGGGGCTTGGCCCTGATGTTCGCCTGGTCGAAGTGGCCAGCATCGCCGAACTGGAAGCTCGCCTCACCGAAAAATCCGACTGGGACCTGGTGCTGCTTGACCTGAACATGCCCGGTGCCTACGGCTTTTCCGGGCTGGTGCTGCTGCGCGGGCAATACCCGCAGATCCCCGTGGTGATGGTCTCGGCCCAGGAGGAAGCCGACGTGGTGGTGCGCTCCAAGGAGTTTGGCGCCAGTGGCTTCATTCCCAAGTCCAGCGCGATGGAAGATATCCAGAAAGCCGTGCGCGCGGTATTGGACGGCGATGTGTCCTGGCCGCCCCAGGCGTTTGAACAAATCAACGTGTCCGACGAAGCCAAGGCCGCCCGTGATGGCCTGGCCAGTCTCACACCCCAGCAGTTTCGGGTGCTGACCATGGTCTGCGAGGGTTTGCTGAACAAGCAGATTGCCTACGAATTGAGCGTGTCGGAAGCGACCATCAAGGCCCATGTAACGGCGATTTTCCGTAAGCTGGGAGTGCGTACCCGGACCCAGGCGGCGTTGCTCTTGCAACAACTTGAGTCAATCTCGCAACATTAAGTTACAGCCGCTTCACGCTTTTTTGACTTTGCGTGATCTAGCTTCCCCACTTCTTTGGTTCAGTTGCCTACATCTATGTCGCCTTTCAAGGGTCAAACCGGTATCAAACGTATCTTCAATGCAGGGGGCTATTCCCTGGATGGTCTGCGCGCAGCTTTCACCGGCGAGGCGGCGTTCCGTCAGTTGGTGTTGTTGAACGTCATCCTGATCCCTTTGAGCTTTTTCCTGCAGGTCAGCCGGGTCGAGCGAGCACTACTGATTGCAGTGTGCCTGCTGGCGTTGATTGTCGAATTACTCAACTCTGCGGTAGAAGCGGCCATTGACCGTATTTCCCTGGACCGCCATCCGCTGTCGAAGAACGCCAAGGACATGGGCAGCGCCGCGCAATTTGTGGCACTGACCATGATCACCCTGGTGTGGGCGGTGATCCTGATCTAACGATCAGGCAATACTCGGCAGTACGATCTCGTCGCTGCGCTGCACCCCGGCGGTGAAAGCGCGGCACAGTTCGAGAAACTCGCGCATCGCCGAGGTCTGGTATTTCTGCTTATGCCAGATGAAGTAGAACTGCCGGGCCAGGTCCAGCTCCGGGGTTTCCACCGGTACCAGGCTGCCGCGGCGGAACGCGTCGCGCAGCGCCAGCCGCGAAATGCAGCCGATCCCCAACCCCGACTCCACTGCCCGCTTGATCGCCTCGGTGTGTTCCAGTTCCAGACGGATATTCAGCGCGCTGCGATGATGGCGCATGGCCTGGTCAAACGTCAGGCGCGTGCCCGAGCCTTGTTCGCGCAGGATCCACGCCTCGTGGGTCAACTCATCCATGCTGGCCACGCCACGTTTGGCCAGATGATGCTGGGGCGCACAAAACACCACGAGCTCGTCTTCTACCCAGGTTTGCACCTCGATGTCCGGATGGCTGCAGTCACCTTCGATTAGACCCAGGTCAATTTCGTAGTGCGCTACCTGATGCACGATATGTGCAGTGTTCTGCACATGGAGTTTCACCTGGCTTTCGGGATGCTGCTGCATAAAGCTGCCAATCAGCAGCGTCGCCAAGTAATTGCCGATGGTCAGGGTCGCGCCGACCGCCAAGGAGCCGAAGCCGGACTTGCCGTTGAGCAGGTCCTCGATCTCTTTGGCCTGGTCCAGCAGTGCAACCGCCTGGGGCAATAGCTGGTGACCGAGGGCGTTGAGACTCAGGCGTTTGCCGGCGCGGTCGAACAATTGGCAGCTGGATTGACGCTCCAGCTCGGTAATCGACGTGCTGGCGGCGGATTGAGATAAGGCCAGAAGGCCAGCAGCGCGAGAGACGCTTTCCTGCTGGGCGACGGCGACGAAAACTTGCAGTTGACGGAGAGTAAATCGCATATCGATATAACCGATAACCCTTATCTTAATAATCCAGTTAACAGATATTGTCGCCGCCATTAGAATGCTGTGCAATTGCGCATCCTTACCTTTGGCGCAGACCCATTTCCAGGAGTCCCCCGTACATGAGCAACATGAACCACGAGCGTGTCCTCAGTGTTCATCACTGGAACGACACTCTGTTCAGCTTCAAGTGCACCCGCGACCCGGGCCTGCGCTTCGAGAACGGTCAGTTCGTGATGATCGGCCTGCAACAGCCCAACGGCCGCCCGCTCATGCGCGCTTACTCGATTGCCAGCCCGAACTGGGAAGAGCATCTGGAATTCTTCAGCATCAAGGTGCCGGATGGCCCGCTGACTTCCCAATTGCAGCACTTGAAGGAAGGCGACGAGATCATCATCAGCAAAAAACCGACGGGCACCTTGGTGCTTGACGATTTGAAGCCGGGCAAACACCTGTACCTGCTCAGCACCGGCACTGGCCTCGCGCCGTTCATGAGCGTGATCCAGGACCCGGAGACCTACGAGCGTTTCGAAAAAGTCATCCTGTGCCACGGCGTGCGCTACGTCAACGAAGTCGCCTACCGCGAATTCATCACCGAGCACCTGCCGCAGAACGAATTCTTCGGCGAGGCCCTGCGTGACAAGTTGATCTACTACCCGACCGTGACCCGCGAGCCGTTCGAAAACGAAGGCCGCCTGACCGACCTGATGCGCAGTGGCAAGCTGTTCAGCGACATCGGCCTGCCACCGATCAACCCCGAAGACGACCGCGCCATGCTGTGCGGCAGCCCAAGCATGTTGGATGAGACCAGCGAAGTGCTGAACAGCTTCGGCCTGAAGGTTTCGCCACGGATGCGTGAGCCGGGTGATTACCTGATCGAGCGTGCGTTCGTCGAGAAGTAATACCGCGTCAGTAAGCAGATCAAAATGTGGGAGGGGGCTTGCCCCCGATGGCGGAGTGTCAGTCACTGCATCTGGTGACTGACCCACTGCTATCGGGAGCAAGCCCCCTCCCACATTCAGTCTCCGCTTTATCCGGCGGGAACCACTTCCAGCACACAAATCATCCCGGGTTCCGGGTAGTGCCAGCGCACATCCACATCCCAGAATTGCGCACCGTATTCCCGTTCCGACGTAGGAACCTGATACGCCGGCCGCGGATCCTGCGCCAAACACTGCTCAATCAGTTCCACCAACGGCTCGCCGAGGCGTTGAGCGTGGCCTTGCGCCTGTTGCAGCGCAGTCTTGAGCCACTGCACCGCAATCAGTTGCGGCGCGCTGCTGGCGATGCTGTTGGTGGCGCTGTCGACAATGTCGGCATAGGGCACATATGGCTTGATATCCAGCACCGGCGTGCCATCGAGCAAGTCGATCCCGGAAATCCACAATCGTCCCGGTTCCACCTTGTCCAGCTTGACCACCGATTGGCCAATGCCATTAGGTCGGTGAGTGGCACGGGTGGCAAACACGCCCATGGACGTATTGCCGCCCAGGCGTGGCGGGCGCACTTTCAGGCGTGGCTTGTCTTCCAGGGCCTGATGAAACAGGAACAGCAACCACACATGGCTGACCTGTTCCAGCCCCTGCACCGCCTCGCCCTGGTCGAACGGCGCCACCAACTCCAGCACGCCACGGGCAGCCGGTGCCAGTTGCGGTTGGCGCGGGATGGCGAACTTCTCCTTGAAGCAGGAGCGTACGAAACCGACGGGCGAGACCTGGTAACTCATGGCTTAGGCACGGACCCGCAAGGTCAGGCCCTTGAGGAAGTTACGCAGCAACTGATCACCACAGGTGCGGTAGTTGGTATGGCCGAACTTGCGGAACAGCGCGCTCAGCTCTGGCTTGGACACCGGGAACTCCGCTGCCTTGAGGATGGCATGCATGTCGTCTTCCTTCAGTTCGAAGGCCACGCGCAGCTTTTTCAGGATGATGTTGTTGGTCACCGGCGTTTCGATCGGCTGCGGTGGACGGCTTTCGTCCTTGCCGCGCTTGAAGATGACCAAGCCATCGAGGAAGTGAGCCATGACTTCATCCGGGCAGAACACGAAGCCTTCTTCCTCATCTTTCTTGAGGTAGGTCAGCAGGTCTTCCTTGGTCACGTCCATGCCGCCGAGCTTGATGATCTCGACCATCTTGTTGTCGCTGATGTCGAGCATGTAGCGCACGCTGCGCAGTACATCGTTGTGAATCATGGTGAGCAATCCTGCTATTGAACTGATGACGCCGCCCAATCAGGCGGTGTCGGGAAAAGGGGAACGGCTTAGAACTTCTCTTTGCCGGACAGGTAGCGCCATTGGCCCACTGGCACCTTGCCAATGGACACGCCGCCGATGCGGATACGGCGGATGGCGATGACTTTCAGGCCAACAGCTTCGCAGAACAGCGCGATAACGCCGGGTTGCGGGTTTTTCATCGCAAAGCGCAGGCGGTTTTCGTTCTGCCAGCTGGCTTTCACGGCGGGCAGTTCCTTACCTTTGTAAGTCAGGCCGTGGTTCAGGCGGTTGAGGCCGTGGGCAACCATGTCGCCTTCGACTTCTACTACGTATTCCTGCTCGATCTTGGCGGCGTCGGCGGTCAACTTGCGCAGAATCTTCCAGTCCTGGGTGAACACCAGCAAGCCGCTGGCCTTGGCTTGCAAGTCGGCGCTGGCGGTCAGGCGCAGGAAATGCCCCTTGAGCGGGCGCTTGCTGAAGCGGTGTTCTTCAGACAAGGTCTCGGCGCTGATCGTGGCCATGGCGGTTTCAGCGTCCATGCCTGCCGGCGCGTGCAACAGAATGGTCACCGGCTCTGGTGGGGTGGCTTTGGCCTCTGGGTCCAGCTCGACTTTTTCGGTTGTGACCTTGAACTGCGGCTCGTCGATCACTTCGCCGTCCACCGAGACCCAGCCGCCTTCGATAAACAGCTCAGCCTCCCGACGGGAGCAACCGACCAGTTCGATAAGGCGTTTGGAGAGGCGTATGGGGTCAGTCATGACAAGGGCCGTAACAAAAGGGGGCGGCTATTGTACCTGCCTGGCGCCGGTTAATCCCGAGCCCATTTCATTTAGCCCTGGCGCGCCTGTTGTTGCAGCTGGCGCAAACGCATATGCAGCAACGGGTAAGGCTGCCCAAGGCCATCATGCTCCGTGCGTCCGATCACCTCGAAGCCCTGCTTGAGGTAAAAGCCCAGCGCCTGGGGGTTCTGCTCGTTGACGTCCAGTTCCTCGGCGTTCAGGTGTTCGGTGGCATAGCCCAGCAATTGCCGGCCCAGGCCCTGGCCACGGTGTTGCGGGTCGATAAACAGCATTTCCACCTTGCCGGCCACCACCCCGGCGAACCCGGTGATGCGCTGGCGCGAGTCCTTGGTGCAGATCAGCATCACCGCATCCAGGTAGCGGGTCAGCACCAGGTTTTTCAACCGGTCTATATAGCTGTCCGGCAGGAAGTCGTGGGTGGCGCGTACTGAGGCTTCCCAGATCTGCGCCAGGCGCGGGTAGTCGCTGGATTTAGGCGTATAGATGACCGAATGCTGTCGCATGACCGCTGCCTCTTGGCGTTATTTGCGCTGATGAGCAAAACGATAGACCTAAAAAAGCCCCGCATCTTGTCAGAGGCGGGGCTTTTTCAAAATATTACGCAAACACGCTTCAGTCGCGCTTTTCAGCCCACAAGTCGTACTCGTCGGCGTCGGTCACGGTGCACCAGACCTTGTCGCCCGGCTTCAAGCCGCTGGCATCGTCAATAAACACGTTGCCGTCGATTTCCGGTGCATCGAAGAAGCAGCGGCCAACGGCGCCTTGCTCGTCGACTTCGTCGATCAGCACTTCGATTTCCTTGCCGATGCGCAGTTGCAGGCGTGCAGAGCTGATCGCCTGTTGGTGCGCCATGAAGCGCTCCCAACGATCTTGCTTGACGTCGTCCGGCACCACGGCCAGGTCCAGCAGGTTGGCCGGAGCGCCTTCCACTGGCGAGTACTGGAAGCAGCCGACGCGGTCCAGCTGCGCTTCGGTCAGCCAGTCGAGCAGGTACTGGAAGTCTTCTTCGGTCTCGCCGGGGAAGCCGACGATGAAGGTGGAGCGGATGATCAGCTCCGGGCAGATCTCGCGCCAGTTCTTGATACGCGCCAGGGTCTTGTCTTCGAACGCCGGGCGTTTCATTGCCTTGAGCACTTTGGGGCTGGCGTGCTGGAATGGGATGTCCAGGTACGGCAGGATCTTGCCGGCGGCCATCAACGGGATCAGCTCGTCCACGTGCGGGTACGGGTAAACGTAGTGCAGGCGCACCCACACGCCCAGACTGCTGAGGGCTTCGCAGAGTTCGGTCATGCGGGTTTTCACCGGCGCGCCATTCCAGAAGCCAGTGCGGTATTTCACGTCGACGCCGTAGGCGCTGGTGTCCTGGGAGATCACCAGCAGCTCCTTGACGCCGGATTTGACCAGGCGCTGGGCCTCGTCAAGCACATCACCCACCGGGCGGCTCACCAGTTTGCCGCGCATCGACGGGATGATGCAGAAGCTGCAGCTGTGGTTGCAGCCCTCGGATATCTTCAGGTACGCGTAGTGGCGTGGGGTCAGTTTGATGCCTTGGGGCGGCACCAGGTCGATCAGCGGGTTGTGATCCTGGCGTGGCGGCACCACGTCATGCACGGCGTTGACCACCTGCTCGTACTGCTGCGGGCCGGTCACCGCCAGCACACTCGGGTGCACGTTACGGATATTGCCTTCTTCCACGCCCATGCAGCCGGTCACGATGACCTTGCCGTTTTCCTTGATGGCTTCGCCGATCACTTCCAGCGACTCCGCCTTGGCCGAGTCGATGAAGCCGCAGGTGTTGACCACCACCACATCGGCGTCCTGGTACGTGGACACGACGTCATAGCCTTCCATACGCAGTTGCGTGAGGATGCGCTCGGAGTCGACCAGAGCCTTCGGGCAACCCAGGGAAACAAAGCCAACCTTGGGGTTGGCTTTTGCGATGGTGGTGGACATGTCTAACCTCGGTATTGAATGACGCTGCCGGTCGTGCACGACAAGGCAACGGATGGGCGCTTGGTGCGCCTCTGATCAAAAAGTGCGCAATTCTATCGGCGGGCAGCGCACTTGACCAGCTTTATGCAGGGAAATGCGACGAGTGCTGCGCTATGCTTCGCGCCGTTGCGCACGGGTAATGCCCTTGGGTCAATAAAACGTCTGTTTCGAGAAGTAAAACAGCGCATGCTAGGGTCAGCTTAGTCGTGCTGTTTATAAAAGACCTTGGGTCAAAGGGCAGGAGTGGTTGATGGGTCAGGCAAGTAGTCAGGCAGCAGGTGCCGAGCATTCAAACGCCAAGCCGATTGGCATGCTGGTGGCAGCGGTCGGGGTGGTTTATGGCGATATCGGGACCAGCCCGCTCTACACCCTTAAAGAGGTGTTCAACGGTGGTTATGGGGTGCAGGTCAACCATGACGGCGTCTTGGGGATTCTGGCGCTGATCTTCTGGTCGCTGATCTGGGTGGTGTCGATCAAGTACATGTTGTTCGTGCTACGTGCCGACAACCAGGGCGAGGGCGGCATCATGGCTCTCACCGCGTTGGCGCGGCGGGCTGCTGGGGAGCGCGCTAAATTGCGCAGTTTCCTGGTGGTGTGCGGCCTGTGTGGCGCGGCGCTCTTTTATGGCGACAGCATGATCACCCCGGCGATTTCGGTATTGTCGGCCATTGAAGGTCTGGAGCTGGCGTTTGACGGCCTGGAAAAATGGGTGGTGCCCATCGCGCTGATCGTGCTGGTGGCGCTGTTTCTGATCCAGAAACACGGCACCGATCGTATCGGCAAGCTGTTCGGCCCGGTGATGGTCACCTGGTTCCTGGTGTTGGGCGGTCTCGGGGTGTACGGCATTCTGCAGCAGCCTGAAGTATTGAATGCGCTGAACCCTGCATGGGGCGTGCGCTTCTTTATGGTTCACCCCGGCATCGGCGTGGCGATTCTTGGCGCGGTGGTGCTGGCCTTGACCGGCGCCGAAGCGTTGTACGCCGACATGGGCCACTTCGGGCGCAAGCCCATCGCCCGTGCCTGGTTCATCCTGGTGCTGCCGGCGCTGGTGCTCAACTATTTCGGCCAGGGCGCGATGCTGCTGGGCGATCCGGAGGCCGCGCGCAACCCGTTTTACCTGCTGGCACCGAGCTGGGCGCTGATCCCGCTGGTGGGCTTGTCCACCCTGGCGACCGTGATCGCGTCCCAGGCAGTCATTTCCGGTGCGTTCTCGTTGACCCGCCAGGCGATCCAGTTGGGTTACATCCCGCGTATGCACATCCAGCACACTTCGAGTGCCGAGCAAGGCCAGATCTACATCGGCGCCGTGAACTGGTCGTTGATGGTGGGCGTGATCCTGCTGGTGCTGGGCTTCGAATCTTCCGGTGCCCTGGCGTCGGCCTACGGCGTAGCGGTGACCGGCACCATGCTGATGACCACCATCCTGGTGTCGGCGGTCATGCTGTTGCTGTGGAAGTGGCCGCCGGTGCTGGCGGTGCCGGTGTTGCTCTGCTGCTTGCTGGTGGACGGTCTGTTTTTCGCCGCCAACGTGCCCAAGGTGATCCAGGGCGGCGCGTTCCCGGTACTGGCGGGGATCGTGTTGTTCGTGTTGATGACCACCTGGAAGCGCGGCAAGCAATTGCTGGTCGAGCGCCTCGACGAGGGTGGGCTGCCATTGCCGATTTTTATCAGCAGCATCCGCGTGCAGCCGCCTCATCGCGTGCAGGGCACGGCGGTGTTCCTGACCGCGCGCCCGGATGCGGTGCCCCACGCGCTGTTGCATAACCTGCTGCACAACCAGGTGCTGCATGAGCAGGTGGTGCTGCTGACGGTGGTCTACGAAGACATTCCACGGGTGCCTGCCGCACGGCGTTTCGAGGTGGACTCCTACGGCGAAGGCTTCTTTCGCGTGATCCTGCATTTCGGGTTCACCGATGAGCCGGACGTGCCCGAAGCGCTGAAACTGTGCCATCTGGATGATCTGGATTTCAGCCCGATGCGCACCACCTATTTCCTCAGCCGCGAGACCGTGATCGCCTCGCGCATCAAGGGCATGGCGCGCTGGCGCGAAACCTTGTTCGCCTTCATGTTGAAGAACGCCAACGGTAACCTGCGCTTCTTCAAGCTGCCGGTAAACCGTGTGATCGAGCTGGGCACCCAGGTCGAAATGTAAGGCGCTGCATAACGGGAGCCGGCAATCGGCTCCCGCTTTCCTTTCTGAACCCTGTGCAATCGGTGGTTGTCGACTAGGCTCTAAACACTGTTGAACAGTGCCCATAGAACCCAGAAGAGGTGCGCCATGAGTCAGCTGCTCGAACCCTATACCCTGCGCCAATTGACCCTGCTCAACCGCATCGCGGTCTCGCCGATGTGCCAATACTCCAGCGACGACGGCCTGGCCAATGACTGGCACCTGGTGCATCTCGGCAGCCGAGCCGTGGGGGGCGCGGGGCTGATTTTCACCGAAGCCACCGCCGTGACTGCTGATGGGCGTATCACCGCCCAGGACCTGGGCCTGTGGAACGACGCCCAGATCGAGCCGCTGCGGCGTATCACGCGCTTTATCGCGGCCCAGGGCGCGGTGGCGGGTATTCAACTGGCCCATGCCGGGCGCAAGGCCAGCACCCATCGGCCCTGGATCGGCAAGCATGGCAGCGTCAAGCCGGAGGAGGGCGGGTGGGTGCCGGTGGGCCCTTCGCCGATTGCCTTCGACCCCAATCACACCCAGCCCAAGCAATTGGACGAAGGGCAGATCCAGCAAGTAATCGCCGACTTTGTCGCTGCCGCCAAGCGTGCCTTGACCGCAGGTTTTGAAGTGGTGGAAATCCATGCTGCCCATGGCTACCTGCTGCACCAGTTTCTCTCGCCCATCAGCAACCAGCGTCAGGACCACTACGGCGGCTCGTTCGAAAACCGCATTCGCCTGGTGCTGGAGGTGACCAAGGCCGTACGTGCGGCCTGGCCTCAGGAGTTGCCACTGTTTGTGCGGGTATCGGCTACCGACTGGGTCGAAGACGGATGGAACCCGGATGAAACCGTGGAATTGGCGCGCCGCCTGAAAGACTTGGGTGTTGACCTGATCGATGTGTCCTCCGGGGGCACCGCCGCCAATGCCGAGATCCCCACCGGCCCTGGCTACCAGACGCGCTTCGCCGAGCGCGTGCGCAAGGAGTCGGGCATCGCCACCGGCACGGTTGGCATGATTACCGAACCGGCCCAGGCCGAGCACATCCTGCGCACCTGCCAGGCCGACATCATCTTCCTGGCCCGTGAACTGCTGCGCGACCCGTACTGGCCGCTGCATGCCGACGATGACCTGGGCGGGCGCAAGGCTATCTGGCCGGCGCAGTACCAGCGGGCAACCCATCGGGACCAGCCGATTCATGAGTCGGATCTGCGCGATTGATCCCGCGCACAGTTAGGTCGAACCCACCCTGATACGGTGGGTTTTTTCTTGCGGTTGCCAGAACTCGCGTCCTGTATCGACCACGGCGTAAGCAAGCGCTGTAGGGTTTTATTACCGAGGCCATTTTTTTAAGTGAATACTCTAAAAAAATCCCACGTGCCACAAGATAGTTTCTAAGCTTAGGGTAAGCCTGGTTCCTAGCCCAGGGAGGTAGGCTGCTTGACCACGAAAGCGTTGTGCTTCGGGGGGAGTTTGGAAATGGGCACCAGGAGTATTTGACTGATATCAGGAGTAGTGGTCCATGGCCAAATCCTATGGCGTAGCGGGTGCAATGGCGTCTTTTCTGAGCCGCCGGATGTCATTGCGGGGTCGAAGGTTGAGTTCGGATGAAATGGAGTTGCTGGCCCAGTACCGGGCGCTGACCGAGAGTGATCAGGTGGCGATGCGGTATCTGATTGGCGCGATGAAAAGCGTATCGCGGTTCTAAGCCACCTGCGATCATTCCCACGCTGCGACGTGGGAATGATCAGGCGGTTAATTTCAGGTGTACTTGCGCTGCTCCGGTGCGGGCGGGAAGTACTGATACAGCCAGGTTTCGCTCAGGGTGCGGTCTTGGGTGCGAATAAACAGGCGCAGCTCCACCGGCTCCACACTGTCGCTGGTGGGGTACCAGTCGAACAGAATGCGATAGCCCTTGATGTTATCCAGCACCAGCACGCTGAAATCCTTCACCTCACCATGGGAGCAGGTCACCACCGGCTCGATGCCGGTGCCCGCTGGCAGGCGATCCAGCCCGCCGCCTTTGAAGTCTACGGCGAAACGCCGCGCCCACACCTTCGGGTAATGCTCGCCGGGTGCCCAGCCTTCGGTAAAACCACCCATGCCTGACCGGGTCGCGTCGACCTGCGCCAGCGGCGTGCTCACCGGTGGCAGTGCGCTCCAGTACAACTTGTAGCCATAGTTGAGCGAATCACCCGCGGCCACGGGCTTTTTCGGGGTCCAGAAGGCGACGATATTGTCCAGGGTTTCGCCGGTGGTGGGGATTTCCAGCAGGTCGATCGAGCCTTCGCCCCACGCGGTGGTAGGTTCAACCCACAGGCTTGGGCGCTTGCTGTACCAGTCGACGGTGTCCTGGTAGCTGGCGAACTCATGGTCGGTCTGCACCAGGCCGAAGCCTTTGGGGTCGGTGTCGGCGAACGCGTTGAATTGCAGCTTGGCCGGGTTGTTCAGCGGGCGGCAGATCCACTCGCCATTGCCGCGCCACATGGCCAGGCGGTCCGAATCGTGGATTTGCGGGTGGATGGTGTCGCACATGCGCCGCTCATGGGTGCCGCAGCTGAACATGCTGGTCATGGGGGCGATGCCCAATTGTTCGATGGCAGTGCGTGCATTGATGTGCGCGTCGATTGCCATCACCACCTGGTTGGCCTGGCAGTCGATATCGAAGCGGTAGGCGCCGGTGGCGCTTGGCGAGTCAAGCAGGGCGTAGACCACAAAGCGGGTGGCATTCTTGTCCGGAGTTTCGAACCAGAACTGCGTGAAGTCGGGGAATTCCTCGCGTTTTTTCGCGTAGGTATCAATCGCCAGGCCGCGGGCCGACAGGCCATATTGGCCGGTGGAGTCAACCGCGCGAAAGTAGCTGGCGCCGAGAAACGACAGCACGTCATGGCGGTCCAGCTCCGGCGCCTTGAACAGCTTGAAGCCGGAAAAACCCAGGTCGCCGGTCAGTTGCTGGGTGTCCACCGTGGTTTTTTCATAGTTGAACAGTGAAGGGCGGAAATGAACTTCGCGAGCCTCGCGGGTCTTGGGGTCGACACTGTGCATGCGCACCGGCGTCTTGAAGCCCATGCCGACATGGAAGAATTGCACGTCCAGTTGGCCGTTCAACTCTTTCCACAACGAATGGTTACCGTCGTAGCCAATGGCGTTGAAATTCTGCGGGGTCATGGTGGCCAGGGTTGGCGGCAGCACCTGCTTAGTGTCTTGATAGCCACGGGTGGCCAGTTGCTTGGCTTGCGCCTTGAGCGCTTCGAAATCGAACGCCACGGCCTCGCCGTCGGCGGCACGGTTCCCGGCCCAAGCCTGCGCGGCCAGCAGGCCGCTGGCCGACAAACCGGTGTAAGCCGCAATGGCCATGGATGCTTTGAGCAAATTCCTGCGGTGCATAGAGACAACCTGTCGTGAGCAAATCCCGCGCCGTTCCTGGCACGTAGCGGATCAGAAATAACGGTTCGGACATGCCTTCGGCCAAACGCAACGGACAATAAACAGACGCCGGATAGCTTAAGCGGTTCGATGAACAAGGCAAATTGATTGATGGCGGGATGATGGCCTTGCATATGCAACAAGACGTTTCCTGGTTGGCATACCCGCGTTACATCTGGAAGCACTCTAGATCGCGGCTTTTTGGCACTTCGTCTTACGCTGGGGGCCTATTGGTCCTATGAACCCAAGTGTCTGGAGGCTACGAATGAATACCCGCGGATTGCTCGATCAGTTGCTCAAGTCCGGCCAGGATATGTTGCAAAACAAGGCTGGCGGCCAACGCAAATCCAACGACAAAAGCGCCCTTGGCGGTTTACTCGGCGGTAGCGGGCTGGGCAGCATGCTCGGCGGTGCCGGCGGCGGCGCCCTGGCGGCCGGAGCCATGGGCTTGCTGCTGGGCAACAAAAAAGCGCGCAAATTCGGCGGCAAGGCCCTGACCTACGGTGGCCTGGCCGCATTGGGTGTGATTGCCTATAAAGCCTACGGCAACTGGCAAGCCCAGCAAGCCAGCGCCCCCCAAGGCGAACCACAAACCATCGACCGCCTGCCTCCGGCCCAGGTTGAACAACACAGCCAGGGCATTCTCAAGGCACTGGTGGCCGCCGCAAAGGCAGACGGTCATGTGGATGAGCGCGAGCGCGCGTTGATCGAAGGCGAATTCACCAAGCTGGACAACGACCAGGAACTGCAACACTGGCTGCACGCTGAACTCAACAAGCCCCTGGACCCCACCGACGTCGCCCGCGCCGCCAGCACCCCGGAAATGGCCGCCGAAATGTACATCGCCAGCGTAATGCTGGTGGATGAGGAAAATTTCATGGAAAAAGCCTACCTGGATGAACTGGCCCGCCAACTGAAACTTGAACCCGGCTTAAAGCTGGAGTTGGAAAAGCAAGTGCGGCTCAACGCATAAGTAAGGCTATCGACGCAGCTCTGCCCCGC